>NZ_JBFAKB010000029.1:0-62247 GCF_040655495.1 Nonomuraea sp. NPDC050404
AGGCGTTTTCCGTTCGTTCGTTGTGTCTTAACTCTCTCAGCCGTTCAAGTTCCTGTCAAATTGACCGGACTCGCTCGACCTGCGGGAATTAAGCGGCGCCCCCTTTCGAGGACAACCCCTCTAACTTACCAGCCCTTCGTCCGACTTGCGAATCGATCGCCGGACCGGCGCGTCATACGGGATTACCGACATTCCACGGCACAACACACCAAAGTCACCGGAGTGAAGGAGGAGGTTGCGCCGCACCGCGTCGGCTTCTAAAGATTAGCAGCGCTCCTGAGCCCTCGGGCCCGATCACCGACTTCTCCGGCAACGGAACGATCACAACCGAACATAGACTCCCCACGTGAGCAGCAACACGCCGCCAGTGGCGAAGAAGATCCCCACGGAGCGCACACATCACGGCGACACCGTCATCGACGAGTACGCCTGGCTGGGCAACAAGGAAGATCCGGACACGACCGCATATCTGGAGGCGGAGAACGACTTTCTCAAACTCGAGACCGCTCACCTCGCCGAGCTCCAGGAGCAGGTCTTCCAGGAGATCAAGGGCCGCACCCAGGAGACCGACCTCTCCGTGCCCAGCCGCAAGGGCTCGTGGTGGTACTTCTCGCGTACCGAGGAGGGCAAGCAGTACGCCGTCTCCTGCCGGGTCCCCGCCGACGGCGACGCGCCGCCGGTGATCACCCCGGGCGTGCGGCTCGACCGCGAGCAGGTCATCCTCGACGGCAACGAGCTCGCCGGCGACAGCGAGTTCTTCTCGATGGGCACCAGCTCCGTCACCCCCGACGGGAAGATGCTGGCCTTCTCGACCGACTTCAAGGGCGCCGAGCGTTTCACTCTGAAGTTCAAGAACCTTGAGACCGGTGAGCTGCTCCCCGACGAGATCGAGGACATCTTCTACGGCGGCGCCTGGGCGGCCGACGGCTCGGCGTACTTCTACACGCGCGTGGACGACGCCTGGCGCCCGTACCAGGTCTATCGGCACACCCTGGGCACCCAGGAGGACGTGCTGGTCTACGAGGAGAGCGACGAGCGTTACTGGGTCGGCATCGGGCTGACCCGCAGCGAGAAGTACCTGGTGCTGGGCGCGGGCAGCAAGATCACCAGTGAGGTGCGGCTGCTCGACGCCCTCGACCCCACCGGCGAGTTCACGCTCGTGCGGCCCAGGAAGACCGGGGTCGAGTACGGCGTCGAGCACGCCGGCGACTTCTTCTACATCCTGCACAACGAGAACGCCGAGAACTTCGAGCTGGCCACCGCCCCGCTCGACGACCCCGGCACGTGGACCCCGCTGATCGCGCACCGCGAGGACACCAGGCTGCTGGAGATCGACGCGTTCGCCGGCCACTCCGTGGTGCACTTCCGCCGCGACGGGCTGACCGGGCTGCGGGTCCTGCCGTACGGCGCGGGCGGGGGCACCTGGCGCGAGCGGGTGGAGGCGTCCGAGCGGAACGCGTACGAGATCGACTTCCCCGAGCCGCTCTACGACGTCGGCCCGGCCGGTAACCCCGAGTTCACGACGGGGCGGCTGCGGCTGGGGTACACGAGCATGGTCACGCCCTCCAGCGTGTACGACTACGAGCTGGACAGCCACGAGCTGATCCTGCTCAAGCAGCGCCCGGTGCTGGGCGGCTACGACCCGGCCGACTACGAGCAGTTCCGCGAGTGGGCCACGGCCGAGGACGGCACGAAGATCCCGGTCTCCATCGTCAAGCGCAAGGACACGGCCAAGCCGGCCCCGACCGTGCTGTACGGGTACGGCAGCTACGAGTCCTCCATGGACCCGGGCTTCTCCGTCCCGAGGTTGTCGCTGCTCGACCGGGGGTTCGCCTTCGCGGTGGCGCACGTGCGGGGCGGCGGTGAGATGGGCCGCCGTTGGTACGAGGAAGGCAAGCTGACCAGGAAGCGCAACACGTTCACCGACTTCGTGGCGGTGGCCGGGCACCTGAAGGCGTCCGGCTGGAGCGAGCGCATCATCGCCAGGGGTGGTTCGGCGGGCGGGCTGCTGATGGGCGCGGCGGCGAACCTGGCGCCGGAGGAGTTCGCGGGCGTCGTGGCCGAGGTGCCGTTCGTGGACGCGCTGAACACCATCCTCGACCCGTCCCTCCCGCTGACCGTGATCGAATGGGACGAGTGGGGCGATCCTCTGCACAATGCCGACGTATACGCCTATATGAAGAGCTATACGCCGTACGAGAACGTGGACGGCAGGCCGTACCCGCCGATTCTGGCGATCACCAGCCTGAACGACACCCGCGTGCTCTACCACGAGCCGGCGAAGTGGATCGCCCGGCTGCGCGCCACCGCCGCCGGCGGGCCGTTCCTGCTGAAGACGGAGATGGGCGCGGGGCACGGCGGTCGCAGCGGGCGTTACGACGCCTGGCGGGAGGAGGCGTTCGCGCTGTCCTGGATCATTGAAAGGGGTACATCATGACGTATCAGGCCGACGACGGGCGCTATGAGCGCCAGCCGTACAACCGCAGCGGGCGCAGCGGGCTCAAGCTGCCCGCGGTCTCGCTGGGCCTGTGGCACAACTTCGGCGACAACCGGCCGATCGAGAACTCGCGGGCGATCCTGCGCCGGGCCTTCGACCTCGGCGTGACGCACTTCGACCTGGCCAACAACTACGGGGTGCCGTACGGCTCCGCGGAGCAGAACTTCGGCCGGATCATGCGCGACGACTTCACCGCGTACCGGGACGAACTGATCATCTCCACCAAGGCCGGCTATGACATGTGGCCGGGCCCCTACGGCGAGTGGGGTTCGCGCAAGTACGTGCTGGCCAGCCTCGACCAGTCGCTCAAGCGCATGGGCCTGGACTACGTGGACATCTTCTACAGCCACCGTCCCGACCCGGAGACGCCGCTGGAGGAGACCATGGGCGCGCTGGACCGGGCGGTGCGCTCGGGCAAGGCGCTGTACGCGGGCATCTCCAACTACTCGGCCGAGCAGACCGCCCAGGCCGCGCGGATCATGCGTGAGCTGGGCACGCCGCTGCTCATCCACCAGCCGTCCTACTCGATGATCAACCGGTGGATCGAGGACGGGCTGCTGGACGCGCTGGAGGAGGCGGGGATGGGCTGCATCGTGTTCTCGCCGCTGGCGCAGGGGCTGCTGACCGACCGTTACCTGGACGGGGTGCCGGCGGACTCGCGGGCGGCCACGAGCCGGTTCCTGAACGCCGACCGGATCGACAGGGACCTGGCGCGCGACCTGAACGAGATCGCGAAGACCAGGGGGCAGACGCTGGCCCAGATGGCGCTGTCGTGGGCGATGCGGGACCCGAGGGTGACGAGCGTGCTGATCGGCGCCAGCAGCGTCAAGCAGCTGGAGGACAACGTGGCGTGCGTGGACGGCCCGGCCTTCACGGAGGACGAGCTGCAGGCCATCGACAAAATTACAGAAGCTCGTTCCGCTGCAGGTAGGTGAAGGCGGCCCAGCCCGGGAGCACCGGCAGCCAGAACGTGAGCAGCCGGTGCAGCAGCACCGCCGAGGTGGCCAGTTCGGCGGGCACGCCCGCCACCGTCAGGCCGCCCACGAGCGCGACCTCGACCGCGCCCAGACCGCCAGGTGTGGGCGCGGCCGAGCCGATCGCGTTGGCCGTCAGGAACACGACCGCGACGGCGGTGAAGCTGAGCTCGCCGCCGAACGCGGCCACGCAGGCGTCCAGGCAGATCACGAACGTGATGGTGATCATGAGGGTGCCGATGGACGCCTCGATCATCTTGCGCGGCGACTGCAGCACGTCGAGCAGCCGCGGCAACACGTTCGAGAAGAGCTTGTGCAGGCGCGAGGTCACCAGCCTGCGCAGTGGCGGCACGCCGAGCACGGCCACGACCAGCACCGCGACCCCGAGCAGCACCAGGACGAGCCCGCGCGAGGGCACGAACGAGGTGGGCGTGGTGGAGCCGGTGATGTAGGCGAACAGGGCCAGCAGCGCGATGTGGAAGACCAGCATGATGAGCTGCGACGCGCCCACGCTGGCCACCGCGCTGGACGGTGAGATGCCGCGTTTTTGCAGGTAGCGGGTGTTGATCGCGACGCCGCCGACCGCGGCGGGCGCGACGAGCTTGACGAACGAGGACGCGAGCTGCACCAGCACGGTGCGCCAGAGCGGCAGGTGCTCGGGCACGAACCCGCGCAACATGAGCGCGGCGGCCACGAAGCTGCAGGCGGAGGCCACCAGCGCCAGCCCCGACCAGGCCCAGTTGGCCGTGGTGACGACGTCGTAGACGTTGACCTGGCTGAGCTGGGACAACACGATGTAGGCGGCGATGGCGCTGGCGATGATCGTGATCAGGGTGCGCGGCTTGAACCGTTCGAGGCGCACCTCCTCGACCTTGCCCTGCGGCTTGAGCGCGACGATGTGCTCGCGGATGCCTGGTAGCACGTTCTTGGCCTTGGCCACCGCCGACCTGGTCTCCCTGGTCAGCGCGATCTGCTGGAGCAGCGGCATGGCGGCGGCCAGCGCGTCGCGGCCCATCACGTTGGCCGCGGCGCGGACCGAGCGTTCCGGGCCCACGCGCAGCGCCAGGTAGGTGAGGAGCTGGGCGACGTCGAGGCGCAGGAGCAGGTCTCCGGCGGCGATCTCGCCGCTGCGCGCGTCGGTGAGCACGACGCGGCCGGCGCCGTCGAGGTGGATGCCGTCGCCGGTCAGTCGCCGGTGCGCCAGGCGCTGGATCTGCAGCAGTTCGACCTGCTCCCAGATCTGGGCGAGCAGTTCGTCGTCGATCTCCGCGTCGGGCACCTCGTCGAGGGGGCGCGTCTCGATGTGCTCGTAGGCGAGCAGCGCGGCCTCGGTGCCGATCTCGCTGGTGCCGAGCAGGCGCGGGGTGCTGGCGCCGGCGGCCTGGGCCGCGTACGCCATGAGCGCCTCGCGTTCGAGCTCCGCCCGCAGCGAACGGATGGCGCGCCGCCTGGTCTCGGAGTTGAGCCTGATGCGCCGCCACAACCGGTACGGCAGCCCGGCCACCTGCCGGTCGCGGTCGAGCACGGTGACGTCGAGGCTGGAGCCGTCCCTGAGGCCGATGGCGTAGCGGCGGCTGCCCTGGTGGTCGTCCTCGACGCGGCGCGCGGAGACGGGCACGAAGGACAACTTGCGCAGGGCGGCGACCACGGCGCTGCCGGCGGGCCTGGTGTTGGGGCTGCCGACGCCGTACAGGGTGGCGTAGCCGATGGCCATGCCGACCACGACGGTGACGATGGCGCTGGGGATGGTGATCTGGCGGCCGGAGAAGAAGGCCAGGATGTAGAGCGCGATCGTGGTCCACATCAGCATCCGCCAGGTGGGGCGGCGGGAGATGCGGACGGCGGTGGCGTAGGCGATCACGGAGGTGAGCAGCGTGTTGAGCGGCTCGATCTGTCTGTCGCCGGTGAGCAGCACGCGCAGGTCGTCGACGTTGCCGGCGACGAGCCACTGCCCGAGCAGGAACGAGCCGGCCATGCCGACGATGGCCGCGATCAGTCCTTCGGCGACGCGCAGGCCGTCGCGGTGGAAGACGCGCTCGACCGCGAAGGCCACGGGCACGATGAGCACGGCCGCGCCGCCGAGGAAGGCGGCGATCCTGGGCAGCACCGGTACGAGTTCGGCGCCGTCCTGGACGTCGGCCTCCAGCCCGATCAGGGTCTGCTTGCCGACCAGGGCGAGCAGGATGACCACGCCGAGGACCATGAGCGTGGCGAAGAAGCGGAGCAGGTCGGAGGGGCGGCGCAGACGCTGCGGCAGCAGCGGCTCAACAACGTAGATGTCGTTGTCCACGCGTGACTCGGCCACGGCTGGATCCCCCTCCGAGAGGTCCTCCGTGTCGTCTCGTTCCCTGATATCGGCCACTGACCGCGATTCTGCACCTTCCTGTGCCGGAGCGTACGAACCCTGACTTCCAGTGTGCTCAATCGTCCCCGCAGTAGTCGCAGGGGCAGGCTACACGTTGGGGTTCCCACTGTTCACCTCCGAATTTACGGTGGCGGGTGCACGTAGGCTGTGTCCTATGTCGGGTGATTTGAGGGTTTTGGGGGCGTGTCCGCTGGACTGCCCGGATGGCTGCTCATGGGTGGTGACCGTCGAGAACGGCGAGGCCGTCAAGCTGCGCGGCAACCCCGACCACCCCTACACCAGGGGTGCGCTGTGCGTGAAGGTCAACCGCTACCTGGAGCAGACCCGGGCCGGCGACCGCATCCTGTACCCCATGCGCCGCGTCGGGCCGAAGGGCTCGGGCCGGTTCGAGCGCATCTCCTGGGAGGAGGCGCTGGAGGAGATCTCCGTACGGCTGCGCGGCATCGTCGAGGAACACGGCGGCCAGGCCATCTGGCCCTACCTGGGCACCGGCACGCTGGGCTACCTACAGGGTTGCGAGGGCGTGGCGGGCCGGCGGTTCTGGAACACGCTGGGCGCCTCCAAGCACTGGCTCAACATCTGCTCCTCGGCCGGCAACAGCGGGCTGTTCCGTACGAACGGCACCCCGGCCGGCATGGACCCCGAGAACTTCGCCCTGTCCAAGCTGATCCTGCTCTGGGGCACCAACACGCTGACCAGCGGCCACCACCTGTGGAAGTTCATCCAGGACGCCCGCGCGAACGGCGCCCACATCGTCGCCATCGACCCGATCCGCACCAGGACGGCCGACCAGGCCGACGAACACCTGGCGATCAGGCCCGGCACGGACGCGGCGCTCGCGCTCGGGCTGCTCAACGTCGTGCTGGCCGAGAACGCGCAGGACGAGGAGTTCCTGGCCGAGCACACCGAGGGATGGGACGACTTCCGCGAGGAGATCCTGCGCCACCCGGTCGAGCGGGTGGCCGAGATCACCGGGATTCCCGCCGAGTCCGTCCACAGGCTGGGGATGCGCCTGGCCCACACCCGTCCGACCGCGCTGCGCGCCACGCACGGACTGCAGCGGCACGCGGGCGGCGGCACCGCGCTGCGCACGATCGCCGCGATCCCCGGCGTCACCGGCGACTGGCGCCACCCCGGCGGCGGCCTCGCCTTCTCCACCAGCGGCCACGTCCACCTCAACATCGACAGGCGACAGGACCTGCTGGCCGAGCCGGTGCGCACGCTGGTGATGACCAAGCTGGCCTCCCAGCTGGACGAGTCGGTCAAATGCCTGTGGGTGTACGCGGCCAACCCGGTCGGCTCCTCCCCCGACGCCAATGCCATCAGGCGGCGGCTCATGCGCGAGGACCTGTTCACGGTGGTCATGGAGCAGTTCCCGACCGACACCGTGGACTACGCCGACATCGTGCTGCCCGCCACCATGCAGACCGAGCACCACGACCTGCACGCCGGCTACGGCCACCTTTACCTGATGTGGAACGAGCAGGCCGTCCGGCCGCCGGGCGAGTGCCTGTCCACGACGGAGACGTTCCGCCGGCTGGCCGCGCACATGGGGATGACCGAGCCGTCGTTGTACGACTCCGACCTGGAGCTGGCCGAGCAGCTCCTGACCAGCGGGCACCCCTCCCTGGAGGGCATCACCCTGGACAGGCTGCGCAAGGAGGGCTGGGTGCGGATGAACTACCCGCAGCCGTTCGCGCCGTTCGCCGAGGGCTTCCCGACGCGTTCGGGGCGGTTGCGCTTCCCGCAGCCGGGCAAGGCGTACGTGCCGTCCCACACGGCCACGGCGGGGCAGGGAACGCTGACGCTCGTCACGCCCGCCTCGCACACGTTCCTCAACACCACCTTCGGCAACAACCCCGAGTTGCGCCGCCGCGCCAAGGACCCCGTGGTGCTGGTCAACCCGGCCGACGCGGCGGCGCGCGGGCTGTCGCACGGGCAGCGGGTACGCGTGCACAACGACGGCGGCGAGTTCCAGGCGGACGTGGAGATCAGCGACCGGGTGTCGGCCGGGGTGGTGGCCTCGACGAAGGGCCGCTGGCCCAAGCTCAGCCCCGGCGGCGCCAACCCGAACGCCGTCGTGGCCGAGCGGGACGGGGACATGGGCATGGGGCCCGCCTACCACGACAACCTGGTGGAGATCAGTCCAGTTTGAGCTTGTAGCCGACGTGGGAGTCGGTGAAGCCGAGGGAGTCGTAGAAGCGGTGCGCGTCCGTACGTGACTTGTCGGAGGTGAGCTGCACCATCGCGCAGCCGCGCGCCCGCGCCCTGCCGATCGCCCACACGATCATCTTGCGGCCCAGCCCCTGACCCCGGGTGGACGCGGCGACCCTGACCGCCTCGATCTGGCACCGCTCCGAACCCAGCCGCGACAACCCCGCCAGGTACGTGAGCTGCATCGTGCCCACCACCTTGCCGTCGCGCTCGGCCACGATCAGCTCGTCGTCGGGGTCGGCGTCGATGCGCTCGAACGCCGCGAGGTAGCGCCCGTCTCCCGGGTCGCCCTCCCGCGCGGCCCCCAGCGGATCGTCGGCCAGCATCGCCACGATCGCCGGGACGTCCTCGGCGCGGGCCTGACGGAAGAGCAGGGACAACACGTAGTGGGACTCCATCAGGGCCGGGTTGGACGGCAGCGCCATGACCTTGCCACTCGGCGTGAACCCCTTACGGGTGTAGAGCGCGCGGGCCGCCTGATTCCGGTCCACCGCCCACAGGCCGATCTCCTCCGCCTGCATGCTCCTGGCCCACGCGAGGGCGGCATCCACCAGCCGGGACCCGACACCACCCGTCCTGGCCTCGGGCGCCACCCACATCGACAGCAGGTGCGCCGCCGCCCCGCCGTCCTCCAGCAGCACGCACACCAGCCCCACGTCGCCGCCGTCACGCGTGGCCACCCACCACCGCGAGTCCGGATTTTTCAGCCTTTCGGCCCACTTCTCGGGCGGGAACTCGATCTCGCGGTCATAGGAGGAGCCGAACGCGTCCGGCGCGTCCCGCAACGCCCGCAGCCGCACCTCCCGCAGCCGCTCCCCCTCATCAGCGCGAAGTGGCACAATTTCGATGTCAGACATTCCCGCATCATGTCAGGACTCCCTCCGGCCACTCTCGGCGCAGCCCCCGGAAGCCAGGGACAGCTCAGGGTCGGACCCCGATGCCTTCAGGGGCGGACAAAAGGCAGCATGAAGGCATGAACGAAATCAGTCGACGCGATGAGGTCTCGCTGTCCGGCGCCGCGCTTCGCGGTGCTCCTTGGAAGACCGCCGCCATTGGCGGCGGCGTCGCGGCCGCCGTCACCTTCGGGGTCGGCGTGCTCACCGGCGGTGCCGGTCTGGTGTGGTCGCTGGGCGTGGGGATCAGCCTGTTCGCGCTGATCGCCGCGATCGGTGCGGTGTCCAAGCCGCAGGAAGGCGACCGCGTGACGCGCCAGGCCAGGATCTGGGCGCTCAAGCATCCGTTCAAGTTCGCGCTGCTGCCCGCGGGCATCGTCGCCGCTCTGGACTACCCGGTCCAGCTCGTGCTCGACGGTGAGGGGGTGTTCGGGTCGGCGTGGGACGCGCTCTGGCACGGCGCGCTCGTCTACCTGATCGCCGGGATCGTGACGCTCACGATGCAGGGACGAGCGCGATCCGCCCGGTGACCCTACTGTTCGCCCTTCTCCGCCTTACTCCTGCAGACGCAGAACTCGTTGCCCTCGGGGTCGAGCATGACGACCCAACCGGTGCCCTCGGGGGTGCGCCGGTCGTCGGCGATGGTCGCGCCCATCTCAGTCAGGCGCTCGACCTCCTGGTCACGAGTTCTGCCGTCGATCCCGTTGACGTCGAGGTGGATCCGGTTCTTGACGGTCTTGCCCTCCGGCACGCGGATGAACAGGAAGAACGGATACCGCTCGGTGGCGAGCATGATCTCGTCGTCCCCGGGCTCGTCATCGTCTCCCAGGGGCAGGCCGGTGGCCCTGCTCCACCAGCTCGCGATCTCGTACGGGTCCTTGGCGTCAATGGTGACGGCATGAATCTCGATCATTGGGCAACCCAACCGCGACACCACCAAAGGCGTCAAGCCAGTGTTCGCAGCCCGATGACGCCGGCCAGGATGAGCGCGATGGAGATGAGCCGCGGCAGCGACACGTCGTCGCCCATGGCGATCATGCCGAGAATGGCCGTGCCCGCCGCGCCGACGCCGGTCCAGACCGCGTAGGCGGTGCCGACCTCCAGGGACTTGAGCGCGTACGAGAGCAGTCCGAAGCTCAGCACGGCCGTGCCCAGGAACGACAACGTCCACCACAGGCTGGTGAAGCCGTTGCTGAGCTTGAGTGAGAGGGCCATGGCGACCTCGAAGACGCCGGCCACCACGAGAAAGATCCACGCCATGCTGAGCACTCCATGAAAGACGAGACTGACTGGGGTGCGTCGTCTTGGCGATCCGGGTACGGCGCGTCTCGTCCGGGAGCTGAGCTCGTTCAGTGGAACGCGGCGGGCACGTCCGTCATTCCCACCAGATCGTGACCCATCGGTCACGCGGCATCGGCCACATGCCGAGTTCGAGCACCGTCGCCGCCACCTCATCCGCCCGTGCGGGGTCGAGGCAGACCCGGCGGCACGCGGAGGAGGCCAGCTCCTCCAGCGAGGTGAAACGTTCCAGCGGGGATTCCCGCTCCTCCACCTGGACGGCGAATCCGAGCGCCGCCGCCAGCGCCACGCAGTCCTCCGCGATGGGACGTACCGGCCGATCGACGCCGTGGAAGTGTTGCCACAGCGGGGCCATCCAGCTCATGGGGTGGCGGTGCGGCAACTCCAGCACCACCCGTCCCTGCGTACGGTCGTCCAGCGCCTTCAGGAAGTCGGCCAGGTCGGGCACGTTGTAGACGACGTGCGCCGCGATGGTGGCGTCGGCCACCGGCACCTGGTCGCAGACGTCGGGCCAGCGGCCCTCGACCGTGGTGACCGGAACGCCGAGATTGTCCGCCCGGCCCTTCAGACCTTCGAGCATGGATGCCGAGGTGTCCACCGCGTAGAGGTGGCCGATGCGCCCGTGCAGCGGCAGGGAGGAGGCGCCGGGACCCGAGCCCACGTCGAGCAGCGTGCCCTTCTCCGGCAGCCCCTCGGACAGGCGCGTCATGGTGGGCCCGTCGTCGACTTCGGCCAGTGCCCTGTCCGTACGGGTGCCGAACCTCTCAGGCGAGTGACTCCACGGATCCGCGGGGGCCTTGGCCAGGATCTCGTCCGGAATCGCCCAGGATTCCAGGCGCTCCCGCCACCTGGCGGCCAGTTCTTCGGCGTCCATGGAGACGAGCATGCCATGCATGGCAGGGGTTACCCGCGGGTAGCATTCCAGAGTAAGGTTACTGGCCAGTAGAGAAGTCTCGGTTCAAGGAGATCGACGCCCATGGGCCACTACAAGAGCAACGTGCGTGACCTGGAATTCAACCTCTTCGAGGTTTTCGGAAGGCATGAGGTCCTCGGCGCCGGCCCCTTCGCGGAGCTGGACGAGGACACCGTGCGCAGCATTCTCGACGAGATGAACCGGCTGGCGACCGGTGTTCTCGCCGACTCTTTCGAAGAGGGCGACAGGAACCCGCCGGTGTTCGACGCGGCCACGTCCTCCGTGACCATCCCCGATGGCTTCAAGAAGTCGTACAAGGCGCTGATCGACGGCGGCTGGGCGAACATCGACCTGCCGACCGAGCTGGGCGGCCCCGGCATTCCGCGCAGCCTGGCCTGGGCCCTGGCCGAGATGGTGCTCGGCGCCAACCCGGCGTTGTACATGTACGGGGCCGGGCCCAACTTCGCCTACACCATGTGGCAGGTCGGCACCCCCGAGCAGAAGCGCTTCGCCGAACTGGCCATCGAGCGCAACTGGGGCGCCACCATGGTGCTCACCGAGCCGGACGCCGGCTCCGACGTGGGCGCCGGGCGTACCAAGGCGGTGCGGCAGCCCGACGGGAGCTGGCACATCGAGGGCGTCAAGCGCTTCATCACCAGCGCCGAGCAGGACATGACCGAGAACATCTTCCACCTGGTGCTGGCCCGCCCCGAGGGCCACGGCCCCGGCACCAAGGGGCTGTCGATGTTCCTGGTGCCGAAGTACCACGTGGACCTGGAGAGCGGCGAGCTCGGTGAGCGCAACGGCGTCTACGTCACCAACGTCGAGAAGAAGATGGGCCTGAAGGTCTCCACGACCTGCGAGCTGACCTTCGGCGACCGGCATCCGGCGGTCGGCTGGCTGATCGGCGACGTGCACGAGGGCATCAAGCAGATGTTCATGGTGATCGAGCACGCCCGCATGATGGTCGGCACCAAGGCCATCGCCACCCTGTCCACCGGCTACCTGAACGCCCTGGAGTACGCCAAGTCGCGCGTGCAGGGCGCGGACCTGGCCAAGATGGCAGACAAGTCCGCGCCGCGGGTGAGCGTCACCCACCACCCGGACGTGCGGCGCGAGCTGATGTTGCAGAAGGCGTACGTCGAGGGCATGCGCGCCCTGGTGCTCTACACGGCCACGTTCCAGGACACGCTGCTCATCGACCCCGCCGACCGGCACGCCGCCGCGATGAACGACCTGCTGCTGCCCATCGTCAAGGGCGTGGGGTCCGAGAGGTCGTACGAGCTGCTGTCCCGTTCGTTGCAGACCCTGGGCGGCTCCGGCTACCTTCAGGACTACCCGATCGAGCAGTACATCAGGGACGCCAAGATCGACTCCCTGTACGAGGGCACCACCGCGATCCAGGGCCAGGACCTGTTCTTCAGGAAGGTCCTGCGCAACCAGGGCGCGGCGATCGGCGCGCTGCTGGCCGAGATCAACGAGTTCGCCGGCTCCGAGGCGGGCAACGGCCGGCTCAAGGAGGAGCGCAAGCTGCTCACCGAGGCCGCCGCCGAGGTCAAGGCCATGGGCGACACCATGGCGGGCTGGGCGCTCGGCTCGCTGGAGACGCCCTCGGAGGTCTACAAGGTCGGGCTGAACACCACCAGGTTCCTGCTCGCGCTGGGCGACCTGGTCATCGGCTGGCTGCTGCTGCGCCAGGCCGAGGTGGCGCTGGCCAAGCTGGCCGGCGGCGAGGACCCGTTCTACCTGGGCAAGGTAGGGGCGGCGTCGTTCTTCGCCAAGACCGTGCTGCCCCGGCTGGCCGCCGAGCGGCGCGTGCTCGACTCGACCGGCCAGGAGCTCATGGAGCTGCCGGAAGAGGCCTTCTGATGCACTGAGCCACTGCCACCCGCGGCAGTCGCACCGGACGCCCGCCATTCGTGCGGGCGTCCGGTCATTTATCCGAAAGTAACGGTCGGACGGGCCTCGCGGCGGGTTACGTTCGCGGCATGAGTTCGTCTTCGCACGACCATCCCCTGCCGCCGCCGCGCGTCGAAGAGGTGTCTGACGGCGTCTACGCCTACCTGCAACCGGACGGGAGCTGGTGGATCAACAACACCGGGTTCCTGGCCGGCCGGCGCGGCGTCATCGCCATCGACTCCTGCGCGACCGAGCGCCGTACCCGTGCCTTTCGCGAGGCCATCGGCAAGGTCAGCGACCGGCCGGTCACCACGCTGATCAACACCCACCACCACGGGGACCACACGTTCGGCAACTGGCTCTTCCCCGAGGCCACGATCGTCGGGCACGAGGGCGTGCGCGAGCAGATCATCGCCGAGGGCGTGCCCGCCTACCGCGCCGCGTGGTCGGCCGGGGTGGAGTGGGGGAAGATGGAGCCGACGCCGCCGTTCCTCACCTATACCGACCGGATCACCGTGTACTCCGATGAGTTGCGGTGCGAGGTCCGGCATGTCGGGTACGCCGCGCACACCACCAACGACTCCTTCGTGTGGATCCCCGAGCGGCGGCTGCTGTTCGCCGGTGACCTGATCTTCAACGGTGGTACGCCGTTCGTGGTCATGGGTTCGGTGGCCGGGATGTTGCGGGCGCTGGAGCAGCTCAGGGAGCTGGAGGCGGAGACGGTCGTGCCGGGGCACGGTGAGGTGTGCGGGCCCGAGGCGTACGAACCGGTCGAATCCTATCTGCGCTTCGTCCAGGAGACCGCCAGGCGGGGCAAGGAGGCGGGGCTGGCGCCGCTGGAGGCGGCCAGGCAGACGGACCTCGGCCGGTGGGGCGAACTGCTGGACTCCGAGCGCATCGTGGGCAATCTGCACCGCGCCTACGCCGAACTCGACGGGCAACCCCTCGGCGCGCCGATCGACCTGTTCACCGCCATCTCCGACATGATCACCTACAACGGCGGCGAGCCGTTGTCGTGCCTCGCCTGAGATCTTACGGGTGTGATCAACGATAGCCGGGTATGACCGTGGCTGTACTAGCCATTTGCCTGGAGGTCGTCATGGGTGTCGGGGTAAGCATCTTCTTCCTCACGCTTGGCGCCATCCTGAGGTTCGCGATCGAGCCCGATGTGTTCGGCCAGAGCGTCCACATGGATGTGATCGGCCTGATCTTCATGATCGTTGGCGGGGTGGGGATTGTGTTGAGCATCGTGCTGGCCCCCCGGAGGGGTCAGACCTCCGAGGGCCGCCTGATGCACCGCGAGAACAACCCGCCCGACCTCTGAGCCGCCGCCCGTACTGAGGCGGACGTTCAACTGGATCACGCCGGGAGATCGGGGCCGCAACTGACGCGGGCCGGCTCCTGGAGTTCGTCAGGTCCAAACTACAGGCTGAACGCCTTGGGTTGACCACACACGATTGATCACCGGGCGACGCCCGCGAAGATGGCCGACCACAAGCGATCCGCCTCCGCGAAACGCATGAGTGGTGTCCGTTCGACGATGAGATCGTCGGCGGCCTTGACCGTTCGCTGGATGGCAAACCTCCCTCCGGCCTGACCAAACTCGTACGACACCGATTGACATGCGCAAGTGAATCGGCGAGTGCGGATACTGGGGGTCGCCCAGCCAACCGGTTTGAGCCAGTGAATCCTCATGTATCCCTCGAACGGCCGACCAAGGTGAGGAGCCAGACAACCGAGGTCAGGATCCGTAGGCACGGCTACTCCGCACAGGCCCTGCGAAGCATCTGAAGAAGCAAGGTGGCCTCGTCAGCGGCCATCACCCAGACGATGTGGTCGTCAGCCTTGGGATGCCGCTTCGGAGCCGGGCCCGGCGTCCAGTGCGGACGCTCTCCAACGATGATGCCGCGCCAGATCTCTCCGAGTTCGCGAGCGGTGGCCTCGGACCACTCGCCGACTTCGCGCTTGTAATCCACTTTCACTGGTGCCCCCTCCGGCAGCGTCTGTACTGACTATGCCTCTGAAGTATGCCTCACTATGCCTCTCCAGAGGAGTGATTCCAGGCGGCGATACCTACTTTGACATATGAACCGCACTCCTCTTGTGCGCGTATGCCTGCGCAGCTACCTTCGATAGGCATACATCGGGCGAGCGGAGCGGAGACACTGCATGATCCAGGTACGCGGTTGCGAGGGTGACGACTGCCCCAAGGTGTTCAAGACCGAGCGCGGAACGTACGTCGTGCAGGGCGACGTGTTCAACGCGATCACCACGCCGGACGGCGAGACGGCCGTAGAAGTCCCCTTTGCCATCTTGCAGGGCCTGTGATCTCAGCGAACCTGGGCGAGCTGTTCGCCTCCTCGATCCGTGACGTGTTCCGGCTGGAAGTTCGCCAGTCGTACAAGGTCGCGGGCGAGGAGGCGCGACTTGCCGCATGGCGAGCGGGATTGGATTGGCCTGCTGACGTGACGCCCTGGCAGGAACGCGTCAAGCTGCTGGTCTCCAAGGGTGTCCGGATGCGTCGTGTACACGTGATCGAGCCGCCGATCACCGAATACGTCCGCTGGGAGATGGAGGCCTACGAACGCAACGCCACCTTCGGCGAGGAGATCCGGCTCGTCGAGCGCGAGCGGGTGCCCGAAGGGATGCCCGACACCGACTTCTGGCTGTTCGACGAGACCCTGGTCGTGCTCATGCGCTACTCCGCCGATGGAGTTTTGATCGAGCGCGAGCTGTGCGAGGGGAATGCGCAGGCATACGTCCTCGCGCGGGACCTTATCTGGCAAGCCGCACGTCCGCTGGCATTATGGCGGGATGGATGACTACCGGTCACGTCAACTCCATCAGTTCGGCGAACGTATGCGTGGGCTTCGTGAGGTCGCAGGCATAAGCGGTAAGCGGCTGGCGGCGGCGGCCGGCGTCACACAGCCCACCATCAGCAAGATCGAGACGGGTAAGATGTTGCCGTCCGTCGACATGGTGAGCAGACTCGCCGAAGCGATTGGCCTGGACAGCGAAGTACAGGAAGATGTGCTCGATGAGCTGGCACGCATCACCACGGACATCGCATCTTGGCGCAGGTCAGGTGGCCGGGGAGAGGCGAAGCAGGCCATGTTGGCCGAGCGGGAGCGCGCCACGGCGATCCGTAGATCGTTTCATCCGGCCGTGGTGCCCGGCCTGCTCCAGACCGCCGAGTATGCGCGGCAGGTCTGCGCACGGAGCATGTTCCTCACCGAGGAGGAGATGATCCGAGCGGTCGCCGCCCGCATGGAGCGTCAGACACTGCTCTACGCCACCGGCCATCACTTCGAGTTTCTGATCACCGAGGCCGCATTGCGAGTCAAGCTCGGTCCTGTCGAGATCATGCGAGCTCAGCTCGATCGGCTGGCCAACATCTCAACGCTGACGAACGTACGACTCGGCATCGTGCCGTGGTCAGCGGAACTTCCTCGCATCGCCCTTCATGGCTTCGCGATCTTCGATGGCGAGCGGGTGGTGATCGAGACCTACACATCCGAGCTGACACTGACCGACCCGCGCGACATGGAAACCTACACCCAGTTGCTCAACGATCTTTCGACGGTCGCCCTGTACGGCGAAGATGCACGGACACTGCTCCGAGACACGGCGGCCGCTCTGTAAGGCCGCCGTGCCCCCATAAGAAGCGCTAAAGGCTGAGCTGTACGGCGGCGCGGGTCGCCAGGATCGGCTTGATGTACTCGGCGATCACCGACTGGTGGTCCGGGTGGTCGCGGTAGAGCACGTAGTCCTCGACGTTGTCGAAGTCGGCCACCACCGCGTAGTCGTGGTTGCCCTGGTTGATGCCCGCGTCGGGGCCCACCGTGTAGTTGCGCAACTGCGGGATCAGGCCGGGGAGTTTGCGCAGCTCGGACGTCACGGCGGCCTTCTGGTCGGCGGTCGCGTCCTCGGTCCAGGTGAACAGCACGATGTGGCGAATCATGCGGATCACTTTATCGATGTATCAGGGCGGGCTCTCGGTGCTCTGAGGTCAATGGGTGCGGGCGTCCCCACACCGTACGGCGATCGCCGGGGGAGGGGTCCTCCCGGCGGTCGCCGTACTCTTTCCCGTCTGTGTCAGGTCCAGGCGAGCATGCGGATGGGGTCTTCCAGCATCGCGCCGACGTCGCGCAGGAACAGTGAGCCCAGTTCGCCGTCGATGATGCGGTGGTCGAAGGAGAGGGACAGGGTTGTCACCTTGCGTATGGCCAGTTCGCCGTTCACCGCCCACGGCTGGTCCCTGATCTGGCCGATGGCGAGGATGGCGGACTCGCCGGGGTTGAGGATCGGGGTGCCGGTGTCCACGCCGAAGACGCCGACGTTGGAGATGGTGATGGTGCCGCCGGACATCTCTGCCGGTTGGGTGCGTCCTGCTCTGGCTGTCTCCGTTAGCTGGGTCAGTGCGGTGGCCAGGTCGGGCAGTGACAGGTTCTGGGCGTTCTTGATGTTGGGGACCAGGAGGCCGCGGGGGGTGGCGGCGGCGATCCCGAGGTTGACGTAGCGCTTGATCACGATCTCCTCGGCCTGGTCGTCCCAGGTTGAGTTGATCATGGGGTGGCGTTTTGCCGCTGTCAGGACCGCCTTGGCGATCAGGAGCAGGGGGGAGACCTTGGTGTCGGCGAAGTCCTCTACCGTGCGTAGGCGCTGGATCGCCTCCATCGTGGCCGTCATGTCCACCTGGAGGAAGACGGTTACGTGGGGGGCGGTGAAGGCGCTGGTGATCATGGCTTGGGCGGTCATCTTGCGGACGCCCTTGATGGGGATGCGCTCTTCGCCGCCGGTGGGTGCCTTTTCCTGAGGTTGGGGCTCGGGTTGGGGCTCGGTGGCCGCTGCGTGGATGTCGTCGCGGGTGATCGAGCCCTGGGGGCCTGTGCCGGTGATGGTCGTCAGGTCCACGCCTAGGTCTTTGGCCAGTTTGCGGACCGGGGGCTTGGCCAGGACTGCTACTCGGCTGAGCACCGTGTGCGTTGCGCCGGACTCCGCCGCACCACTCCCCGCCGACCCGGCACCGGGAGTGACGGGGGTGGCGACGGACTGTGCGCCCGCCGCCGGTGTGGCCGGCGCGCCAGGGGTGGGTAGGGCGCCGGCTACCTCTACGCGGGATGGGTTGGCGACCGGGTTGGTGGGGGCGCCGGTTGAGGTGGTCTTGCGGGGGCGGCGTTTGGTGGCGCCGGTTTTGACGCCGTAGCCGACCAGGACCGCCTGGCGTTCCTCCTTGGGGGCCGGGCTGCCGTGGGCGCCCGGTTCGACCGCGCCCTCGGCGGGAGGTGTCGGGACCAGGTCTTCGGCCAGGGCGTCGGCCCCGGACGCCGCCTTCGTGCCGGAAGGTCCGCCCGGCCGGGCTGACGTCCCGGAAGGTCCGTCGGGCTGGGGTGACGTTCCGGAAGGTCCGTCGGACGCCGGTGTTGCCTCCCCGGGAGGGGCGTCGGCGGTGGACGGCCTGCCCGTGCCGGTGCCGTCGGTCGGTGGTGAGCCGGGTTCGGTGGTGTCCACGGCGATGATGGGGCGGCCCACGTCGACCGTGTCGCCCTCGCCGGCCATCAGGTCGGCCACCACCCCGTCCCACGGGATCGGCAGCTCGACGATGGACTTGGCCGTCTCGATGTCCACGACGATCTGGTTGACCTTGACGGCATCACCGGCCTTGACGTGCCAGCGCACGATCTCGGCCTCCGTCAGTCCCTCCCCGACGTCAGGGAGCTTGAACTCGCGTCTCATCTGGGCAAACCCCCTCAGTACCCGAAGGCCCGGTCGACGGCGTCGAGCACCCGGTCCAGGTCGGGCAGGTAGTGCTCCTCCAGTTTCGATGGGGGGTAGGGGGTGGAGAGGCCGCCGACCCGCAGCACGGGCGACTCCAGGTGGTAGAAGCACTGCTCGGTGATCCGGGCCGCGAGCTCAGCGCCGAAGCCGCTGTTGACGGGCGCCTCGTGTACGACGATGACCCGCCCGGTGCGGCGTACGGACTCCATCACCACCGGCTCGTCCAGCGGGTTGAGCGAGCGCAGGTCGATGACCTCCAGCGAGCGCCCGTCGTCCTCGGCCGCCGTGGCGGCCTCCAGGCAGGTCTTGACCATGGGGCCGTAGGCCAGCAGCGTGACGTCGCGGCCGGGGCGTACGACCTTGGCGGTGTGCAGCGGCGTCCACCAGTCGGTGGAGGCGGTGTCGATGTCGGCCTTCTCCCAGTAGCGGCGCTTGGGCTCGAAGAAGATCACCGGGTCGTCACTGCGGATGGCCTGCTGAATCATGGTGTAGGCGTCGGCCGGGTTGGAGCAGGCGACGACGCGCAGTCCGGCCGTGTGGGTGAAGTACGCCTCCGGCGACTCGCTGTGGTGCTCGACCGCGCCGATGCCGCCGCCGCACGGAATGCGTACGACGACCGGCAGCCTGATCGCGCCCAGCGAGCGCATCGGCATCTTGGCGAGCTGCGTGATGATCTGGTCGGCGGCCGGGAAGACGAACCCGTCGAACTGGATCTCGCACACCGGCCGGTAACCGCGCAGCGCCAGCCCGATCGCGGTGCCGATGATGCCCGACTCGGCCAGCGGCGTGTCGATGACGCGGTCCTCGCCGAAGTCCTTCTGCAGGCCGTCGGTGACCCGGAACACGCCGCCCAGCTTGCCGACGTCCTCGCCCATGATGAGGACCTTGGGGTCGTCCTCCATCGCCTTGCGCATGCCCTCGTTCAGGGCCTTGGACAAGCTCAAAACGGTCACTGCGCAAACCCCTCCAAATAGGCGGCGAACTCGGCGCGTTCCCGGTCGATCAGGGGGTGGGGCTCGCTGTAGACGTGGTCGAACATGTCGAGCGGCTCGGGGTCGGGCATGACCAGGCAGCGCCGCCGCAGGTCCGCGCCGAGCTGGTCGGCCTCGGCGTCAACGGAGTCGAAGAACGCCTGGTCGGCCAGCTCGTTCCTGAACAGGTACGCCTTGACCCGCTCGATCGGGTCCTTGAGCTTCCACGCCTCCAGCTCGCTGGCCACCCGGTAGCGCGTGGGGTCGTCGGTGGTGGTGTGGGCGCCCATCCGGTACGTGAACGCCTCGATGAGCGTCGGCCCCTGCCCCGTACGTGCGGCTTCGAGCGCCTTGCGCGTCACGGCCAGGCAGGCGAACACGTCGTTGCCGTCCACCCTGATCCCGGGGAACCCGAAGCCGGAGGCCCTGCGGTAGAGGGGGATGCGGGTCTGCTTCTCCAGGGGCTCGGAGATGGCCCACTGGTTGTTCTGGCAGAAGAACACGACCGGCGCGTTGAACACGCTGGCCCAGATGAAGGACTCGTTGACGTCGCCCTGGGAGGTGGCGCCGTCGCCGAAGTAGACGATGGTCGCGGCGTTGGCGTCGTCACGCTGGATGCCCATCGCGTAGCCGACCGCGTGCAGCGTCTGGCTGCCGATCACGATCGTGTACAGGTGGAAGTTGTGCTCCTTGGGATCCCACCCGCCGTGGTTGACCCCCCTGAACAGGCCGAGGAGCTTCACGGGGTCCACATCGCGGCACCAGGCCACACCGTGCTCGCGGTAGGTGGGAAAGGCCATGTCGGAGTCGGTCAGCGCGCGCCCCGAGCCGATCTGGGCGGCCTCCTGGCCGAGCAGCGAGGCCCAGATGCCCAGCTCGCCCTGGCGCTGGAGCGCCACGGCCTCCAGGTCGATGCGCCGGACGAGCACCAGGTCGCGGTAGAGCGACCGGATCTCCTCCGAAGTCAGATCAATGTCGTAGTCGGGATGCTCGACCCGCTCACCCTCGGGGGTGAGCAACTGGACAAGCTCAGGAGGTGCCCCCGCACCGCTTGAGGCGTCGTTGGTCATGCGCCACTCCTGCTGGTCGGGGCTGGTCGTCAGTGGGGTTGCCACATTAGGCCAGCCTTACCTAACGCCGAACCGGGAGGTGGTAGTTCGGACGCTTTTGGGGCCATCGTGGCAGACATCACAGTCCAGTGCGCAAGCCCCATGCCCTCCCCGTTCCCGTTGTGTCGGCGACCACACGCGCCGGTAGGCTGTGCTTCCCAACCACCACCCGCTTCCAGGAGGAACGCAGTGGCCCGCGTCATCGTGGACGTCATGTTGAAGCCCGAGATCCTCGACCCGCAGGGCCAGGCGATCGCCAGAGCGCTGCCCCGGCTCGGCTTCTCCGGCGTCTCGGCCGTGCGCCAGGGCAAGCGCTTCGAGGTCGAGCTTGAGGGCCCGGCCGACGACGCGGCGCTGGAGGAGGTCCGCAAGATGGCCGAAACGCTGCTGGCCAACACGGTCATCGAGGACTACAGCGTCCGGGTGGAGGACTAGAAGGCACTTTTGCCGCCCTGATTTCCCCTAGGGCGGTTAAAGCGCGGTTGCGACGTGCCACAATGCCACGGGCGTGCCAACACTAAATAACAACAACGTGATTTTGCGGTTAGCCCCGTTTTCTCAGGGAAACCTACTCCAGGTGACATTGCGGCGCCCGGAGGAGTCCGGTGGATATTGAGTTCTCTTTGGCTCTGCCTCGGGATGCGATCGGCATACCGATGGTCAGGCGAGTGCTAGGTGATGCGATGCGTTCGCTCAACGTGAGCGAGACGTGCATCTCCGACATGTTGCTCGCGGTCTCCGAGGCGTGCTCCAACGCGGTCCGGCACGGAGGGCCGGCGAACCGCTACGAGGTGTCGGCGGCGATCGGCGCCGGCCAGTGCGACGTGCGCGTGGCCGACAACGGCGTCGGGGTTCCGACGATGCCCGCGCACTTTCCTCCCCCCGACACCGAGAACGGCCGTGGCCTGCTGATCATGCGCTCGGTCGTCGATGAGATCTCCTTCGGCATCACGCCGGGCCGGGGCACCACGGTCCACCTGCGCAAGCACCTCGCCTGGGACGACGGCGCCGACGCCCGTCCCCGCGAGCTCGCAGCGGTCTGACCCGACCGACGCCCGTCCCCGCGAGCTCGCAGCGGTCCGACCCGACCGACGCCCGTCACCGCGAGCTCGCTGCAGTCCGACCCGGCCGCCGCCCGTTCCCGCGCGCAGCGGTCTGACCTGTACGTTCACCCGGCAGGCGAGCCGATGCCGACCACCCGGGCGCACCCGATAACCTGATGACACCGCCGTCCGCCCCGAAGGGACGGTGAGGCGCGCATTCCTCCGGAGGGGACGACAGTCATGAGCGCTACGCGTGTGGGCGTAGTCACGTTTCCAGGAACTCTCGACGACCAGGACGCGGCCAGGGCCGTCGGCCTCGTGGGCGCGCAGGCGGTCCCGCTGTGGCACGCCGACCACGACCTGAAGGGGGTTGACGCCGTCTTCCTGCCCGGCGGCTTCTCCTACGGCGACTACCTGCGCTGCGGCGCCATCTCCAGGTTCGCGCCGCTCATGGACGAGCTGGTCCCGGCCGCGAAGGCGGGCCTGCCCGTGATCGGCACCTGCAACGGGTTCCAGATCCTGTGCGAGGCGCACCTGCTGCCCGGCGCGCTGACCCGCAACGCCTCGCTGCACTACGTGTGCCGCGACCAGCGGCTCAAGGTCGAGCAGACGGCGACCGCCTGGACCGGCTCGTTCGAGCGTGACCAGGAGATCGTGCTGCCGATCAAGCACGGTGAGGGCCGCTACGTGGCCTCCGAGGACACGCTGGCGGCGCTGGAGGCGGGCGGCCACGTGGTGTTCCGCTACCTGGGCAACCCCAACGGCTCGCTCAACGACATCGCCGGCATCCGCAACGAGGCGGGCAACGTGGTCGGCCTCATGCCGCACCCGGAGCACGCCGTGGAGGACCTGGTCGGCGCCCCGAGCACCGACGGCCTCGGCATCTTCACCTCCGTACTGAAGAACCTGGTGAACGCATGACAGACAGTGTGCAGCGGGCGGCGCAGACCCCCGACGAGGCGATGCCCTTCGCCGAGCTGGGGATGAAGCAGGACGAGTACGACCGGGTCAAGGAGATCCTGGGCCGCCGCCCGACCGGCTCCGAGCTGGCGATCTACAGCGTCATGTGGTCCGAGCACTGCTCGTACAAGTCCTCCAAGGTGCATCTGAGGCAGTTCGCCACGAAGGCGCCCAAGTCCGAGGCGCTGCTGGTGGGCATGGGCGAGAACGCGGGCGTGGTGGACATCGGCGACGGCTGGGCGGCCACGTTCAAGATCGAGTCGCACAACCACCCGTCCTACGTCGAGCCGCACCAGGGCGCGGCCACCGGCGTCGGCGGGATCGTGCGCGACATCATGTCCATGGGCGCGCGCCCGATCGCCGTCATGGACGCGCTGCGCTTCGGCGGCGCGGACGCCGTGGACACCCGCCGGGTGCTGCCCGGCGTAGTGGAGGGCATCAGCAGCTACGGCAACTGCCTGGGCCTGCCCAACATCGGCGGCGAGGTCGTCTTCGACCCCTGCTACATCGGCAACCCGCTGGTCAACGCGCTGTGCGTGGGCCTGCTGCGCAAGGACCAGATCAAGCTGGCCACCGCGCCAGGGCCCGGCAACAAGGTGGTGTTGTTCGGCGCTTCGACCGGCCCTGACGGCATCGGCGGCGCGTCGGTGCTGGCCTCCGCGACCTTCGAGGACGAGTCGCAGGCCAAGCGGCCCGCCGTGCAGGTGGGCGACCCGTTCATGGAGAAGCTGCTGATTGAGTGCTGCCTGGAGCTGTACGCGGCCGACGTCGTCGTCGGCATCCAGGACCTCGGCGCGGCCGGCGTCTCCTGCGCCACCACCGAGCTGGCCGCCAAGGGCACCGGCGGCATGGCGGTGGACCTCAACCTGGTCCCGTTGCGCGACCCCTCGCTCAGGCCCGAGGAGATCCTCATGAGCGAGTCGCAGGAGCGCATGATGGCGGTCGTCCGCCCCGACGACATCCCCGCCTTCCTGGCGGTCTGCGAGAAGTGGGACGTGCCCGCCACCGTCATCGGCGAGGTCACCGACACCGGCCGCCTGGTCATGACCTGGGACGGCGAGGTCATCGTGGACATCCCGCCGGGCACCGCCGCCGACGACGGCCCGGTCTACGAGCGGCCCTTCCACGAGCCCGCCGGGCAGGTCGCGCTCAACGCCGACACGCCCGACCGGCTGGAGCGGCCCGCCGGGCCCGCCGACCTGCGGGCCACCCTGCTCAAGCTGCTCGGCTCGCCCAACCTGGCCTCCAAGGAGTGGGTGACCGGCCAGTACGACCGCTACGTGCGTTCCAACACCGTGCTGGCCCAGCCCGCCGACGCCGGAATGGTGCGGATCTCCGAGGTCATGGAGGGCGCAGAGCCGACCACGAGGGGCATCGCGCTGTCCACCGACGGCAACGGCCGTTACGCCAAGCTCGACCCGTACGCGGGCGCTCAGCTCGCGCTGGCCGAGGCGTACCGGAACGTGGCCGTGACCGGCGCGGAGCCGCTGGCCGTCACCAACTGCCTCAACTTCGGCTCCCCCGAGGACCCCGAGGTCATGTGGCAGTTCGCCGAGGCCACCCGTGGCCTGGCCGACGCGTGCAGGACGCTGGGCGTGCCGGTCACCGGCGGCAACGTCTCCTTCTACAACCAGACCGGTTCGACGGCCATCCACCCGACGCCGGTCGTGGGCGTGCTCGGCGTCATCGACGACGTGGCCAAGCGGGTGCCGACCGGGTTCGTCGCGGACGGGCTGCGGGTGGTGCTGCTCGGCGACACCTCGGAGGAGTTCGGCGGCTCGGAGTGGGCCCACGTCGAGCACCGCCACCTGGGCGGGCTGCCGCCGCAGGCGGTGCTGGAGGCGGAGAAGGCGCTGGCCACCGTGCTGGTGGAGGCGGCCCGCCGCGGGCTGCTGGAGGGCTCGCACGACCTGTCGGACGGCGGGCTCGCCATCGCGCTGGCCGAGTCGTGCCTGGCGCGCGGCGTCGGGGCCACGGTGGAGCTGCACGGCGACGCCTTCACCGGCCTGTTCAGCGAGTCGGCCTCGCGGGCGCTGGTCGTGGTGCGGCCCGAGTCCTACGAGGAGTTCGCCTCGTTGTGCGGGCGGCACGAGGTGCCCTGCTACGGGCTCGGCGTGACCGGCGGGGACTCCCTGGTGGTCAAGGACGTGTTCGAGGTTCCCGTCGAGGAGCTGCGGGAGACGCACACGGCGGCACTTCCCGCGCTGTTCGGCTGAGGTTTCGCGGCGTCACGGCCGGTACGGGTCTCTGTGCCGGCCGTTACTCCTCAGGTGAGTAAAAGGACGCAGCCGGGACAGCGATCTCGCGTGGATAATCGGGTCTGTGCCAACCCCCGGTCCCGCGCCTTACCTCCCCAAAGCCACCCAGCCCGTACGCGGCGTGGTCTGGGGCATCCATCTGATCCTGCCCCTGCTCGGCCTCTGGCTGCTGCTCGCCCAGCCGCACATCAACATCTTCTGGCAGCACAACGGCAGCCACTTCTGGCTCATCATCCTGGTGGCCGGCGTCAACGTGGTGCTCGGTGTGCTCATCAGCGAGGCGTCGCGGCGGCGGCAGGACGCCCGGCTGTTCCTGGTCTCCATGGTCTTCCTGAGCAGCGCGGGCTTCTTCTTCCTGCACGGGCTGGCCACGCCGAAGTTCATCCTGGCCACCGGCTCGGTGGGGTTCGACATCGGGCAGCAGGTGGGGCTCTCGATCGCGGCGGCCTTCGCCTTCGCCTCGGCGCTGCCGCTGGACGAGCGGGCGGCCAAGTCCGTGCTGGGCTCGCAACACTTCATCCGCGGCGCGCTCGTCGGCGTCATGGTGTTGTGGGGTCTGGCCTCGCTGATCCCCGGCCTGACCCCGCTCAGCGAGCCACCGCTCGTCTCGCCGATGAACTGGCTGATGTGGGCGTCGGTGCCGGGAGTGGTGCTGTACGCGGCGGCCAGCGTGATGATGTTCCTGCTGCACCGGCGGCGACCATCGGCCATGCTGATCAGCCTGATCACCGCGTACGCGCTGCTGGCCGAGTCCATGATCGCCGGCATGTCGCAGCTCAACTGGCATCTGTCCTGGTGGGAGTGGCACATCCTGCTGACGCTGGCCTTCGTCTTCGTGGGCTACAGCGCGTACCTGCAGTTCCGGCGGGAGGGGTCGAGCGCGGGCCTGTTCGACTCGGTGACGCTGTCGGCGACCGTGGCGCGCATCAGGCGCGACTACGACCAGGCGCTGGAGGAACTGGTCGAGCACGTACGCCGGGGCGAGCCGATGGCCGCGACCCGCATGTCGGGCAAGTTCCGGCTCAACGAGGGCCAGGCCGCGGTGCTCGACCGGGCGGGGCAGGCGCTGGCCCAGGAGCGGGAGCTGTCGGAGCGGCTGGCCGCGCTGGTGGCTGTGAACGCGCAGACCAGGGTCGGGCTGCCGGAGGAGCAGTTGCTGACGACGTCGCTGGAGCGGGTGCGGCAGGCGTACGGGGATGTCAAGATCGCGCTGATCGCCGACGGGAAGACGCAGATCGGCTCGCGGAACTACCACTTCACCGACGGCAACCCGATCAGGCGCGAGCAGTTGCTGGCCTTCCCGCTGACCGTCGAGGGAAACCTGGCGGGCGTGCTGGAGGTGCCGATCGGGCGGACGAACCAGGACGAGGCGCTGGCCGCGACGCTGGCCGGGCAGCTCTCGTTGTCGCTGGAGAACGCCCGGCTCTACCAGGCGCTGCACACGCTCTTCCACCAGTACATGTCGCCGGACGTGGCGCACGCGCTGCTCTCCGATCCCGCGCAGGCGGAGCTGGGCGGGCAGGTCAAGGAGCTGACCGCGCTGTTCGCCGATCTCAAGGGCTTCACCACGTTCTCGGAGAGGGTCACGCCCGGCGAGATCGTCGAGATGCTCAACCGCTACCACACGGCCGCCGTGCCGTGCATTCTCAACAACCGCGGCACGATCGTGCAGTTCGTCGGCGACGCGCTGCTGGCCCTGTTCAACGCCCCCGCCACGCAGGACGGGCACGCGCGGCTGGCCTGCCAGGCCGCGCTGCAGATGCAGCGGGCCGCCGCCGAGATCGCCGAGGAGATGGCCTGGCGGGTGGACTCGGTGGAGTGGCCGACGTTCCGGGTGGGGGTCAACACCGGGCCCGCGCTGGTCGGCAACATCGGCAGCCCGGAGTTGCGCGGCTTCAACGCGATGGGCGACGCCGTGAACGTGGCCGCCAGGCTCCAGACGCTCGCCGAGCCGGGCACTGTGGTGATCGGCGAGACGACGTACCAGCAGCTCGGGGAGGGTGCGCGGGTCAACCCGCTGGGGCCGCTCAGCCTCAAGGGCAAGCAGGAGCGCGTGGCGGCCTATGTTCTGACCGAAATGACATAGATGGGCGAGGCCGCTACCGACATAATCGGGCCCATGGATCCAGAGCCCGGAGAGTTCCTGACCATGCTCACCGCCGCGGAGGTCGAGAGTCTGCGCTCGGCCGGCCGCCCGCGGCGCTGGGACCGGGGCACGACCATCATGACCGAGGGCGACACCTCCGACTGGGTGCTCGTGCTGACGGAGGGGCGGGTCAAGTGCTCCTCCCACACCAGCGCCGGCACCGAAGTGGTGCTGGCCGTGCGCGGCCCCGGCGCGTTGCTCGGCGAGTTGTCGGCCATCGACGGCTCTCCCCGGTCGACCACGGTGACCGCGCTGGAGCCGATCTCCGGCATCGTGGTGCGCGACTTCACCGGCTTCCTGGAGTCTCACGGGCGCATCGCCGTCCTGCTCATGCAACTCGTCAGCGGCAAGCTGCGCGACGCCGACAGGAAACGCATCGAGTACGGCGCGTTCGACACCACCGGGCGGGTGGCGACGCGGCTGCTGGAGCTGGCCGAACGGTACGGGGAGAAGACCAACAGCGGGGTGCGGGTAGCGCTGCCGCTGTCCCAGGACGAGCTGGCGGGCTGGACCGGCGCCTCCCGCGAGGCCGTCAGCAAGGCGCTGCGGACGCTGCGCGACCGGGGGCTGATCGAGACCGGCAGGCGGCGCGTGGTGATTCATGACCTGGAGGGGTTGCGCAAGCGAGCCAGGTGACCCCTGGTACAAAACGGACGTACGTCGTACGTCATAGTGGGAGGCATGGTCGCGGTCACCCCCCAAGACGACGCCCGCCTCCGCTACGCCTGGCAGGTCTGCGCGGTCACCAGTCTGGGCCTGATCCTCATCGGCATCGCCGGCAGCACCCTCAACGTGGCACTGCCGACCGTGGTGCGGCACTTCCAGGCGAACGCGACCGAGTCGGGCTGGATCCTGCTGGCGTTCCTGCTGGTCAACACGGCCAGCCTGGTCTTCTTCGGCCGGGTGGCCGACCTGCTGGGCAGGCGCGAGGTCTATCTGACCGGCTTCGCCCTGTTCACACTGGCCTCGCTGCTGGCCGGGCTGTCGCCGGACGTGTGGTTCCTGATCGCGATGCGCGTGCTGCAGGCCGTGGGTGCCGCCATGATCCTGGCGAACGGCACCGTGATCATCACCGACGCGTTCCCGTCCGACCGGCTCAGCCAGGGCATGGGCGTCTACATCGGCACGCTGTCGGTGGCCCAGTTGCTCGGGCCCACGCTGGGCGGGCTGATCGCGGAGACGTTCGGCTGGCAGTGGATCTTCTGGGTGAACGTGCCCGCCGGGCTCGTCGCGCTCGGCGTCGGGGCGGCGATCTTACGCAAGGTGCCAAGGCGACCGCGCGAGCCGGTGGACGCGCTGGGCAACGTGCTGGTGTTCGCGGCGCTGTCAGCGCTGCTGCTGGCGCTGTCGGAGGCCGGTCCCCGGGGGCTGACCAGCCCGGTGGTGCTGGCCGGGGCGGGGCTGTTCGTGGTGCTGGTGCCGGTGATCCTGCTGGCCCAGCGGCGCGCCCCCAACCCGGTGCTGGACCTGCGGCTGTTCGGCGGGCGGCTGCTGGCCCTGGCGAACCTGGCCTCCTTCTGCAACGCGCTGGCCCGCTCCGCGCTGATCCTGGTGGTCGCGCTGTACTTCCAGGCGGCCAGGGGGGTGGACGCGTTCGAGGCGGGGCTGAGCGTGCTGCCCGTGCCGGTCGGGATCGGGCTGGCCTCGCCGCTGGTGGGGCTGCTGGGGCGCAAGGTGTCGCCGTACGCGCTGTCGATCGGCGGCGCGGTGCTCAGCGCGGCGGGGCTCGGCACGCTGATGGTCACGGCCGATCCGGCGACGCCGTACTGGGTGATCGGGGTCGGGCTGTTCGTGGCGGGGTGCGGCAGCGGCGCGTTCCTGACCGGCAACACCACGCAGGTCATGCGGGCGCTGCCGACCGGCAGCCTGGGGGTGGTTAACGGCTTCCGCGTCATGGTGATGAACGTCGGCATCGTCATCAGCGTCGGCATGTCGCTCAGCGTCCTGACCTCCTCGGTGGGGCCGGGGCTGCGCGCCCAGGTGTACGCGGGAACCCTGTCCACGCTGTCGCCGGTGGCGGTGGGGCAGCTCATGGACGGGTTCCAGCGCGCGTACGCGGTGCTCTTCGCGGTCGCCCTGGCCGGCGCGGCGCTGGCGGCCCTGGCCCGGCCGGGCCGCCGCTGACTGTATTACGATTTGTATTACAGTCTTTGGTATGGGGACTCTAAACGTACGCACCGATGAAGCGATGGAGACGGCTCTGCGCGCGCTTGCGGGAGAGACGAGAAGCCGTTCCGAGGCCGTCCGTTACGCCGTGCTCCACACCTACAAGGAGATGCTGATCGAGCAGGCCGCCGCAGATGCGGACCGCCTCAGGAACGATCCCGACGATCAAGCCGAGATGCTCGCCATCCAGCGCTTCATGGGCGTAGGCGAGTGATCTTTCGAGGCGCCATCTATGAGATCAAGTCTCTTCCGGGAGCCCGTGATAACGGGCAGCAGGGCCCCCGTTATGCGGTGATCATCCAATCGAAGCACTTCACGACCAGCACGATTACCATCGCCATGACCTCAACGAGCGCTGGTCCCGCCAGCTACCGGCCAGAGATCGACTTCAACGGCTCGAAGTCGCGCGTGCTGACGGACCAGATCTACTCGGTCTCCCCATCAAGGCTCGGCGAGTTCAAGGACACGCTCGAGGCGCATGAGATCGCGGATCTCGATCGCGCCCTCATGCTGAAACTCGGCCTCATTTGATGAAGGCGGCGGCGAGCCTGGATTCGACGTCGCGGTAGCGGGAGACCGGGACGAGGTGGACGCCGGCGAAGGCGCCGGACTCGCGTAGCGCCAGGACCTGCGCGCAGGCCGCCTCCACGCCCGCCATGCGGTCGGCGGCGACCTGTTCGATCAGGGTCTCGGGGAGGTCGATGTCCGGGATCGTGGAGGCCAGCATGCGGGCGTGCCGCTCGCTGGCCAGCACCATGACCCCGGCGTAGACGGGCACGTCCACCGGGTTGGCCTCGCGCCAGCGCACCTGGGCCACCACCGAGAAGCCGACCTGGAGGAACAGGAAGTCGGCTGCGCGCTTGAACGACGGCAGCGGGCGCATCCCGGCGGCGGCACCGAGCCGTGCGCCGGGCGAGAACTCGCGCGCCTCCTCGATCATCGAGCGGACCGTCAGGTCGCTCGTCCTGTTTCCGCTTGTGGGCTTGTCGCCGTAGACGAAGAGAAACTGGTCCACCCCGTACGCCTGCGCCGTCAGCAGGTCGCGGCGGAAGCCGAGCAGGTTGCGGTCGCGCGAGTTGAGGCAGGCGATGCCGCGCCCGCCCATCGCCTGGACCTCGTGGGCCACGGCCACGCTCGATACGGTCGCGCGGCCGATGTGGTTGTCGGGGATCAGGAACGAGTGGGCGATCTTGCTCATGGTGCCGATCTGGTGCCGTACGTGCGTCAGATCGGGCTTGGTCGGGGGTTCGATCTCGCAGATCAGCTCGAAGGACATGATCGAAACCCTAACCTCTGGCCGCCAGCGCCTCGATGCCGGTCAGCACGAGGTCGACGCCGAAGGTGTCGTACAACTCCGGAGGCATCCCATCCGCCAGCGGCGACGCCATCTCCACGATGTGCGGGTAGGTCTCCACCGGCAGTGACTGCAGGGCGACCCGCTTGGCCTTGATCGTGTGGTTCAGGTCGGGCGTGGTGTGCCGGTGGACCGGGGCGTCGGCGATGGAGATGGCGCTCTGCAGGATGTACTTGGTGATCAGGCAGCTCTCGTCCACGCCGAACCCCGCCGTACGGGCCAGGCCGAGCGCCTGGTCCCACACCGACAGGAAGTTCGGCACCGCGACGGGGTCGATGTGCCCGAGCACGTCCTTGGCGCAGGGGTGTGTGCGCAGCGTCCTGATCAGTCCCTCGACGAGGTCGCGGAGCTGGGCCTGCCAGGGGCGCTCGTCGGCCGGCTTGGGCGCGAAGCCGCCGATCAGGTGGTCGGCCATGCCGATGATCAGCTGTTCCTTGTTCTTGTGGTGCCAGTAGAGGGCCATCGGGGTCACGCCGAGATCCGTGGCCAGGCGGCGGATCGTCACGGCGTCGAGGCCCTCGGCGTCGCCGATCTCCAGGGCCCGCTCCGCGATCGTCCGCGCGGTCAGTTTTCCCATCACGGTTGACAACTATACGACGTACAAGTTCAACTATACGGCGTACAAGTACGCTGTATAGGAAGGACTGCCATGCGATGGTGGGCGCTCGCCGCGGTGACGCTGGGCACTTTCATGACTTATCTGGACAACAACGTGCAGAACGTCGCGTTGCCCACGATCCAGCGGGATCTGGGGCTGGAGATCTCGGGGCTCGAATGGGTCGTGAGCTCCTACATCCTCGTCTTCGCCGGCCTCATGCTGGCCGGCGGCAGGCTCGCTGACGTGTTCGGCGCGCGCAGGGTCTTCCTCGGCGGGCTGGCCGTCTTCACGCTGGCCTCGCTGGCCGCCGGGCTGGCCACCTCGGGCGGCATGCTGATCGGGGCGCGGGCCGTACAGGGAGTGGGGGCCGCCCTGCTCACCCCCACCGCGCTCGCGCTGATCAGCCAGATCTTCCCCGACCCCGCCGAGCGCGGCAGGGCCGTGGGCGTCTGGAGCATGGCGGGGGCGCTGTCGATGGCACTCGGGCCGGTGGCGGGCGGCTTCATCAGCGAGAACCTGCACTGGGGCTGGATCTACCTGGTCAACGTCCCGATCGGGCTGGTGACGGCGGGGCTGGCGATGTGGGCGATCAGGCCCGCGTCCGGGCGGGTGCGCCACAACCTCGACCTGCCCGGCCTGGCCACCTCGGCGCTGGCCCTGTTCGCCCTGACATATGCGCTCATCGAGGGTGAGGCCGCCGGATGGACCTCGCCCACGATCCTGGCCGCGTTCGGCGTGTTCGCGGTGGCCGCCGTGGCGTTCGTCCGGGTGGAGTCGCGGGCCCCCGAGCCGATGATCGCGATGTCGCTGTTCAGGTCGCGGGTGTTCAGCGGCGGGCTGGTCACCAGCGGGATCTGGACGTTCGGCGTGTTCGGGATCTACTTCTTCAGCGCCCTGTGGCTGCAGAACGTGCTGGGCTTCTCCCCCACCGAGGCGGGTGCCTCGTTCGTGCCGATGGCGCTGGTCATGGCCGTGGTCGCGGTACTGTCACAACGAATCAGCGCGGCGCTCGGCATCGGCCGCACGGTGGCGCTCGGCATGGCGCTCATGGGCGCGGCGATCTACCTGATCTCCCGGGTCGGGGCCGACGGCACCTACGCGGACGTCGCCCCCTGGTTCATCCTGTACGGCCTCGGCGGCGGCCTGCTCGTCCCCCTGACGGCCGCCATGCTGGGCGGCATGTCCAAGGACACCTCAGGCGTGGCCTCGGGCGTGCTCAACGTCTCGCGCGAGGTGTTCGGGCTGCTCGGCATCACCCTGCTGGGCGCGTTCCTGAGCGCCAGGCAGGCCGGCAGCGACCTTCCGCCGCTGCCGGCCTTCCTCGACGCCTACCAGTTCACGCTGGTCATCGCGGCGGTCGCGGTGGTCTGCGCGATCCCGGTCGCGCTGTGGTCGCTGCGCGAGCGGCAGGAGCCCGGCGAGCCTCAAGCCGCCGCCCCCGCCACCGTCGGGTCCTCGAACTGAGTGCGGTACAGCTCCTCGTAGCGGCCTTCGGCGGCGAGCAGTTCGGCGTGCGTGCCGCGCTCGACCACCCGCCCGTCCTCGATCACCAGGATCACGTCGGCGGCGCGGACCGTGGACAGCCGGTGCGCGATCACCACGGCGGTCCTGCCGTCGAGCGCCTCCCCCAGGGCCGCCTGCACGGCCGCCTCGGAGGTGGAGTCGAGCGCCGCCGTGGCCTCGTCCAGGATCACCACCCGGGGCTTGGCCAGCAGCAGGCGGGCGATCGTGAGGCGCTGGCGCTCGCCGCCCGACAGCCGGTAGCCGCGCTCGCCCACCACCGTGTCGAGCCCGTCGGGCAGCGACCGGATGAGCGTGGCCAGGCGGGCGCGGGTGAGCGCGTCCCAGATCTCCTCCTCGGTGGCGTCCGGCGCGGCGAGCAGCAGGTTGGCGCGGATCGTCTCGTGGAAGAGGTGGCCGTCCTGGGTGACCATGCCGAGCGTGTCGCGGATGGAGTCGGCGCTCAGGTCGCGTACGTCCACGCCGCCGAGCCGTACGGCGCCGGAGTCGACGTCGTACAACCTGGGCAGGAGCTGCGCGATCGTGGACTTGCCCGCGCCCGACGAGCCGACCAGCGCCACCATCTGACCGGGCTCGGCCCGGAAGGACACGCCGTGCAGCACCTCGTCGCCGCCGCGCGTGTCGAGCACGGCGACCTCCTCCAGCGAGGCCAGCGAGACCTTGTCGGCGGAGGGGTAGGCGAAGCGCACGTCGTCGAACTCGACGGAGACCGGGCCCTCTGGCACCTCGCGGGCGTCCGGCTTGTCCTCGATGAGCGGCTTGAGGTCGAGCACCTCGAAGACCCGCTCGAAGCTGACGACGGCGCTCATCACGTCCACGCGGGCGCTGGCCAGGGCGGTCAGGGGCGCGTAGAGGCGGGTGAGCAGCATGGCCATCGACACCAGCGCGCCGGGGGCGAGCTGGCCCGCCAGGGCGTAGAAGCCGCCCAGGCCGTAGACCAGGGCCAGGGCCAGCGCCGAGACCAGCGTCAGCGCGGTGACGAAGGCGTACTGGGTCATGGCCGAGCGCACCCCGATGTCGCGCACCCGCCGCGCCCTGCCGGCGAACTCGGCCGACTCGTGCGCGGGCCGGCCGAACAGCTTGACGAGCGTCGCGCCGGGCGCGGAGAACCGCTCGGTCATCTGCGTGCCCATGGCCGCGTTGTGGTCGGCCGCCTCGCGCCGCAGGTGGGCGATCCTGGTGCCCATCCGCCGGGCGGGCAGCATGAACATGGGCAGGAGCAGCAGCGCGAGCAGCGTGATCTGCCAGGAGATGCCGATCATCGCGATGAGCGTCAGCACGAGCGTCACGATGTTGCCCGCCACGCCCGACAGGGTGTCGGTGAAGGCCCGCTGCGCGCCGATCACGTCGTTGTTCAGGCGGCTGACCAGCGCGCCCGTGCGGGTTCTGGTGAAGAAGGCGATCGGCATCTTCTGTACGTGGTCGAAGACGGCCGTGCGCAGGTCGAGTATCAGGTCCTCGCCCAGGCCGGCCGACAACCAGCGGTTCACCAGCCCGAGCGCCGCCTCCGCGATCGCCAGGCCGCCGATCAGCAGGGCCACCGTGACCACCACGCCGATCGGCTCGGCGTTGAAGATCGCGTCGACCACCCGGCCCGCCAGCAGCGGCGCGCCCACCGCCAGGCCCGCCATCACCACGCTGAGCACCAGGAACAGGGTCAGCTTGCGGCGGTGCGGGCGGGCGAAGCCGCCGATGCGACGGAGCGTCGCCCTGGAGAGCGGGCGACGCTCCTGCTGGTTGTTCATCGAATAGAGCTGATGCCAGGCGGTCATTTCCATGCTCATGGCATGGACGTTACGACCTCAAGTTAACTAGAGGTCAACTGGTTTTCAGGAACCGATCTTCTTGCCCCGCTCGTGCCAGACCACGGCCACCGACGGGCGCGGCTGGCTGCCCTCGCCGTCGGGCCAGGTGCTGCTCGGGTTCTCCGGGCTGGCGCCGTCGGTCTCGCCCGGGTGCTGCACCGCGACGAAGACGCTGCGCTGGTCGCTGGAGACGAGCGGACCGCAGGTCTCGGCGCCGACCGGCACGGTGAGGAACTGGCGCAGGTAGCCGCGCTCCTTACCCTTGACCGGCATCACGAACAGGCCGTCGTTCGTGCCCAGCGCGTTGCCGTCCGTGGAGATCCACAGGTTGCCGTCCTTGTCGAACGTCACGTTGTCCGGGCAGGAGATCGGCGAGACCTTGTTCTTGTCGAAGCCCGCGAAGTAGGTGTTGGCGTCCTTCGGGTCGCCACAGACCAGCGGGATCGACCAGGCGAACGTGCGCTCGCCCGCGTCGTTGCGCCGCTCCACGATCTCCAGGACGTGACCGTGCTTGTTCGCCGAGCGCGGGTTGGCCTCGTCCGCCTGGGCCGGGGTGCGGTTGGTGTTGTTGGTCAGGGCCACGTAGACGCCGCCGGTGACCGGGTTGCGCTCCATGTCCTCGGGGCGGTCCATCTTCGTGGCGCCCACCTTGTCGGCGGCCGTACGGGTGTAGACCAGCACCTCTTCGGCGGACATGCCCTCGACGTAGGACTTGTCGCCCGACACCAGCCGGATCCACTCGCCCGAGCCGTCGAACTCGCCGTCCTTGGGCAGCTTGCCGGAGCCGTCGATCTCGGACTTGGGGCTGTCGCCGGTGAACTTGGCCACGTACAGGGTGCCCTCGTCCAGCAGGTCCCGGTTGTGCCGGTCGAACCCGGGGATGTAGCGGTCCTTGGAGACGAACTTGTAGATGTACTCGAAACGTCCGTCGTCACCCATGTAGACGACCAGGCGCTTGTCGCGGGACAGCGTCGTGGTGGCGGCCTCGTGGGCGAAGCGGCCGAGCGCGGTGCGCTTGATCGGCGTGGAGTCGGGGTCGAACGGGTCGATCTCCACGATCCATCCGAACCTGTTGACCTCCTTCGGGTGCTTCTCCAGGTCGAAGCGCTCCTCGACACGGTCGAACCGGCGGCTGTCGTCCGGGGTGCCGGTGGTGATCGAGTAGCGGGTGACGTACGGCTTCTGCTCCGCCGGCACCTTGTCGCCGTTGACGAAGTACTGGTTGAAGTTCTCCTCGGTGGTGAGCACCGTGCCCCACGGGGTGGTGCCGCCCGAGCAGTTGTTCAGCATGCCGATGGGCGTGCGGCCGCGGGAGTCGTCCGCGGTCTTGAGCAGGTCGCTGCCCGCGGCCGGGCCGCTGAACTTCATCTTGGTCTGAGCGGTGATGCGCCGGTTGTAGCGGCGGCGGCCCTTGGTGACCAGCTTCCACTCGCCGGTGTTGCCCGCGCGCTCGATCTCGACGACCGAGCCGCCGTGCGCGGCCAGGCCGATCTTGATCTGCTCCTCGGTCGCGTCCGCGCCGCCGGTGTAGCCGCGGAACATCAGGGCCTCGTCGCTGTACTCGTGGTTGACCCAGAGCAGCGCCCGGTCCCGGCCCATCGGGAAGAGCGTCACATAGTCGCAGTTGTAGCCGAACTGCTTGTTCTGCGCGTCGGCGGTCTGGTTGTCGAAGTCGAACTCCGGCGCGTCGGGGAGCACCGGGTCGCCCCAGCCCACGACCACGGAGGACTTGTAGTCGTCCGGGATGCTCAGCTTGTCATCCTTGTTCGGCTTGACGGGCGTGAAGCGCAGGTCGCTCTTGCCGCCGCCGTGCCCGCCCTTGGCCGCCGCCTCCGGCTCGTCAGCGAAGGCCGGCGCCGTCCCCGCCACGCCCACACCCGCCACAACCGCGCCGAGCGCGCCCGCGCGCAGCACGCCGCGCCGCGACAGCGCGTCCTTCACCACGTCGCCGAAGTAGGCGTTGTCCGTCGTGTTGGCCACCTCGTGCGCACACGCGTTACCGCAGCGGAACTGGCAGGTCAGCGCAGATCGGCCGCCTTTGTGCGGGGTGGAAAGCAGCGGCAACAGCCGCCGCCCCCCGTTGGGGTTCGACACAGGTCCTCCATATATGTGCGCGGTTATACCGCGGGGAGGCTACGGTCACCGTCGAAACCAGAGGTGAACGATGACCTCCATCTCGATGAACGCTGCCCGGGAGACAATGGTGCAGTGCCACCACGCAAAATGGACCTGGAAAAGCTGAGATCGGCTCTCGACGGGCAGCTCGTCGCCCTCGATGAGCCCCCCTACGACGGCCCCGCGTCCGCGCTGCCCGGGGCGCTCGTCGATGCCGTGCTGGCCGCCTACGACCGCGGGCTGCGGCCCGAGCGCGACGCGGCCAGGCAGGCGGTGCGGCTCCTGCTCGACAGGCTGACCGCCGCGGCGCCCGGCAGGACGGTCGAGGTACGCGTGCCGCCGTACGCCGCCGTCCAGGCCATCGCGGGGCCCCGGCACACGCGCGGCACGCCGCCGAACGTGGTCGAGATGGACGGGCGTACCTGGATCTCGCTTGCGCTCGGCCGTATGACCTGGGACGAGGCCATGGCCAAGGGCTTGATCTCGGCCAGCGGGTCCCGGGCGGACCTGTCAGCGCACCTGCCGCTCTAGCGGGTGCCGCTCATCCACGGGAACTTCTGCTCGAAGCAGCGGTCGGCGAGCGGTCCCTGGAGGTGGGCGCACTCCTGGACGACGTTCCAGAACCAGATGGCCACGATCGCGAACAGGACCAGCGACAGGGCACTGATCACGATGCCGGCGATGGCGCGGCCCTTGCCCGCCCGTTTGACCAGCGCCACCCAGCCGAAGACGATCGACAGGACGGCCGTGATCAGGCCGGTGAAGCAGACGAACACCAGGAACGGGCTGGCGACGCCCAGGACGAGCGAGGCCGTCGCCAGGCCGCTGCCGGGCCTGGACTGCTGGTATTGGCCGTAGTCGCCGTAGGGGGGCGCTGAGTGGCCGTACGGGGCTCCCGGGGGCGGGGGCGGCGGGTAGCCGGGCGGGCCGCCGTACGGGCTGGAGGGCGTCGTGCCCGGGATCGTGGCGTCCTGGCCCCGGTCCTGGTACGGCGTGGCGCCACCCTGAGGTGGCGTGCCCATCGGGTACGGCGCGGGGATCCCGTGCGGCGGCGTGTCCGCCTCGTTCGGGTACGGCGCGGCGCTGCCCTGCGGCGGTGTGTCCGGCTGGTTCCGGTACGGCGCGGCGGCCCCCTGGGGCGGCCTGCCCTCCTGCCAGGGCGTCGTCTCCGCGGGTGGCGCGAAGTACGGCTGGTCGCCCTGCTCACCCTGCTCGCCCTGCTCGTAGCGGGAGGGCTGCTGCCTGGCCTGCCGGCCTTCCTCGTCCTCCGGCGTTCCGCCCCAGCCGGGATAGGAGGGGGTGGCGCCGGGGATCTGGTACACCTGGGTCTCCTCGGCGTCGCTCCCCCTTGGCTCCGGAGTCTCCGGCGCGGTGGGCAGGTCGGGATGGGCGGGCTCGTCGGCCGGGCGGGGCTCGTGGGTCGGCGGCACGTCGGGACGCGGCACCACGGGCGGCATGGGCGCGATCGGCTCCTCAACGCCAGGGCTCTCATGGGGAGTGCCGTCCGGCCTCTCACCGGGGATGTCGGCCGGAGTCAGATGCGGCCTCTCCTCGGGAACGCCCGACGGGGTCTGGCCGGGAGCGTCCGACGGCGTTTCGTGTTCGTGGGGAGGCGGCTCGGATGGCCGTTCGTCGTCCGGCAGCGTGCCCTCGTTCCACCATTCGGGCTCGTGCGGCGGCGGCGCGCCCTCCGGCCGCCCTTCGCTCGGGCCGCCTTGGCGCGGGTCCTGCCCCTCGCGGGGCTCGTTCGGGTCCCCAGGTGTGGTCACGTCTGCGTCTCCCGACGGGTCAGCATGCCGGATACTTCACCCTTTCGCGGAAGGCGTCTGCTAAACCGCGCGACACGGTAAGAGCAGCCTCATCCTTGGGTCACCATGCGCCAAAGCGGCAGGCGGAAGGCAAGATGAGTGCATGCTGGACGAGACGCTGACGTACGCGCTCATCAAGGTCATGAAGGCGCACCGCAACGAGCTCGCCGCCGCCCTGATCCCGCTCGGGCTGCACGCGGGCCAGGAACTGCTGCTCAACCAGCTCTGGCGCGAGGACGGCCTGACCCAGGGCGAGCTGATCGCCAGGCTCGGCGTCGAGCCTCCGACCGTCACCAAGACCCTGCAGCGCCTGGAGCGCGCGGGCTTCGTATTCCGCTCCCCCGACCCGGAGCGCCCGCGGGTGGGCCGCGTCTACCTCACCGACGCGGGCAGGGCGCTGCGCGAGCCGGTCGAGGAGATCTGGCTCAGGACGGACGAGGAACTGCTCAAGGACCTCACCTCCGAGGAGCGGGAACTGCTCACGCGCCTGCTGCGCGGCTGGCCCCGCTGCCAGTTTCACTCATAGCGAAACACCCTTGCCGCTCGGGACGGACTCCACTTAGCTGGCTAATTAGTCGGCTAATTAAGGAGATTTCCATGCACGTACTGGTAACAGGTGGATCGTCCGGCATCGGTGCGGCCACCGCGCTCGCGTACGCCAGAGCGGGCTGGCAGGTGATGATCACCTACAACACCGGCGCGGACCGGGCGGCCGAGGTGGTCAGGCGGATCGAGGCGGAGGGCGGCCGGGGCGCGGCCGTACATCTGGACCTGGAGGACCACGCCACCATCGGGCCCGCGGCGGCGCAGGCGGGGCCTGTGGACGCGCTGGTGGCCAACGCCGTCAGGTGGGGCGGCGTGCAGCCGGGCGGCATGGCGTTCGAGGAGGTGCCGGCCGCCGAGTGGTCGGCCGCCATGCACGCCAACGTGGTCGGCAACGCGCTGCTCGCGGGGGCGGTGCTGCCGGAGATGCGGCGCAAGGAGTGGGGCAGGATCGTGTTCGTCTCCTCGGGGATCGGAGAGGAGGGCGTGCCGGGGCCCGGCCCGTACGGCACCGCGAAGATGGCCCTGCACGGCATGGCCCGCGCCCTGGCCTGGGAGGCGGGCAGGGACGGCATCCTGGTCAACGTGGCGGTCGCGGGGCTGACGGTCACCGGCGTGCGCCCGTTCCCGCAGCAGGTGCTCGACCAGATCGCCGCGCGCACGCCCAGCCGCAGGCTCTCCACGGCGGAGGACATGGCCGCGCTCATCGTATTTCTGGGCTCGGAGGCCAACCGCAACCTCACCGGGGAGATCATCCGCGACGGATCGAATGCGGCCAGGTCAGCACATACCGCCTGATCCGGCCCCCGGGTGTGCGAGCACCGAAGCGGCCGACCTAAACTGAGGCATGTGCTGAAGGGCGACGGCCGGCTCGGCCATGACCTGGACCCCCATGACCGCGCACCTAAAGACGCCTGCGGTGTCTTCGGCGTCTGGGCTCCGGGCGAGGAAGTTTCCAAACTCACCTACTACGGGCTGTACGCGTTGCAGCACCGCGGCCAGGAGTCCGCGGGCATCGCGGTCAGCGAGGGTAGCCGCATCCTCGTCTACAAGGACATGGGCCTGGTCTCCCAGGTCTTCGACGAGGCGGTGCTCAGCACCCTGCGCGGCCACCTGGCGATCGGGCACTGCCGCTACTCCACGACCGGGTCCAGCGTGTGGGAGAACGCGCAGCCCACGCTCAGCTCCACCGAGGTGGGCGGGCTGGCGCTGGCCCACAACGGCAACCTGATCAACACCCCGGAGCTGGCCCAGCGCCTGACCCCCGGCACCATCAGGGCCACGACCGACACCGAGGTCCTGACCACGCTGCTGGCGCAGGACCGCACCCGCTCCGTCGAGGACGCCGCCGCCGAGCTGCTCCCGCAGGTCAAGGGCGCGTACACGCTGGTCTTCATGGACGAGACGACGCTCTACGCCGCCCGCGACCCGCAGGGCATCCGCCCGCTGGTCCTGGGCCGGCTGGAGCGCGGCTGGGTGGTGGCCTCCGAAACGGCCGGGCTCGACATCGTGGGCGCCACGTTCGTACGCGAGATCGAGCCGGGCGAGCTGATCACAATCGACGAGCGCGGCGTGCGGTCGCGCCGCTTCGCGCTGGCCGAGCCGAAGGGCTGCCTGTTCGAGTACGTCTACCTCGCCCGCCCCGACACCACCATCGCCGGGCGCGGCGTACAGGTCACCAGGGTCGAGGTCGGCCGCGAGCTGGCCCGCGAGCACCCCGTGGAGGCCGACCTGGTCATCCCCACGCCCGAGTCGGGCACGCCCGCCGCCGTGGGGTACGCCGAGGAGAGCGGCATCCCCTACGGCCAGGGCCTGGTCAAGAACTCCTACGTGGGCCGCACCTTCATCCAGCCCTCGCAGACCATCCGCCAGCTCGGCATCCGGCTCAAGCTCAACCCGCTGCGCGAGGTCGTGGAGGGCAAGCGCCTCATCGTCGTGGACGACTCGATCGTGCGCGGCAACACCCAGCGGGCCATCGTCAAGATGTTGCGCGAGGCGGGGGCGCGCGAGGTGCACGTACGCATCTCGTCGCCGCCCGTACAGTGGCCGTGCTTCTACGGCATCGACTTCGCCACCAGGGCCGAGCTGATCGCGGGCTCGCTGACGATCGAGGAGATCCGCGCCTCGCTCGGGGCCGACTCGCTCGGCTACATCTCCCTGGAGGGCCTGACCAAGGCCACCACCATCCCGGCCGAACGCCTGTGCAGGGCCTGCTTCGACGGCACGTACCCGATCCCGATCGATCAGGACAACGTGGGCAAGTTCGTGTTGGAAGGAAAAGCGTGAGTACGTACGAGGCCGCCGGGGTCGACATCGAGGCGGGCGAGCGCGCCGTCACCCTGATGAAGGACAAGGTGGCGAGGTCGCGGCGGCCGGAGGTGGTCGACGACGCCAGCGGCTTCGCGGGCCTGTTCGACGCCTCCGCCCTGCTGCGTTACCGGCGCCCGCTGCTGGCGACCTCCACCGACGGCGTGGGCACCAAGGTCATGATCGCCCAGCAGTACGGCAAGCACGACACGATCGGCATCGACCTGGTCGGCATGGTCCTCGACGACCTGGTCGTCTGCGGCGCCGAGCCGCTGTTCATGACCGACTACATCGCGTGCGGGAAGGTGGTGCCCGAGCGCATCGCCGAGATCGTCGGCGGCGTCGCCGAGGGCTGCCGCCTGGCCGGCGCCGCACTGGTGGGCGGCGAAACCGCCGAACACCCCGGCGCGATGGGCCCGGACGAGTACGACCTGGCCGGCGCCGGGACCGGCGTGGTCGAGGCCTCGGCCATGCTCGGCCCCGACCGCGTGACCGCCGGGGACGTCGTGCTGGGGCTGGCCTCCTCGGGCGTGCACTCCAACGGCTACTCGCTGGTACGCCACGTACTGCGCGAGAAGGCGCTCTCCCTGGACACCACACTGCCCGAGCTGGGCCGGCCGCTGGGCGAGGAACTGCTCGAACCCACCCGCATCTACTCACTGCCCTGCCTGGAACTGGCCAGGACGATCGACGTGCACGCTTATGCGCACATCACCGGCGGCGGCATCGAGAACAACCTCTCCCGCTCGCTGCCCGCCCACCTCGACGCCCTGCTCGACCGCTCCTCGTGGACACCACCGGCGATCTTCGGCGTGCTGGCCGAGTACGGCGGAATCGCCCAGCGGGACATGGACCGCACCTTCAACCTCGGGGTCGGAATGGCGGCCGTGGTACCCGCCGACACGGCCGACGAGGCCGTCCGACTGCTGGCCGCGCACGGCCTTGAGGCTTGGGCGATGGGCGAGGTCGTCCCGGGCACCGGTGAGGCGCGTTACCGCTGACGCCCGTCGCCTGAGGAGACTTACTCGGGCCGCTGCAGCTTGGGATTCCAGGCAGCGGCTCATTGTGTCGGTGGGTGCTGCGAGCATGACGACATGATCGCTACTCCTGACGACAACACCCGGTTCTCCGATGTGAGCTCTGCCATGGGGGACGGCTACTGCTTCACCTATGTCCGCGGCTTGGCGCCCGAGGAAGTAGCGACCCGGCTCGGTGGCCGGTTAGGGGAGTTCACACCCATGACGCTCGAGGAGCTGGCCCGGGTCGCCTACTCCGGTTACGACTGGAGGAACATGTTCTTCGGTGCCGTCGCCATCGAAGACTGGGTACTCCTCGTCGAGCCCCTCGGCTCGCTCGGCGTCACCGAAGAGATCATCATTCCGCTGTCGGCGAGCACCCGACTCGTCTCCCAGTACTACCTCGACATCAAGTGCATGGACTACTTCTACTGGATCGAAGACGGAAAGATCCGGTTCGAGTACATGAACCAGGACGGCTACTCCCACTGGGTCAAAGACGGAAAGATCCAGCTTGAGTTCCCATACCCGGAACGCTACTCAGAGGAAATGCCGGACGAACTCGCAGAGACCATGCAGCGGATCGACTCCGTCTACCCACCACACAGCTACCCCCACGAAGGGCCAGCGTTCCTCTTGGCCGAGCGTCTCACCGGGATCACGCTGACGCCGCAACTGCTGGAGGAGTCCATCTACCTGTGCGGAGGCATTCCCAACCCGAGGTGAGCGGAACCCGATATCCGCGCCACCTTCGGGTTGGCCGCGGCCGGTGGATCACTCCGCTGCATCAGGACCGGCTTGGGGTCGCCGGAGAGGATCAGGACCGGCTTGGGGAGAGCCATGGACCGGCCATCTCGACGTGGCAGAGATCACAGGCGTTTCGGGCCGGAGCTCCTGGACCCACTGCGGGGTCATCACTGGTTCGAGCGACAAGTGGGTCCCGGCAGCCCGCCGGATAACCAGGGCCCGGGTGGCTCGATGGCGAGCGGAGCGAGCGGGGTTGTCGGGGGGTTCGAAAGGGGGGCTTGCCCCCTTGGGAGACGCTGTCTGGAACCCCATGCGCGAAGCGCCCCTTGTGGAAGGCCTTGCAGTTGCGCGTGGAAGGGTGGAATGCCTTCAATTGCGGGTGGAAGGCCTTGCGCTGTTACGCGGGAAACGTGACGAAAGCCCCACGGTTGCCCGTGGGGCCCGACGAGCGTGGGCGAGGAACCGGCACCCGCGCCGGCCCTCGGCCACATCACCCAGGAGAACGGCTATCGGCCACCGGACGTACGACGGTCATCGTCGTCGTCTCCGGCGCCATAGTCATCGGCGTAATCGGCATAGCGATCCGCCAGCTCATCATTGAGGTCGTCGGCGTCGTCATTGCTGCTGGGGTCTCCGACCCCGAGTTCGTCGCGAAGACGATCAAGATCCGTGCCACCGCTGTTGTACTTCAGCTGGCGAGCAACCTTGACCTGCTTGGCCTTTGCTCGGCCGCGCCCCATTGGCTCGACCCCCTCGTGTGGGGTCGTCCCCGACCCCTCGTCGCTAACGCACCACACACTGACGCCGCCTGACTCCGGGCGTCAGCCTATCGTTCGCCTATTACCGTACCTGTTTTGTGCCCAGCTCGGTACGTCGTATGGGCGCGGGGCGTCAGCGGCCCAGCCAAATGGCCCGAATACGCCCGACTTCCGACATTCTGCGCTCCGCCAGCCTATCTGCTGCGACCGCGGGAGGAACGCCCTCATCGGTCGCGATTCCGAAGATCTTCAGAGTCGTGTCGTAGATCTGGGTGGCCTTCGACCTGGCCCGTTCCATGTCGAAGCCCTCGATCTCGTCGGCGACCTGGATCACGCCGCCGGAATTGACCACGTAGTCGGGCGCGTACAGGATGCCGCGCTCGGCGAGTTGCTTCTCGACACCGGCGTGGGCGAGCTGGTTGTTGGCCGCGCCGCAGACGATCTTCGCCCGTAGCGCGGCGACCGTCTCGTCGTCGAGCACCCCGCCCAGCGCGCAGGGCGCGAAGACGTCGATGTCGGAGGTCATCATGGCCTTCGCGTCGGCCACGACGTCAACTTCCGGGTGGCGCAGCCGTACCCGCTCGATCGCCTTGGGGGCGACGTCGCACACCACGACCTCGGCGCCGTCCTCGCGCAGCAGCCCGACCAGGCGGTGGCCGACCTTGCCCACGCCCTCGACGCCGACCCGCCTGCCGTGCAGGGACGGCGTGCCGTACACGCGCTCGGCCGAGGCGCGCATGCCCTGGAAGACGCCGTACGCGGTGAGGATCGAGGAGTCGCCCGCCCCGCCGTGCGCGAGGGTGCGGCCGGTCACGAAGCGTGACTCGCGGGCCACGATGTCCATGTCCTCGCTGTAGGTGCCCACGTCGCAGGCGGTGATGTAGCGCCCGCCGAGCGACTCGACGAACCTGCCGTACGCGCGCAGCAGCGCCTCGCTCTTGTCGCGGGCGGGATCGCCGATGATCACGGCCTTGCCGCCGCCCAGGTCGAGGCCGGCCAGCGCGTTCTTGTAGGCCATGCCCTTGGCCAGGTTGAGCACGTCGGCCAGGGCCGCCTGCTCGCTCTCGTAGGGATAGAACCTCGTGCCACCCAGGGCGGGGCCCAGCGCCGTGTTGTGGATGGCGATGATGGCACGCAGGCCGCTCTGCTCGTCCGCGCAGAACACGACCTGCTCGTGGACGTCCTTGTGGGACGCTCCGAAGACGTCGGTCACGGTAGTGACTCCCTGTCCGGTCCGCCGCACCTTTGCGGCGGAGATCACCTCACACAGTAGTAAGGGACACAACGGTGCACGCAGGTTCGCTTCGTGACACGATGCCTCCGTGCTGCCCTATGCCGCCTACCTCCGTGTCTATGAGCCACTGACCGCGTTCGCAGAGCCCGAGCGCAAGGTGTGGGCCGAATACGCCGACTCACGTGACCGCCCGAGACGCGCGAACGCGCTCAATGCGGAGCACGGCGAGTCCGTCATGCGTCTGCTCGGCGTGCCCCCTCAACCCGTTCCCTCCCAGGAGAGCCCCAACGCCTATCTCCGGCGCGTTGAGGACCGGCTGTATGTCTGCCCCTGGCAAACCCGTTTGCGCTCGTGGCTGGCTTTCTCACGGCTTCGTGGCACCACCCCGGTGAAGCTGATGGATCATCTGGTGCCGAAGGCGATCGCCGAGCAGACCGCCGACGACTTCGACCGCTACAAGCGGCAGGCCGGATCGGCGGCGTTGCGCACGCACATCCGCACCACGGCGTGGCACGTGCCGCCATCGTGGTTCGTGCCGTTTGATGGGAATGAGCGCTGGCTGGTGCTCGGCTCGGCGAACCCGGGACAGGATGTGACCACCGCTACGGGGCGTAACCTGATCTACGTCACCTCCATGGCCCAGGCCAGGAGGCGGGCCGCGCGGGCGCTCAACGTGCTGCGCAGGCATCTTGGCGACGTGGCCGCCAACCTCGACGTGGAGGACGTCGCCAGGTGGCTGGAGGAGTTCCACCCGCACTCTCTGGTCGAGCTCGACTACGGCGGGCTCGTGCATCTCATGGACGACGACGCGTTGCAGGCCGACCAGTCCGTGGCGGAGCTTTCTGCCGCTCTGACAGGTCTGGACACGAGTCAAGAAGAACTTGCCTATGCCATGTATCAGAGGGTCATCCTGCGGTGGAAGTCAATGCAACTGCTGGAATCTGCCAACTGAGCCCCAATACGGCCGTCTGACCTGCATGAGTAGGTCACGTCTCGCGGCTGCTCTCTTCTGCGAACTGAGTAGTTTGCCGTTTTCACTGCGATACCACGAACCGTGTCGCTAGAATCACCGAGCGTGACATAGCCACGGGGGCGGGCAGTTGGGTCAAAGAAGGGCTCGCCAATCGCTCTGCGTGGCTGTATGGTCACATCGGGTGATGCCCGCATATGGCTCAGAAAAGCCGCACGCTCTGTGCCATAGGGGGACATCCGTGACACGCGCAAAAGCAGTCACAGGATCGCTAAGCCGGTCCACACGGAGGAGAGGCCGCACAAATGTCAGCTCGTACACCCGAGGCCGAGCCACTGCTCACGCCCGCTGAGGTCGCGACCATGTTCAGGGTCGACCCCAAGACCGTTACGCGGTGGGCCAAGGCGGGCAAGTTGACGTCGATTCGTACCCTCGGTGGTCATCGGCGTTACCGGGAGACCGAGGTTCGCGCGCTGCTCGCGGGGATTCCGCAGCAGCGTTCCGAGTAGCAGAGGGTCGTCACGGACCTCAGGGGGGTTTGAAGGGGTGGGCCTGGTCATAGGGCCTGGTCCACCGGTGTGACGAAGGGGAGGTTGGCGCCGCCCGCCCGGCGCCACTCTTCCCACTGTCAAAACCCGCCCGGCTACTCGCCGTCACAGGCGGCCGCCGCGATGGCGGCTGTCACGCCAGTCGCTCAAGCAGGGCGGCGACGTCGCCGTCATGGGCGGCGGCGACGCCGAGCAGCGCGATCATGTGATCGACGAGCATCTTCTCGAGCGTCGGTCGTTCGATGTCGCGGTGCTCCAGCCAGTCGAGGCCGGCCGTCTCCACGGAGGCGATCCACGACCGCAGGGTCGTGCGCAGCACCGGGCTCGGCTCTTCGACACCCATCTGCTTCTGGATCAGGCGGAACAGACGCCGGCGCACGCCCTCGACGATCTCGCCGACCTCGCCGGCCCTGTTGGCAGGCCCGCCACGCAGCAGCGCGGCGAAACCGGCGGCGTGCTCCTCGACGAAGTCGAAATAGCGCCTCAGCCCGGAGGCCAGCTCATCGCGCGCCCTGCCGCCCCCGTGCGGGCGCAGCCGGGACTCCAACTGCTCCGCCGCGCTTCTCAGCGCGGCCACGTAAAGCTCCTGCTTGCCGCCGAAGTAGTGGTAGACCAGGGCCCGCGAAGCCCCCGCCGCCGAGGCCACGTCGTCGATCGAGACATCTTCCGCGTCGCGGGTGCTGAACAGCTCCAGCGCCGCCGTCATGAGCTCTTCCCGACGCCGGTCCACGCTGAGCCTGCGCCGCGCCGGCCGTGCCGTCTCGGCTGCCTTCCCGGGTGTCACATCTGCACAGTATCCGACGGGCAGACGGGCAAGTACGCAGTCAATATCCGGCTTTCGGTAACAGAGGTTGAGCCAATCCGTAACGAAGGCCGTACCCTGCGGCTAACTCGATCGTTTGGTCAGACAGGTGCCCATATCCGCATCGCGGGGGAGACACATGTCAGGACCGCCCGTCAACACTTCAACCATCACTGAGCCCAGAGAGGTAGACGCCCTGCCTCGGCCCAGACCTACCATCCGTAACGTCGCCGAACGAGCCGGCGTGTCCAAGTCGCTGGTCTCTCTCGTGCTGCGCGGGTCCCCGCACGTGAGCGAGCACCGGCGCCAGGCCGTGCTGCAGGCCGCCCGCGAGCTCGGCTACCGCCCGAACGCGGTCGCGCGAAGCCTGGTGGAAGGCCGTACGCATCTGGTCGGCGCGCTCGTCGCCGATCTGCACAACCCGTTCTACGCGGAGTTCCTCGACGGTCTGCAGGAGAGCCTGCACGGCGACGGGCTGCGCATGCTGATCGGGAACAGCCAGTGGGATCCGGCGTTCGAGGACGAGGCCGTGGAGTCCTTCCTCGAACTCAGGGTCGACGGGCTGGTGCTGCTCGGCATCGCCCCGACCAGCGAGACGCTGATCGAGGCCACCGCGTACACCCCCACGGTCGTCGTAGGGGAACGTGACATCGAGCTCGACGGAGTCGACATCGTGGTCGACGACGACCAGCTCGGCGCCCGGTTGGCCATCGACCACCTGGTCGAACACGGCCACAAGAGAATCGCGCACATCGAGGGCCGGCGATCGTCGCGCTGCGAGGGTTATCTCGTGGCGATGCGCAGGCACTCGCTGGCGCCCTACATCATGGTCGAGGCCGCGGACTCGACGGAAGAGGGTGGCAGGGAGGCGGCGATCGCGCTGCTGACCCGTGACCCCAGGCCCACGGCGATCTTCGCCGCCAATGACGTGGTCGCGCTCGGTGTGCTCTCCGCCGCCAGCGAACTGGGCCTGCGCGTCCCCGAGGACCTCTCGGTGGTCGGTTACGACAACACGCACCTGTCGGCCTCCCACCACATCTCGCTGACCTCCGTCGACCAGCCTCGCCGCACCATGGGCAGGTCGGCGGCCGCACTGCTGAGCGACCGGATCGGAGATCCCGCCAAGGTCTCGCGCCTGCGGGAGATCCAGCCGGAACTGATCGTGCGACGGAGCACGGGCCCTGCCTAAGAACGCTTCAAGGCTGGGTCAAGCCGTGTGGCGGCGCGGCCACACGGCGGTTTACTCGGCAGGGTCATGCTATTTGTGGCCGGATCCGAATCCGGTCACGATCTGATCCGGGGGAACAGTCATGCGTGATCCGGAACTGGTGTCCTGCGCACAACGCGCGGCGGCCGAGCTCGAACGCGCCTGGGGACACTGGCGGGCAGGCAGGGGACGGGGCGCCGACGGTGGTGGCGCCGAGTCAGTTGCCAGCTACGTCGCCCACTCGCTCGACCACCCGTGGGGCCGCCCCCGCGTCGTCCTCGGACTCGACGCCGAGGACGCGCGGGAGCTGGCCGCGCTGCTCGAACGACAGGAGGTCGGCGAGCGCGTCTGGTGAGCCCGTACGGGCCTCCGCCCGGCCGAGCCCCCCTCCGCCCGGCTGAGCCCGTACGGCTCGCCACGCTTGCCATAAGACGGGATCGAGGTCCTGGTTTGCCGTAAGTTGGACGGCATGCGTGCTCTACCAGCCACTGTCCTCGCCGTCTGCGGCCTGCTCGCCTCCGCGTGCGGAAGCGCCGGCTCCGGGGGCTCCGCGGCAGGTCAGGCCGCTCCCGCCGCGGCGCGGGAGCAGGCGTCCGCCTCTTCTTCCCCGATGCGGAAGGGACCGGAGGCCAAGCCGCTCGACGGCAAGGTCATCGTGATCGATCCCGGTCACAACGGCGCCAACTACCGCCATCCGAAAGAGATCAACCGCCAGGTCAACATCCTGACCCAGCGGAAGGCGTGCGACACCACCGGCACCGCGACCAACAGCGGTTACAGCGAGGCGGCCTACACCTGGGACGTCTCCAAGCGGATGGTCAAGATCCTCGAAGGCCGCGGCGCCACCGTGAAGCTGACCAGGGACAGCAACAACGGCGTCGGGCCCTGCATCGACCGGCGGGCCGCCATCGGCAACGAGGCCAAGGCCGACGCCGCGATCTCCGTGCACGCCGACGGCTCGAACAACACCGGCCACCGCGGCTTCCACATCATCATGCCCAAGAAGATCGACGGGCCGGTGGACAAGGTGGTGGGCGCCTCCAGCAAGCTGGGGATCGCGGTGCGCGACGCGTACCGGAAGGGCACGGGGCTGCCCTACTCCAACTACATCGGCAAGAACGCGCTCAACTACCGCAGCGACATCGGCGGGCTCAACCTCTCCACGGTGCCGAAGATCCTGTTCGAGAGCGGCAACATGCGCAATCCGGGCGAGGCGGCCAAGTTCCAGGACCCGAAGTTCCGGCAGAAGATCGCTCTGGCGCTGGCGAACGGATTGCAGCACTATCTCAATACTTGACATCCTCCCCCTCGTGAACGAGAGGGATTCCCACGGTCGCCCGTGAGGGTTCCTGCTTCACCGCCGGTCGCCCGCCCGATAGGACTCTCGTTGAGGTCTTACACCAGCTCCACAGGCGTTTCAGCTCTCCGCCAGCCCGGCGGCGAGCACGTTCCTGGCCGCGTTCACGTCCCGGTCGTGGACCGCGCCGCAGGCACAGCTCCACTCCCGGACGTTCAGCGGCATCTTGGCTTGCAGGGTTCCGCACGCCGAGCACAGCTTGCTGGAGGGAAACCAGCGATCCACCGCCACCAGCGTCCGCCCGTACCAGGCCGCCTTGTACTCCAGCATCATCCGCATCTCCCGCCAGGAGGCATCGGCGATGGCCCGGGCCAGACGGTGGTTCTTGACCATGTTGCCGACGGTCAGGTCTTCCACGGCGATCACTTGGTTCTCGCGAACAAGCCGTGTCGTGACCTTGTGCAGGAAATCCCGCCTGCGGTCGGCGATCCGGGCATACACCCTGGCGACCTTGAGCCGCGCCTTGACCCGGTTACGGCTGCCCTTCTCCTTTCGCGCCAGTGCCCGCTGGGCTGCGGCCAGCTTGCGCCGGTCGGCCCGTTCATGACGCGGATTGACGACCTTCTCTCCGGTGGACAGCGTCGCCAGCGCGGTGATGCCCGCATCCACACCCACCGACCGCTCCACCGGAGACAGTGGCGCGATCTCCTCTTCGACCAGCAGCGAGACGAACCAGCGGCCCGCCGCGTCCTTCGACACCGTCACCGTGGACGGCAAAGCTCCCTCCGGCAGCGGACGCGACCACACGATCGCCAGCGGGGCGTCCATCTTCGCCAGCGTCAGCGCGCCGTCGCGCCAGCGGAACGCCGAGCGGGTGTACTCCGCCGACAGGCGCGACTTCTTGCGGGACTTGAACGCCGAATACTTCGCCCTCTTGGCGAAGAAGTTCGCGAACGCCGCCTGCAGATGGCGCAGGGTCTGCTGCAACGGCACCGACGACACCTCCGACAGGAAGTCGTAGTCGCCGCTGCGCTTCCATGCGGTCAGCATGGCCGAGGACTCCACGTAGGAGACGCGACGGCCTTGGAGGGTGTAGGTGCGGGTGCGTTCTTCGAGTGCCTTGTTGTAGACCAGGCGGACGCAGCCGAACGTCCGGGCAAGCTCTCCGGCCTGCTCAGGAGACGGGTAGAAGCGGTACTTGTAAGCCCGCTTCACCATCCCCGCCATGCTGCGCATTCTACCAAAACGATCAACTGACAGTAGTGCATATGTTCCACACGGTGATCCGCCTGGCGGCGAATCACCTGCCCCTGTCCTGCTCCGCAGGGGTTCGATTCCTCCCCCGCCTGCAAGCGGGGGTCTCCTCGGAGGTAACCGATGATTCCTCGCCCAGAGCTGATTCGTGATCTTTCCGCCTCCTATGTGCTGACCTCGAACGCGACGGTGTCCGGCGACCTGGTGGACGCCGTGCGCGCGGCGCTGTTCCGGCTGGACCCGCTGCCCGGTGATTCGGGCGAGATCGACGTACGACGTGATCCGGAGCTGGGTGAGGAGGCCTACCGGCTGACGGTCGGCTCGCGGGGTGTGGAGATCGTGGCGGGTGGCCGGGCGGGCGCGTTCTACGCGGCGCAGACGCTGCACCAGTTGCTGCCCGGCGCCTCCTACCGTTTCTCGGCCGGCGCGTCGTGGCAGGTTCCCGGCGTACGGATCGAGGACGCGCCCTGCTTCTCCTGGCGCGGCCTGCATCTGGACGTGGCGCGGCACTTCTTCCCCAAGCGGGAGATTCTGCGCCTGATCGACCTGATGGCCGCGCACAAGCTCAACCGGCTGCACCTGCACCTGGTCGACGACCAGGGCTGGCGGGTGGAGAGCCGGGCCTACCCGCTGCTGCACGAGGTGGCCTCGCATCGCCCGCGTACGGCGACCCACTACTACCGCGAGCCCGAGTCCTACGACGACCTCCCGCACGGCGGCTACTACACCCTGGACGACCTGTCCGAAATGGCCGCCTACGCCCGCTCCCGCTGCGTCACCATCGTCCCCGAGATCGACGTGCCGGGGCACGCGTCGGCGATCCTGGCGGCCTATCCGGAGTTCGGGGCCACCGGGGAGCGGCATGACGTGCTCGACCGCTGGGGCATCTCCCCCGCGATCCTGTCGCCGCTGCCGCCCACCGTGAAGTTCCTGACCACGATCTTCGACGAGCTGATCGGGGCGCTCGGCGAGACCCCTTACGTGCACATCGGCGGCGACGAGGTCGTGCTCGACCACTGGGCGGCCTCGGCGGAGATCGCCGCGTACCGCGAGTCGCTGGGCCTGGCCACCGTCAACGACCTTCAGGCGTGGTTCCTGCGGCAACTGGCGGACGCGCTGGCCGAGCGGGGCGCGCGGGCCGTGGTGTGGGACGAGGCGTTCGTCAGCGGCGGGCTGCGGCAGGACACGATCGTCATGCCGTGGCGGGGCATGAACGTGGGCAGGCGGGCGGCCGCGGCGGGGCACGACGTGGTGGCGACGCCGCTGTTCCCGCTGTACTTCGACTACTCCGAGGCATCCTCGGCCGACGAGCCGATGGCCATCGGGGACGGCCCCACGGTGGCCGACGTGGCGGCCTTCTCGCCGCTGCCCGAGGACTGGACCGCGGAGGAGCGGGCCCGGGTCCTCGGGGTGCAGGCGCAGCTCTGGACCGAGCGCGTGCCGGACGCCCGTACGGTGGACTACCGGTTGTGGCCCAGGGCCTGCGCGCTGGCGGAGGTGGCCTGGGCGGGGGCCGCCGCCGAGGACTTCGACGGGCGGCTGGCCGGGCACCTCGGGCGGCTGGACGCGCTCGGGGTGGAGTACCGCCCGGCGGCCGGGCCGCACCCGTGGCAGCGGCGCCGGCCGCACCGTCCCGGCGTGGTGACCGTCACGGACGTGATGGCCCGCCTCGACGGCATGACCCTCGACGCGGAGTCCACCCGGCCCAGCATGTGAGCGGCCTCAGAAGGCCGGGCGGTCGTCCGAGTCCTGTCAGAAGGCCGGGCGGTCGTCCGAGTCCTGTCAGAAGGCCGGGCGGTCGTTCGAGCCCTGTCAGAAGGCCGGGCGGTCGTTGAGGATGCGCTGGAAGAGCCGGTGGTCCTGCCACCTGCCGTCGATCTCCAGGTAGCGGGTGGCGGTGCCGTACGGCTCGAAGCCGTTCTTGCGCAGGACCGCCTGGGAGGCGGTGTTGTCCAGGAGCGTGCCCGCGGCCAGCCGGTGCAGGCCCAGCTCCTGGTCGGCGATCCTGCACACCTCACGTACGAACTCGGTGGCCAGGCCGCGGCCGGTGTAGCCGGCGTCGAGCCAGTAACCGACGTGGGCGTTGAGGAACGGGCCGCGGACGATCTCGTTGAGCGTGATGCGGCCCACGACGCGCTCGCCGTCGGCCAGCACCCAGGCCATCGCCTGGCCCCTGGCCTGCTGTTCGAGCAGGCCCTTGAGGCGCTGGGCCTGGCCCGCGAGGGTGTAGAACTCCTCCTGCCTGCGCGGCTCCCAGTACTTGAGGTGGTCGCGGTTGCGGTCGTAGGCGATCACCAGGGCCTCGGCGTCGTCCTCGGTCGCGAGACGGAGCACGACGCCGTCGCTGAGTTTCACTTGTTCGATCACAGGGCTTCCTAGGCGGTACGGCCGATGGCCTCGGTGATGGATTTCAGGCCGTGGCGGCGTACGCGGCGCAGGAGTTGCCGGTGGATGTGCGAGGCCCAGAGGGGGCCGCCGTAGATCCACCCGGTGTAGCCCTGGACCAGCGTCGCGCCGGCCAGGATGCGCTCCCAGACGTCGTCCACGTCCTCGACGCCGCCCGCCGACACCAGCGTGATGCGGTCGCCGACCTTGGCGCGCAGGCGTCGCAGCACCTCCAGCGAGCGGGACTTGAGCGGGCGGCCCGACAGGCCGCCGGTCTCGCCCTCGTGCCTGATCGTGGTGTTGGTGGCGATGATGCCGTCGAGCCCCAGCTCCACGGCCAGTTCGGCGACCGCGTCCACGTCCTCGTCGGCCAGGTCGGGAGCGATCTTGACGAGCAGCGGCGTACGGCGCGGCGTGCCGTCGGCGATCTCCTTGACCGCGGTGAGCAGCGGGCGCAGCAGCGAGACCGCCTGCAGGTTGCGCAGGCCCGGCGTGTTGGGCGAGCTGACGTTGACCACCAGGTAGTCGGCCAGCGGGGCCAGCTCCCTGGCGCTGGCCACATAGTCGGCCACCGCCTCGGCCTCGGGCACCACCTTGGTCTTGCCGATGTTCACCCCGACCACGACCGGCACGCCCCGCGTGCGGCGCAGCCGGCGGGCGGCGGCCAGGGCGCCGGCGTTGTTGAAGCCCATCCGGTTGATCACCGCGTTCCTGTTCACCTGGCGGAACAGGCGGGGACGCGGGTTGCCGGGCTGGCCGTGCGCGGTGATGGTGCCGACCTCGACGTGGCCGAAGCCGAGCGCGCCGACGGCCTCCGCGCACGCGGCGTCCTTGTCGAAGCCGGCGGCCAGCCCGAGCGGCCCGGGGAAGTGCACGCCGAAGGCGGTCACGCGCAGGGCCGGGTCGTGCGGCGCGAGCACCCGGTGCAGCAGCCGCTTGAGCAACGGCAGCCGGGCGAGGAGCGCGAGGGCGCTCACGGTGAGATGGTGCACGGCCTCGGCGTCGAAACGCCGCAAGACCTGCGTGAACACGAGGCGATACATCACGCGTCAGGCTACCAAGCCGGCCTCGTGGGCGATGATCGCGGCCTGTACGCGGTTGCGCACCGTCAGCCTGGTCAGGATGGCGCTCACGTACGCCTTCACCGTGCCCTCCACGATGTGCAGCTCACGGGCTATCTCGGCGTTGGACATCCCGGCTCCGAGCAGGGCGAGCACCTCGCGTTCGCGGTCGGTGAGCGCCTCGATGCGGTCGCGGGCCACCGCTCCCCTGGACATCCTGCCGCCCGAGAGCTGCACGATGACGCGCTGGGCGACCTTCGGCGACAGGTACGCGGCCCCGTCGGCGACCGCGTGGATCCCGGCGATCAGTTCGCGCGGGTCGCCGGACTTGAGCAGGAACCCGCTGGCCCCGACGTCGAGCGCCTTGGCGATGTAGTCGTCCTCGCCGAACGTCGTCAGCATCACCACGGCGGTGCCCGGCGCGGCCCTGCGCATCTCCGACGCGGCGGCCAGCCCGTCGAGCCTGGGCATGCGGATGTCCAGCAGCGCGACGTCGGGGTGGTGGCTGATGGCCAGGTCGACCGCCTGCCTGCCGTCGGCGGCCTCGGCCACCACGTCCAGCTCGGGGTCGGACTCGATGATCGCCCGGACGCCGGCTCTGATCATGGCCTCGTCGTCGGCCAGGAGTATGCGGATCACGCCCTCTATATTGGCCGCCTATATTGACCGCATGGCTCAGGTGAAGGTGTACGGGCGCAGGGACGTGTGGGCGGGGCGGCAGCGGGAGGTCTCGGATCTGCTGCAGTCGTGTCTGGTGAGCGCCTGGGGTCTGCCGGAGGACAAACGCTTCCACCGGTTCCTGCTGCTGGACGCGGATGATTTCGTCTGCCCACAGCGAAGTGAGCGTTATCTCATCATCGAGGTGGTGTGCTTCACGGGTCGAAGTGACGACGCCAAGCGGGCGCTGATTCGTGCGATTTACGACAAGTCGGGCCTCGATCCCGAGGACGTGGAGATCAACATCATCGAGATGCCCAAGGTCAACTGGGGAATCCGGGGTGTTCCCGCAGATGAACTCACTCTGTCGTACAGAGTGGAGGTCTGAGGTCAGGGGTGGACACGGCCGGGCGGTATGGTCCGACTCATGAGCACTCACTATGACGTCGTCGTTCTCGGCGCGGGTCCTGGAGGTTACACGGCCGCCGTCCGCGCCGCCCAGCTCGGGCTGCGCACCGCGGTCGTCGAGGAGAAGTACTGGGGTGGCGTCTGCCTGAACGTGGGCTGCATCCCGTCCAAGGCGCTGCTGCGCAACGCCGAGCTGGCGCACATCTTCCACAACGAGGCCAAGACCTTCGGCATCAGCGGCGAGGTGACCTTCGACTACGGCGCGGCCTTCCAGCGCAGCCGCAAGGTGGCCGACGGGCGGGTCAAGGGCGTTCACTACCTGATGAAGAAGAACGCCATCACCGAGTACGACGGGCGCGGCACCTTCCTCGACGCCAACACGCTCCAGGTCAACGGCGAGACGATCACCTTCGACCACTGCATCATCGCGGCCGGGGCCAGCACCAGGCTGATCCCCGGCACGCAGTTGTCGCAGCGCGTTGTGACGTACGAGGAGCAGATCCTCACCGAGGAGTTGCCCGGCAGCATCATCATCGCGGGCGCCGGCGCGATCGGCGTGGAGTTCGCGTACGTGCTGCACAACTACGGCGTCAAGGTGACGATCGTGGAGTTCCTCGACAGGGTCGTGCCGCTGGAGGACGAGGAGGTGTCGGCCGAGCTGGCCAAGCGCTACAAGCGGCTCGGCATCGAGATCCTGACCTCCACCCGCGTGGACGGCATCGAGGACACCGGCTCCTCCGTCAAGGTGACCGTCACCCGCGGCGACCAGACGCAGGTGCTCGAGGCGGACAAGGTGCTGCAGGCCATCGGCTTCCAGGCGCGAGTGGAGGGCTACGGGCTGGAGAAGACGGGCGTGGCGCTGACCGAGCGCGGCGCGATCGCGGTGGACGGGCGGGGCCGTACCAACGTGCCCAGCATCTACGCCATCGGTGACGTCACGGCCAAGCTGATGCTGGCGCACGCGGCCGAGTCCATGGGCATCATCGCCGCCGAGACGATCGCGGGCGCGGAGACCATGGAGCTCGACTTCGTGATGATCCCGCGGGCTACGTACTGCCAGCCGCAGGTGGCCAGCTTCGGCTACACCGAGGCGCAGGCCCGTGAGAAGGGCTTCGACGTGAAGGTGGCGAAGTTCCCGTTCACGGCCAACGGCAAGGCGCACGGTCTGGGCGACTCGGCCGGGTTCGTGAAGATCATCAGCGACAACACGCACGGCGAGCTGCTCGGGGCGCACCTGATCGGGCCCGAGGTGACCGAACTGCTGCCCGAGCTGACGCTGGCCCAGCAGTGGGACCTGACGGTGCACGAGGTGGCCCGCAACGTACACGCGCACCCGACGCTCGGAGAGGCCGTCAAGGAGGCCGTCCACGGCCTGGCCGGGCACATGATCAACATGTGATCGTGCAGAGCAAAAGTCCAAGGTGCATTTGAGGGTCGCCGTCGTCAGCACACGGCAGCGACTTCGGTGGTGCCTGTCTGATAGGCCGCCTGCATCACGTCGAGTGCTCTGTCCCACGCTTCGTCCACGAGGTGGCCGTACGTACGGAACGTGATCCCGATGTCCTGGTGTCCAAGCCATCGGGACACGTCCGTGATGGGAATGCCCTGCGCCAGTTGCATGCTGAACGCCGTCCCTCCGAGGCGATGACATGGCGGGCCTTGTGACCCCCGGCCAGAACGGGAGTCGCGTTCGGACGATGGCCGCGATCCTTCAGGCAGGAAACCCGACGAGTGTGGGTGCGTCTGCCTGTCTGGCCGGGGGCCGTCGGCACCCCGGCTAGGAGGCGGCAGCGTCTTTAGCCGGGGGCGTTTCTGCTGCCTTCTCGGTGGCCTTCTTCCCGTTCACCAGACTGGTGAGGAACCGCTGGAGATTCTCGTCGGCATACCGCTTGGCCTGGGCTCGTTCAGGAAACTGCACCTCACCCACGGGCTTGCCGTCCCCCGTCGGCAGGTAGGAACGAACGGCGGTCTTGCGACCCTTGGTGATGAGGGCGAACGCTCTGATCCCGCCCACATAGCCGTAAGAGATCTCGCTGAGGGGCATGCCTGCCTGCGCGAACGGCGAGCCCTTCCATTCGATCCTGATCGCGTCAATGTTGACGGTGCGACCCTGGGGCGCGGTCGCTGTGGCCCTGGCGCTCATGCGGCTACCTTTGCGTGCTCCGCCACGAGCAGGGCAACGCGGCTCGGCAGGGTTGACGGCACGAGTTCGGTCCGGGTGCCGATCGGCTCGTTGTCGGGGCCGACGCGGGGCAGCTCGACGAGGAAACTGCCGGAACGTTCCCCAACCGTCACGGTGGCGACCAGCCATCCGCCGTCCGCCTGAATGGTCATCTCCGGCTGATGCCAGAGATCCTCATTGGTGCCGTAGACCAAGATCGCGCACGGCTGAGGGTCCGACCTCATGATCAGGAGTTCGTGAACGCCCTTGGCCTTGAGGTGCGGCACAACTTGGTCAAGAGCATCCGCTTGCTGACGCGCGGTGGCCAGCGTAACCGGATCGCAGAGCAGAACACCGCTCGCGCAGGTGGGGTGCGTCTCCATGGCTCGACGGTAGGCAGTTGAAGCAGGTACCCCCAAGGAGTTTGCTCGACTTTGCTCAACATCAAGGACTTTCAGCAAGGCGCACCAGCTCTGCAGCGATCAACGCCCGCGCCTCTGGCCCGTAGACGGCAGAGTGCGTGAACGAGTCGAACGCCTTGACGTACAGCTCAATCTCGCGCGGCTGCGTCACCTTCAGTTCCGCCGATAGCGTCTCGACCAGAACCATCCGCTCATCAAACATCCAAAAGCCATGGAAAGGTGTCACCTCGTATGCCGCACGAGCCGGTATCACACCAAGTCGGAGGCGCGGCAACGTCATCAGCGTGAGTAGCCGTTCAAGCTGAGCCATCATCACTTCGCGTTCCGCGCTGTGAGTTTGTAGAGCACCATAGCCAATCACCATGTGAAAGCGGCGATCTCCGCGATAGAGAACTTTCTGGCGCTCCATACGGGCAGAAACGCCGCTCTCCAAATCGTCGGGAATTCCATAATATTCGATGATTTTAGCTAGGATCATTCGCGCATAATCCTCGGTCTGGAGAAGGCCGGGAATGACAACAGGCTGAAAGACCCGCAGCAAGCGCGTTTCGTCTTCCCAAATAACCTGGCTCTGCTGGCGTCGCCTGGTGCCGGAGCGGAGCTGCCTGCGCCACTCCACGTATTGGGTTTCGATGATGCGGACGGCCGCAACCAGGTCCGGGATGTGTTGTTCCGCTTGGACGTGCAGGCACCAAGCCCGAATATCTTCCTCGCTAGGAGCCTGCTTGCCGTGTTCAATCTTGGAAACTTTACTGGACTGCCAGCCTGCCAGGGCGGCGAGCGCCAGCCCTGACAGTCGGGCGTCCATCCGCAGGTCACGCAGACGCGCGCCGAGCGCTTCGCGGGCCTGGTTCAGGTTGTTCGTCAACGCTGCTACTCGCACTCGCCCGCAAGCTTGAGAAAATCCTGTCGGCTCAGGGAGTTATCCCATGCGACATCGCGCCAGACGCAGTGCTTTCTGATCGCCTCGGGTTCGGCGACGAGTTCAGCTCCCAGAAGAACGTCGTCCTTGTCGAAGTGAAGCAATGCCACGCGCACGGAGTCGAACAGCCAGACATCGAGATGTGGAATGCCAAGCTGGCTGGCCGCATCCCGGGGTAGGTAACGAATATCCTCCCCCGCTGCGAGATTGCCTTGCACGCTCCACAGTGCGTAGCGCGAGTATGGCTGCGGCGGTATGTCTACGACTCGAACTCTACGGTATTGCTTCCCCTCGGCCGTTTGGGCGCGTATCGAGTCGAGCCATGGCCGCGACCACAAGTAATCCGTGTCCGGGTTGCCGTGCTGGAAGCGCTGAATTGCGCTGCTTTCGTCGGGAGAGTTGTATCTACTTCTGGACTCCAGTCTGTAGGCGCTCTCACGGAACGACTCGAACAGGTCTTGGAAGTTTCGTCCGTTTAGCAGGCTGGTCACGGGTGCTCCGGGAAGAACTTCATCAGCTCGATTGGGATCTCGACCACCGTTTCGTCCGAGTCGAGGTTGACCAGCGAGCCGAGCGCGTCAGGGTCGGTGACGATTTTGCCCTGAACGATGAGGGTGCGTCGATCCGTGTCATAGACGGCGGGGCAGCCACCGCCGTCTGATGTGGACCCGAGGAAGCGAATCTTCATGATCAGTCCTCCACCGTGTTTGCTCGGTTTGCTTGCTTCGATCCTCGATCGGCGTCGCGAGACAGTCAACCCCAGCGCTCAGCCAGGAGGACGGATGGAAGCGGCCGGCAGGGCCGTACTTCGACTCAGCCAACGCGGGAGGGCAGCCCCCGAGGTCAGCACGGAGCCAGCACCGGTGCTGACAACAGCCGTAATCAACCAGGATCAACAAGAAGCCCCAGACTCGCAACAAGTGCTGTGAGCTGGGGCTATTTCTCTTGTTTGACGATCTTAGAGGCGTTGTGCCAGCGAGGACCGCACCACACGATCAACATGTGAGCTCGTTCTTTGGTGATCGGTGCGGCTTGGTCCGTGCCGATCACATTGCAGTCTCTTTGGCTGCGGGGGCAGGGCGGATGAGGGTCTGGCCGGGGTGGGCGTGGCAGTCTGGGCTGACATGGAGATGCCCGCGAGGCGCCTCGCGGCCTCCGAGGCGCGCAGGGCGCAGATAGTGTCCGCCACGATTGCCGTGTTGGCTCGGCGGGGATATGCGGGGACCACGTTTGAGGCGATTTGTGAGCAGGCGGGGTTGAGTAGTAAGCGGCTGATCTCTTATCACTTCGCCGGTAAGGACGAGTTGATCGCTACCGTCGTGCGGGTGGTTGTGGATGAGGCGGCGGCGTTCGTACGGCCCGCGGTCGAGTCGGCTGGTGAGCGGGGTGCTGCCGGGTCGGGGCGTGGTGGTGGGGCCGGGAGTGAGAGGGCTCGGCTGGAGGCGTACATCAGGGCCAGTCTGGGGTTTGCCGCCGCGCGGCCCGAGCATGCGCGGGCGTTGCGGCAGATCGTCTGCAATACCGATGAGCGGGTTGCGGAGGAGTGGCTGCGGGGGTTGTTCGAGTGTGGGCAGCGGGCGGGGGCGTTCCGTGTGTTCGATCCCGAGCTGATGAGCACCGTGCTGAACGCCTCCATCGACGGCGTGGCCGACCGGCTCGACCCCGGGACATGCGCGGACGCACTCGTGGAACTGTTCGACCGAGCTACCCGGGCCGGTTTGGCGTAGGCGGTGGCTGGAGCACCTGGCCGGTTTGGCGTAGGTGGCGGCTGGGGCTCCTGGCCGGTTTGGCGTAGGCGCTTGCCGGCCGCTCTGGTCGGTTTGGCGTAGGGAGCCCGGCCGGGTTGTCGTGGGGGCGGTTGGGGCTCCGGGCTGGCTTGTCGTAGGTGGTTGCTAGCCTCCCGGGCATGCTGGAGATCGGTGACGTCGTGGCCATGCCGCTGCCGTTGGGCGGGTGGGGTGCGTGTCAGGTGACCGCCCTGCGCAACCGACTCCTGGTGGTTTGTACGCTCGCCTGGCACTCGGCGTCGCCGCCCACGCTCGACGACCTGCGTGAGGCCGGCCCGCTGGTCCTCGACCACCACAGCTGGGATGGCGGGCCGATGGCGGCCTCCGTGGATGCCGACGAGCCGCTGCCCGCCGATTTCGTGCTTCTGGGCCCGTTACCCGTGCTTCCTGGTCTGCCGCGTGAGTGCGACAGGCTCGGCTCGTGGGACGGCGAGGCCATGCAGGTCGTCCTGCAGCGGCACTGGGACCTGCGTCTGCCCGACCAGGTCAAGGCGGCTTACAAGGGCGCGCCCGCCGGGCTGGTCGAGGTGGATCTCGGTGGTGGGCCGCCGCTGCGCAAGGCCGCCCGGTTGGCCCGGCTCGACCTGCGCGAGCGCCGGGGAGATGTGCGGTGGGCGGGCCTCGACTCGTTGTCGCACGTCACGGGGTTGTTGTGGGCGGGGGCTGAGCGCGGGCTCGTCGAAGCGCTCGAAAGCCGGCCCATGATCACGGATCTGGTCTGGGAGGATCCGCCCGGCGGCGATGTCGACCTGAGCAGGACCGGCCTGCATGAGCTGACCCTGCGGGGACTCGCCGCTCCGCGCCGGCTCACGTTGCCGCCCGGGCTTATGCGGCTGGGGCTGGCGGGCGGCTCGCCCGAGGCGGTCACGGCCGAGTTGGACGGGCGGTGGATCCGCCTGGCCACGTCGGGGGTGCGGGTGCCTGAGGGTTTGCGTGGAGTGCGTGCGCTGGAGGTGGAGGTGGCAGGGGATCTGCCGGGCGCGGCGGTGGCGGGGCTGGAGGAGCTGGAATCGCTGCGGGTGCGGTGGACGGGGCCGTACGGCGGGCTGGACGGGCTCAGCGGGCCGGACGAGCT
>NZ_JBFAKB010000029.1:62337-165019 GCF_040655495.1 Nonomuraea sp. NPDC050404
CGTACGTGCTGGGCGGCCTGAGCGGGCCGGACGAGCTGGGCGGCCTGAGCGGGCCGGACGAGCTGGGCGGCCTGAGCGGGCCGGACGAGCTGGGCGGCCTGAGCGGGCCGGACGAGCTGGGCGGCCTGAGTGGGCTGGATGGGCCGAGCGTGCCCGACGGGCTGAGCGGGCTGGGTGGGCTGCCGGGGTTGGCTCGGTTGCATACGTTGGAGCTCATCGACGCTTATGGGGTTACGGCGGAGATGTTGCCGTTGCCGGAGGGGTCGTTGCGGCGGCTCACGGCTGACTGTCTCAGGAGCAGTCAGGTGCGGCCGATCAGGCAGCGGTACAAGGACAGCGAGGTGGTGGTGCGCCTCAGCCGGGCCAAGTCGGACAAGTGGCTGGCGATCAACATCGACAATCCGCTGCGGGACTGGGTGGATGAGGACAAGCGCGGCGGTGAGGCGGCGTGCCGGGCTTATGCGGTGGCGGAGCGGGCGGTCGGGTTGCTGGCCAGTGACGATGACCCGGCCGCTGTGGCGGATGCCCGGGGTGTGCTGCGGGAGTTCGTGGAGGCGCTCAACGCGGTCGAGGAGCGGCACAGGATGATCGACACGGTGATGCGGGAGGAGGCGGGCGCGGCCTTCATGGGACTGGCCGAACGGGCCGGCGTGCCCCGAGCGGAGGCCGCGTCATGGTTCAACGAATGGCGGGATTTCTGACCCCGCCGGGGCGTGGTGGGGTGGGGTTGAGGGTGTGGGCGTGGGGCTAAGGGACATGGAGTGGGGCAAAAGGTCACGGGGCGGGGGCAGCAGCCTCACGGTGAGACTCACGGGCGAGGTCAGACTCACGGGGTGAGGGTCAGGGGGTGGGCGGCGGTTATGGCTTTGCGGAGGCTTTGGGTCAGGGCGTCCGCTTGGGCGGTCAGGGTGTGCACGCCTTCCGTGTCGCCCGTCTGGGCCAGCAGGTCGAGGTATCTGTCGTTGCTGCGTTGCAGTTCGCTCGCCCGCAGCGCCGCATCGGCCTCCCGGACCCTGGCGGCGTACACCTCCAGCTCCCACACCCGCTCGGTCACCGCCGCCACCGAGCGTCGCAGTGCCTCCTGCTGGGGTCCGAGCACGGCGGTCAGTTCGGGGGTCATCACCTCCTGCGCCAGCGCCTCGGCCTGTTCGGCGCGGAGGTCCGCCTGGGTGCGTACGAGGCGGGCGATGTCCCACATGTGTTGCGGGAGCACCACGTCGTTGGCGATCGCGTCGAGGAGGCCCTGGCGGTGCACGCGGGAGGTGGACACGTCCTCGACGGCTCTCCTGGCCCGCGCCACCAGGTCCAGGGCGGCATCGTCCAGCTCGGCGGGGATGACGTAGCGGCCGGTGTAGCGGCGGGTGAGCCGTGCGCCCGGGTTCGGGCGGGCGATGCCGGCGAAGAGGACGCCGGACAGGAACATCATCGCGGCGGCCAGCCCCGCGCTGTCGTACCCGGTCCTGAACGCGACCGAGGCGAGCACCGCCCCGGCCACGGCGGCGAAGGCCGCGCCCACCGCGAACAGGTGGCGCACCCAGGGCGCCGGCTCGGGGTCGGGCCGTCCGAGCAGCAGTGACAGCGCGCCGGTCAGGCGGTCGCGGTCCCGCTCGGGGATCAGGGGATCCACGATCGGCTGGTCAATCCAGTTCTCCACGGGCGTCACCCACCCTCATGAGGTACGTGTAATAGTCGACCCGCCAGTCCTCCTTGGCGAGACTCTGGTGTGCCACGACCTGGGAGACGAAACCGGCCCCGCGCGCCAATCTCCGCAGATATTCCAGGTCGCCGGAGGTGCCGAAGAAAACGAGCAGTCTGCCGCCGGGTGCGAGATACCGCCGGACGCCGCAGAAGAACGCGGTCATGGCTCGGTAATTCTCGTCCGCGGTGGCCATTTCGAGCGCGTCGCGGGGTGCGTACCAGCGAAATGGCGGGTCGAAGACGATCAGGTCGAATTCGCCTTCGACGGTCCTGAAGACGTCGCTTTCACGCACCCGGACGGAGACCGCGTTGCGTTCTGCGTTGTGCCGCGCCGCCTCGACGGCCAGCGGGTTGACGTCCACGGCCAGGACGTCGGCGGCCTTCGGGGCGGCCAGGATGGCGTTGACTCCGCTTCCCGTGCCCATGTCGAGCACGCGGTCGCCCTGCCGCACCTCGGCCAGCACCGCCTCGCCGAGAAGGTGCGACATGGAGGTGATGGGCTGCACGCCCGGCGGCACCACCAGAGTGCGGCCCAGATAGGAGAAGGTCTGCTTTCTGGCGCCTTCTTTCCTGGTCGCGCGGTAGGCGTTCTCGTGCCAGCGGGCAATACGTTCGGCGTGCTCGGGCGAGACCAGGGGAATATAGCCGCGCTGCTCCGTCATAAAGACGATGCTCATGGCGCCGCCACGCCGATTCCAACCCATTTCGCATCGATGCACGGCGAAAGGTCGGTGTATGGGGAAGGGGCGGTGCGCGGCGGAAGGTTGGCGCATGGCGGAGGGGCGATGCGGGACGAAGGGGCGGCGCGGGGCGAAAGGAAGCGGGGTCGGGGCGGTGGTCGCACGGAGTTCTCCCTGACGCGGTGAGGCGCGATGAGGTTCGCTTCCGAGCACACCGCGCCTGCCCCTGTCCGATCCACCAGGCCCGTGTGCGGATGTCGTGAAGATGTCGTGCAGCTATCCTTGCCGCCGTGTCCCAACTTCCCGAGTTGTACGTCGCCGTGGACGTGGAGGCCGACGGACCCATCCCCGGCCCGTACAGCATGATCTCGCTCGGCATGGCGGTGGCGGGGCGTGACGACCTGGCCTTCTACACCGAGTTGCGGCCGATCTCCGATGACTTCGTGCCCGAGGCGCTGGCCGTCTCCGGGCTCGACCGCGACCGGCTGCTGCGCGAGGCGCCGGCGCCGGAGGAGGCGATGGCGGCGGCCGCCCGCTGGGTGAACGGGCTGCGTAAGATCGGCCGGCCCGTGTTCCTGGCCGCGCCCGCCGTGTGGGACGGGATGTTCGTGCACTGGTACTTCATGCGCTTCACCGGCAAGAGCCCGTTCGGGGCCACCGGTTCGGGCGTGGACCTGAGAAGTTACTGGATGGGGCTGACGGGCTGCGAGTGGTCCCAGTCGCGCAAGGGCAGGATCAAACACCGCCTTGGCCTGACGGAAGTCCCGCACACGCACCACGCGGGGCAGGACGCGGCCGAGCTGGCGCAGGTGTTCGACGCCGTGCTGAGACGCGAGGATTCCTAGAGTTCTCACCAGATCTTCAGAATTCGCTGAGGTTCTTCTGAGGATGCCTGGAGACGTTTGAGGCGGACTTAGAAAGAGACCTCGCATCGGACGGTGGTCCCGCACATGACCTCAACTCCCCCTCGTACGACCGCGCGGCCGACCCGCCGGCTCGTTCCCGCAGGCACCACGGCGCTGCGGCTGGGCATCCTGGCCCTGGTCGCGATCGGCATCGTGGGCGCCACGCTGGAGCTCGCCTTCGAACGCCACTGGGCCAGCCCGGTACAGCTCATCCCCTGGGTGGCCCTGGCGCTGCTCGCGGTCGCGCTGGTGCTGCTCCTGTTGCGCGACTCCGGGCCCGTGCTCACCGTGGTGCGCGCGCTGGCGGCGATCGTCCTGCTTGCCTCGGTGTACGGCGTCTACATGCACGTGTCGGTCAATCACGGCATGGGCGGCATGAACCCCGATTGGGACTCTCTGTCCCCGCTCACCCAGTGGTGGCAGGCGCTGACCAAGTCGGTGGGGGCGGCCCCGCCGCTCGCGCCCGGCATGCTGGCGCAGAGCGCGCTGCTCCTGCTGCTGGCCAGCGTGGCCCCCAAGCGGAAGGAGCCGCCGGTCTGACCGACGGCGACCTTTCTTGGTGCCGGTGCCCTCTCCTCCAGGGCACCGGCACCTGTCATTTCATGAATCCTTGATGAATGAATGCCGACATATCCGGAACCTTTCGTGCACGCTTCGCGTCACATCCAGGCAAAGTCATGTGACAGATGAGGCTGGTGAGGTTCAAGTGGCATTGCGTCGCACAGTCATCGCGGCGGTCGTGATGGTGGCCACCGCGTTAAGCGCCGACGGGGCGGCGGCCACGGCCACACCACCTCGCACCGCAGTCCAGGCCCAGCCCCAAGCCCAGGCCCAGGCCCAGCCCCAGGTCCAGGCAGCGCAGGCGCCCGTGTCGAGTGCGACCGCCGCGCCGAGCGCGACCGCCGTCGATGAGCCGGTCTGCGCCCGGTTCAAGGGCGTGGAGGCGTGCGTGGGCCCCGACGGAAGCGACCGACCCGGCATCACGGTCGAGGACACCGCCGGCGACCACCGGCACACCGCCGTCGAGTACTACCTGAACGGCTACCTCGGCACCAAGTACGTCATCCACAACCTGGGCCGCGACGGCGAGATCCGCGGCAGCCGCGAGATCGGCAAGACCGTGACCTTCCGCGCCGCCCTCTACGCGGGCGACGAACGCATCAAGTACAGCCGCTGGAAGACCGTCCGAAATGTCGCGAAATATCCTGTCAAACGCGATACCCGCACCACTCCCGCCGCCGCCGGCGCCAAGTCCAAGAGGTGCACCACCACCAACGGCGCCGCGACCATGTGCTTCTCCGAGCGCAAGACGTTCGTATACGCCTGCGACACCGGCGCAGACAAGTTCCAGGCCCGCGCCGAGTATTTCGTGGGCGGCGACCCCACAACCCGCTACGAGATCCACCAGCTGGCGGGCGCCGGCACCTGCGGCAAGGCCGAACACGGCGACCTGCCGATCAGCATGTACCGGGCCTCGCTGTTCAACAACGACCACCGCAAGGCCACCAGGCTCTACAAGTACAACTAGGTGACGCCCTGCCACTCAGCCGAGGACGAACGGGAGCCTCGCCGCGAGTTCGCCGAGGTCTCCCCTCTCCGCGCCGGTCGGCGCGCGCCGCCCCGTGCCGACCAGCAACGCGTCCACATCGGAGAACGAGGCGGGGAACGCCGCCCCGGCGATCTTCTCCAGCGCCGCCCGAGCCGCCCCGAGCGTCTCGGCCGGCGGCCCGGCGGCCGACGGCAGGTGCGCGATCAGGTCGAGGTGGTGCAGGGTCCATTCGAGCACGTACGCGGACAGATAATCCCCAACCGTCAGCACCTCGTCCTGAGTGCTGACCAGAAGACCGGGATCGGCGAGCACGGCGGCGCGCCCCGCGGCGGACCCCACGTCGTCAAGGTGGAACTTGAGCCACCGCGGCTCCCCATAGGCGGCGGCCAGCCGGGGAATCAGCGCGTCGAGCGGATCCTCACCGGTGGGCGGCGTCTGCGAGACCTTCCAGTAGCCGGCCGCGTCCACGGTCGGCTCGCCCTCGCTGGGCGTGACCAGGGTGATCAGCACGTCCTGGGCGTCGATGACCAGATGGCACACCAGGTCCCGCACGAGCCATCCCCGGCACCCGGACGCCCGCTCGAAGTCCTCGTCGGACAGCCCGGCCACCGCCGCGAGCAACGCCGTCCACGAACGCGAGAAGAGATCCACCGCGGCACGATAGCAAAGAACCCGGCTGTCGCATTCATGACATGTCGCTGTTTGCCCAGGCCAAAGGGCTGCCGCTCACGAGCATGATCCCTCATTCTCGTGAGCGGGTAAACCAGCACGACAGATCGGTTTCGTTCATGAGATGGATCCCCCTCCTCACCGCCACGGGCATGGGCCTGGCGATGCTCGCCGTACCGGGGCATGCCGCCGAGCCGGAGCCCGCGGCCGAAGGAACGTCACACCGGGTCACGCTGATCACGGGTGACGTGGTGACCGTACAGGAGTTCGCCGGCGGCAAGCGCGCCGCGACCGTCAAGCCGGGCGAAGGACGGGAGGACATCAGGTTCTTCACCCGCGAGGAGGACGGCGACCTTACGGTCACGCCCGCCGACATGGTGCCGTACCTGTCGGGCGGCCTCGTGGACGAGCGGCTGTTCTCGGTCGGCGACCTGATCGAACAGGGCTACGACGACGAGAGCAGCGACGTGCTGCCGCTCATCCTGTCCTACAAGGACGCCGGCGCGAAGGCCGTCACGCTGAGCAGCGTGAACGCGCGTACGCTGCGGGCGGAAAAGAATGACTTACCCACACTGTGGAGCCAGGGCGGCGAGCCGCGGCTGAGCGACGGCCTGGCCAAGGTGTGGCTGGACGGCAAGGTCGAGGTCTCGCTGGAGCACAGCGTCCCGCAGGTGGGCGCGCCGCAGGCGTGGCAGGACGGGTACGACGGCAAGGGCGTCAAGGTGGCCGTCCTGGACACCGGGATCGACGAGAGCCACCCCGACGTCACCGGCAAGATCGCTGAGGCCCGCAACTTCACCGACGACCCCTCCGCCAAGGACGAACACGGCCACGGCACCCACGTCGCCGCCACCGTGGCGGGCACCGGCGCCGCCTCGAACGGCCTGCGCAAGGGCGTCGCCCCCGGCGCGGAGCTGGCGATCGGCAAGGTGCTGAACAGGAACGGCAGCGGCTCGGAGTCGCAGGTGCTGGCCGGCATGGAGTGGGCGGCGCAGGAGAGCGGCGCCGACGTCGTCAACATGAGCCTCGGCGGCGGCGCCACCGACGGCACCGATCCGCTGAGCGTCGCGGTGGACACGCTGACCGCGAAGACCGGCACCCTGTTCGTGGTGGCGGCGGGCAACGACGGCGAGGAGTACTCGGTGGGCTCGCCGGGCGCCGCCGCGTCCGCGCTGACCGTCGGCGCGGTGGACCGGAACGACGCGCTCGCCCCCTTCTCCAGCCGCGGCCCCCGCCTGGACGAGGCGATCAAGCCGGACATCACCGCACCCGGCGTGGGCATCACGGCCGCCAGGGCGAGCGGCACCGGCCTGGGCACGCCCGTGGACGACCTGCACACCAGGCTGAACGGCACCTCCATGGCCACGCCGCACGTGGCGGGCGCGGCCGCGCTGCTGGCCCAGCGCCATCCGGACTGGCAGGCGGGCCGGCTCAAGGACGCCCTGGTGTCCACGGCCAAGACCATCGACGGCCAGACCGCGTTCGAGCAGGGCGGCGGACGCCTGGACGCCGCGGCGGCCGTACGCCAGACCGTGACGGCCACCGCCTCGCTCAGCCTGGGCGTACATGAGGACGGCGCCACCGGCACCCCCGGCGGGACCATCACCTACAGCAACTCCGGCCAGTCCCCCGTGACCCTCACCCTCTCCCCCACCTTCAGCAACCTGGACGGCGACGCCCCCGGCGCGGGCGCCGTGACGCTGTCCGTCCCGACCGTCACGGTCGAGGCGGGCGCGAGCGCCACCGTCGAGGCGCGGGTGGACCTGGCCAAGCTCGCCCACGGCAGGCACACGGGCTACGTCACCGCGACGGACGGCTCGTCCTCCGTGCACACCACGCTGGCGCTGACCAGGCGCGGCAAGATGCACAAGGTGCACTTCACCGCGGTCGGCCGCGACGGCAACCCGGACCGCGTGCCGCTGATCGCCATGTACGGCGCCGCCAGCAGGGACGACGCCTACGGCTATATCCTCAAGGAGCACGAGGGCTGGACGGTGGAGGTGCCGGAGGGCACGTACCACACGCAGGCGATCTTGGGCGAGCCGAGCGACGAGCTGCCCATCGACACCCTCGTCGTCATGCCCGAGCTGGCCGTCACCTCCGACATGGAGGTGGTGCTCGACGCCAGGACCGCCGTGCCGGTCGAGATCAGGACCTCGCAGCCGGTGATCCAGGAGGGCATCGCCACCTACTTCACCCACCGCACCTACGGCTCCAGGAAGATCAGCCTGGGCGCCATGAACTTCCCCTCGGTCGAGGGCCTCGCGGTCACCCCGACGCCGCAGGTCAAGAACGGCACGTTCGAGTTCGCCTCACGCTGGCAGCTGGCCGCGCCCCGGGTCTCGGCCCGGCTCGGCAGGGCCGACCTGGTGGTCAGGCCCGCGATCAGGTCGCCGGAGATCAAGGGCACGCACCGCTGGCGGCTGGCCGACGGCGACGCGGGAGGCGACCTCAAGGGCAAGGCCGCGGTCATCACCAGCAAGTCGTTCGGCGACTGGACGAGCAAGCTCAAGGGCCTGGCCGAGGCCGGAGCCGTGGCGGCGATCGTGATCGGGCCCGACGGTCGGGCCATGTGGCAGCCGTGGAACCCGTCGGGCGCCCGCGACCCGCTGCCCACGCTGCTGATCACCCACGACCGCGGGCAGGCGCTGCTGAAGGGCGGCGTGCTGGAGGTGAAGGGCGCGTTCGCGACGCCGTACCTGTACGAGGTCATGCAGGTCTCCACGGGCCGGGTGCCCGAGCGGATCGTGCACGAGGTGAGCTGGCGCAACACCGCCCTGGTCGACGCCGGGTACCACGAGTCGGGCGGCGAGCGGTACGGCAAGGACCAGCGCTACGGCTGGCGGCCCTGGCAGCAGTACGACCTGGACCTGCAGTTCGAGACCCAGCGGGTGGTGCCGACGCCGCTGCGCAGGGCCGAGTACGTCAGCTCGGGCGACACCCAGTGGCAGCACGTCGTCCAGCACATGCTCACCTGGGAGTCGCAGAACCGGCTGCGCGGCGGCCTGACCGACAAGCCGCGCTCCTACCGGCCCGCCGAGGTCGTCAAGGAGCACTGGTTCACCCCGGTCGTACGCCCGGCCGCGCAGTCCGCCACCCGGGCGGGCGACGTCCTGTCCGTCGAGGTCCCCGAGTTCGTGGACGCCGCCGGACACTACGGCTACAAGGGCGGCAGCGGCGACAAGGACACCAGCACGGCCCGGTTCTACCGCGACGGCCAGCTGATCGAGGAGCGCGAGAACCTGCGCGGCACCTTCCCCGCCGTACCCGGGGACGCCGAGTACCGCATGGAGCTGTCCACCACCAGGACCTCGGAGAACTGGCGCTACGCCACCGCGACGGAGACGAAGTGGACCTTCAGGTCCGCCGGCGACGGGCCGCTGCCGCTGCTCGGCGTGGACTACGAGGTGCCCGCCGACCTGGAGGGCAGGGTCCACAGAACGCTTCCCGTCAAGATCGGCTTCACCGCAGAGAAGGCCCGCAGGCTGACCGCCGAGCTGTCCTACGACGACGGCAAGAGCTGGCGCAAGCTCGCGCTCATCCCCCTCGGCCGGGGCCGTTACACCACGCTCGTCTCCCACAAGGCCACCGATACCGGGGTGTCCCTGCGGGTGACGGCGACGGGCGACTCGGGCAGCCGGTTCGAGCAGACCGTCACCAGGGCGTACGGGGTGAAGTAGTCACAACCAGCGCTCGCGGGCTCGATTTGGGCGCCCCCAGCGGGCGCGTGACGCTGGCGTGAAGGAGTCACAACCAGCGCTCGCGGGCTCGATTTGGGCGCCTCCAGCGGGCGCGTGATGCTGACGTGAAGGAGTCACAACCAGCGCTCGCGGGCCGCATGCCAGGCAAGTTGCATCCTGGTCTGCGCGCCCGCGAGCCGCATCAGGTGGTAGACGCGGCGCTGCACGGTACGCAGGCTGAGCCCGAGCTGGCTGGCGATCGTCTTCTCGGGCACCCCGGCGACCAGCAGCGACAGCAGGTACAGCTCGTCGGAGTCCAGCGGGCAGCGTTGCAGGGCGTCGGTGACCTGCCCCTCCTCCGGGGACCTGATCGGCGTGGCCCGCTCCCACTGGGCCTCGAACAACGCGATCAGCGCGTCCAGCAGGCTGCTGTCCCGCACCAGGGCGGCCGTGGTCTCGGTCAGCCCGCCCGCGTGCTGGACCAGCGGCAGCAGCGCGACGGCCCGGTCGTAGATCATCATCCGCACCGGCAGCGTGCGCACGGCGCGGGACTGCTCGCCCAGCTTGATCCCGTAGGCGACGTTGGCCACCATCCCGGGCTCCTCCAGCAGGGCCTGCTCGTAGATGACGCGGTAGGCCACGCCGCGCCCGAGCGCCTCCAGCTCCTCGGTGTTGTCCTGCGACGGCATGACCACGTGACCGGCGCGGCAGAAGGCGAGGACCTCCTCGCGGGCGCCGTCCTGCAACCGGCGTACCTGCTCGCGCAGCGCGGCGCGGCTCGGCAGCACCTCGATCAGGTGGTCGGCGTCCCTGCGGCGCAGGCCGGCGCGGTGTTCGTCGGCGAGCAGGGCCACGGTCTGGCGGGCCCGGTCGAGTCTTTCCTGGTTGTGTGCCAGCCGGGGTCCGAGCGCGAGCTCCGGCGCGACCGGCGCGTACCTGCCCGCCGTCACCTCGCGGGCGAGCCCCGCGCCGCGCATGCCCGCCAGCGTGGCGGCCGCCGCCTCCGTCGTGGTGCCCAGCTCGTCGGCCAGGCCCTCGGCGTCCGTCTCGTGTGCCCGTACGAGTAAGCGGTAGGCCCGCTCCTCCTCCTCGTTCAGCCCCAGCATGCCGTCCATCATGGCATTTCGCCCTTTGAAAGTTTCAGCCGCGATTGACGGACCTCGGCCCGCCCCCTCATGATCCTGATGCTTCCCGTCCTCCAGCACGAGGTGCGCCGATGCCGAACGTTCCCCTGCGAGCCGCGTTGGCCGTCGTGCTGACGCTGGCCGCGTTACAAGCCCCTTCCGCGTACGCGGAAGAAAGCGCCGCCGTGGCGGTCACCGTCAACGCCCGCGCCGCCCTGGCCACCGTCCCGGAGACGGGCCTGGGCACCAACCACGCGATCTGGGACAGCAACCTGGGCACCAACGAGACCTCCGACCTGCTCAAGGCGGCGGGCATGAAGGTGCTGCGCTATCCGGGCGGCTCCTACTCCGACATCTACCACTGGGCCGACCACACCGCTCCCGGCGGTTACGTGGCGCCCAACACCGACTTCGACACGTTCATGGGCGGCGTACGCCGTACCGGGGCGCAGGCGATGGTGACCGCCAACTACGGCACCGGCACCGCCGAGGAGGCCGCGGCCTGGGTGCGGCACGCCAACATCACCAAGAAGTACGGCATCAAGTACTGGGAGATCGGCAACGAGAACTACGGCAACGGCCACTACGGCGCCGCCTGGGAGGCCGACAACCACGCCGACAAGAGCCCGAACGAGTACGCCCGCCACGTCATCGCCTACTCCGACGCGATGAAGGCCGTCGATCCCACCATCAAGGTCGGCGCGGTGCTGACCACCCCGGCGAACTGGCCCGACGCCATCACCGGCGAGGGCGACAGCGGAAGCTGGAACAAGACCGTCCTGTCCGCCGCCGGATCGAAGATCGACTTCGTGATCCTGCACTGGTACCCGGGCGCTCTGGACAAGACCGGCCACGTACCCGACATCATCCAGCTCACCCGCGACCAGCTCGCCAAGTACGTCGGCCCCGGCTCGGAGCGGATCGGCATCGCGATGACCGAGTTCAACACGGGCTCGAACGCCAACGGCACCAACACCCAGCCCGGCGCGCTGGCCGCCGCCGACGCCTACGCCACCCTGCTGGCGGGCGGCGTCTTCACCGTGGACTGGTGGAACGTGCACAACGGCATCGGCACCGTCAGCCAGGTCGAGGGGCACACCGATTACGGCGACTTCGGCCTGCTGTCGAGCGGCGGGTGCACCTCCGACGGCAGCGTCTGCGAGCCGCCGCTGAACACGCCGTTCGCGCCGTACTACGCGTTGCAGATGATGAGCAAGTTCGCCCGCCCCGGCGACCGGTTCATCCGGGCCGCCACCGACGAGCCCGCGGTCAGCGTGCACGCGGCCCGCCGCCCGAACGGCGACCTGGCCGTCCTGCTGATCAACACCGCCTCCGGCACGTCGCATCCGGTCGAGATCGACTACTCCGGCTTCAGCCCGGCATCGGGCGCCCCGACTGTGCTGACCCACACGAACGGCGCCACCACCATCACCACGTCGTCCTCGGGCAGCGCGACCGCCCAGACCCTGCCGCCACTCTCCCTGACCACCCTCGTCCTGCGCCCCAGCGGCTCCCAGACCGGCCGTCCTGGCACCCCCGGCCAGCCGTCCGTCTCCGCCGTGACGGACACGACCGCCACGATCACCTGGCCGGCCGCCAAACCCGGCAGCCGCCCGATCGCCAAGTACGAGATCAACCGCCAGCACGGCGCCATCAGCGAACAACTCGGCGAGACCACCGGCACCGGCTTCACCGTCGCCAATCTCAAGCCGGGCACCCGCTACACGGTCAACGTGATCGCCAGGGACGCCGGCGGCGCCCAGTCGGAGCCCTCACCACCCCTGACCTTCACCACCGGCACCCCCGCCACCAGCTCCTGCTCCGTGAAACTGACCATCCAGACCGACTGGGCCAGCGGTTACGTCGCCGCCATCGACCTCACCAACAACGGCGCCCCGATCAACGGCTGGACGCTGAACTTCGGCTGGCCGCGCTCGTGGCAGAGCCTGGGCAGCGGCTGGAGCGGCGTCTGGACGCAGGAGGGGTCGGCGGTCAAGGTCGTCAACGAGGCCGGCAACGCCTCCCTCGCGACCGGCGCCTCCACCACGATCGGCTACGTCGGCAACTACAGCGGCCCGAACGTGCTGCCCTCCGTCTTCACCCTGAACGGCACGGTCTGCTCCTCCCAGTGATCCCCCATGGGGAGGGCACGACCGTGCTCTCCCCATCCCGTAGGTCACGGGACCGTCGGGCCCTTCTGTGATTGACTTTGCCTTTCCGGGCGTTTGGCGAAGGCGGGGCGATGACGGTTCTGGTGGAGTTCCGGATCCTGGGATCGCTGGAAGCCCGTGTGGGAGAGCGTGCGATAGGTCTCGGCGGCGTCCGGCCCCGTTCCCTGCTGGCGATGTTGCTGCTGGAGGCCGGGCGCTCCGTCTCCGTCGATCGGCTGGTGGAGGGCACGTGGGGGGAGAGCCCACCGGCTTCGGTACGTTCGCAGGTCGCCATCCACGTGCACGCGCTGCGCAAGGCGTTCAGGGAGGCCGGCTGCGCCGCAGAAGTGATCGCGACCACCGAGGCCGGCTACCGGCTGCTCACCGAGGCGGCGCTGCTCGACGTGCAAGGTGCCCGGCGGCTGGTGGCGCGGGCCGGCGAGGCGGTGGCGGAAGACCGGCCGGCCGAGGCGGCGGACCTCCTGGACCAGGCCCTGGCGCTGTGGCGCGGGCCGGTGCTCGACGGCCTGGACAACCCGGCCATCGCCGCGGCGGCCCGCCCGCTGGAGGAGTTGCGGCTGACGGTCATCGAACGCCGGGTGGAGTCGAAGCTCGCCATCGGTCAGCACCGTGAGCTGGTGGGCGACCTGTCGGCCCTGGTCGCGGAGCATCCCCTGCAGGAGAGCCTGCGGCGCTGGCTGATGCTCGCGCTGGCCCGCTCCGGACGGCACGCCGACGCGCTGGAGAGCTACCAGGAGGGTCGCCGGATCCTGGACGAGGAGCTGGGGCTGGAGCCCGGCCGGGCGCTGCAGGAGTTGCAGGGGGCGATACTCCGCGACGACCCGTCCATCCATGACGCCCCATCCGACCTGGTCGCCCCGGCCACGGTGGCGCGGCCCGCGCAACTTCCTCCGGTGGTGTCGGCCTTCAGCGGCCGTGAACGCGCCCTTGAGGCCCTGAACGCGCTGCTGGAGCGCACCTCCGCCGAGCACCTGCCCGTGGCGATGATCAGCGGCGTGGCCGGGGTGGGGAAGACCTCGCTGGCCGTGTACTGGTCGCATCGCATGGCCGGCCGGTTCCCCGACGGGCAACTGTTCGCCGACCTGCGCGGCTACCACGAGCACGCCGGGCCGACGCCCGCCGGGGTGGTGCTCGAACGTTTCCTGCGCGCGCTCGGGGTCCCCGGCGAGCAGATCCCGGCGGACGCCGAGGAGCGGGCGACGTTGTTCCGCAGCATGGTGGATCAGCGGCGGATGCTGATTCTGCTGGACAACGCGGCCTCCGGGGCCCAGGTCCGGCCGCTGCTGCCCGGATCGGCGCGGTCCTGCGTGATCGTGACCACCCGGCGGCGGCTTGAGGGCCTGGTGGCGGCCGACGGTGCGCATCCCGTACCGGTGGACGTGTTGTCGGTGGCCGAGGCCAGGGATCTGCTGGCGCGGGTGGCCGGGACGGAGCGGGTGGCGGTCGATCCCGGCGCCGCCGTACGGCTGAGCGAGTTGTGCGACGGCCTGCCGCTCGCCCTGCGGATCGCGGCGGCCCGCCTGGCCAACCGGCCCGACTGGTCACTGGCGGAGCTGGCGGACAGGCTGGCCGGAGAGCGGAACCGGCTGGACCAGCTCAGCCAGGGCGAGCTCCAGGTGCGCGGCAGCTTCGAGCTGTCCTACCGCGACCTGCCCGAGTCCGCGCGCCGGGCGTTCCGGCGGCTGGGGCTGATCGACGCGCCGGGCGGGATCGCGCCCTGGCAGCTCGCGGCCCTGATGAACGTGACGGTCGAACGGGCGGAGGACCTGCTGGAACAGCTGGTCGACGCCCATCTGCTGCAGGCGCTCGGGCATGACGCCGCCGGCCGGCGGCGCTACCGGCTGCACGACCTCATCCGCCTGTTCGCCCGCGAGCGCGCCGACGCCGAAGAGTCCTCGCGGGATCGGGACGACGCGCTGCGCAGGGTCTTCGGCGGCTTCCTCACCCTCGCCGAGCAGGCCAGGATCAGCGAGTACGGCGCCGCGAACTGCGCCACCATCGTCGGCGACGCGCGGCGCTGGACGCCCCGGCACGAGTTCAGGCAGACGTCCGTGGTCGATCCGCTGGACTGGCTGGAAGCCGACGGCGCCAATCTCAGGGCCGCCGTCGCCCAGAGCGCCGCGCTCGGCTGGAGCGGACTGTGCTGGCAACTGGTGTCCGGCGGCGCCATCCTGCACGCCGCCCGCGGGCACTTCGACGACTGGCACGCCATCGCCACCAACGCGCTGACCGTCTGCGAACGTGCCGGCGAGCGCCGCGGCGAGGCCGCGATGCGCTTGTCCCTGGGCATGTTGTACCTGGTCCAGCGGCGTTTTCCCGAGGCCGTCCGCCAGCTCACGCCGGCGCTCGAACTGTTCGGCGAGCTGAGGGACGATCACGGCTGGGCGCTCGCCATGCGCGCGCTGGCCACCGTCCGGTACTGGCAGGGTGATCTGGACCGGGCGCAGGACGGGCTCGGCCAGGCCGTACGGCTGCTGCGGCAGGTGGGGGACGTGGGCTCCGAATCGCACGCCCTCGGCTACCTGGCGCAGATCCACGAGTTGCGCGGGCAGTTGGCACAATCCGCCGCCCTGCTCGACCGGGCGCTGGTCATCCTGCCCGCGAACGCCCGCAGGACGGCGGCCCAGCTGCTCAAACGGCGCGCCCAGGTGTACCACCGCCAGGGCGAGCACGCCCAGGCCATCGAGGACTGCAAGCTGGCCCTCTCCATCACCCACCAGGCCGGCGACTCGATCGGCGAGGCATACGTCCTGCACACGCTGGGCGAGGTGAAGGCCGGGCTGGGCGACCGCACCGGCGCCGAGGCGAGCCTGAACCGGGCGTTGTGGCTCTCCCAGCGGGTGCCGGAAAGGCTGATCGAGGCCCGGGTACGGCTGACGCTCGGAAAGGTGGTCCCGGAGGGCGCGGTCGAACAGCTGCGTGCGGCGGCGGCGATCTTCGCGGAGCTCGGCGCCGAATCCGGCCGCGCCGAGGCGCTGACGGCGCTGGCCGAGTACACCTGACTCAGCGGTCCAGGTCTTCGAGCCGCCGCACGAGTTGCGCGTTCCCGGGATCCGCCGGCTCAAGCAACCCGCGCGCCTCCTCCCATGAGGCGCGCGCGGTCTGCGGCCGGCCCATCGCCAGTTCGATGTCGCCCCGGGTCGTCAACGCGCTGACCTGCCCGCTCAGGTCGGACCACTCGCGAACGAGCCGCAGCGCCTCCTGGCAGTGCGCCAGCGCCGGCGGGTAGTCGGCCATCCGCTCGTACGCGCACGCGAGGTTGATCAATGCGCTCGACTGTTGCTGGGCGCCCAGCGCACGGTAGATCGCCAACGCCTCGCCGTTGTGCCCGATGGCGGAGGCGTAGCGCCCCGCCCGCACCTCGGTGGCCCCGTAGTTGAGCAGCGCGTGTCCCCGGATCAGGTCGGGCGCCGACCGCGCGGCTGCCACGGCCCGTTCGCCGTACTCGCACGCGCGGTCGAAGTCGTCGGCCCGCTCGCAGTTCAGCCCGAGCACGCTCAGGGCGCGGGAGACGGCCGCGGGATCGCCGAGGCGCTCGGCGTGCTCAAGGGCGATGCTCCAGATCGCCTCGGCGTCGTCGTACGCGCCGCTCAAGGAGTGCGCACCGCCGAGCGAGAGCGCCGCGCGGTAGCCCGCCAGCGGATCACCGAGCCGGTGGGCGCACTCCAGCCCCCACCGGCCGACCGCCAGCCAGTCCGCGAAGTAGCGCGTCCTGTCGAAGAAGTCCCGCAGGTCGTAGGCCAGTTGCCAGCCGTGCTCCGACAGTCCGTTCCGTTCCGCCGCGCCGACGGCCGCGACCAGCGTCTCGCGCTCTTCTGCGAACCAGTCGAAGGCCTCACGGGTGCTCCGCAGCTCGGGCAGCGGAACCGCGCTCTCATCGATGGAGCCCAGGATCGGGGCGGGACGCGAGTAGCCGAGCACGATCCGCGCGTGGTGCGCCGCCCTCAGGTGCCAGTCCAGCACCCGTCGCAGCGCCGCCTGCGCGCCGTCCTCGGGCGCCCGTTCCACGGCGTACTCGCGCAGCAGGTCGTGCAGCCGGAACCGGCCCGGCCGGGGCTCCTCGACCAGGTGCACGGCGGCGAGCCGGTCGAGCAGCCCGCGCGCCGCGGGCGGCGCCACGTCCAGCAGCGCGGCCGCGCCCGGCACCCCGATGTCGCCGCCCGGGTAGCTGCCGAGGCGGGAGAACGTGCCGGCCAGGTCGGGCGGAAGCAGGTCGTAGGACCAGGAGAACACCGTACGCAGGTCGGACACCGGATCGGTGTCGGCGAGGGCGTCCAGCGGGCTGCGATGTTGCCGCAGGTCCTCCACCAGCGCGGCGAGCGAGCGGTCGGGATACCGCGAGCCCAGCTCGGCCGCGATCCGCAACGCCAGCGGCAACCGCCCGCACAGCCGGGCCAGCTCGGCCAGCGCCTCCGGCTCGGCCACCGCCCGCTCCCGCGAGATGGCCGCCGTCAGCAGCTCCAGCGCGTCGGCGTCGGGCAACTCCCGCAACACCAGCCGCCGCGCCCCATCGCGTACGGCCAGCCCGCGCAGCCCGCTCCTGCTGGTGACGATGACGAAGCAGTGCGAGCCCGGCAGCAGCGGCCGTACGTGCTCGGCGTCGTAGGCGTTGTCGAGGACCAGCAACATCCGCCGCCCGGCGAGCCTGCTGCGCAGCAGCGCCGCCGCCTCCCCCGCGTCGCCCGGCACCCGCTCGGGCGGCGTGCCGATCGCCCGCAGCAGCCGCCCGAGCGCCGCCTCGGGCGTCACCGGCTGCCCCGGCCCGTACCCGCGCAGGTCGAGGTGGAGCTGCCCGTCGGGGAAACGTTCCTGCCGGCGCCAGGCCCAGTGCACCGCGAGCGCCGACTTCCCCGCCCCGCCGACCCCGTGGATCGCCACCAGCCCGAGCGCGCCGTCCCCCCACCGGTCCAGCTCCTCATCCAGCGCCGCCAGCTCGGCCGCCCGCCCGGCGAACCCGCCCGGCGCCTGCGGCAGCTCCCGCGGCGTCACCCGCCATCGCTCGGGCGCGGCGGGCTCCGGGCTCGGGGCCTCGCCGGCCAGCAGCCGCTGGTGCAGCCGGCGCAACTCGGCCGAAGGATCGGCGCCGAGCGTGGCGGCCAGCAGGCTCCGCACCCTCTCGTACGTCTCCAGCGCCTCGGCCTGACGCCCATCTCCGATCAGCACGGTCAGCAGCCGCTCCCAAAGCGACTCCCGCACCGGGAACCGCGCGGTCAGCGTCCGCAACTCGGCGATCAGCTCGCTCGGCGCCCGGTCACCGATCCGCAGGTCCAGATCGATCCGCCGCTCCACGGCCGCCAGGTGGCGCTCGGTCAGCGCGGGCGCGTGATCCCGTTCGAGCGAGTCCGACGCGACATCCCCCAGCGGCTCGCCCCGCCACAACTCCAGCGCCTGCCGCAGCAGCTCCCGGGCCCGCGCCGGCTCCTCCCCTTCGGCCTGCTCCGCCGCCCGCGCCAGCGTGCCGAACCGCGCCGCGTCCACCTCGTCCGGATCGACGTCGAGCAGGTAGCCGTCCACCGCGCTCCGCACCAGCTCTGGCCCGAGCAGCCGGCGCAGCCGATGCACGTTGTTCTGCACCGCCTCACGCGGGCTGGCCGGCAGCTCGGCCCCCCAGATCCGCTCGGCCAGCACCTCGACCGGCACGACCTGGCCGGCGGTCAGGGCCAGGCTCGCCAGCAACGCCCGCTGCCGCTTGGAGTTGATCCGCACCGTACGATCCCGCAGCCGTACCTCGAACGGACCGAGCAGTCGAATCGTCACTTCGGGCACTCGCCGTGCTCCTTCTCCCGCGTTCCGCCGTCGCCGTTTCCTGAAACCTATGTCGCCGGAGGTCTTCGAGCGGGCGCGAACGCGGGAAAGCCCGCGCCGGGAGCAGGCGCGGGCTGACTGTCGCTGGTCGAACCAGGGGTGTCAGTAGGTGTCGAGGGCTATGGCGATGTCACGGATGTCCGCGGGGAAGACCGGGTCCGAGGCGGCGGGGGTGGTCGTGCCAGTGAGCAGGTCGACCATGTAGAGCGTCGGGTCCCCGTTCACCAGGAGGGTGGCGAAGGCGGTGTTGGCGACGGTCTTGCCGCTACTGTTCAGGTCGGAGAAGATGTCCAGGCCGGCGTTGAGGTCGGCGTCCACGCCGAGGGATCCGGTGGGCGACAGCAGTCCGAGGTTGGCCGGCGACTGGATGACGACCTGGTCGGTGTAGGTGTTGATGTCGAACAGCGTGGTCGCGGTGGCGTTGTTGAGGTCGTTGTTGGTGTACGCGGCGGCGGTCACGTCGGTGATCGGCATGCTGCCCGGCGCCGAGGTTAAGAAGCTGTCCGTCACCGTGGTGTTGGTGTTGAGGTCGTGCCGCAGGTTCTGCCCGGTGTCACTGATCACGCGCAGCCGGTCGGCGGCGGGGTTGAAGTCGACGCCGAACGCCGTGCCCTTGAGCCCCACGGTGAGCTGCGAGACCTTCGAGACGATCACGTCCGGTTGGGTGTCGGTCGGGAACGTGATCGTGTAGATGCCGCCGTAGTTGCCGACCAGGTAGAGCTTGCGGTCCTGGATGCGCCAGTCGATCCCGATCGCGGCGGTGTCGGTGACCAGGCCCGTGATCCGCCTGAACCAGTCGAGCTGCCAGGGGGCGTCGGTCTTGAACGCGGCCATCCGCGTGCCGTCGGCCGTGATTCCGAACGCCTGGAGCTTCGGCGTGGTCATGACCGCCGCGTTCTTCGCCTGGCTTGTCCCTGCCGACGCCTGGCTTGCGCCGGCCGACGCCTGGCTTGTCCCTGCCGACCCGACGACGACCACCGACGCCGCGGCGGCGAGCGCGATCACCGAGGCTATCCTCTTCTTGATTCGTCCCTGCATCGTTCCTCCTCCGGCGAGGTACGCCGGCAACCGCACTGACAGCCGTTGTCACCTGCGTTTACCGGCGTGTTTGTGAGCAGCAACAGCTTGCCTGGCGGCGGAGGAACTGTCCTCGTGACATATGTGAAAAAGCGCTTCCACCGTAGGGGCCCGTTTGTTATTTCACGCAACCGCGCCGCTGACGGAACCCACTATCGAGAACACGCGCGGCCGGCTCGCCACAAAACCCGGCCGAAACGGCAGATAGGGGCGAGACCAGCACCATCGCCCCCCGGAACCGCCGCACCCCGGACCTTTCAGCGCGTCGCCGCCCGCTTACTCTTCGTCCTTTCGTCTGTCGTTAGACCGCCACTCCGGCGCATTAGGTTCCATTTCCGCCAAACGCACGCAAGTCACAATCGCACGCTGTATTGCCGCCCGTGCGAACAGTAAATCAGCGCCATGTCAATGCCGTTTCTCCCGAAGAAGCAAGCCTCACCCGGCGGCGTACAACTTGGCGATGCGCGCACCGAGGTCGGCGCCGTAGTTCTCGTGGTAGATCTGGGCGGAGCAGTAGACCGCGCCGCCCTGGCGGGCCAGGGCGGGCGTCCAGACCGCGGCGTTCTCCACGCCGGGGTCGTCCATCGCCAGGCCGGTGAGCGCGATGTCGTCCACGCTGACGTCGATGAAGTAGTCGCTCACGCCCTTGCGCTCGTACAGGCGCCATTGCAGCGTCGCGCTCGTCACCCCGCTCAGCTTGGCCGTGAGGTCGACCGTCGCCTTCGCCCAGGTATTCGCCGCGTCGGAGGCGACGTCGCGCTCCCAGACCACCTTGCCGTTGAGCAGGAGCTGCTTGACGTGGTATCCGGCCGGATGTTGCGGCCCGCGGCCGTCACGGTGCCAGAAGCTCACCACCCGCCTGGCCGCCCCGGAGGTCAGAACGGTCTTCCGCGTCGCGCCGCACGCCATGCCCGCCTTGGTGACCGTCTGCTTCTGAACAACGAAGCTCAACCGCCCGCCGCCCGTACGAGCCAGGTTGTCGCCCGCGGGACGCGTCCATGCCTGGTCACGGGAGACGAACGGAAGCTTGTACTGCAGGACCCCGGCGAGTTCCCCGCTGCGGACGTGCTCGATCCCCTTCCTGGTGACCGCCTCGACGTAGGACACGGTCGGCTTCTGTGCCGCGTGGCTCAGCGGGTGCGCGTACGGCATCAGGTACACCTCGGTGCCGGGCAACCGCTCGGCGAGCTGCCGCACCTGGTACGACAGGCTCCACGACCAGGAGGTGTCCCGGTACGGCTCATCACGGAAGGGAAAGACCACCCCGTCCACCAGCGGGATCTGCTCGGCGATGAACGCGTCGGTGAACTGGGCGTAGTAGACGGTCGGCACGAACCTGAGCGCGGGACTGATCGCCCTGGCCACCGACCGCATCTGCCCGACGTAGGCGGGGGTGAACGTTTTGAGGTCGTAGGCGTAGTCGTCCACCGTCCAGCCGACCAGGTTCGGGTGGCTCTTGGCGAGGGTCGCGATCTCCCGGGACCAGGCGACGTAGTCGTGCTTGAACGGCCGGGACACGCAGCAGCCCTGCTGGCTCGGCGAGTACACCAGCACCCAGACGTCGATCCCCGCGGCGTCCGCCGCCGGCAGGAACTCCTCCCGCAGATCGGTCCAGTGCACGTTGTCGCCGGCCATCGGATAGACGTAGGTGTTCGCGTTGAGCGCCTTCAGCCCCGCGATGATCGCCTTGGTGTCCACGTGCCTGATGCCGTCGGCGCGCGGCTGCTCCTCACGCATGAGGTTGCCCGCCGTGCCCAGCGCACCCGGAGTCCCGGCAAGGGATACGCCGGGGGTCATCGACAGCAGGGCAGCTAAGACGGTCACGAGCGCGAGACGGATCACGGGAGTTCCTTCGGGCAAGATCAGGTACGAGCCCGTCAGCGTAGTGAGCGCCGGTATGTCGCCGGTATGGCCGTTGCGGTTGGCAGCATCAAAAAAGCCCCGGACGATGATTCGTTCGGGGCGTTTCTGCTGGTCATATAATGTGGTCAGGGGCGGGGTCGAACCGCCGACCTTCCGCTTTTCAGGCGGACGCTCGTACCAACTGAGCTACCTGACCTAGAGCGGTCCTGACGGGACTTGAACCCGCGACCTCCACCTTGACAGGGTGGCGAGCACTCCAAACTGCTCTACAGGACCTTGCTTCTTGCTTTCGTTCTGTTTGCGCTCGTTTAGCTTACCAGCTCTTCGGTGGTCTTCGACCAGCCGTTTTCTTGGTGCGCCAAACGCTCGCGGTGCCCCCAACGGGATTCGAACCCGTGCCGCCGCCTTGAAAGGGCGGTGTCCTAGGCCGCTAGACGATGGGGGCTTAGGTTTCCCTGTCGCCTTCCGTCGGGAGACCTCTGAAGCATAGGGGACGATTGCCCTTGATGCCAAAGTGGCGGACCGGCGACCGGCGAAGGTGGCGTGCCAGTAACCGATCCCGTTGGCGACGGGGCGGTCGTTGGCTCCGGGGAAATCATACGTTGTGGGTCGGGCTCCACGTGACGCTGGATGTACACCGACTGCTCCCCCAGCCCGCCGAGCGTGATGTCGTCCCAGGCCTGGAGGCGTTTGCTCTCCTTGTCGAAATACAGGACCGAGGCCTGTACGGGGGTCGGCTGGGTGTGTTCGAGCGCGCGCAACCCGGCTCCGCCCGTGCTGCCCTGGACGAGCATGCGGGTGCCGGTCGGGAACATGTTGGTCCTGCGTTCGTGGGTGTGGCCGGCCAGGATCATGGGGGCGCCGCCGGAGAAGCCCTTGCCGACCTCCCCGTCGTGCACGGCGATCAGGTCCGGCTTGGCGGCCCTGGCCTTGGCCAGGTGGGCGGCGCCGAACCGGGTGAGGGCCGCCGGGTCGGAGTCGACGGTGACGCTCTTGTCCGGGGTGAATCGGGGGTCGCCGAGGCCGTAGATGTTCAGCCCGGCGACCTCTTTCGACTCGTTGTCCAGGACGATGGCGTTCTTCTGCTTCTCGACCGCTTTCTGGGTGGTCATCGAGTCGTGGTTGCCGCGTACGAACACGTACGGGACCTTCAGGGTGGAGATCTCGTCGACGAACTTGTTCTCCGCTTTGGTGCCATGGTCGGAGATGTCGCCCGTGTCGACGACGAAGTCCACGGCGAACTGGTCCTTGAGCGAGCGGATGACGTTCCACGCGATGGGATTGAGATGGATGTCGGAGATGTGCAGGACCCGGATGGTCTTGGGGTCGGCGTCGTACAGGGGCAGGGTCGAGACTGTTTCGTAGAGCTTCGAGACGTTCGTCACGAGCTTGGTGAGCTGGGACCGGTACGACTCGAAGCGGGTGACGATCGACTCCGCGCTGCCGACGAGCGACGGGGCGGCGGCCACCAGGCCCGAGTAGCGCGGCTCCACGAGCGAATCGGGACGGAACGTGAGAGCCGCGAGGGCTCCCGTGGCGGCGAGGGCTACAGAAGCCGCCAGAAGGCCCACCAGGGCCGTTCTCGGGCGTCTGAAGACCATCAGGACGGCGATGAGCGCTCCGGCGCCCGCACAGAGCAACGAGCGGATCAGCAGGGCCCGGACGCCCTCCAGCAGGTCTTCTTCGATCACGCCCGGCAGGCGGTCGGCCAGGCGCGGGTCTTCGAGCAGGACCTTGGCGCGTTCCTGATCGATGTTCTCCAGCGTGATGCGCAGGCGCAGCGGCGCGGCGTGGGTCTGGAAGGTGAGCGTGCCGAGCGGGCTGGCGTCCACGACCGTCTCGCCGTCCCAGGCCGGCCGCAGGGACATGCCGGTCTCCACGGGGCCCACCTGCGCGCGTACGGTGCCGCTGAGAAAGATCCCGAGCCAGGCGCCCACGGCCGCCACGAGGAGCACAGCCGCGATCCTCGCGCCACGTGATCGAAGAATGGCCTTTGACCTGTGCGCGAACTTCATACGGTTACTTGCTTACCTAGAATGGCGAGGGTGATCGAGGTTACGCGGGAGAAATTCGAAGAGCTCGTGGCCGAGGCGTTGGACACGATCCCGGCGGAGCTCACGCGCGTCATGAGCAACGTCGTCGTCACAGTCGTCGATGACCCGCCCGAGCCCAATTTGCTCGGCTTGTACACCGGTGTCCCCCTCACCGAACGTGGCGACTGGTACTCAGCAGTTCTGCCCGACCGCATCGAGATCTACCGCAATCCCATATGTGAAATTTGCGATAGCGAGGACGACGTGATCGACGAGGTCCGCATCACGGTCGTGCATGAGGTCGGCCATCACTTCGGCATCGACGACGCCCGGCTTCACGAACTGGGCTGGTAACCCTTTGCTTTTGGTTGGCTGCTTTCGGTTGCGGCCCGCCCCACCCGTCGGGCACCTTAGGTCACATAGCGAGTACCCTGAGTCAGGCACAGCGGAGTCCAGTGGGGGCCATGCGGGCGCAACGGCCGCCGGGACGGCATCGCCGTGCCGGAGCAGTACGACAAGTCACATACCGGGAAGTCATCGCCATCAGGGAGTTCCGGGCGCTCTGGTATGGCCAGGGCCTGTCACTCCTCGGCGACCAACTCGCGCAGGTGGCGCTCGCCGTCCTCGTCTACGACAGAACGGGCTCGGCGCTGGCCACGGCGGCGGTGTACGCGCTGACGTACCTGCCCTCCATCGTCGGTGGCCCGCTGCTGGCGGGGCTGGCCGACCGGTTCGCGCACCGGGGCGTCATGCTGACCTGCGACGTCCTGCGGGCGGCGCTGGTGGGCGTGATGGCGGTGCCGGGCGTGCCGTTCTGGGCGCTGTGCGTGCTGGTGTTCCTGGTGGTGCTGCTCAGCGCCCCGTTCTCGGCCGCGCGGGCGGCCTTGCTGCCCGAGGTGCTCGAAGGGGACGCGTACGTCATCGGCTCGGCGCTGCAGAACATGACGAACCAGGCGGTGCAGATGCTCGGTTTCGCCACGGGCGGAGCGCTGATCGCCACCATGGGCCCGTACCGCGCCCTCGCCCTTGACGCGGCCACCTTCCTGGGATCGGCGCTGATCCTGATCTCGGGCGTGAGCCGCCGGCCCGCCGCCAACCGCGACGCGTCCAAGCCGTCCATGTGGACGATGACCACGAGCGGGGCCCGGCTGGTGTTCGGTTCGCGCAAGTTGCGGACCTTGGTGTTGTTCGCCTGGTTGTGCGGCTTCTACATCCTGCCCGAAGGCATCGCGGCGCCGTACGCGGCCAGGCTCGCCACCGACGCGCTGCCCGCTCCGGTGATCACCGGGCTGCTGATGGCGGCGATGCCCGCGGGGACGGTCCTGGGGGCGTTCCTGTTCAGCAGGTTCGTCTCGCCCGCGCGGCGGCTGCGGCTCATGGGCTGGATGGCCATCCTGAGCTGCGCGCCCCTGATCGTGACCGCGATCCGCCCGCCTCTGGCCGTCGTCCTGGCGGCGTGGGTTCTGTCGGGGATCGGTGGGGCGTACCAGCTCGCGGCCAATGCCGCCTTCGTGCAGTGTGTACCGGCCGAACGCCGCGCCCAGGCGTTCGGGCTCGTGCAGTCGGGGCTGATGGCCGTACAGGGGCTCGGGATCCTGGTGGGCGGCTTCGCGGCGGAGAGACTCGGCCCTGAGCCGGTGATCGCGCTGGCGGGGATCGCCGGGGTGATCAGCGCGGCCGTGCTGGCCATGATCTGGACCGAGTCCCGCGACAAACCGGCCCAGGTACGCGCCCAGGCCACCGCCTGACCACGGCTGGACCTTCCGGCCCATGCCTCAGCCCGCTCACTGCTGGGGCTTCTGCTCGCCGCTCCAGTCCGTGTGCGTCGGGTTCGACCGGCGGTCCTGCTGCTTGTTGACGAGGTCCTGGACGATGGAGCTGTCGTGCTCCTCGTCCGGCATGAGGAGCCAGCCGATCGCGTACAGCGCGACGCCCATCCCACCGAACAGCGTCGCGATCGCCAGCGCGATCCTGACCAGGTTGGCGTCGATCCCGACGTACTGGCCGACCCCGGAGCAGACGCCCGCGATGATCCTGCCCTTCTGGGTCCGACGCAGCTTCTTGACGTTGTATCCGCTGTATTCGCTCATGTCTCAAGACTGCCCGGGCACCCGGCATTCGCACATCAGGATTGCCCCTGGTAGAACCCTGGTAGTCCCCCTTGCACCCGTACCTGGGAGAGGACCCGACATGGACGACCTGCTGCGCCTGGACGACAAGCTCGACGCCGACCAGCGCCTCATCCGCGACACGGTCAGGTCCTTCGTCGCCGACCGCGTCCTGCCGCACGTCGGAGACTGGTTCGAGGAGGCCGTCTTCCCGGCGCGCGACCTGGCCCCCGCCCTCGGCTCCCTCGGGCTGCTGGGGATGCACCTCCAAGGGTACGGCTGCGCGGGCACGGACGCGATCTCGTACGGGGTGGCCTGCCGCGAACTGGAGGCCGGCGACTCCGGGTTGCGCTCCTTCGTGTCGGTGCAGGGGTCGCTGGCCATGTTCCCGATCTGGCGGTACGGCTCGGAGGAGCAGAAGCAGGAATGGCTGCCCCGGATGGCCGCCGGCGAGGCGATCGGCTGCTTCGGCCTGACCGAGCCCGACCACGGCTCCGACCCCGCCGGCATGCGGACCTTCGCCAAGAAGGACGGCTCCGACTGGATACTCAACGGCTCCAAGATGTGGATCACCAACGGCTCGATCGCCGACGTCGCCGTGGTGTGGGCCCAGACGGACGACGGCGTCCGCGGCTTCGTCGTACCCACCTCCACGCCCGGCTTCTCCGCCCCTGAGATCCACAAGAAGATGTCCCTTAGGGCCTCGGTCACCTCATCCCTCTACTTCGACGACGTACGCCTGCCCGCCTCGGCCGTCCTCCCCGAGGTCGTGGGCCTGCGCGGCCCTCTGTCCTGCCTCTCGGAGGCCCGCTTCGGCATCATCTGGGGCGTGGTGGGCGCCGCCCGCGCCTGCCTGGAGGCTGCCGTGGACTACGCGAAGACCCGCGTACAGTTCGACAAACCGATCGGCGGCTTCCAACTCACCCAGGACAAGCTCGCCTGGATGTACGTCGGCACCGCCCAGGCCGGCCTCACCGCACTCCACCTCGGAGAACTCAAGGACGCGGGACGCCTTGAGCCCCGGCAGATCAGCTTCGGCAAGCTGGCCAACGTACGAGCGGCCCTGGACATCGCCCGCCAGGCCCGCAGCATCCTGGGCGGCAACGGGATCACCCTGGAGTACCCTGTGATCAGGCACATGAACAACCTCGAGAGTGTGCTGACGTACGAGGGCACGCAGGAAGTGCACACGCTGGTGCTTGGGGAGGCGCTTACCGGGATGGCGGCTTACCGGTGATGGAGGCGTCGCGGGCAGGGCGGTAATCTCTGTACCCTTGCTGTTGCGAGGGGCGTTAGCTCAATTGGCAGAGCTGCGGACTTTTAATCCGTAGGTTCCGGGTTCGAGCCCCGGGCGCCCTACCACTCCACACCCCGTCCGACCTGCAATTTCTCGATTCTCGGGCGTCTTCTGCGAGGCGCAGTCGGTCAAGTTCATGCTCGTCAGATGCTCTTCGGCACGCGTCCGGCACATCGGCGGGCCAATAGCGAGACCGAGTTGTCCCAGTTTGCGACGTCGGCTATCCGCCTTTCGGGCGGGGCAGTAATGCCAGGCCCAAGGGGCACCCTACAGAAGGGTCTGCTGGGGGTTTGAAGGGGCGGGACACGTTCGCTGGATCTCCTCTCTCAAGCTCTCTCCAGGATGGGAGAGCGCGCCGGCCTCCGTGAAACCGATCGAGACGTCGAACAGCACCCTTGCCCACCAGGGCCGCGTTCGTGATCTGGGGTTGTCAAGCGAACGAGCTGGTGAGCAGATTGAAGGGCGTTGAGGCACGTCAGACACGTAGGTGACTGCGTCAGCCGAGAAGCGGCATCGCGTATGGGTCAGCTTGGACAGCACTCAAAGCTGATGCGAGGTCCGGAATGCCGGTGGGAGGTAGCAGCGCTTGGTGGCGTTGAGAACGTGCTGGCCAGGTCTTGATTATGGTCGGTTGGTGACCTGGCTCAGTTGGGGCTAACGTCACAAGAAGGGGGGCAGCATCCCCGGCAGGAGGTCCCTGGCATGCTGAACGAGCGGGAGGTATGGGAGCTCGCGGCCCTGCTGCAGAAACTGGCCGAGCGAGCCGGGCACGGTGATTCGCTTGGCGCCGAGGCCGAACGGATGGCCAGGGAGCTGCGCGAGCGCCTTCCGAGCAGTCCAGAGGCGGTCCTGTCACGCCAGGCGAGCGCGCGGAAACTCGTGCCGATGCCGCGGCGGCCCGGGACCGGGCAGCCGAGAAGCGCGATTGTGCCGCTCGCGGACGCGATGAGGTGGCCGAGCAGCGCGACAGTGCCGCCGTCGAGCGGGGTCGTGAGGCGCAGCGGGGCCGGGCGGCGGCCGATGCTGCCGATCGGACCTTCCGCGACGTGCTGTGGGAGGCCGAACGGCGTGATCAAGCCATCGACGATCAGCGGGACGGAACCGGCGAGCCGGGGGGCGGTCGGGACCTCGCCGGGGTGGAGCAGGAATGGCGGGATGCTCGCGAGCACGGCCGTAAGGATCGCGCCGTGTTGCGTGAAGAGTGGGGCCGCGGTACGCCGGGAGCGGGCGGCGGCGCAGGCTGATGAGGAGGCCGGTCGACAGGATCGGCGGCGGGCGCGCGAGGACCGTCAGACCGACGCGACGGATCGAGCCGAGGCCGCGCGTGATCGGGAGGCGACCCTGGGCGATCGGGAGCAGGCCGAGATCGAGCGCCAGATGGTGAGGCCGCCATCGCCGGAGACGGGCGGCCATGACGGCGGCAATGTCTGGCAGGATCAGTTCCTCGCGGATGTGCAGGACACCCAAGAGCGCGCCCAAGCCAGCACCCGCCGGGCCAGACAGGCACGCGAGCAGGCGGCGGCCCACCTCCGGGCCCAGCGGTTCACCCAGCCCCCATCAGCTGATCCGACGCCGGAAGCTGAAGGCGAGCGGGCCGGTAAGTGATCAGCCGGTGTGCGACCGCGTCGGCTTGTGAATCACCAAGCCGTCAACATCAAACTCGCCCGATTCCGGGACCACCTCAACGACCTGTTCAGGAAAGCGATCATGTTCGAGGGATGCGCCGGCATCCCGTAAGGATCGAAGAACAGCCAGCTCAACGTGGCCGTTGCAGATAGTGACTGCGTTGTCACCGTGACGTTAGGGGCTGTTCTCACCTTCGCGTGATTACTTAGCGCATGCGAGCGCGACTTAAAGTAGTCGCGCGTAGTGAAAGAGGTCTTCATGCCCAGCACCCTGACGAGAATTCTCGCGGTTCTCACCGCCATCGCGACATTCGGCGCCGCTGCCCCCGCACCCGCCCAAGCAGCGCCCACAGCCTACTTCATAATGAGCGACATCACCCGCCAAGAGTTCGTCGTCCAGCTCACGGACCCCGGCAAGATCCAGCACGCTCGTGACCTACTCAGCGGCACCAGCCAGGACCGACCGCACGTCATCGGACGCATCATCAAGCGCCAGGCTCCCTACAACCCGCGCTGGAGCTACCACCTGAACACCGACACGATCGACTTCTTCGACGTGGCGATCGAAGTCTGCGACGCCACCATTCCCTACGTCGAAGACCACCTCGACGAGGCCGGCGGGGCCTTCCTGCCCGGCCTTGTCTGGTGCGGCTGGACTACCAGGCTCGTACGCGAAGTACCGGTGCCATAGCGCCTGACGCCAACTGCCATCGCGGCCGCGAAACGGCGCTGTCGGCGGTGGAGGGATCGCCCTGTGGGCGGGGTCCGTCGGTTCTTCGCCGTTGCGAAGGCCGTGCCCCTGGCCATCGCGTGCCCGGCAGGTCAGGCTGAAGGTGTGATCGGAGCCGATGCGTGGGAAAGGGCCTTCATCCGGCAGGCGCAAGTTCGTCTCCTGCTGGCCCGGGAACAGGCGATCAGCGCGATGGCCTGGGCGGAGCGGGCGCGTACGCGGGCGGATCAGGCACAGGCCGGGGCGCGGCTGCGCTACCAGGAGATGGCCGCTCGCCGGGCCTTTGCCGAGACCGCCACCCGGCGCAGGAGGCAAGATCTGGCCGGGAAGGGCGATGCCGTGCTCATGGGCTCTGATTGACGGGGATCGGGGCCTGCCTTCTGCTGGCGGACCGTGCCGGGGCTGCCCGCGAGCTCGTGCCGCGCCGGCCATGATCCGGACGGCATGCGGTGGGGGTGGCGGTCTGGATGTCGTGCAGGGCGTCGTCAATGGTGGCGTGCAGCGGCAGGGTGTGACCGGCGCGGGTGACCTTGAGCATGAGGGCGATTCCATGATTCGCGCGGGCCAGGTGCACGCTGCCGCCGTACCGGGCGTGCTGGGCGGCGGCGTTGACCAGCAGGTTTACCCCGGCTTCGGCCAGGCGGTGCACGTAGGCCAGGTTGAGGATGAGGTGGTCGGCGCGGGAGCGGCGTGCGGTGATGATGCAGGCGGCGAGCTGGGATGTGGTGGAGGCGTCCAGCACCCCGGTGAGGTCGATCAGAGTGATGCCGGACGGCAGGGTGTGGTGGCTGAGCAGCAGGTACGACATGGACCTATCCCCTTCTCATGAACTGCTGCGAGTCGGAGCACCAGAAGGCGCGCTGCGGGCGTAACCGTGGCTGGACGGGTAAAGCTCAGCGCCGGCCGGCAGGCGTGGTCGCGTCCGCGGGAAAGCGAGGCCAGGTGAACGGCCATCGCCTCACAGATGCGATCACCAGCGCAGACCACGTCAGCGCCCGGGCAGGCGCGGTGGGGGCCGCACGACGCTGCGCCGGTGGGACGCACTGGCGGAGACGTCCGGACGCGCGGCGGCGTGGCGGCGTGGCAACCACCTGGGGGTCTCGCGCGGCGGCTTGCGGCGGGCGAGCCGCCGAAGAGACTGTCGATCAGCGCATGGTTGGAGCGGAGCGTGCTGTAAGCAAGCTCGCTTGATCGGCACTCCCCCACCTGAGGGCCCTAAGCCGGAGCGCTGCTAAGTGCCCCGTCCTGGCATCGCCGGAGGTGACCCGGTGAGTGACCCCAGTGTCGAGGTGTCGGCGTTCGCTGGCGACCACCTCCCGGCAAGGCGTCGTCTTTAGCGACGCCCCGCCGGTCAGGCCTCGATGGCCAGCAGCGAACGCACATCGCGCACTGCTGGGCGGTCTTGCTGATCCATCGGCACCGCCCGCAAGGTTCGCTGCGCTATCACGGCGATTTCATGTGTTCGGTAAGCCGGTTCCACCTCGTCCAGTACTGTCGCCACCTGCTGGAGTCCCGCGTCCACGCCGCCGCTGGCCACCGTTGAGAGCGCGACGAGCAGGTCAACTGAGGTGCGGTACTGATAGTCGCTGGTAGAGGCCAGGACCTGGTCACGCTTGGCGGCCATCGCATCCTCGTCTCCGGCTCCGGCGTGGACCCAGCAGTCTGTCCATTCCAGTTGGCCGCCGCGCCAGTAGCTGGGCATGATGGTTGGCCTGGCCGGGTCGGATTCGACGATGTCGCGGCAGCGCGCCAGCACGCGGTAGGCGTCTTCGTGGTGGCCGAGCAACGTCAGTGCCTTCGCCTGTGAGCACAGGATGAACGCGGTGCCGTAGGAGCGCGAGTCGCCTGCGAGTTGCTCGGCCTGGCGGGTGAGATTCAGGACGGTGTCCGGGGCCAGTTGGCTGTTGCCCAGAATGTGGCCGGTCTGGGTTCCGCGGATGCCTAGTCGCAGGTGGATGTCGCCGGAGGCGTCCGCTGAACGTTCGGCTGTGCGCCACCAGGACAGCGCTTCTCCATGGTGGGCGAGTCGGGACAGCACGTTGGCGTGGAAAGCGGCCAGGGCGGCGACGACGCGGTACATGCCGCGTGTCTGGATGTCCTCGGCGCCGAGCCGTGTCCTGATGTCGTGCAGCTGGTGGTGTGCCGCCAGGAGGTCGAAATGCAGGTCCTGCTGTACTTCCGCTGGTGGGCGGGTGCGTACGGCGATCAGGTGGTCGGCGCAGGCGCGTTCCCAGTCGTCGACGGTGTGGGGTGTGGGCAGGTCGAGGTTGATGAGCTGGCGTAGCGCCTCGGTTGGGGTCAGTGCGCTGATCCCCAAGCCTGCGGCAACGCCCAGGAGTCGGCGGCGGTTCGTGGCGTCCTCCCCGAATGCATCGTCTGTATCCAGAGTACGCATGGCACTCGTTTTGGCGGTAGAGGGAAGAAACCCCTCATTATGAGCCGATTGTTTCCCGTCTTTCCCGGCCGCCCCGATAAGCGCACCTTGCGCATTGGTGGCAGCCTCCAGCGCCAGCAACACTTTACGGCTTGGGATGCCGAGCCCGTTTTCCAGCTTGTGCACGTAGCTGGTGGCTATTCCTGCCGCTTTCGCTACCGCCTCAAGGGTTCGATCACCACGCAGACGGCGTAGGACCTGCCCGAACGTCTCCTCACCCACCGTCGCCTCCACCGCGCTAGAGATCTCTTTCACTGCTATTCACCGGAGCCAGTGAACGGCGGTGAAGGTGAGTCAATACGCCGTGCCTAGACCGCGGCTCCCTGTGCTGGTCACGCTACTGCTGAACGGCGTAAACGTCCCGCGGATCATGCTCGCTCATTCTCGGAATGAATACGCGGTGTCATGCATATGGGATGGAGGTCCTGAAATGTTCGAGTTGTTGTGCGCTCCCGTCGGGCCCACCGCCCATGACATCGAGATCACGGCAATGGGCTGCGGCTCGGCGTGCGGGACCGTCAGCTCGTCGTGCTGCGCAGCACCTTCCACTCGTGGGGGATCGCCTACGACCTCACACGAACGGGGCTGGTCTGGAGGGCTAAGCCATCGTGGCGGCTCACGCTGGAGGAGGTGCCGCCGGGGTGCAGCGGATCGTGGCGTGCAACCCCATCGACCTGATGATCAGGTGGCGATCATCCAGCGCTTGGCCGGTCCCCGCCCGTGAAACTCCCGGCCCGCTGCGCCGGGGGGCGGCGGGCCGGGTCTCGTGTTCGGCATCGAAGAATCAACGCAAGGGAGAACTTTTATGACAGCCAGATCGCTTCAACCCGACCTGTGGGCGGTAACGGTAACCGTGGACGAGGCCAACTTCGCGCTGCTAGACGGCACGGGCATCGAGTACGCGGTGATCGGGGACGGCGACGACTACGCCGTTCGCGACAAAGAGCGCCACGAGATTGAGATCCGGCGGCCCGGTGACGACTTCCGCAAGCTGGGCGCGCTGCTCGGCCGCGGCCCCGGTGTTGAGCAGTCGGCCGAGGGTCTCTACAACATCGACGTGGACCAGAGCCGGTACGAGGCGGTCGAGGGGACGTGCCTGGAGTACACCCCGGTCAACGACCGCGATGCCGTCAGCGTCCGCGACCAGCAGCACCCGGGCGAGATCCGCAGGCCCGGCAACGACTGGCGCAAGCTCGGCACGGTCCTCTGACAACCGGCCTGCGAAGACGTGCCCGGGGCGTGCCGGAAATCTCCCCGGGAGGCCGACCGGCGCGGCGGCGATGCGGCCCAGACACCCCGTACGGCCTTCCACCGCCGCGCCCTCCGATCCCCGCCGCCGCTCTCGTCGGCTGGATCACCGCCGCCCCCGGCCTCCTCGAATCCGCTTCCCGCGATTGGAGCTCCTCGTCATGTCCCGTTCGAAGATGATCAGTGCGCTGGCGCTGCTGTTGACCGCCGGCTACATCGCCTTCGTGCTGCTGGCCCCGGCCAGTGTGACCAAACCGATCTCCGCAGCCGTGGTGGTGGGCCTGCTGAGCGCCTGCCTCGTGGCCGCTCTGCGCGCGGTCTACCTCGCCCGACGAGACGCCCGCCGCGCCCAACCCTGCCCCGAACACCCCCAGCCGCCAACCCCGCCCACCCCATGAACAGCACACCCACCCCTGCAGCCCTCCATCCAAGTTCGGAGTCCTCCATGCCCGACCCCATCACCCCCACAGTGACCGCCGCAGTGGCCACCGAAGCCGCCGCCCACCTCGGCAACCTGCAGAAAGCGCTGCAGAACCTCGGCCTGCACGCTCGTCTGCTCCCCCGAGACAACCGTCTACCTCGCCTGCGCGTGATCAACCCCGAAGCCCCCACCCTGACAGAGACCATCTCCGTCGCCCCGAGGGACGATCAATGGCTGTTCTCGTGGTCCTGGAACGCACCGATCACCGACGTCACCCAGCTCGCCACGGCTGCCGATCGCATCCGCTACGTCCTGGCCACAACACCCCAAGCGCCGCATATCCCCGCCCAGCGCGACACGGCCGACGCCCATGGTCAGCGTCCGGATGCCCACCGTCCGGCACCCCAGTGACGGCATCGACGACGGCCCGGGCGGTGAAGGGCACGGGCGCGATCAGAGACGCACCTGTTATGCGGTCCGTTGGCCGTGCCCGTCATCCTCGACGTCGCGCACCTGGGTACCGGATCGCTAGGCCCGTTTTCCGCAGGTGCGTGATCGTCAACGGAGATCGCGAGGGTCGACCCCAAGCAGATCAAGCAGGTTGATCTGTGCCGGGGTCGGCTGGAGGATGATGGGTGGTGCGGTCCCGCTGCCGGGGATGATGCGCATGGTAGCGAGCGCACGGAAGATCAGGTTTCCGGTGGGGATGGCAGGCCGACCGGCGTACAGACCGTTGACCTTGCTCTGCCCGTGCGTGGCCAGTGCCTGTCTGACCTGGCGTTCTACCAGACAGAAGATGAGCAGAGCCAGGCAGATCACGGTGATCAGGGCGGCGATGCGCCGGTTGTTCTTCAGGTAGAGCGTGGTGACGGCCAAGGGCCCCTTGAAAGCGGCGTAGCGGCGTTCGACCGCTTCTTGCTTCTTGTACAGCAGCAGCGCCTGTACGGCGTCGGCCTGCTCGGGGTCCAGGTTGGTCAGCAGCGCGTACCAGCCGTCGGTGGCAGCTTCGGCGTCGATGGCTGTCTGGTCGAATTCCCAGGTGAGTGTGGGTTTGCCGGTGTCGGCATCGGTGCCGATGGTGGTCCGCAGGTAGGCGGCGACCCGCCGCTGCTTGGCGATCACGGCCACCCGGTCGGTGACCTTGCCCGCGTCCGGATAGTGCCGCGAGCCCAGCCCGCGCCCCAGACGTTCCAGATCCTCGCGGGCACGCGACAGCTTCAACGTCCGGGCGTTGGCGGCGGCTTGGGCCCGAGCCGAGGAGTGTACGAACACGCGTCGTGCCGATACCACCGGGTCGCTCTTGAGTGGTCCGGCCAACGTCATCGCTTCTTCGGCTTCCAGTACGTGCCAGGAGCTCCGCTGATCTGCGGCTTTACCCGCATCGCGCTGGGCGGTGTAATCCACTGCGGTCGCCTGGTCGAGCGCCAGGCCGGCCAGGTCACCGGCCGGCACGTACGTCTTGGAGGCCGGAGCGATGAAACTCACCCGCTCGGCATCCATCGCGGCCAGGTTCCCATACGAGATCAGCTTGGAGTCACCGATCATGAGCAGCCGCCGGGCCGAGGCCAAGCGCTGTAACTGCTTCATCGTTCCCACGACCTGGCTGACCTCTCCCGCGCCGCCGTCGAAAGCCCGCGCGAACACCGGGATCGCACCGTCGCCGGTCACCGCGATCCCGGCCTGAATCTGCTTCAAGTCCGGCCGCCGGTCCTTGGGATGGCCGTACCTGGGGCGGGCGAATCCCTCCTCGGCCTGCGCGTAGTCGCCGTGCAGGGAGATGGACGTCATGTCCCAGTGCATGCGGCTGGTCTCGATCCCGAACGCTTCGATCGCCGCCAGCCCGACCGACCCCACCAGGTGATCGAGGTGCGGGGCGATGGCATCCAGCGCACGGCCGATCCGGTCATCATTGAGCAACTCCGGATCCACCCCGAACGCCTCGCCCACCGCCCACGCACGCGCCCACTCCTGCACGTGCACCAGCGGCGCCGGCGAGGTCAGCCGGTTGGCCACCAGCACCTCGATCGCCTGCCCGTGCGTCAACCCGGCCACGTCCCGCACCGGGCAAGCCGCATCCACCAACTCCCGGATCCGCAACCGCGAGCAGAACGCGGCCACCACCGGCAATGCTCCCAGCATCTTCTCGACACTGGCCTGGCCCCACTGCGCACGCTGTCTCACCAGCCACGTGATACCGCGCGACGATCACCAGGGCAAGTCCAGCGATCTTCAACTAACTCAACGTGCGGAAAACGGGGCTAGGTGCGGACTGGGCGAGGCCGACGCGCATCCGGGTCCTTATGCCCGGCATTGGCTGGTCAGCTTCTCGGGCAATGGTGACAGTTTCGGATGGTGCTAATTATTGTGCACATGAAAGCGGTCCGCAATCAAATGCACTTTGTACTGTCCTGTAATCTCTTCGACTTCTGATCGTCCAGCGGAGAATGTAGGTCGCGGATTGGTGTGCAGAAAGGCTGGACTGGAAATGTTTTCTTGGCTACCATCCCGGTGTGTCCACGTATGCATCATGATTCGCAGAGCGCGGAAGGTGATATGGCGCGCCTGCCAACTTGGCGGCTGGCAGGGGATTGGCTCGTGTACCTCGCAACCTCCGCATATACCGTACTGTGAGTTAGTGACGGCTCCTAAGGGGGCACCGTGATGCGACATTTTACGTCTGCCGGGAAGAATTTCGGAAAACCTTCCGGCGTTCCCATCGCTCGGAAAGCAAAGCCGTTCATCGGCCATGCTTGGTCGCTGCTTCGCAGCCCCTTCGCCTTCTTCGATGCCCTCGGCGCCCGAGGCGACGTCGTGCGAATGGACATCGGCAGGACCTCCATCTACATGCTGACCAGGCCAGAACTTGTTCATGCGATCCTGGTCACCGAGGCGCACAGCGTCCAGCGTCGTGGAATCATGTTCGACCGGGTACGCCACGACCTGGTCTCCAAGATCGGGCTCATCACCGCTGAGGGGCAGGTGCACCTGCACTGGCGACGTCTCCTGCAGCCCGCCTTTCACCGTAATACCGTGGGAAAGTACGTCGGCCACATCCAGGCCAACGCCGAAAGGCTCTCGAGCTCCTGGAAAGATGGGCAGACGGTGGAAGTGGATCATGCCGTCTACGACCTCATCACAGAGAACACCGCCGACTCTCTGTTCGGGGTGGGCCTGTCGGCGGAGATGGTCGATACCGTGCGCCGCACGATGCCGATACTCACGGACAATCTGTTGATACGGGTGCAGTCCCCCAAGATTCTGGAGCGGTTCCCGCTTCCCCGGATGCGCCTGTTCGATCAGGCTCTGCGTGAGCTCGGCGAGGTCACCAATAAGGTGATCACGAAGCGGCTCGAACGCGAGGGGGGTAACGGCGACGCGCTCGGCATGCTCCTGCAAACCCAGGATCCCGAAACGGGCCAGCCCTTGACCATGGACCAGGTCTACGACGAGGTGATCGGTGCGCTGTTCGTCGGCATTGAGACCGTTGCGACCACCTTGACCTGGGTCTTGTACGAACTGGACCGACGGCCGGATGTCCAGGCTCAGGTGCTGGACGAGATCAACACCCTGCTCGGCAAGGGTCTCTCGGTTAGCGAGCTGGTAGGGCAGATGGACTACACACGGCGAGTCGTACAGGAAGTGCTGCGGCTGCACCCGGTCCTGATGATCATCAGGCAGGTGGTCAAACCGCTGTCGCTGGGCGGTGTTGCCCTCCCCATCGGTACCCAGATCGGCTACAGCCCCTACGCGCTGCATCGGGATGCCTCGCTCTATCCAGATCCGCTGCGGCTCGATCCGGACCGCTGGCTGAGGGACGACGAGCGGGCGCTGCCGCCGGGCGCCTTCGCGCCATTCGGTGAAGGCAGGCACCGCTGCATCGGTGAATACTTCGCTTGGACCGAAATACTGGCCACGCTGGTCGTTCTGCTCCCCCGATGGTCGCTGGCGCTGGTCCCGGGCCAGGACGTGCGCAGTGTCAGCAGCATATTTCCCCGCCTCAGCTCGCTACGCATGACCGTCGACGCCAGGTGAGCGTCCTCGTAGAGCTCGCATCATGAGTCCGCCCAACTCCTGACATGGCCAGGGCCGGATTGTCGGAAGCCCTGGAACAGCTCGACACGTTAGCGGCCTCGCTGCGCGAGACCGCCCAAGGCACTCCACGACGAATCAGGGGACGCCTATGTCTACGACCGTCACTGCCGTGCTGCCGGAGCACGTAGCAGTGGATCACGTGCTGGCGGACTTTCTGGAGCAGAAACAAGACCGCCACAGCGACGACCCGGTGGTGGTGATGCTCATCGGGATGCTGCGTGAATTCCTGTCCGGAGGCAAACGCCTCCGGCCGGTGCTGTGCATATGTGGCTGGCGCGCAGGAGGGGGCGGTGAAGAGAAGCCATATCCCATGGTTGTGCGGATCGCCGCCTCGCTCGAGTTGTTCCACACGTTCGCTCTCATCCACGATGACGTCATGGACGAAAGCCTCACGCGGCGTGGGCGCCCTACCGTACAGCAGGCCGTTACCACCCTGCATTCCGATCACCCACGACCTGCCTGGTTCGGCACCAGCACGGCGATCCTGCTCGGCGATCTGACGTTGGGGTGGTCGTACGAGTTGGTGCAAGCAGCCGAGCTGGACGCCGGAAAGGCCGCGCGGCTGTGGCCCGCCCTGGATGACATGCGGGCACAAACCCTGTCCGGCCAGTACCGCGACCTGTTGGCTACCGGAGGGCGGCGGTGTACCGTGGAGCAGGCCCTGGACATCGTGCGCCGCAAGACGGCCGCTTACACCGTGGAGCATCCGCTGTTGCTCGGCGCGCTGCTGGCCGGTGCCGATCGAGAAGTGCTCGCGGCCTGCTCGACGTATGGCCGGGCGCTCGGTGAGGCCTTCCAACTTCGCGATGATCTGCTCGGCGTGTTCGGCGACCCGTCGGTTACCGGAAAGCCAGTGACTGACGACCTGCGGGAGGCAAAGGCCACAGTCCTGCTGGCCATCGCGCGCCAGCGTGCCGACGCCTGCCAGCGTGCCCGGCTGGATGCCCTGGTCGGAGACCCCGCGTTGGACCAGGACGGGGCTACCGAAGCCGCCTGGATTCTCACGACCACTGGTGCCCGCGCCGCGGTGGAGCAGATGATCGATAAACGCTGCCGCCGGGCGATGGCCGTCCTGTCCGGCGGGCGGCTGCACCCGGCGGCCGCACCCCTACTGGGGGACCTGGTCGCCGGCACCGCTCATCGTTCGCGCTGAACCGCCCGCCCCCTTGTCGGACTCTCTGCAAGGAGAAGCACATGTCGATCCACATCGATATCCCGCCGCTGTACTGCCCGTACCCCTTCGCCATCCACCCCAGGCAACCGGAGCTGTCACAGCGCTGCGTGGAATGGCTGGACAAGGTGGGAATGAGCGGCGGCGAGCAGGAGCGGGCGCTCTTGGCCATCGGTAACTGGGCCGAGGGACTCGCGATGTCCTACCCCGTGGGCAGCGACGAGTCGGTGCAACTCGTCATCGACTGGGCGGTCTACTACGCGGTCGTGGACGACATGTACACCGAACTCGGGCCGGTCGGCCGTGACCTGGGGCGGCTTAGCGAGATGCTGGCGCGCATGCTGCGTACGCTCGAAGTGCCGGACTCCGGCCTACTGGAGCGCGGCAGCCCGTTCGCCGACGCCTGGTGCGACATCGCGCAGCGCTGCCACGACCTCGCTCCGCCCGGGGTCTTCCGGCGGTGGGTGCAGGGGCACCGCACGCACTTCTTCAGTGTCGTCCTGCACCAGTCATACTTACTGGCCGGGACCTATCCGGGGCTCAACGAGTACGTCACTCTGCGCGGCGGGGCGGTGGGGACCCCGCCGTCGGCCGCCATGGTCGAGCTGACCCGCGACTGCGAGGTGCCGAGCCACGAGTGGGACGTACCCGCCGTACGCGCGCTGCACGAGGCCTGGGCGTTCATGCACGGGTGCGACAACGACTTGGCGTCCTACGGCAAGGAGTTGTGGGACGTCCGGCATACCCAGACCGATCATGACGGTTCCACCGTCCCGTTCAACATCGTCGGCCTGATCATGCACCACTCGGGCTGCGGTCTGTCCGAAGCACTGGAGCTCGCAGCGTCCTATCACAATCGGGCGATGCACTTCGCGGTACGCATGATGGACCAGCTCAGGCCGGGAGCGAGTACGGCAATGCGTACCTATCTCGACGGGGTGGGCCCGAACATCCGCGGCGTCCTCGACTGGTACCTCTGCCCGCGCACCCAGCGCTACCGCAACCCGGACGGCAAGACACCGGACGGTGTCACCTACACCCTGCCCATCGTCGACACCCCGCCGCCCGGGTCGGCGGAGCCGATTCCCCTGCCCACGGCCTCATGGTGGTGGGATCTGCTCGAGTAGCACTGCGGGCCGACGACACTCACTCGTGCGGGCGAGCAGGTGTGTCGACGGTTCCCACAGCGGAATGACGTGGCAGAGACGAGGAAATCCTATGTTGTTGGAGAGCCTTCGCAGCCCGGCGGATCTACGCTCGCTGGAGCCAGCGCAGTTACCCGTCCTCGCGGGTGAAATCCGGCGTTTCCTGGTCGAGGCGGTGTCGAAGACGGGCGGGCACCTGGGGCCGAACCTCGGCATCGTCGAGATCTCCATCGCCCTGCACCGGGTATTCGACTCCCCCCGCGACAGCATTCTGTTCGACACCGGTCACCAGACGTATGTGCACAAGCTGCTCACAGGCCGGGGGCCGGGCTTCGCGACGCTCAGGCAGCGCGGTGGCCTGTCCGGCTATCCGAGCCAGGCCGAATCTGAGCACGACATCATCGAGAATTCTCACGCCTCAACCGCGCTGTCCTACGCTGATGGCCTGGCCAAGGCGTTCGAGCTGACTGACAAGCGTGAGCGGACTGTGGTCGCGGTCGTGGGCGACGGAGCGCTGACCGGCGGGATGGCGTGGGAGGCGTTGAACAACGTCGCAGCTGGAAGCGGCAGGCAGGTCGTCATCGTGGTGAACGACAACGGCCGCTCATACTCACCGACCATCGGCGGGCTGGCCACGCACCTGGCCTCACTTCGCCTGAACCCAGGATATGAGCACGCGCTCGATCTCATCAAACGCACCGTGCCCCATGCCCCTGTCGTCGGAGCATCGATGTATGAGGCGCTGCACGGCATAAAGAAGGGCGTCAAGGACCTGCTGGCGCCCCAGGCTCTGTTCGAGGACCTGGGCATCAAGTTCGTCGGCCCCATCGACGGACATGACATTCCTGGAGTAGAACAAGCGCTCAGAACGGCACGCGGGTTCGGCGGGCCTGTGATCATCCACTGCATCACGAGGAAGGGGCGTGGCTATGCCCCCGCGGAGGATGATGTGGAGGACTGCCTCCACGGGCCCGGCGCCTTCGATCCGGAGACTGGCCAGCAGCTACGCAAGCCAGGGCTCACGTGGACCCAGGTTTTCAGTGACGAACTGGCCGATATTGGTTCCGAGCGCCCTGACGTTGTCGCGATCACCGCGGCCATGTTGCATCCCACTGGACTGGCCTCATTTGCCAAGCGGTTCCCCGATCGCGTCTTTGATGTCGGCATCGCGGAGCAGCACGCCGTCACCTCCGCGGCCGGTCTCGCCCTTGGCGGTCTGCACCCTGTAGTAGCGATCTACGCGACCTTCCTCAACCGGGCGTTCGACCAAGTGCTCATGGATGTGGCGCTGCACAGGCTTCCCGTGACCTTCGCGCTCGACCGTGCCGGGATCACCGGGAACGATGGCGCGAGTCACCACGGGATGTGGGATCTCTCATTGCTCAGCCTCGTTCCCGGCCTGCGGATCGCAGTCCCGCGCGACGCCGCCCGCCTGCGCAGGCTCCTCAGAGAGTGCGTTGCGGATGGAGATGGGCCTACCGCCATCCGATATCCGAAAGGCCCAGTCCCGACAGATATGGTGCCTATCGGCAATCTCGGCGGAATGGACATTCTCCTGCGTACCGACGGCTCGCCGGATCTGGCACCTATCCTTCTGATCGCCGTAGGGCCCATGGCTGAGGTCTGTGTGCGGGCTGCTCGCCTCCTGCGCCTCGATGACGGTCCGCAGATAATGGTGATCGATCCACTGTGGGTCAAGCCTCTCGATCCCGCGCTCGTCGATGCCGCCGCGCTGGCTCGCCTGGTAGCCGTTGTCGAAGACAACGGCCAGGTGGGGGCCGTGGGCGACGCCGTCGCGAGGCTCCTCAGGGATCATGACGTGGATGTGCCGGTTCGTACGTTCGGCATTCCGCAACGCTTTCTCGGCCATGCCGGCCGCGCGGAGATCCTTGAGGAGATCGGACTCACCCCTCAGCGCTTCGCCCTCGTCCTCATGGGCTTGCTCTGTGACGGCGGAGCAGCCTACGGGGCTCGGCACCATGGCAGGAGGCCGATGAACATGCATGACCTGGCCGACCTTCCGGCATCAAGGCCGTCGGCCAAGGAATCGTCGTGAACGCCGTCTCGCTCGGCATGCCGGTGCCGCCGCCTGGTGGGATCATCCGCCGCCGGAGCTCAAGCATGATCATGGTCGGCGACGTTCCAGTGGGCGGTGGCATGCCGGTGACCGTGCAGTCGATGACCACGACGGTTACCGCCGATGTAAACGCCACTTTGCAGCAGATCGCTGAACTCACCGCGGCCGGCTGCCAGATCGTCCGCGTCGCGGTGCCGTCCCAGGACGATGCCGAAGCCCTCCCGCAGGTCGCGAAGAAGTCCCAGATCCCCGTCATCGCCGACATCCACTTCCAGCCGAAGTACGTCTTCGCGGCGATCGAGGCCGGCTGTGCTGCCGTACGGGTCAATCCAGGCAACATCAAGCGATTCGATGACAAGGTCGGGGAGATAGCCCGTGCGGCGATGGACTCCGGAACGCCCATACGGGTCGGCGTGAACGCCGGATCTCTCGACAAGCGGATCCTCGAACGGTATGGCCAGGTGACACCGGAGGCGCTCGTGGAGAGTGCTCTGTGGGAATGCTCACTGTTCGAAGAGCACGACTTCCACGACATCAAAATTTCGGTTAAGCACCACGATCCCATGGTGATGATTGAGGCGTACCGGCAACTGGCAGCGAAGTGTGATTACCCCTTGCATTTGGGGGTGACGGAAGCGGGCCCGGCGTTCCAAGGGACGATCAAGTCGGCGGTGGCGTTCGGCGTGCTGTTGGCGGAGGGCATCGGCGACACCATCCGGGTGTCCCTATCAGCGCCTCCCGTCGATGAAGTCAAGGTGGGCATTCAAATCCTGGAGGCCCTCGGCTTACGCGAACGCCGCCTCGAGATCATCTCCTGCCCCTCCTGCGGGCGCGCACAGGTCGATGTCTACAAACTGACCGAGCAGGTCAACGCTGCCTTCCAGGACTTTCCCATCCCTCTTCGGGTCGCTGTCATGGGATGCGTCGTCAACGGCCCTGGCGAAGCACGCGAGGCAGACCTCGGAGTAGCCGCTGGCAACGGAAAGGGGCAAATCTTTGTCAAGGGGCAAGTCGTCAAGACTGTTTCCGAGTCGCAGATCGTCGAAACGCTGATTGAAGAGGCGCTCTGCCTTGCACAAGGGGCGGACGATACCTCTTCAGCCGAATAGCTCTTCCTGGCAAGCACGATGATGAAAGGTGCTTTCATGCCTCGCCGTATCCTGCTCGCGACACCTCGCGGCTACTGTGCCGGGGTCGATCGCGCCGTCAAGACCGTCGAATACGCGCTCCAAACTTACGGAGCACCCATCTACGTGCGAAAACAGATCGTACACAACGTATACGTCGTTCAACGACTGGAAACGTTGGGCGCTGTCTTTGTGGACACGACCGAGGAAGTACCGCCCGGAGCGACCCTAATCTTCTCCGCCCACGGCATCGCACCCGCCGTCCGTGAGGAGGCCGCCACGTTTCGACTGCGCACCATCGATGCGACCTGCCCCCTGGTGACAAAGGTCCATAAGGAAGCCGCACGCTTCGCGGCGGAGGGGTACGACATTCTGCTGATTGGACATGAAGGTCATGAAGAGGTCGTGGGGACGATGGGTGAGGCTCCCCAACATATCCATCTGGTGGACGGCACCGACGTAGCGGCGTCCATACAGGTGCACGACCCCAACAAAGTGGCGTGGTTGGCCCAGACCACCTTGTCGGTGGACGAGACCCTCGCCACTGTAACCAAGCTACGTGAGCGATTCCCGATGCTGACCGATCCCCCATCCGACGACATCTGCTACGCCACGCAAAACAGACAGACGGCAGTCAAGGAGATCGCCGCCCGCGCCCAACTGGTCATCGTTGTGGGATCGGCGAATTCATCGAACTCCGTACGCCTGGTGGAAGTGGCACGCGAGCATGGGACCGCCGCCGCCTACCTCGTCGATCATGCCAACGAGATCGATGAGAGCTGGTTACTCGAGGTCAGCACCATTGGAGTGACCAGCGGCGCGTCGGTGCCAGAGGAACTCGTCCAAGGAGTGCTCGTCCACCTCGCGAAGTATGGTTTCGAGGAGGTCGAAGACATCACACCCGTGACCGAACACATGATTTTCTCGCTGCCCCGTGAGTTGCGGCACGACCTGCGTAACGCGACGCACGCCCATCCGGCCACGAGCGAGTAGGCAGTCCCGAACTTCCGCTGACGGCGGTGCCGCGGACCACCGAGCAACATAAAGGCTGACGCCACGCTGAGGCGTGGGAGGTGCTCAGCGCAGAGGCGACAGTGAGCGCCCCATGCCGGCCACCCTTGACTGGCCCATCAGCAGTGCCGGGATGACGACATCCGCGAGGTGCCTCAAAGGAGGTATCGCATGAGTACCAACGAACAAATCTTGAACTATCCGTTCAGCGGCAACGCCGCACTCGACCCTCCCGCCGAATGGGCAGAGCTGCGCCAGAGACGTCCCGTCGCTCAGGTGACACTACCCAGCGGCGACCCGGCGACGCTGCTGACCCGCTACGAGGACATCAAGCAGGTTCTCTCCGATCCCCGCTTCACCTGGCGGCTGACCGAGCCCGACGCGGCCCGGCTGTCGACCACCGAAGATGGTGGAGTGCTCAACAGTCAGTTGATCGCGATCCTGCCCGACGGCAAGGAAGAGCACCAGCACTGGCGGCGGCTGGTTATCAAGTGGTTCACCACCACGCGGATGAACGCGCTACGGCCCGCTATAGCGCAGACCGCCGAAACCCTGATCGACGACATGGTCGCGCGCGGTGCTCCCGCGGACCTGCAGGCTGCATTGGGTTTCCCGCTGTCGGCTTACGTGATCTGCGACATGCTCGGTGTGCCCAGCGCCGACCAACACCGTATCTCCTCCTGGTCGGACGCCATGCTCAACCTCACCCGCTACGAAAAGTCGGAGATCGACGCCGCGCAGGTCGAGTTTTTCCAGTACCTGTCCGACCACATCGCCGCCAAGCGCGCCGCCCCGGGAGACGACCTGCTGAGCAAGCTGATTGCGGAGGGCGGACCTGAGGACGGCGGGCTACCCGACTCACAGATACTAGGCGCTGGCATAGCCCTGCTGATCGCGGGGCACGACACCACCGCGAGCATGGTCGGCAAGATGGTAGCCATGCTACTGGCCGAACGCATCCGATGGGAGACGCTATTGGCCGACCCTTCGCTCGTGCGCACCGCTGTGGAGGAGTCGCTGCGGATGGATGCCAACGCCGGCTTCGGCGACCCCCGATACCTGAGGGACGAGACTGAGGTCAGCGGCATCCGCATACCCAAGGGCAGCACCGTAATCTGCGAGAAAACTTCGGCCAACCGCGACGAGGACGTGTTCGAAGACGCCACGCAGTTCCAACTGGCCCGCAATCCCAACCCGCACATGACCTTCGGCGTCGGTGCGCACACGTGTCTAGGGCAAGTGCTGGCCCGCACCGAGCTACAGGTTGTACTGGAGGTGCTGCTACATAGACTGCCGACTCTGGACTTAGCCGTGCCGGAAACGCAACTGGAGCGCGTGGACGGACTGCTCACCGGCCGCCTGCGCGAGGTTCCGGTCTGCTGGTGACGTTAGCGTCCACGGGGGTGGTGTACTGATTTGGACCTGTTCGTCACCTTAATGCCCGTGCGGGAAGATCGATGTGACATGAGGGCGGCCACTCCGCGATCCTTCACAGCTGTCGAAGGCATAAGAAGGAGAACGAGAAGTGGCCGCTAAAGACATTCTGCCTGCTCAGGGTGAGTGGTTCGACGAGACCCTCGCCACCGCCTCGCCCGATGTGCTGCGTGAGATGGTCGTGCGGATGGCGCAGATGATGATGGACGCCGAGGTCGAGCAGCCCTACGGCACCGGCGGCTACGGCGAGGTGTCGGAGCAGCGCGTCAACTCGCGCAACGGCTATCGGCGGCGCGAGTGGGACACCCGCGCAGGAACCGTGGCTGTTGCGATATTGCATGCGGGTGATTCACGGACGCGCTGGCTGTTGAGATGTTCAGTCCCACGGTCGTCGGATCTGCTCGCGCACCACCGCGATCCGCTCTCGTTTGGCTGTCGCCGGCCAGCCGCAAGCGTAAGCGCGCCGCCGTCGCCTCCTTCGCCAAGTGGGCCGTCCGCCACAACCTGCTGGCCGCCAACCCGATGGACCGCATCGACACCGTCAAGGTGCCCAAGCGCCTGCCCCGTCCGGCCGCGGCCGCCGACGTGGCCAAGGTGCTGGCGGTGATCTGCTCGCGGCGGCCGCGTAAAGATCTGCCGCTGGACCGGCTGCGCGATCGGGTGCTGTTCGAGACCGCCTACGTGTGCGGCGCCCGCGCCTCCGAAGTTTGCGGCCTGTACGTCGAGGACCTCGATCTGCGGCTGGACGACGAACACGTCCGCGTCCACGGTAAGGGCGGCAGCGTCCGCACCGTCCTGCTCGACGATCGCGGCTACGTCACCTTGCTCAAGCTCTACCTGTACCGCGCCGGCTACAGCGCCGGGCCGCTGTTTCGCGCCTCCATCAACGGCCGCGGGGGCCCGCTGTCCTACGATGCCGCCCACCACCGCTGGCAGACCTACTGCGCGCAGGCCGGAGTCGAGATCGACATCCACCAGCTGCGCCACGCCCACGCGACCGAACTCATCAATGCGGGCGTCTCCATCGAGGCCGTCCGCCGCCGCCTCGGCCACGCCTCCACCGAGACGACGCAGCTGTACGCGTTGCTCGACGACAAGATCGCCGACGCCGAGATCCGCGCCGCACGCCGACGCCGGGACCACGCGTCCAACTAACAAGCCAGGCCATAGGCCTTTTGGCGGCCGATAACACATTCGTTAACGGCACCCCAATCACCCTCGACCATCCCGCAACCCACCGACCTCCAACTCCATCTCCTGGACCTTCTAGACATCGATCCACGAGACCTCCGCTGAAGATCACTCACATGCGGAAAACGGGGCTAGGGCTTCAATCGGCGGCATGACCTCCCCCTCCACCAACCCGCCTCGCCGCGCGGACGGACGCAGCTCGACGCGGATGCGCTTCTGCGCCACAGGCACGGCTGCGGCCTCCGTCCCACCTGACCGGCCCTCTCAGTACCAGTAAGGAGCATGCCCTTGGGCCCTATCTGGACGGTGGGTCCGAATCCAGTCGTGTACGACGCAGACCGTCGAGACGAAACACCATGATCAAGTGGGAGCCGTACCACAGCTCAACCGGCGACCCACCTCGAACCAGGGGCCTATGCCGCTGCGGCGCACTGGAGTTCGCCTGCCAGGGCGGACACTATCTGGTGCTGCGACGCGCCTGCACCGGCCACCGTGAAGAAACAGCACGAGGTCGCTATCCACAAGCACGCGCCGTCTGGGACCAACTGCTGCGCGAGCACATCGGACAATGCGACGAGCCGGACAACCCGATCATCGACATCTGGCTGGACAGGTGGCCCCGATACCCCTGACAACACAGAAGGCAATGCGGCAAGAAGATCGGGGAGGCAGGTCGACCGACCCGCCTCCCCGACCACATCTGCCTCCCGAAGGTTAGCGGGGCCGTCGCGCCGGTGGTAGCTGGATCACCGACCCACCGGCATCACCCGGCCCGTTCTCTGCTCCGGATCGGGTGGTGCGGGGCACCGACGGCAACGATGTCGGCGCGGGCAACGGTTGTACGGCGAGCAGCGCTGCCGTCGCCTCGGCTGCTGCGGCGGCTGCTTCGGGGTAGACGCTGGTATAGGTGTCGCGGGTGAAGGCCGAGGACTTGTGTCCGAGCGTCTCCTGCACGATCTTGATGTCCACCCCGGCGGCGAGCATCGTGGTGGCCGCGCCATGGCGGAGATCGTGGAGCCGGATCGGTGGCAGCCCGGCCTGGTAGCACAGCCAGTAGAAGCGGTCGGTGGCCTGCTGCGGGTGCAGTGGACGGCCGATCTCGTCGGTGAAGACGAACCCCGAGTTCATCCAGTCCTCGCCCGCGGCCAGCCGCTCGCTGGTCTGGCGCTTCTTGTGTTCTTTCAGGATCGCCATCGTTTCGGCGTCGACGGCGATCTCGCGGTCGCTGGCGTCGGTCTTCGGGGTGCCCTGGATCGGGTCCCAGCCGAGCTGGGTGATCTGCCAGTGCACGCCGATCCTGCCCTTTTCGAAGATGACGTCCGGCCAGCGCACTCCCACTCCTTCACCGCGCCGCAGACCGCGTACCGCGATCAGCCGATACAGAGCGAACAGCCGGTCGCGGCGCGCGTAGGCGAGGAACGCCGAGGTCTGCTCGGGTGTCCATACCATCACCGGCGACGGCCGGGTCGCGCCGATGTAGGCGGCGATCGGGTCCACCCGCTTGCCCGCGCGGGCCCGCTTGAGCCGGTCCACGTGCCCGGCATGGTCTTTGCGCCACTGGGTGACCTTCTCCTGCGTCCAGATGACCGGCTTAGGGCGGACGGCGGGCGCCAGCTCGACCACGGCGGCCGGGTTGAAGTCCAGCAGCCGGTCCTGGCTGATCGCGATGTTCAGCGCGTGCCGCAACGTCGCCCGGATGCGGTGCAGGGTGGTCGGGCCGACCGGCCGCCGGTACCGGACCGAGGTGATGCGGGCCGGGTCGCCGCTGGCGCGTTCGGTGGCGATGATGTCGTTGAACTCCTCGATCGCGTCGAACATGCCCGCGATGTCGGAGACCCGCAACCTGTCCAGCCGGATCTCCCCCAGGTACGGCTTCAGGTAGAGCCGCACGTGGGACTCGTAGGAGCGTTTCGTGGTCGCCTCGATCGACCGCTTGCGCTTGAGGAACTCCTCCAGCCACTCGGCCACCGTGATGTGCCGGTTCAGGTCCTGGTGGGTGCGGACCTTACGCCGCACCTCCTCGGTATCCGGCAGGCCCCGGGTGTCCTTCAGAACCGACAGCATCAACTGGGTGATCTGCCGCCGCACGGCCGGATCGGCGTCGAGCATGAGCAGGCCACGGGCGTGATCCAGCTCGCCCTCGGCATCCTCCAACGTGGTGAACCCGCTGCGCCGCAGCGGGTTACGTCGCTTGCCGTCGGCGTGGGCGGGGAGTTCGAGCTGGTAGGCCCAGGTTCCGTGGGTGGTGCTCCACCGGCCGCCGCCCTCCCCATGCGAGCGGCGCAGCTTGGGACAGGTCTTGCTGATGTTCTTGCCCGTCTCGGGGTCGATGCACCTGCAGATCTTGAACGTGGTGCCCTTAGCGACGGTCAACTCCTTGCCCGCCGCCCTCTTGGCATCTTTCGTCATCGTAGTCATCCTTCCTCGCATGCCGGACGGCTCTGGCTGCCGTCCTGGTTGGTGTGGTCGAGTAGCGTCCGCAGCCCGCGTACCGGCACCGCGTACCGGCCGCCGATGCGCAGCACCCGGCACGGAAACGTCCCTGCCTTGGCGAGGCGGTAGATCGTGGAACGGCTCAGGCCGAGCAACCGACCGGCCGCGAGCAGGCTGATCACCTCCGGCTCCTGCTGTGTCGAGGGGCCGGGTGGGGTTGTGCTGGTGGTCATGCATCACCTCCGTGATGTTGATGAACAGGGACGCGTCGGATGCGCGACCCCTTCGGTCATGGCGGGCTGTGGTGGGCGCTACGCCCCCGCCCGGTCCTGTCCGGCATCCCGGGGTGGGGTGTGACCGGCCGTTCATGGACGGGCGGCCACAGCCCCATCACCACGGGGTTCCGGTGCGGGCGGGCTGGTGGCGGCGGTATCGACGCCCACCTCCATGGCCCGCGTCAAGCCAGAATCCGTAGGTTCACGCCGCGCCCCAGCGCCCGGCCCGAATTGCGGGCCAGGACGCCGGGAACCATCGGCGCTACTCCAGCTCGCGCTCAGCTCGAAGATCCCTCAGGTTCGGTGAACCCGCGGACCTCCTGGGCTTGGTGAAGATGACCAGGCCGCTGTGGGTGCGGGTGTTCGGCGGCAACTCGGCGTACCCCGGCGGCTCCTCGATCGCGGCCTGGGCTCGGCGGGACAGATCCAGGCCGATCCGTTCGCCCCGCGCGGGATGCCGCTGGGTGATGATGTGCCGCAGATACACCAGCCCTGCCGCGCGGGCGAGAGCGATGATCTCCGGCACCGGATCGGCCACCCTCTCTTCCTGGTGCAGGCCGGTGACCACCACCAGATGCCCGCCGAGCTGGATCAGCTCCGCCGCACAGGCGACGCCGAAAACCTCGGCTCCGGTCTCTGAATTCGGCCGTCCGGTGGACCGGCCCAGGGGTTGCCAGCAGGTCTGCTCCGCCACGACCAACCCCGCACTGCCTGCGAGATCGGCCAGCGCCGGAGACTCGTCAGGATCGGTGACGCGGAGCTCGGCGGCCTCCAAGTCGTGATGGGCGTGGATGCGGGCCAGACAAGCCCAGGACACGCCCGCCAGGGCCGCGTCAGTGAACACGGCCACCGGCAAGCAGCCCGCCGTCAGCGCTGCCGAGGCGAGTTGGTGATCGCTCGCCCCGAGATGGACCACGGTCTCGCCCGGCTGAACGCACGCCGCGACCAGATGCCGGGCCAGCGGGCCGCTGGCCGGATGGCAGCAGCCCGCCGGGCAGGTCGCGACCGCTTCGGTGTCGGCTGCCGCCAGCCACACCGACTGCGGCAGATGCCTCCGCTTCGCGTCGTGTGCCGGGCGAACCAGTCGGACGTCAGGCTCGCGTGCGTCTGGTTCGGATGCGATAGATGAGGGGCCGGCCGTGGCAGGCCCAGAAACAGTGGAAGAGTTGGTGAACGTGGAAGCGGTTGAGGTAGTCGTCATCGGTTTGGTCATGCGGGTGTGGCCCCCGAAGTGCCGGGCCACCGATCCCTGTCACTATTCCAAATACCTGCCGCGACCCCCGAGTTAAGACAAGCCGTCCAGCAAAGCTTCGGCAATGCCACCCCTGGCGCGGCTCCGCCAGACGTCACCACTCGCAGGCTCCCGGCCCCTCAACCACCGTCGGTGGCCCGCCGAACCGGTCAAATGCTCGCACGAGCATCTGGTGTGACCGCACTACGAGATAGCGACCCGAACTCTCGCACCTCCCATCCCCGGAAGACCTTCAGAGCACATGTTTTCGCAGGTCACGGCTGTTTCGGGCAGCTTCCGGGCAACGCCCGTCACCGGCCACTAGCGCACCTTCTGTGACCGCTCGCAGCGAAGTTTGAGCGTTCTCACTGAACCTTGAGTGAGGGGAAACCGCAGGTGGAAGGGCTGTGCAGCACTTCAAGGAGTGGCGGCACGGCCGCGCAGGTGCCTGGGGCCGTAGCGGTTCCCCGCCCGGACCTTCGATGCAGCGCTCCGACCTGCGCGCTCAACCATCGGTGAGAAACCTGGCGGCCACTCAACCTTCGATGACAATGCTCAACCTTCGCTGCAAAAGAACATTCTGCTCGGGAGACGGTGGTCACGTAGTACCACGGTGACCGAGCTGACCGCCGTAATGCCAGCGACGGGTGGACGACCGAGACGCCAAGATTGTCGCAAAGGATCCGATTCCGGCGATTAACACAGCCAGCCATAGGCAGAGGACCGGACGACGGCTGCCGCGCACCTCCGCGAGTTCTCCGTGATCAAGCTGCCGATGGAGGGATCTTCGCCCCATGGCTCGGGTCGGATTAGGATTCCTCGCGAAGGTTCAGAACCATCAGGTCCAGTGTGGGGCCGTCCGCCACGGGTTGCGATGGGCCTGCTGATTGCCATCCCCACCGCTCGTACATCGCGTGCGCTGCGGCGGAGGGGTGAGCTGCCAGGGTTGCATACGGCTCGGTGCGGCCGGCGAGCATCTCGCTCAGGAGCCGCTTGCCGAGGCCTCGACCGCGGTGTTCCTTGCGAAGAATCAACTCGATGATGGCTGCCTTGGGCGAGTCGAGCACCTCGCTCGGTGCACCGGTTGTCGCACCGCCCCACCAGCGACCTGCTTCCATGGTCAACCCGATACAGAAGCCGACAAGGGCCGCCCCATCCTGCGCCGTCACCAGTTCGAAGCCTGGACGCTTCATCTGAGCAGTCGTCCGTGCCACGAATTCGGCGCGCGTGTACGGGGAGAGGCCGCTGTAGGGCGGCTCGGAGTAGATCAGCTCGTAGGTGTCCACATAGTCCACGCTCAACACTGCCTCGGCGGCGTCCGGGCCCAGGCGATGTCGAAAATCGATAGTCATTGATCACGCACTTTCTGGGAGGGCTGCGGCAGCGCCAGGAGCTCTCGATACTCCTCAACCGCCGGACGAGCCCGGCGATCCAGCTCGGCCGGGACAGCATGGAGTACCAGCGTCGCGCTGTAGTGCGTGAACAGGGTGCGCTGATCGGGCGGAAGTTCCCCAAGAGCGTCTCGGGCGTGAGCCATCCCTTGGCCGACATCTCCGCCGGCAACCTGCGCCCTGGCTTGGTAGAGCTTTACCTGGGTGATCGCGCGCAGATCAGTCGGCGCGTAGGCGTTGAGTGCCTCCTCCTGCACCTGGGCCGCGTTGCCGTGATCACCTCGGGTGGCGACATATGCGCGGGTATGCAGCATGCGGGTGACCGGCCAGCCGAAGAGTGAGCCCCGGTCTTCAGTCACCGACGCGGGCAGTCGTTCGAAGATCCGAGCCTGCTGGTCCAGCGACCTGCGGGCGCCAGCATCGTCCCCCAGCATGGACCGGATTTGGGCCTGGGCCGTCAGCGCTTCGGCGGCCCCTGCGCAGGGGACACCGTCGACCACCGCGAGGGCCTCCTCCGTGTGAGCGAGCAGCAAGGCCGGTGGTCGGTTTTCATGCATGCCGTGCGTGCTCTCCCAGCCTCGGCATAGCGCCACCAGTTGGCGATCTCCGCTCTCTTGGGCGGCGTGTCTGGCCGTGTTCCACCAGTGGCGAGCTTCCCGCGATTGCCCGGCCAATCCGAGAGCGCGGGCGAGCAGGAACTTGAACTGTGCGTCCACCCGCCCCCAACCGGCAGTGCGGTCGACCGATCCGAAGATCTTCTGCAGATCAGCCACGTCCAGCGTCAGATCGTAGATCACGTCGGTGATGGGCTGCGATTTCAGCCGATGTGCATATTCCCAGGCGATCTCTTCCCAGTCCTGCACGCTTGTCGAAGCGGCATGACGGTCGATGACAAATCTGAGGTTCCCGATCCCCTCAACCGGGAGCACCGCTGCTCCGCTCAAGGCCGCGAGGGTCGCGAGAAGCTGGCGACGCACCTTGTCCACGTCTTCAGCATGCCCGATGTCCGATTCGCCGGAAACCCCGGTCATACGGTCAACTGAAATGACCAGATCCCGGACGGCGATAAGCAACCCGCTGGCCTCATAGAAACGATCAAGATCTTTCAGCACCGGCTCCGGCACGAGTCGCTTGCCCTGCTCCATCTTGCTCAGGTTCGAGCCGTCGATACGCAACTCTCTCTCGACGTCACCCAAGCTGTAGCCGCGAAGATTACGCCAATGCGCCATCAGAGCGCCCAAAAGACGCTTTGCGGACATCATTCCATCTTCTGGGCCAATATCATTTTTCATGCGAACACCTGTTTGCGGTCAGCCGGTCATTTCATTTGACCGTGGAGTGCAGCTTTCTCGCGTCCCAGACGCCATCTCATGATGGCACCACAGAAAAGAACACGCACGTAATCGGAGGACGTGCGGTGATCCCTTTCTCTCTAAACGCGAGGGCCCTGATGACCGTCACACCGAACATGCCTGGGACCGCACACGAGCAGCGCGGCGCCCGTCCCGTTGATCACACGACGGGATCTGCTTGGGCCGCTGCGGTGCAATCGCGGGCGGCAGGCTGGTGGCTGGTGTTGTGGGGGCCCTACAGGCAGCAGCTCACCGCGTTCTATCAGGGGCCTGCGGTGCGGGGCATCTGGTTCATGCGACCCACACCCCAGGAACTTTGGGATTGCCTCGTCCGTGAGGGCCCGCCCCAGTGGCTCAACGCGGTCGCCGCAGCTTATGCGCGATCAGCCCCTCCGACCGGCGTGCTTCCTGTCCCGAGACAGAGGGGCAGGCTATGAAACGAGACGTGGGCGACCGGTCTGCTGCTCCATCGAGGAACGGCAGCGGCGGCGTCACGTCTTGGCGCGACTGCTGGGCGATGGGGAGATTCGCCGCAATCGCGCAGCCAGGCGTCCACCAGACAGACACCGCTCTGGCTGGCGGGTGCCGTTCGTCCCGCAGACGTCGAGGTGGGATCCGAACAACACCGTCCCTTGCAAGCTGCGGGACGACCATCCCTGGCCGCTCATCTTCCGACTGCGCGAGTCGTGGCAGATGCGTGCAGTCGTCGGCCAGGCGGGGAAGGCAGAAGCATCAGCCCCTGGTGTCTTCTGCCTTCCTCCACGATGCCGCCACCCCGACTGTCCGCGCTCCCTCGCAAGGAAGCGCGACGACGACTAGCACGGGCCAAGAGCCGCCAACGTGCCTCGGAGTTGATAGCCATGCCGTACGTTCCACCAACCGCGCCGCCCTCGCCTCTGCCTGGCCAAGCTGAGCGACGCCAGACGGAGAAACCCGACCTCGAAGGTCTGCGGGAGGCTGCTAAAGCGGCGCACGAACGCCTGCGAGCGGCCAGTTCCATGCCGTTGCAAAGCCGCGCAGAATGATCCGCGTATGACGTCGCCAGCCATTTAGCAATTCGCCCGCCTACACGGCCACGAAAGGAGGCCAGCGAGGAGGCCGCACACCTTTCACAGCCATCTATCAGCGCTGCGCAAGCCCCACAAAGGCGGCCCGTTGCACGCCATGATGAATTTCCGCTCCCCCACAAGGAGGACACCATGCGATCCCGCACCACAGATTCGTACCAGCCCCCTCAGGTCATCCCGGTCGGGTCATTCGCCGCCAGCACGATGGGCACCGTCAGCACCGGCAACAGCGACGACTCCGACGCTGGCCAGTACTACACCCAATAGCCAAGGTAGCCAATGAGTTTCGTCGAGCAGCAGCCTGCATGGTTCTGCGTGCTGCCTGACGAGAACCTCCCTCGGGCGGCCCGACAATCTCTGGTCGTTCGAGGGCATGTTCTCGCTCGCCACGCCACAGGACGCCCCTGGATCGTCGGGCGGGGCTATCGGGAGAACCCGTCCGGGCACCAGAGCAACGACCTTCGCCTCTCCAGTTGTGGACCGTTCCGCGTAGCGGTCGCCGGGTTCTGCCCCATATCGGCGAAGGAGTTGCAACGCGCCGTTGACCAGGCCGCCAAGGACGGCCATCACGACCGCCTTGCCCGGCTGCCCGGAAGCTATTACCTGATCCTCTCAGAGGGCGGGAAAACGCAGGCGTATGGCGACGCTGCAGGGCTGGCCCGTCTGTTTTATGCGAAGTTCGCCGACAAGGTCATCGCGGGCAACCGGGCCGGCGTTCTCGCCGAGCTGGTGGGCAGCGAGATAGACGAGCGTTGGCTGGCGGCACGGCTACTCGCCCCGGAAATGCCTGCGACGCTGCGGTGCTCGATGCTTTCCCCCTTCCGGGGCGTTACACCCGTTCCGCCGGGACACCGCATCCAGCTCGGCGGAGCAGCGGTCACGGTCGAGCGGTATTGGTCGCCACCGGAACCGACACTTCACCTTGCCGAAGGCGCAGAGCGGCTCTCCGTGGCGCTCACTGACGCGGTGGCCATCCGAGCCTCCTCCGCACCGAAGGTGAGCGTTCAACTCTCCGGAGGTTTGGACTCCACCGCCCTGGCCGCGCTGACGAGCCTCGCCAGGCCCACCGGCGACACCCTGCTCCTCACCGTCGCCTCGGCCACACCGGACAACCCTGATGCCAGGTGGGCCCAGCGCTGCGCAACCCGGCTGGCCGGCGTCGAACATCGAGTACTCCACGCCAGCAGGTACCCCTCGTTGTTCGACGACATGGCCGAGACGGCGATCACCCTCGATGAGCCGATCTCCTTCGCGGTCTCCTGCGCCCGCGTCCGCCATACCGCGACGGTCATCGCCGGATACGGAAGCGGAGCACACCTCAACGGCCAGGGCGGGGATGAGGTTCTTCTCGCGCCCTTGGCCTACCTCTCCGGGCTATGGCGCAACCCCAGGGTCGGCATCCGCCACCTCCGCGGATACGCCGCTCTCCACGGCATAGCCGCGCTCTCTCTGCTCGCCAGCATCGCTGTCAGCACCCGGGGCGTCTCCCACCGCCCCGGCCGTTGGCGGCCCGACGGCCAACCGCCCACGCTCCTCGGGTGGGAAGCCCGCGCCCAGATGCCCCCGTGGGCGACGCCGGAGGCGGTCAACCAGGTTCTCGCTGTCACGAGATCCGTCCCGCGACCCAGCGGAGATCGGCTCACCCACGCCACGCTGGCATTGATCAACGCGAGCGCGCGGCGCTCCGGCCTCTACCAGGAGGCGCTCACCCGGCTGGGGGTGGCCAGCCACTTTCCCTACTTCGACCAGTCGGTCATCGAAGCGTGCCTCGGCACCAGGCCCGAGGAGCGCACAACCCCGTACCGACCCAAGCCACTGCTTGCCACAGCCCTGCACCCCGCGGCTCCAGACCTCCTGACCCGGAGAGACAAAGGCCACCACAACCATGACCTCCTCCACGGCTTGAAGAAGAACAGAGACGCCGTACTGGACCTTTTCGGCCCGGGATGTGCCCTGGCCCAAGCAGGCTTGATCGACCCTGCCGCTCTGCACCACGCCGTTGATTCCGTGGGGCCGGACGGGATCGTCGGCAACGTTCCCCTGGCCTTCCTGACCGAGACGATCGCCCTGGAGTTGTGGCTTCGAACATTCAAGGGAGAAGGTGCGCATGTCCTGGCATCTGGGGCCTAACGTCCGGCGTCACGGCCACCTGCTGTTCGATGTCGAGGCCGGCGGATACTTCGCGCTCAACCCCACCGCCGCCCTCGTCGTGGATGCCCTCATCGAGGGACGCAGCCTCGCTGAGGCCGCCGACAAGCTCAGCAACGCCTACGTCGTCACCAGCACCCAGGCGCACGCTGACGTCAAGGCGCTCGTCAGCCAACTCTCCCGTGCCGACCTGCTGATGGAGAGGATCACATGAGCAGCCTCGCCGCTCTGCCAGAGCCCGTTCCCCTGACACGCCGAGAACACCTCGAGGGACGCCTGGCGCTGATATCCGCGTGGTACCTGCTACTGCTGTACCGTGACTCCCCGCGCATGCTGGCCGCCTATCTGGCCGGACGCGCCCGCACGATGACAGCGGCGACCGCCGAGCAGACGGCCTACGCCCGATCCGTCATCACGACCATCAGCCCCCGGTGTGGCAGCGACCGCGGCTGCCTCCTGCGCTCCACCGCCACCGCGTTCCTGTGCCAACGCCGTCACCGGAGTTGGCCCACCTGGCGCACTGGCATGCGTTATCCGCCGCTCATGTCCCACGCGTGGCTCGAAGCCGAGGGACGTCCCATCGGCGAGGACCCATCGACCATCGCCCTCTACACCGTCGTCTTCACTGTCCCGTCAGGAGAAACCGCATGACAGCACGGAACACACCCGCGAGCGTGGCCGATCGGATGGCGGCGCTCGCCGACAATCTGCGGGAGATCGACGCCATCCGCAGCGAAGTCGTTCACCGAGCATTCAGCAACGTCCAACGGCACCTGTTCATCCCCGGCTTCTACGAGAACGACAACGCCTACATCAAGGTCAACGGAGACCTCAGCGACGACTTGCTGAACAAGATCTACTCCGACATCGCCCTCATGACCCACCGGCCGCACGACGCCGCCGGTCGCCCGTCCTCTGCCAGCATGCCCAGAGTCGTCGGGCGCATGCTGGAAGCCCTCGACCTTCGGCCAGGCCACCGCGTGCTCGAAATCGGTGCAGGCACCGGCTACAACGCCGCCCTTATCGCAGCGATCACGGAAGGGCCCGTCGACAGCGTCGATATCAGCGACGTCATCGTCTCCGAAGCCAACGCCAGTCTGCAACGAGCCGGTGTCCGGAACGCAACAGCTCACGTGGCGGACGGTTACCTCGGCCACCCCTCACGCGGTCCCTACGACCGCATCGTGGTCACCTGCGGCATCACCGGGGTGAGCCCCGGCTGGCTCTCCCAGCTAGCACCCAACGGAATGATCTTGGCGCCCACCTTCCACGCCGGGTTCCACCCGACCCTCGCGATCACCTTCAAGGAGCGAAGAGGGCTGGTCGGCCGCGGGGTCACCTCCAGCGACTTCATGGCTGCCGGCGACCCCCTGTATGGCCCGCGCCCCCAGCAGGCCCCCACCGACCCTCAACTGCCGGCGGTCGAGCTCACGACGATTTCCGACGCCGTCCCCACCCTCGTCGACGACGCCTACTTCGATCTTTGGTTCGCCCTCGGCGTTCACGACCATCGAACGACCCGGGCCTACACGGAGGACCTTGACCCCGCGCTCGGCATGGTCTGCTTGCACGACCCGACGCAGGGCACAGCATGGGTGCAGCGTGACGGGCATATTCGCTATACCGGCTGCCAAGATGTGGCCTACGAACTGCTCCAGCACGTATGGGCATGGGACGAGGCGAAGCGGCCCCAGATCTCCGACTGGACCTGCCAATTCACCCTATCCGGAGCCAACGAGCCGATCTTCTACCCGACGGACTGGCGCCGTAGATGAGCCACTCCCGGAACGTGCCAAACCAGCCGCCCAGCGAGACCAGATCCAGCCTGGCCCTCACCCCAGACATCGAGGCCGCCATAAACCCCTCCTGACTCGCCTGAAAAGGAGACCGCACCGAGTCCTGCCGAGCGATCACGCCGACGATGATGCGCGCACGGGTCGGATGCCCGGAGGGGGATCCGACCCGTGCAAAGGCGTGCGGACCAGGCGATCTGGCAAGGTGTTCCTGTCCGGGAGGTTCACCGCCTGCCGATCGCTTGGGCGTCTTGTTGTCTCGTTCAACCTGCCCTGGCCAGCCCATAGATCCTCGCGGCGGGTGCGGACAGGGTGGCAGGGCGTCTGGAGGTATATGTCGAGAGGCGGTAGGTCCCCTGGCGGGGTCTGGACGACGATGAAGGGCCGTTCCGATGCCCACCAGATGAGACCGCCTCGTCAGGAGGAGAAGCAGATCGCGGATTTAATCACCGATGGCCCATTCAACCGCCGGTCAGCCCGATGCACGCTGACCGTACGCCACAGCGACAGCGTAGCCGCATACGGGACGACCGTACGGCACGCCTAACAGCCCCGTACGGCTCCCCGCTGGCCGTGGACAGGTCCACCGCGCCCCCGCATGACCACCACGGACCGCGCGGGGCAACACCCACCCAGGGCCGCAACCGCATCCGGTGTAACGTCGTCCGGTGCCAAGTAGACGCCCTATCTGCGGGCGAGCTGCACGTTCTTCCCGAAATTCGTGGTCACACAGAGCGATTTGGCCGATACTTTTCGAGAAGCCTTCAGCAGCGCCAGGCAAAGGAAGACCCCCGTGTGCGCGATGCGGTTCGCCCCGTCCCAGCTCGTTGTCAGCCTCTCTGACGACCTCAACAACCCGTTGAAGATTCGTGCCAAGCACAAGGTCGCCGGCATGCTCCTGCTCGACCGCGCCCACGCCAACCGCCTCGAGCAGGGCTGGAACGTGCCCGGCGCCTATCTCCTGCTCGACCGGCCCGATCACGAGGGACGGTGGGGCGCTTACGTCGGCAAGGCCACCACACCGGGCCTGCGTCACCGCGTGCTGCAGCAGCTCAAAGACCGCGCCCACTGGTACCGGGCCCTGCTCATCCGCTACGAATCCAACGACGACGAAACGTTGAACAGTAGCGAGGCTGGCTGGAGGGACGCCTCTACGACCACCTCGCCAAGGCCGCCCAGGTCGAGCTGCGCAACCGCAACCGGCCCGAAGACCCCACCCTGTCCGACGACGACGAGACCAGCCTGCTCGACTACCTGTGGCCCATCGAGTCCGTGCTCCGGCTCATCGGCCACACCCTCTACCCGAGCCCAGCAGACGCACCCGATGGTGGCGGACCCCTCGTCAAGCCGATCGAAGCGGAGCCCAAGCCGGACAAGCCCGCCCGCTACGTGAGTCCCCTCGGGCTCGGGCCCAACCCGTACCTGATGCAGAACCCCACGATGGAAAAGGTGATGGAGAAGATCGCGCGCGTCAGGGATGGTACACATCCCCTTCTCACGGCGGATCTGCCGGACGGCTGGGGCTGATCCGGTGGTGCAGGAGGTGTGCCCCGCCCAGCACACTTCGATTGTGCTGGACGGGGCATGCCACCTACGCCACCGGCTCAGGCGCTACCCGCTGCCTCCTCCTCCGGCCATTCTTCTCCGCCCTCGTTTCTGTCGTCGTTTCCGCCGAGGATGCGGCAGGCGTGTTCCTCCTCGGCGGTGAGCACCACGGCGGACAGTTCCGGAAGGCCGATGGTCACGGCCTTGCTCAGCCGGTGCCAGCCGTCGATGATCAGCATGCCGCCGGTCGGGACCGTGGCCACAATCAGCGGCTCGGACAGATCCACCTGAGTCGCGTGTTCGGCGTCGATGGTGACCAGGTTGAGCATGACCGCCCACCATTCGGTCATGATCCGCCGCTCCGGGGTCCGGCCCTGGGTGAGCTTTTTGGCGGCGGTGATGTCCCACCGCCAGCCGAGCAGTTGGAAGAACTCCACCCGCGAACTATCCACCCCCGACTTTGGACTGTTCGTGGCCGTGGTCTCCGGCGCGGTGGACGTAGATTCGCCGGTGCAGGTGCAGGTGCCGGATCCGGTGTGGTGAGGGTGGGTCATGCCGTGGCCTGCTGCCCCGTCGAACCACCACCGGCCTGCTCTGCGGAGCAGGCCGGCATCAGGGACTCGGCCTGGGCGAGGAAGCTTCGGGCGGCGCCCTGCCGGATCAGCGCCAGGCTGTGGCCGAGGTGGGCCAGCGCCAGTTCGAGCTCGCCGGCCTGCCCGTCTGCCGGTACGGCCGGGCTGGGGTCCGGCGGGGTGGGGTCGTCGAGGTAGGGCTTGATCCAGGAGACGAACCTGGCCACGGCCTGAGCCGGGTTCAAGCCTCCGCTCTCGGCGTGTTGGATGTGCCGGGCCACCAGCAGCCACCACGTGGCGAGGGTCTGCGCGCGCAGGGTGTTGTAAACCTGCTCGGCGGCCAGCCGCTCGCCCCGGCCCAGACGCCGGACGATGTCGTCGAGGTGATGCTGGCGGGCGCTGCGGGCCTGCTCGATGATCGCCTCCAGCGCGACCGGAAGCTTTTCGGGTGGAGCGCCGGTGGCGGGATACTGCGGGGCGTCGTTCATAACGGTGGTGTCCTTTCCTTGGGGGATGTCGCCAGCACCGGGATGCGCCGACGGGGCCGGTTGCTCGGTCACAGCCCCGCCACCATCGAGGGCGGCGCGTCGGGGCTAACCGGCCGGGGGTCGTGGTCGTGTTCCACGGCCGTGGCCGTGGACGTGGCCAAGGTGTCCGCCTGGCCAATGAGGTGCTGGGTGAGCAGGTGGCTGCTGTCGGTGAGGAAGTCACGCGCGGCCATACGCGCGGCGTGCGCGAGGGCGTGATCGAACAGCGTGCCCGGCCGGGCGACCGGAGGTTCTGTGGTGAGGTAGTGGCGGGCCCAGGAGCGCACCCGCCGGACCGCGTGATCGCAGGCTAGCTTCTTACCGGTGACCTCCTCGTCCACCAGGTCCCACCAGGCGCGTGCTGCCTGGGCGTGGGCGGTGGCAAACAGGTGCTCGCCGTAGAGCCGTCGTCCGTTCTGCAACGCGAAGATCGCCTTGGCCGCTGCCGTGTAGAACGCCTGGCGGGTTGCGGTGATTTTCTCGCGGGTTAGCCAATCGAACGATCGCCCCTCCTTTCCAGGTGAGGGCAGGGAGCCGGGCTGGCGGGGGTCATCCATCGCGGGTGTTCCTTTCGTCGGGCGATTGGGGCAGGTGAGGGGTGAGAGGTCAAGGACTGGCCGCCTAGCTTGCGGATTGGCGTTCACCCGCACCGTCACGGCCGGTGCCTATGAGCCGAGGCCCGCACGGTCGCGGCAGCCGGGGCACCGGTGTCGGCCGGACGGACGCCCTGATCACAGGGGAGGGCGAGCGCTTCGGCGAGTTTCTCGGTCGCGTCCAGGAAGGCCCGTGCGCCGCCTCGGCGGGATTCGGCCATGGCCAGGGCGAACAGGCCGCCGTTGATGACCGGGCGGGCGTTGATCAGCACCTCTTGGGCCCGTTGCCGCACGGTCAGCACGGCGGTGCCACCGTCCACCGTGTCCTCACGGCCGTGGGTCAGGTCGGTGACCTGCTGCCACCACGACATCCGCTGATAGGCGCAGGCGATACGAGCGAGGTCCTTGTCGTGCAACGTGCCCTCCTCATCGAGGGAGGCGATGCGGGTGAGGGCCTCGCCGAGTTCCCAGCGGGCGGTGTTGGCGTGACGGATGGCCTGCTCTTCGAGTCGTCCCATGACGATCTCCTTCGGTGACGGTTGGTGACGTGGGCGGGTTGGGGGTTGCGGCCGGTCAGATCCCTCGGCCCCGGGCCGGGGGGATCGCCGCACCTACGGAGGCGGCCCCGTGGATCGGCGCGGGATGCGGTGTGGCCGGTCCGCATGTGGGCGGCGTCGGGCCGGTACAGCCCCGCCTCGGGGCCGTACCGGATGCCCGGTTGTGGGTCAGGCGGGTTGTGGGTTAGGCGGTGGCCAGGAGCCGGAACGCGCGGGCCTTGAGCTTGGCGTTGTCGTGATCGTCCAGCAGGGCCCGCTCGGCGCGCACGGTGGCCACGTCGCGGCTGCCGAACACCGGGCTCTTGTGATCCAGCCGCTCGGTCACCGCGTTGTACGCCGCCCACCGCGTGTTCCGAATCGGCTCCTGCGTCGGCGCCTGCGCGAACAGGTACTCCAGCTCCCGCATCGTCAGATCGTGATTGCGCTTCGCGAGTTCCTTCGCGTCGGCCGGGAGGGGGTGCAGCCGGTTGGCGAACTGCCGGAACTCCTTGACCTCCATCGGCACCGCGAGCAGCTTCTCGGCCTCGGCCGCAAACGCCTCCCCGTGCTTCCAGGTCAGCTTCAGCGCCTCCCGCGCCTCGGCGATCCGCCCCGCCATCCGCCCCGTGTGCCGCACGGTGAACTTCGAGGCATGATTGGCCAACGCCGCCCGTTCCGTGTTCGCACACACCACCCGCACCGGGGTCGCGACGGTGACGAACGACCCCCACCCGTCATGCCGGGAGAACGCCGCCAGATACAGGTCGACCTGGTCGAACCCGCCGACCATGAGCGGCTCGGGCAGGCGCATGGTGACGAAGATGCGCCGCCCGTTGTTCAGCGACCCGCCGGTGTCGAACACCGCCCCCGACTCATCCACCAGCGTCTGCAGGAACGCGGTGACGTCCTCGTTCTGCAGCACCTCGTACTCTTTGCCGACCCGGCCGAGCCGTTCCGGTGCTCCGGTGACGGGGTTGGTCCGTACCACGAGGAAGTCCTCGTCCGTGACGACCGGCTGGCCGGTGACGGGGTCGGTGACCTGGCCGACCGGCACCTTCCGCACCTTCCACCCGGCGAGCTGGGCGTTGGACAGCAGGTCCTCGGCGGTCATCGGACCGGGCGCGGTGTAGCCGAGCCCATGCCAGCCCGGCTTCCCGGCGGCGGCGAACCCGGCCGAACCGTTAGCGAAGATCTCGATTTCGTGAGCCATGACAGGTCCCTTTCTGAGGTGCGGTGCTGATGCGTGGTGGTGATGTACGGGCATGCGAAACAGGCGCGCGATGACGGAGGGGGCGGTCGGGTACAGCCTTCAGGGGCGGCCGGTGGACCGGTGATCGGTGCTGGCCGGACCGGCGGGGCGGGCCGGTCGGGGGTGCTGCCGCCCGGCGCGAGGGGTGGGCCGTGGGTCGCGGCACGGGTCGGTAGGAATGACCGGACGGGCTACGGGGTCCGGGGCCGGGCGGGCTGGTGTGGGTGGCCCGCCCGGCCCGGGGGCTCAGTCGCCGTGGGTGTGCGCCGCCTCGGTGCCGGGTTCGGCCGGGGCGGGGGCCTGGGTGGGGGTGACGGCCGGGGCGAGGGCGAACCGGCGGGGCCGCTCACACGTCAGCACCGCGTGACCGAGGTTGACGAGGCGGTCCAGGGCGTTGGCCACCGCACCGGATGAGGCGTCGAGCACCTTCCCGATCTCGTACGGGGTGAAGTCCTTGTCCGGGTACTCGAGCAGGTGCGCGTGCACCCGATCCCGCAACGCCCCCGGCCGCACCCCACCGCCCACACCGGTGCCCGGCCGGGCACCGGACACCGGACGGGCCGGGGCGGCGTCGGTGCCGGTCAGCACCGCCCGCGCGTTCCGGTGCACCGAGGCGACCCTGGACATGGCCATCTCCAGGCACCCCAGCGCCATCACATCGCTGCCCCGGGTTCGTGCCAGAGTGACCCCGCCGAACAGGTCGATCAGCTCCGCCAGCTCGGCCTGCACACGCGCCCAGGCCGGATCATCCGTCACCGGCTCAGAACTCAGCTCGGACGCTGGCGCGTCCGGGCCGGAGACAAGGTCACTATGGACTCCGTCCGAATCCTCGCCGGACGCCTCGTCGCCGCTCAGGGGCTCCGGCTGACCCTTCTCCTCCTCGATCATGTCCGCCTCGTCGGTCGGCTCGTCCGCCGGGATCGGCTCCGCCGAATCGATGACGGCCGGAAGTGTCCCCTCATCCGACCCGGGCACGGCGGCACCCTCCGGGGCTGAGGCGTCAGCGTCGGAGGCGGCGGGCGCGATGCCCGGCCCTTCGACACCCGGGGTGTCCGAGGTGCCTGGGGCGGACGTGTCCGGGGCGGTGGTGTCGTTGTTGATCGGGAACCACCGGTCAGCCGCGCGGCCCCGTGTCTGACCGCCGTTCACCCCCGGCTCACGGCGGGCCCGCCCCTCGGCCTCGAACTGGTTGAGGATCTTGCCCGCCACCATCCGGGACAGACCCGCCGCCGCCCCGATCACCGTGGCCGACGAACCCGGCTCGGCGTTCAGCGCCGCCCACACCGCCGCCACACGCCCGTCCACATCCGTGGCGGGGTCGGTGTCCGGGATGGCGGTACCGGCCCCGTCAGGGGCCGTCACGGGCGCGTCGGCAGGGGCGATGACATCGGCGGTGCCGGTAGGAATGGTTTCTACAGCGGCGTTTTCCTGTGCGGTGATAGCCATGACGTGACGCCCTTTCCGGTCGCATTTCCCGGCCCCATTCCGGGCCGGTGTTTTTCGATTGCATCACGACCATCCCTCGCACCTAATGCGGGCAGCAAGTCGACCGGGCCATTTTTTATGTCACCCCAACGGCTGGAGAGGCTGACCTAACAAACAAACCACTGACATGCGGAAACATCCCACGAGAAACCCATAGGATCGGCTTGACATTAGACGCGCGTCCAGCTCTTGAGCCATTCCACCGGACGACGGCGAACGATGCCCGATTGCCCGAATGACGCGCGAAAGTATCCGCGACTTTAATACGCATCCCGGTTGACAAACACTGCCGGGCGGCGGGCGGCGGGCGGCGGGCGGCGGGCGGCGGGCGGCGGGCGGCGGGCGGCGGGCGGCGGGCGGCGGGCGGCGGGCGGCGGGCGGCGGGCGGCGAAGAGAACCTGCCCACCCAAGACCTTCTCCGCAAGAACCTCACCAAGGCCGGCAAGCCAGCACCCGCCAGCAGCCCAGACACGAACATCAGCAAGATAGGAAAGCAGCAGACGACGGGAACCACATCGGCTAAGAACCACACGCAGTGCGCCAACCAGCCCACACACATATTCAAGGGAGTCGTCCTTAGACGAGTCGGGGCACCCACCGCGCTGCCCGAAACCGGTAAGGCCTGCGAAAACAACACCTTCGCGGGGTAGCGGCCTTAATCGCGAGGGGGAACGCCACCCCAATTTCCAGTACGGAGATCTGCCCCCAACCGCGATCAACGCGGTCGGCTTGAGACCGACAGGAAGGACGCGGGTGCGAGTCGGGACGCCTCCCCAGATGCGAGGCAACCACCCCAATCCGCCCACTCAACACCCCTACACGTCGAACGCACAGATAAACAAGATCGACAGGCGCACGCGAACACGCCCCGCACCTATTCAAGGACGCGACTTGAGGCAGCGGAAAGCAGAAAACGATGGGCACCAAACACCGGCATAGGACCACGCGGCACGCAGCACGCCAACGTACCGCACATATATTCAAGGGAGTCGTCTTTAGACGATTCGGGGCGGCCATCGCAACAGCCGAAACCCGCATGACCTGAGCCAAAGACACACCACCGGGTGTCGCGCTCTCAGCAGCGACACCGGACGCGACAACAAAACGCGACACCGAACACAACACAGAACAACGCCCCTCACGTGAACCCGCAACAGCGAACGCGACACCCCCAACGGACCCGACAGCCGCCTCCCACCGCAGGCTGCGGATCCGCCTCGTCCCGCCAACGGCGGCCCAGCCTCAGCCCGATGCGTCCGATCCGGCCGCCCAGCGCCCCCGTACCGGACGGCCGGACCGGTATCGACACCCACCTGCGCCCCAGGTGTCAAGCCCCCGCGTCACACCGGGGACGCGCCTAGCCTCAGGCGGCCACCACAGCGCCCACTGTGGCGGGCTTTGCCCGAACCCGGCGATGACGACGCCCACCCCCGGGTATCCCGCCTGCATCAGACTGGCGATCGTCTTCCCCGGCCTGCGCATCAGTCCGTGAACGGCCCCCGCCTCTGCCCCACGGCCACCCTTGCGGCCACCACGCCACCCGCACCGGATCGGCAACGGCGGCGGCAACCGCCCATGTGCCCGTCCCCGACCGTTCGGCAGCCACCACCCCCAACGGCGACGGAACCGCCGCCACGGTGCGGCTCAGCCCCGTACCGGCACCCCCACCCACCCCTGACGCCGACGCAGGCGGCGCTGACCTGCCCGGCCCTGCGCAGCCGTCATGCGACTCCACCCCCAGCTGCCCCGATAGGGTCGGTACCGGCGGACCAGGCTCCACCGCGCTGCGCTCGCCCAGGATGGACAGGGCCCACCCGGACGTAGCCGGGATGCACCTCAACGGCATCGGCGGCAGGGCCTGACGCAGCTCCTCCGGACCCGCCGCGCCGATCACCACCTGGGAACCACGCATCGCCAACCACCGAAACCGAATCACCAGAAAGGCCCAATCAGGCCAATCCCGACGCAACCCAGCCAGCGCCTGCCGCGCCCACACCTCCTGACCAAACGCCGACACCCGATCCGCCTCCTGCCTCACCATCCCTTCCCCGCAGGGGACAGAGACCGGGGCCAGAGCAAACGCCCGTTCGCCATCATGGGAGCCCGGTCGGCACGCCGACATCGGCACATCACCCACCCGGCCCGCCCTCAGAGCACCAGAGGCTCCCTCACAGCCCACCGACAAGACGCCAACACCGGCGTCAACATGATCCGCTGAGGTTGCGACCTCCCCAGAGAACATCGGCATCGGCTTGGGTGAACGGTCCGGGCCCGGCCCCCGGCCGACAACACCGGCCGCATCGCACGCGCCCACCGCCTGAACCATCTCCCCAGACAGGGCCAGCTCCGCCCACGCTGCATGCCCGGTGACCGCATCACCCGCCACCCCGACCCGGACTGCCAGCTCAGCCACCCCGGCCAGTCCTCGCCCGTGCTCGGCCAGCCCCGGCGACGAACCCGGCGTTCGGGAGAAGTCCGGTACCGAGCCGCCGCCCAGGTCATACACCACGATCCGGGCCACGTCCGCGCCGCGCAGCACCTCCACCACGAAGAACCCCCGCTCCTGCCCCGAACGCGTGTGGCGCACGGCGTTGGCGATCAGCTCGGCCGCCACCCACTCGGCGTCCTGCCTCCGGCCGGTGTCGGCCAGTACCTGGCCCACCATGCGGCGAGCCGGAGCCGACTTATCGGCCCGTCCCGGGAATGCCTGCCGCCAGGCCATCCCGCCCCACACCTGCCGGGTACGGAACGTCGACATCACCAGGCCCGGCGCCAGATCCGGGAACTCCTCCCCCACCGGCGACTGCCGATACGTCCGCGGTGCGAGCAGGCGACTCGACTCGCTCGACAGCGTGTGCTGCGTGTGGTGGTCCATGCTGGCGTCCCTTCCCATCACGCCCCCGGCCCGTCCCGGGAAGCGGCCAGCACCATCGCTCACCTCCCCGCCCGAATCACATCCCCAACCCGCAACCCACACCCAGCGCACACCGACCAGCACCAACGCCACCCCAACCGCCACCACAGGCCCGCGCCCGCCCCCAACGATCACCCCACGCAGACACTTGAGCCCCTCGCCAGAGCCCGCCTACCGTCCCCTAACCCCGTACTCACGGGGGACAACACGCCCTCACACACTGAACGGAACAGGGGACCTCACGCATGTCCGCCACCGGCTACCAAACGCTGCTCGACTGCCGTCGGCGCAGCCGATACCTGCGCCAGCACGGCTTCACCATCGACGAAATCGCCGTTATCCTGGTCCTTGATCACCCGGCTACCCCACTCCGTCTCTACCGCCACGCCGCCGGCCTCACCGCTGCGCAGGTAGTCAACGTCTTCCACCGGCTCGCCGACACCGCTGGAGCGGGACTGCGCGAATCGCGCCTCTTTGACTACGAGAACTGGCCGAAGGCAGGCCGACGCCCCTCCCCTTACACTCTGCACCTCTTGGCCCGCATCTACGGCACCCAACCTTCCTGCCTGCTCACCCCCGCCATGCTGGCCACCTATGCCCCGCGTGACCAGTACGCGCTACGCCGAACAGACGCATGAGCCCCGGCAGGGTCAAGGCTCTTCCGCAGCCCGCTTCTCACCCACAGGACCGGCTGGCTAACACACGAACCGCTCATACACCTGCCGGGCCAGCGGACTCGGCACCGCGTCGATCTCGACTAGCCGCTCCCGCAGCAGCTCGAATGAGCGCCGTACCGCGGGCAGGCGCCCGAGTTCGCCTTGAACCGACATCAGCAGAAACCACAGTGTCTCGCTGTACGGATCGATGCACTCGACCGCCAGCCTCAGCACGTCCACCGCCCGACCTGGATCATCGGCCCGCATCAGCTCGGCCATCCGCTCAGCGGCATCGGCCGCCTGCCGCTGAGCGGCCTGCCGCAACGGGAGCACCCACAGATCATCACACCCAGCCAGCAGCAGCGGCCCCCCGATACAAGGACAGCGCCTCATGCAACGCCGCCACCCGCACAGCGTCCTCGGCCGAGATCGAGGCCAGCTTGCACGCGTCCTCGAACCGCCAGAAGTCCGCGTCGAACGATGCCTCCGGCAGCAGTCGCCGCTCCCCGGACTTCAGCACGAACCGTACGCTGGCCGCGCAACCCACTGCCTGCCGCATCGTCCGGTTGATCTCCCGTACCGCCGATTCCAACCGGCGCCCGGCAACCTCGTCTGGCCACAGCGTCTCGGTGATCCCCTCGGCCGAAACGCCGTCCCGCCCCGGTGCTGGCGACGAATCGTGTTCTTGAGCCCCACAGGCCACCACCACGGCTTCCGGCTCGACACCCGAAACGACAGCCGCCTAAGATCAACCCACGGCACCTACCTCGTTGAGCCATTACACCGCTCCGAGGACACGACCCGCATCAACAAGTCTAAGCTGATCGTCGATCGGGACCGTTGCTGGGGGAAGGGTTGTGATCAGGAGTTCCTCCGCGGACCGTTTCCCGGTGCGACCTGCTGCCGAGTACCGGGTGGTAACCAGGCGTTTGCTGATCCGCCAGCTTCGGATGTTGAGGAGCTCTCTGTCGGCCTTGGAGGGGGTCATCTGGTTACGCGCGTACAACCAGGGGCTTTCCGTCAGCAAAGGTTGATGGTCGTAGCTGAGGAGCCATCTGAACTGTGCCTTGGTCCGGAGGTACTCGGCGAGTTTGAGATGGAGCGAGTCGGCGCTGGGCAGCGAGTCGTCCGTCGCGTCTCCGGCGTAACCGCCCCGTGGATCGAACGAGGTTCGGTAGAGCAGGGAGGATTTTTCAACGTATGGAGGGTCGAGGTAGGCAACGACGCGCGAGGGCAAAAGTTGGGGGTAGTGCTCCGGTACGTCGTCGAGGGTCTGACGCCAGTCTTTGCACCAGACGTCAACGAGGCGTCCGGCTTGGTAAAGATGCCCGACGTATCGAAGGCGTTCCGTGATCGATTCCGGGTTCCAGCGGCAACTAATCGGGTAGTCGCTGGCCTGCGCACGGCCTCCGATGGGCCCAGCCTTCCCATGCAAGATGCCCGAGAAGGTGGTTCGGTTGAGGAAAAGGCACTTTGTGGCATATTCCAGGCGGCGGGTGTTCGGTGTCGTGCCGTGCTTGGGACTCCAGGCTCGCCAATGGTCCCACCGGTCGACGGCTGTTCTTCCCCCATGGCAAACGTAGCGGTTCCACTCGTCGTGCATGCGGTCGACGAGTTGCTCAGTCTCAGCGGCCGCTACCTGCCATAGGGCCGTAACGAGGGGGTCCGCATCAGCGAGGAGGATACGGTCGACGACACCCTCACCGATCATGCGGAGGGAGGCTGACGCCCCGCCGGCAAAGGGCTCAACCAACAGGTTGATCTCAGGGACTTTTTCTGATCGCTTTGCAGAAGTGATAATCCTGGCGATTATGGGCGCGAGCGAAGACTTGGCCCCGGGGTAGCGCAGCGGGGACTGAAACCGGCCGTGGGCCAGAGCATGGGAGACCGGCCCCAGGGTTGGGACCAACGGGCGTGGCTGAGTATGGATGGCCTCGCTGACGCCGAATGGGCTGCCGGAGACATCAAGATCGCTGGCTTCGGCGCGGGCGGGCGCTGAGGTCAGGGTCGTCACGATCTTATACTGCCGCATGGACGGGTGTTCGACCGCATGGATCGGCCTACCGTTTGAAATAAGTTGGCGGTTGAACAGCCTGGATGTCGATTTTCAAGCCGGGGATGTTCTGCTGGGCCATCATCGTCAGGACGGAGCGGCCAACACCCAGGGGCAGCGCTGCCGCGGAGTGAGCGAGCGCCACCGGTACGACAGCGTGCCGGTACATGCGAGTCCTGAGCGAATCGAGAATCTCGCAGATCAGCCGCAGCGTAGGGTAAGCGTCCCAACCTTCAGCCTCGGGGCTCCCGTCATACGGCGATACCCCCGGAGCGGGAAGGATTGTGATAACCAAAGGGTCGCCTGCGCGGGTGCGGTAGATGAACCGGCGGCCGTAGAATTCATCCACGCCGTATCGGTTTTCTTCCGGGCGGCCCGAGATCCTGTTGATATAGCTGTTGGTTAGCCGCACGACGTGGCCGGAGGGGATGAGCTCTTTGATCTGCTCGGCGTGCTCAACGAACGCCCCGGTTTTCTCGATGCCGACCATCAGGGGCGCGACGAGATCATGCTGCGCGCACCAGCTACTCAGATCGCTGAGGTGCGCCTGGAACCGGCGCTTGAGCGGAGCCATCGGCCCGAACAATGCGAGTGGCCCGTCCGTGATGAAGACGGTGTGGCGCAGGGCCTCGGGGGCTTGGTCTGCAAAGAAGTTCAGGTAGCACAGCGACATCAGGCGCTCTGCGGCCGTCATGACCCGGCCCAAGGGCGTGAAGTTAGAGCCCTCGACGTTGTATTCCTCATGCGTGCGAAGCACGTCGGCAAGGTAGAGATGGGAACTACAGGACGGGCAGATCCCTCCCCTGAGCCCGACGAGGAGCGTGGTTTCGTCCGGAGCCTTCAGGCCACAGCTCGGACAGACTCCGAGCGCGAGCCGAGTCGCCGGGGCCCCACGCACGCCGTAAAGCGCGAGGAGCCCGTCGGCGAGCGTCATGGTGGTCTTGGAGTCAAACCGCGCACTCTGCAGGAAGTCATCGAGCTCGGCGCGCCAGGTGTCGGCTCCCGTCATCCCCGGGCGTGCGAGCTGCGAGCCGGGCAGCGCGACGTCGAAGGCGTACTCACTGTGGGACTTGCGCACCTCCCGCGGGTCGATGTGCTTGAGACGCGAGAGATTGCGGAATGCGTCCAACCGGACAACCGAACCCGCAACCCGGAGATAACCGACCTTTACCGTGGGGTGGTCGCGGGTTGTCTCGACCTCGGTGTCAGAGCCGTCCACGGTGATCGAGAAGTCGACGTCCTCGAGCTTACCGACCATCGGCAGATCTTCGAGTGGCTTGCAGAGCCCGTCGATCTCGTCTCTGCTGCCCGGCTTTGCGGTCGTGATGGACCAGCGCTGAAGAGCCGTCTTTACTCGCTCGTTGCGAACTGTGTCCACGTGTCCGAGCCGAGACGCCTTCTCGCCGTCATAGGACATAAATCACTCACCTTCAGCAGGGCGAGGGACCACGACGAGCCCGGCAGCCTGCCGGGCGGCGTTGACCATGGCGTGGTCGAACCTGGCGATCTGGACCGGCACGATGTACTTACCCGAGTAAGTTTTCATCCGGACAAAGCCTATGTCCTCGGCGCGGATGATGCTGGGGGTCCAGACCTTGAAGTCGTAGTAGTGCGCGAGTTCTTTGGTCTCGTGGTCGGAATTGAGGTGAGCGATCAGCCAGTTGGAGGTGTTGGACAGGATGCGCTTGTCGACCGACGTGACCTCCTGGGTCGCGTAGATCAGCCCCATCTTGTACTTGGCCGCCTCCTTCGACAACCTGACCCAGGGGTTGTCGGAGACCTCGCGACCGCCGCGCTCGAAGAGGTTGTGTGCCTCCTCGACAATGATCTGCATCTCGGTGGGGTCCTCGTCAGCGCGAAATCGTTCGCCCGCACGGTTAAGTAGATGGGTGACGATGCGCTCGGACATGGTCTTGGCCACCAGGTCGTTACCGCTGGAGAGGTCAACGATGGCCAGGCGGCCAGCGCACATGTCCTCCCACAGGTGCTCACTGACGTCACCAGCAGACTGCTCGCCATGGAAGGCGCGAATCGTGCGGATCGCCGCAGTAATGCCCGTGAACTTATAGACGCCCCAGATAGCCTTGAACTCGCAGCGCTGATCGTCGTGCCATTTGTCGAACTCGGTCGGGTGGTCGCCGACCCACTCGGCGAGCGCGAAGGCACCAGCGGGGGTGCGGACGCGGTAATATCCCGCTTTGCTACCTGGGACAACATCAGCGGAGCTGAACCCCTTCATCGCGTCAGCCTTCGCCTGGATGATGAGTTCCTGGGGCAGGCTGCCGGCGTAGAATCCGCACTTGGACAAGAGCCCGTAATAGGCGACCATCGCCCATGACCACCGGCAGTGCGCGCTACGGTCGTTCGGGTCCGGCTCCGCGAGTGCGGCGGCCCGGAACGTCTTGCCGTAGTTGGTGTTGACCGGCGCCGTCGCATCGCTGACCAGACTCCACGCGGCCTCGAGAACCTGCCGGTCGTAGAAGTTGATACGCAGCGGCTTCTCGCGCGGGTCGCCGGCGTCGGGCTCCACCTTGTAGATCCGCACAGTGGTGTCGTCATCGCCCAGCAGGCGCAGGCCCGTCCCGTCCTGCTTGTTGACGTTCGCGTACTCGCCCTGCGGGTCGAAGATCAACTGGCCGATGGTTCGGCCGTGCTCTGAGCCGTAGCGGTGAACCGCGGTGACCAGAGTCTTGATCGTGTTGGACTTTCCCGTACGGGTCATGCCGAACACAGCGGTCTTGCGACCGACGAAGTCAGCCACGTCGATACGCACTTCCGCCTGGTCAGTCCCGGCGATCAGCGCCTTACGCCGGGTGGCAGCGAACCGCACCTTGCCGATGGCGAGAGCATCCCGCTGATCGGCGGGCTCGGGGTAAGACGCCAGCCACGACAGGACCTCGGTGGACGGCAGGAAGACCTGATATCGGGCAGAGACGACCACGTTGTCGATATCCGCGCCGTACTCTATGTGCGCATCACGGGCGTCGGTCTCGGTGTAGAAGGTCCCCAGCACCTCGCAGTCGAACGCCGACTGCTGAAGCTCGTTACGGGTGAGGACATCGGTAACGTCGTCGAACCCGACGCCGGACGCACCAGCATCACGGACGACCGCCAGCCGCGTCTGAATCAGCTCCGACTCGTTGGGGAGCGGAGCGGTCCCCCGCACGCGCAGCAGGATGACCTCCTGGTCCTCGAGAATGAACCCGGCCCCCGAGTTCTCGCCCGCAACCGCGAGGAGGAACCCGCCTCGGGGCACCCCGCCGGCCTGGTGCTTCTTGAAGTCATCGGTGAGCACGATCGCCGAGTCATAGTCCAAGCGGAAGATGCCCCCCACTGGCATACAACCCTTATTGATCAAGGCCGTCAGCGGCTTCTTGAGGCCCACCGTCGCCGCGACTGTCTCCATGATGCCCGTCATGCGCGTTCCCTCCGTGGGCGCATGCGCTGACGCATCCGCCAGAGACCGAAGATTGTGATCCAGAGTCAGGAAGCGACGGTACAACGCGCCACCGACAAAACTGTCTCCCTTAACCCAACTGGGCTCGTGTCAACCTGAAACTGCAGGCCAGGGGCCTTGCCTGATTGCGGCTGGGCATACTCGGGCTGGTGATACGTGGGAATCATGACGAGTGATCGTCCGCCATCAGCGGATCAATGTTTCTCACCGATTCCACCGCAGCCGATCACATCCACCCTCTAGCATCCGTATCCGTGTGATTATCCACGGTAATCGCCGGAGGTGAGGCAGGGTGTCACCACTGCTGGAACGGATCGCCGCCCGCCGTACCGAACTGACCGAGCAGGCCCAGCACTTGACCAAGCAACTGACCGACGTCCAACACGAACTCGACCGGGTGAGCGTGGCCGAGCAGGTCATCACCCAGATGCTCGCCGAGCCCGAGCCCGAAGCCGTCGGCCGGGACATGCCGGCGCCGGCCACCAGCACCGCCACCTGCGCGTCGACCAGCTCCGGATCGGCGATCATCCCCTACCGGCACCAGGTCTCCGGCGCCGACGAACTCCCCGCCGACTACCAGCTCGAGCGGATACGCCGATCAGTCGCCGAACACCCAGATGACGCAGTCGGCGCCGCCAAGCAGCTGATCGAAGCGACGGCCAAGATCGTTCTTAAAGAGCGCGGTGAGCCGGTGAGTGGGGGGCCACGGTGATTCCGGACAGCCGTTTTATGGCGTTGAGCTTATGCGGCTGCTTGGAGTGAGAGAGACTCGTTAAGCACCTCCAGGGGTGGCCGATAACCGACTGTCAGGCGACAACAATCGCGGCCTCGGCGAGGGTACGTCTGCAGTGCCGGGCTGCACCTGAGTACGGGTACCTGGCCCAGGTCGCGGAGCCGTGCTGCAGTTCCGACAGCCGCATCGAGGGTGGCCGGGGGGCCAGGTCCAGCGTCGGCCGCGTGGCCGGATCCATGCCGCGGTGTCGACGACGCGGCCGAACGCCGCCACCACCACCCGGAACGTCTCGCACAGCAGCGCATCGACGTTGGCCGCGGCCCGCCGCGGCACCGCCCCCAGCGAGAACGCCGCGACCGAGGCGATCTGGTGCTGGGCCAGCACCTCGACCGACTGACGGACTGCGGTCGGGTCTAGCCGCTGCCCCTGCGGCCGTCGTACTGGCGGGTGGCGGGCGCGGCGGACGAGTGGCAGATCCTGCGCTTGGCGGTCCCCAAGGAGGAGGACGGCGGGGCAGAGCCGGGCGGGGACGCCGGGGGTTGACAGGGGGTTGACGTTAGGCAGCCCTGCGGCGCGTGCTGCGAATCCGCTCCAGGCAATGCCGTGCTCATGGAGTGGTTCATGTAGACCTGTGGATCGCGATGAACTCGTGGCAGATGGCATGGACGATACCCCGTCGTGGATGGCTGACCGGTCGGGGTTCGTGATCCGGTAGCGAACTGAGCGCCTGGCCATGACACGAGGAAGGGGTATACGCACTTGTGGTGCTCCCGCAGCCAGGCATGTAGTCGTTTGTCAATGATCCAGCGTGTCCACAAAAGGACATCTATTTCCATACTTAACGGTCAACCTCCGCATGCATTATGGCTTCTATCTCCAGCAGGAACCGGGAGCGCGAGAGCAGGAATCGGACGTTGGCGACAAGTATTAAAGAAGTTCTTGAAAAGCTAGATATCTCTTCGACTGGCGGGCTAGACAAGGGGGGCAAGTTCGAGCGACTGATCGCTGCCTACCTGCGTGTGGACCCCTCGTGGTCCAGTCGGTTCAGCAGGGTCTGGCTCTGGAACGACTGGCCTGGACGGGCCGGAAAGCCCGATACGGGCATCGATCTTGTCGCCCAGGAGCGGGAGACGGGGGCCCTGACCGCCATCCAGTGCAAGTTCTATCGGTCTAGTCATACCCTTCAGAAAAGCGACATTGATTCGTTTTTCACCGCATCTGGCAAGGATGGGTTCTCTTCACGCCTCATTGTGTCCACAACCGACAAATGGAGCAAACACGCGGAAGATGCCCTAAGAGGCCAACAGATTCCCGTAACGCGCCTGCGGGTGCAGGATCTGGATGAATCGAGCGTCGACTGGTCGCAGTTCAGCCTCGACGCCCCCGAGATGCTGAAGCGCAAGAACAAAAAGGACTTGCGCCCCCACCAAAACCTCGCTCTGAACGCGGTGCGCAAAGGATTTTTGTCTCACGCCAGAGGCAAGCTGATCATGGCGTGCGGTACGGGTAAGACGCTGACCTCACTTCGCATTGCCGAGGACCTCGTCCCAACGGGCGGCAGCGTTCTCGTGCTGGTCCCCTCCATCTCCCTGCTCTCCCAGACGCTGAGGGAATGGACCGCAGAGGCCAAGGTGCCGATGCGACCATACGCCGTGTGCTCGGACACCAAGGCGGGCAGCCGGAGCGACAACGAGGACATCTCTCCGTACGACCTCGTCTTTCCCGCCACGACCGACGCTGACAAGCTGTACAACCAGATCACCGGCGGCGGCCCGAAAGGAAACATCAAGGTCACCTTCTCCACCTACCAGTCGTTACCGGTGGTTGCCGAGGCTCAGCACAAGGGCCTGCCCGAGTTCGACTTGGTCGTCTGCGACGAGGCCCACCGCACCACCGGTGTTACCCTGGCTGGCCAGAACGAGTCCAACTTCGTCAAGGTCCACGACGAGCAATACCTGAAAGCCGCCAGGCGCTTGTACATGACGGCCACTCCGCGCCTGTACGACGACAGCAGCAAGTCCCAGGCAGAGGACAGCTCCGCGGTGCTCGCGTCCATGGATGACGAATCCCTCTACGGACCCGAGTTTCACCGCCTGGGCTTCGGCAAGGCGGTGGATCAGGGGCTGCTCACCGACTACAAGGTTCTCATCCTGACCGTCGATGAGGGCGTGGTCGCCAAGACCCTCCAAGAAGGCTTTGCTGGCGGCGGGTCCGAACTGGCCCTCGATGACGCGGCGAAGATCATCGGCTGCTGGAACGCGATGGCCAAACGCACCGGAACCTTCGCCGACGGGTCGGGATTCGCCGAAGGCGAGGAGCCGATGAAGCGCACTGTGGCCTTCGCCCGCTCCATCGCCGACTCCAAGCAGATCGCGGACCGGTTCAACGACATCGTCGATGCCTACGACGGCGCGGACGATGATGTGCTGCGCTGCGAGGTCGAGCACGTCGACGGCACGTTTAACGCCCTGGAGCGCAACAGGAGGTTGGACTGGCTGAAGCAGGACCCAGGTCCGGCCACGGCCCGGATCTTGTCTAACGTTCGGTGCCTGTCCGAAGGCGTCGACGTCCCGAACCTGGACGCGGTCCTCTTCCTACACCCCCGAAACTCCGTGGTCGACGTCGTCCAATCCGTTGGCCGCGTGATGCGCCTGGCCCCCGGCAAGGAGTACGGCTACATCATCCTGCCTGTCGCCATCCCCGCTGGCATGTCACCGGAGAAGGCACTTGCTGACAACAAGCGCTTCAAGACGGTCTGGGAGGTCCTCCAGGCCCTGCGCGCCCACGACGACCGCTTCAACGCGACGGTCAACCAGATCGATCTGAACAAGAAGAAGCCCGACAACAAGATCGGCATCGGCAGCATCGGCCCTAACGACGAGTCAGTCGGGGGCGCGGACGGTTCCGGCACCACTGAGAGCGACGACGCCACCAAGGACAGGGCCGCGCAGAGCGCCCAACACATCCAGGACGCGTTGTTCTCCATCAGCGACTGGCGGAACGCGATCTACGCACGCATCGTCGACAAGGTCGGCGAGCGGCACTACTGGGAGAAATGGGCCACAGACATTGCCCAGATCGCCAACCGCCACGTCATCCGCATCAAAGCGGCCCTGGCGGTTCCCCGGAAGAAGACCGCCTTCGAGGAGTTCGTCAACGAACTGCGCTCGAACATCAACCCTGGCGTCGGCGAAGCCCAGGCCGTCGATATGCTCGCCCAGCACATCATCACCAAACCCGTCTTCGACGCCCTGTTTAAGGACTCCGGCTTCGCCGAGCACAACCCCGTCTCCAAAGCCATGCAGCGGGTGCTCGACATCCTGGACGATCAGAGCCTCGACGCCGAGACCAAGACGCTGGAGGGCTTCTACGACTCGGTAAGAGTCCGCGCCGAGGGCATCGACAACCACGAGGGCCGGCAACGGGTCATCATCGAGCTGTACGACAAGTTCTTCAAGACCGCCCTGCCGAAGACCGCCGACGCGCTCGGCATCGTCTACACTCCCGTCGAGGTCGTCGACTTCATCATCCGTTCCACCGAACAGGCCCTGGCCAAACACTACGGGCGATCCCTGTCCGACGAAGGCGTTCACATCATCGACCCCTTCGTCGGCACTGGCACTTTTCCGGTACGCCTTCTCCAATCCGGCCTGATCAAGCCAAAGGACTTGCAGCGCAAATACGCGAGCGAACTGCACGCCAACGAGATCGTGCTCCTCGCGTACTACATCGCCGCCATCAATATCGAGGCCGCCTTCCACGACCTCGCCAGCGGCGAGTACCAACCCTTCGAGGGCATCGTCCTCACTGACACCTTCCAACTCGCAGAGGGTGCCGCCCATTTCGATGGTATGGATGTCTTAGAAGGCAATAGCGAACGCGCGAAGAAGCAGCAGACGCAGGACATTACGGTTGTCGTCGGCAACCCGCCATACTCGGTAGGACAGGACAGCCAGAACGACGATAACCAAAACATCAAATATGAGGTATTGGACGAGCGTATTAAGTGCACGTACGCGGCGAAGTCAACGGCAACGCTAAAGCGCAATTTGTACGACTCCTATGTCCGTGCCATCCGCTGGGCTTCCGACCGAATTAAGGGCGAGGGTGTTGTCGCGTACGTCGCGAACGGCGGCTACATCGATGGCAATACCTATGACGGCTTACGCAAGTCCTTAGTCGGCGAGTTCGACGCGATCTACTGCTACAATCTGCGAGGTAACGCCCGAACAGCCGGGGAGCAACGCCAGAAGGAGGCGGGAAACGTCTTCGGCTCGAGTAGTCGGAACACCGTCGCCATCCTGATCCTCGTCAAGGGCGGCAAGGCCTCCGGCACCGGCACCGGGTGCACACTGTACTACCGGGACATCGGCGACTACCTCAGCCGCGAGGACAAACTCCGCGCCGTCGGCTCACAGAACCTCGACACGGTGGATTGGCAACAAATCACAGCGCACACCAACGGGGACTGGATCAATCAGCGGGACGAGCGGTTCGCCACCTTTCAACCCCTCGGCGAGAAGGACAAGGTTGGTCGTAGAGAGCCAATTTTCCGGCTCCATACCAACGGTATCGTGACCGGACGGGACCCCTGGTCGTACAACTTCTCCGAATCGAAACTCACGGAAAACATGGAGTCGATGATCGACTTCTACAACTCCCAGAGTCGAGCGTTCTTTGAGTATTGTCAGATGAGGGCGATCACCTCGCCCAAACCTTCCGACGTGAAGGGGTTCATCACTTTCGACTCAAAGAGGATCAGCTGGAATCGCGCCGATGAAGGAGCTATCGCCAGGGGAAAGCGCTACGCATTCAACGAGGAGCGAATTGCTTCGGCAACCTATCGGCCATTCGCTAGGCAGCACCTCTATATGGACCGGCAGGTCAACGCGACAGTTTCACAGGTGCCCCAGGCATTTCCGACGCCTGATCATTCGAACTTCGGGTACTACAATGTTGGTAGCAGTTCTGCTGTCCCTTTCTCGGTGCTCATGCTTGATGCCATTCCGGACCTCCATGTGACCGGCGCCGGCAGTGGAGGAACTTTCTACCCGCGCTACACCTACCGCGGCCTCGGTAAGGGCGACGACATTTTTGCCGCAGTAGAGGCCGGTCATGGAGACAGCTATGAGCGCGTCGACAACATTACCGATGTCGCCCTCCGCGGCTACCGCGCTATGTACGGCGACTCGTCGATCAGTAAGGACGACATCTTTTACTATACGTACGGCCTGCTCCACTCCCCCGACTACCGCACCCGCTTCGCCGCAGACCTCAAGAAATCTCTCCCACGCATCCCCAAGGTGAGAGATTTCCGCGGATACGCTGAGGCTGGCCGGAAACTCGCTGAGGTGCACCTCCATTATGAGCAGGCGGAGCCGTACAAGGGCATCGTCGAGACGATCAGTAGCAATGCCACCGATACTCCGGAGCGTGAGCTATACCGCGTCGTGAAGATGAAGATCCCTAAGGTGAAAGGGCGGACGGACTACTCGACGATCTCCTACAACAGCCGGGTCACCCTCACCAACATCCCGGAGGAGGCATACCACTACCAGCTTGGCGCCCGCTCAGCGATCGAGTGGATCATTGATCGATACCAGGTGAAGATCGATAAGGCGTCCGGCATTGTCAACGATCCCAACGAGTGGTCCGATGATCCCCGCTACATCATCGACCTTCTCAAGCGCATTGTGACGGTCAGCCTGGAGACGATGAAAATCGTGGATCATCTCCCACCATTGGACATTATGGAGTAGGCACTCACCACGGTGATGATACGTGCGAGCCCCTGAACTGCTCCGTCGGGCTGAGCATACTGGAGGATGCGTGGATGCGGGCGCAAGCTCCTCGACGCCGAGGAGGACGATTGAACGTTAGCCTGGAATTTCCTTCAGAGGCTTGCCGTTCATCCAGGCTGCACGGCCTGACCAGTCGCGTCTGGCCGATCTGCCAGGTCAGGCGCCGTGACGTGGTCGCTCGCGCGCTCCGATGGCACGGTTGCGCAAGGTGTAGCCATGGCGCGTGGGGCGTTGCCGGTGCCAACCTGGCTGGCGAGCTACCGAGACCCACTTGTCGGTGCTGAGGAATAGAGTGCTGCTATCGCCCCTGCCCGGACAAGTTCGGAGCGAGCATTCTTGAAGAAGCTAGATAAGAGCGCCCACATCGGCGACAGTGGCATCGCCCTGATCCACCAACTCGTCAGCCGGATGGGCTTCGCCTGGCACGAGCGAAAGTTGGACGCCGGCATCGATGGCGAGATCGAGCTCCGCAACCCTGCAACAGGCGAAGTCGCCAACCGGGTTCTGTTCGTTCAGAGCAACGCACGGGACCGTCTCTTCTCGGGCGAGAACGAGAGGTCTTTCCACTTTCTATGTGATGCATCTGACATCGACTACTGGATGAGCGCGGACGTCCCGGTACTGCTGGTGTGCTCACACCTGTTCGACGGTATTCGCGCGCCGTCCACGCTTGGGTCGTTCCTGCGCGCCTTCACCTGGGGAAACGTGCGCCAGTTGGACAAGGTCGCCCGGCAGATGCTGGTCTCGCTGGCCGCGCACACGCCGCTGCTGCCGGGTAAGGAGGTGCTGGCCTTCCTCGACATCGACTCGATGCAGCGGCGCACCTACGGCTATGCCAAGCAGGGCTCCGGGTTCGGGCACACGAAAATCCAGGGGAAGAGTGTCCTGGTGCGTGGGCTGAATGTGCTGGCCGTGACGTTGTCCACGCCGTTGGCCGCGCCGGTGGTGGCCGCCACCCGGTTGCGGGGCGGCAGCGCGGGCTCCGCCCGCGGCGCGGCGTCCCTGGTGCGCGAGTCGATCCCGGCTGCCCGCGCCGCGGGCTGCTCAGGCACCCTGATCCTGCGCGGTGACTCGGCCTTCTACAGCGCCGGGGTCATCGGCGCCTGCCGTGCTCAGGACGCGCGCTTCTCCGTCACCGCCAAGCTGGATCCCAAGGTCGAAGCGGCGATCGCCGCCATCGATGAGGACGCCTGGACCCCGATCAGATATCCGCGAGCGATCTTCGATGAGCAGGCCGGCGGCTGGGTGTCGGACGCCGAGGTCGCCGAGGTCGGCTACACCGCCTTCACCAGCAAGAAGGGCCAGACCGTGCCCGCCCGGCTGATCGTGCGGCGGGTCAGGAAGCTCAACGAGCAGGCCGAGCGCGGCCAAGACGAACTGTTTCCCGCCTGGCGCTACTACCCGATCTTCACCGACAGTCCGTACGCGCTGCTCCAAGCTGAGGAGCAGCATCGTGATCACGCGGTGCAGGAGCAAGTCAACGCTGATTTGATCGACGGGCCGCTCGCACACCTGCCCTCAGGCATGTTCACGGCCAATGCCGCCTGGCTCACTCTGGCGGCGATCACTCACAATCTGCTGCGCGCGCTGGGCTGCCTGGCCTCGACCTTCCACGCCAAGGCGCGCGGGGCGACCCTGCGCCGTCACCTCATCAGCGTGCCCGCCCGGCTGGCCCGGCACGGACCTGCCGACGGGCGTGGCCACCTGGTCTTGCACCTGCCCGCCCGATGGCGCTGGCAGCACGCCTGGATAAACGCCTCCACCGCCACCCACGACCCACCCGCCACCCGAACGGCCTGACCAGCCAAAACCCCCCGCCACACGCACCGCCGACGACCCTCACGGTCACCCGCGCCACCGCGCACACCCCGATCCTCCCCAGACACCGGACAAGCCGCGACCCGCGCGCGGCGGCCCTCCCACGCCCTAAAACAGCCCATCTACCTGCGGAATCGCTCCTCGTAGAGGAATCGGACCAGAGAACGACTCACCTGGAATCACACCGTGGATTCAGGCTTAGACATTTTCAATACTGGTATTTGTAGACATCGCGATTTTTTTAATTCGTAGGTTTCGAGCCCGGGGCGCCCTACCATTCCACGCCCCATCTGACCTGCAGATCGCCGAGGCCGTCCATGCCCCTGCTGCGAAGGAGCTCGCGCGACCAGGATCACCTATGAGATCCACTTTTGAGATCTCAGGTTTCGTGTCCCGGCAGCCGGCGCAGCTTCGACCGGAGCCGCTCGGCTTCCTCCGTGTTGCCAGCCTCGGTGAGTAGTTCTATCGCACGGTGCCATGCCTGGCGCGTCTCGGAGATGCGGCCCTGTATCGTCCGGACCTCGCCGATCCACAGCAGGACACATGCCTCGTAGAACGGGCCGATCGGGGGGCCGTGGCGCAGAGCCGCCGCTGCCTCCGTGAGGACCTCGATGGCCTCGTCGTACCTGCCCGCGGCAACTGTGTGCGCGACATCGGCCAAGGTGCGCGAAACGAACTCTAGGAGCAGCTCGTCCGCTGTCGAGCCGGAGCTTTCGTCCGTCCCTGTCCCGCCGTCCTCGTCCCACTCGACCGGAACGGAGTCCGCGTACTTCACCGACTCGTCGAGTGACCGCATCAAAGCATCGAGAACTTCCAGGACCTCGTCGAGGCTCTCGCCGGGCAGGTGATGTTCACCGAAGGCGGCAATTCCCGCCGCCAGGTAGGCCCGGGCGTCGGCGTGCCCGGTGCGTTCCGCCAGCTCGTTGACGTGCAGCAGACGGCGCGAGCGCTCGGCATCGGGCCAGGCGAGTGCGTCGCCCCAGCCGTTGAAGCGTGCCACGACCCGTCCCGCCCACTCGACGCTATTGGTGTAGTCCCGGTGGACGCGGTACATATCTGCGGTTCCGGCTTGCTTGAAGGCCTCGCTTCGCTCAGAGGCGGACATGTGCTCCATACACAGCTCTAAGGCGTACAGTCGGATCAGATCGTGCATGCGCCAGAGTTCGGCTCGTCGGCCGGGTTCGATGAGGTGGGCTCTGGCGAGTTCCCGCAGCAGCGGACGGGTCTCCTCAACCGGTCGCCCGAACATCGCCGCTGCGCCGGGCGTGCTCGGATCCGGGAAGGGCCCGAGGGGCAGCAAGCTGAACAGCCTGCGCAGGGCGTCGCCTCGCTCCGAGTTGCCGAGACCGAGGTGGCGGTAGGAGAGAGTGAACGCGGCGCGGACCGGGGCCTCGGCCGCGTCACCGGTATGCAGCAGCTCCAGCCGGCTGCGCTCGCCGGTCAGCTCGTCGGCGAGACGCGCCAGCGGCCGGTCCGGTTCGATCTCCAGCAACGCGGCCACGATGAACAGAGCCAGCGGGAGGCAGCCGCACAGGCCAACCAGGCGTGCGGCCTCCGCAGGCTCCCGCTCCATCCGGGCATCCCGCGGATCGCCGACACGCAACTGCCGTCTGATCAGGGCAGTGCCCTCCGCGGGCGTCATCACGCCCAGGTCCACTTTGCGCAGTCCCACCACTGGGAGCTTGTAGCGGGAGGTCACCAGCATCCGGTGGCCGCGTCCCGAAGGCCGTAGCGGGGAGACCTGGCCCGCGCTGGAGGCGTTGTCCAGGACGATGAGCATGGGCCCTGGGGCCGTGCGGAGCATCTTGTGGTACGCGTCCAGCCACGCCGAAGTAGACGTACCCTCTGCACGCTCCGCCTGGCACAGCAGTTCCGCGGCGGCCTGGTCGGCGCTCAGGCTGCGATTCTTGTCGTACCCCTGGAGGTCGACGAACAGCGCCCCGCCGGAGAACCATCCCTCGGTCACGGTCTCACGCGCGATGTGCAACGCCAGGCTGGTCTTGCCCACCCCGGCCATTCCGTCGATCACGGCACCCTGCAGGCCTTGCTCGGCGCAGTCGGGGTCCAGCGCCTCACGGAGCCGGGCCGGCTGGCCGTCCCGGCCGACGAAGATCGGGATGCCTGGGGGAAGCGTGAAAGGCACGTCAGGGGGCGGGGCGGTCCCTCGCGGCGACTTGTCTACGACACGGGCAGCCTCCCAGCGCAGCTTCCATAACTCGAACTGGTGTCGCCAACCAGCGTGCGTGGTGTTGTAGGACGGGAGGGTGCCTACATGCTCCAGCAGGACGCGGACCACGCTCCACAGCAGGCGGAAGTCTTGGGCAGGAGTCCCCCAGTTGAACCATTCATCGACCGCACTTTTGCCCAAGCCGGGCACGGCATTGGGGGCATTAGCGCCCTCTTCCTTCTTCTCCTTGCCCGCCAGCAGACTGCTGGCCTCTTGGATTACCTTCTTTCGTGTCAGGCCTGGCGAGCACGCGCGGGCTTGTTGCGCTAACTGCTGCAGCTCCTGACTCAGCACCGCTCTTGCCGCAGAGATCGGCTTCTTTCCTGTCACTTGTTTCGTCCTCTCCGGTGGGTTCTGATCCGGCGGGTCCGGCCGGATCGTCGCCGGACAACGTCGTGGCCTGGCCTTTTCCCCGTTTCTCCGGCCGGTCCGGCAACCCTTCACCCTCTGGCGGCGGTGCGCTGAAATGCCACCAGATGCGGCCGGGAGCGCGGCCGCACGTGAGAGAGAGGACGTGCGGATGAACGTCGAGGTGTGGATCCTGGTGCCGGTGGCCAGCCTGGTGTGCGCGGCCTTGGCGGCCGTGCTGATCGTCTCCGTGGCTCTCAGGGGATGCGCCTCGAGGGACCGCGCGGGCGTGCTGCGCGCGGTGGCCGAGGTGGTTCGGGCCGTGCGGGGCAAGCGGTGAACGGGTGGGTAGGGCCGCCGCCAAGGTGAGGGGCCGCACCGTGCGCGGCACATCGGCGCATCATCGAGAGCCACCGCGCGCCGTGGCTGTACCCAGATCCAGCCAGCCAGCGCGATCCAGCCAGCCAGCGCGCTCGCGGTGAAGGCGCGCATGATCACATCATTGATGTGCTCGGGCGTCGTCGGCGCTCAGGTCGACTGCGGCGAGTTGGTCGGCCAGCAGGTCGACGTGGGGTGCCGAAGCGGTGGCAGACGCTGGGCAGCGCGGTCACCGGGCCGTCGTCGTCGCAGGGCGGGTCGGTTGCCGCGTTCTGGCGTGTCACGACCGAGACGGTACGGCGTGGCCCGGGGCACGCGCCGGGCTTTGAGCCGACTGGTCTTGTTCAGTGTCAATAGCGAGATGGCGTCGCTGCTGGATCTCGCCGAGACACCGACCTGCGCGGTTGACCCGAGAGCCCCGCCGTTACTGACACTTTCGTGGCGGAGCAACTGACATCCGGCGGCAATACCCACTACGCTCTCGTGGCACTTGGCACTTGGCACTTGGCACTTGGCACTTGGCACCTGGCCCTACCGATAGAAGACCAACATGCAGAGATCATGGCAAATCGAACGGTCAAGAGTGTGCCATGGCGCATCGGATGCCCGGCCGCGTGCTCGTCACGTGCTCTTCGGCTATCGGTACCCGTGAACACTGGCCGACATTTTCAGACATTTTGAATGCGACAAAATTCAGCAGAGTGATACAATTGAATACGTTGAAATATGGCCCGACACAATACCTTGCGACTTTTAATCCGTAGGTTCCGGGTTCGAGCCCCGGGCGCCCTACCACTCCATACCCCACCTGACCTGCACTTTCTCGATTCTCGGCCGCCTTCTTCGAGGCGAAGATGGCCGAGTTCATGCTCGTCACATGCTCTTCGGCACGCGTCCGGCACATCGGCGGGCCGATGGTGAGAGCGAATTGTGGCGGATTGCGCTGACGGGCATCGACCGCCACAGGCCGGACCGTAAAGCCAGACCCGCACGACACCCAAGAGAAGGGCCGGATAGAAGCGCCTAGCGGGCGGGACACGCCCGACTTGATCGCAGACCTGTCCAAGCAGTAGTCAAGCCGTTTGAATCGCCCCGGTTTCCGGAGTTGATGGCACAGATGCCCAAGCTCCCCTGCACGTGACGGTCCGAGGGGTCCGGCGCCGGATCTCTCAGCGGCCTGTCGTTCAGCGGGGTGGCCGGCCCATACCACCCTCTCTGGCTCGACCAACGCGCCAATACGGTGAGCCGGCCTCGCGGTCACTGGCCCGGTCCGCTCGGTCGGCACCCGGTCGATATGGCACCCGTCACGACCGAGCGGGCCTGCCGGTGCAAAGGATTGCGGAGAGGAAGGCACTGTGACGCTCCGGGAGGAACTGCCGGCCCACCATCACCAATTACAGAGAGTAATTTACCGTAGCTTTAAGTGATGTTAGGGTGGAGGCGCCATCGAGAAACGCTCCATTCCAGGAGGTGCCATGGCTTTCGCCGTGCCCGACGTCCTCGCCCGCAAGTTCGACAAACGATTCGCGCTGTTCGACGCCGACGGCGACGGCGTGCTGACCAAGGACGACTTCGAGGCCGCCGCCGCGCAGTTCCTGGCGGCGTTCGACGTCCCCGCCGACTCTGACAAGGGCCGCGACGTGCTGGCCGCGTACGCGAGCATGTGGAACGCCCTGATCCACAGCGCCGACGACGACAGCGACGGGCAGCTGACCCGCGCCGAGTTCGTCGCCTACCTCGCCGGCGACGAGTTCCGGGCTCACGGCTACGAGGTGACGGCCGGCCGCGTCGCCGAGTCCGTCCTCACCGTCTGCGATACCGACAACGACGGCCGGATCTCTTACGAGGAGTTCGCCGCCATTCCCGGCATCTCCGCGCTGCCCGACGAGGAGCGCCGCCAGGTGTTCGACCGGCTCGACACCGACACCAGTGGCCATCTCGGCCTCGACGAGATCCACGCCGCACAACGCGACTTCTACCGCAGCACCGACCCGGACGCGCCCGGCAACCTGATCTTCGGCCGGCTCTGAGGAGACGACGTGGACCACTCACCACAGCCTGACGGCCACTGCCGGGTCATCCGCTCCGCCGTGATGTACGAGGGCAAACAGCACCTGCAGTTCTTCGCCGGCATCGCCGCCGAGACCGTGGGCGCCCGCAACATCTGCATGCACCTGCAGACCATCCCACCCGCCGGCAGCGGCCGGGCCCACAAGCACGACCACCACGAAACGGCCATCTACGTCATCAAGGGCTCCGTAGGCGCCCGGTACGGCGAGAACTTGCAGCACTACCTCGAAGCCCGCCAGGGCGAGTTCATCTACATCCCGGCCGGCACCCCGCACATGCCGGTGAACCTCAGCGACAGCGAACCGGCCGAGGTCGTGCTGGCCCGCACCGACCCGCGCGAGCAGGAGAGCACGGTGCTCCTGCCCGACCTGGAACGCCAGCCGGCCGTGCACGCTCCCTCGGCCACGGCCGACTAGAGCGCGTACTCGCCGATGGCAGCACGGATCCATCGGACCGCGGACGCGTACATCTTGGTCCGGCTGGTCAGGCGGCTCTTGAGCAGCTTCTTGGCCTGCCCGGCTCCTTGCGGCCCCCTCCCCGCGCGAGCTCGCGGTTCCCTCCGCGCCCGGCGTCATGCGCAGAGGTCTCAAGATGCCCGTAGGTAGGCTGGCGGCGGCTCGTCGGGCACGTGTCAGCCCGGACAGCATCCCCATGCTGCTGGTGACCAAATTCGCCGGTCCACAGCCTTCGCATGAACTGATGGCTTCCTCCGGCATTCGCGCCGCCGTTCAGCAGATGTGCCCCATCCGTTCTATGACCGTAAGCAATCGAAGCGCGGCAGAAGCGACCGGTCACCTGATCTAGGAAGTTCCCCGCATGCTCTCCGGCTTCCGCCGCGACAAGCTCGCCCGCCGCCAACCGATATGCCGAACAGCAGGCGGCGGGTAAGCCGGATCCGCTCGGCGGTCATGGTCGGCGGACGCCCCGAGCGCCGGCTGCGGGCACGGCGGCAGCGCCGTCCGCCACTCCTCGCGTCCGCGGCATCCAACAGAGCCACCGAGATCGGCTCGTTCGAGTTCCCGCCATCTTGGGGCACTACTCCCCCTTCAACTTCCGCTGCACAGGAGGCGATCCCGACGCGCCCGAAGCGGTCATCGCCGCCAGGGTTGCCCTCTCCCAGACGAGGGCTACGGCCTCCGGCGACCCGATAGGTGGGGATCCGGAAGAACCGCGTTTGGGGTGCCGTTCGAGGGGTTCCGGCTGCCCCGTGTAGGTGGCGCAGGGCTCGCCGGCCGAGTTCACGACCGAGATCTGCGCCGGCAGAGCGTTACCGTCGGTTGCCCTCAGCAGGTAGGTTCCGTCCTCACGCCGTTCAAGTTCGAGCCGTACTGGATTCGTCTCGCTCGTGTCGGCGGACGTGCTGTCGTCTGGGAACGCCTGAGCCATCACGGTGCACTCCTTCTCGGTGGCGATAGGACTGATAGAGACGAACTACCGGCGCGGGGGCAGGGCGGCCGGCCGTTCTGTTGTCGGTGTTGACTGGGGCATGGTGAGGGCTGGCGGTGGACAGCTATAGTTCGCTCACCGTGGCGGGCGGCGCCGCACAGGGGCGTCGGCCTCGGCCGACATCAACGTCTCTGCCATGGTCCCCCGCCATGGGTCACAACGAAGTCCGGGTCGCCGGTCAGGATGTACTGCGCCGGCCACTGCCCGGGCATCACACTGTTCCGCGGCCATCACGTGATCTGCTTCGATCTTGAACTGCGCTTTCGAAGGATCCGTGAATATGGTGGTGGCGCTTTCTGGGTGGCTCGTACGCGCAGCTGAGCTCAGTCGTGGTCACGCCCTCGGGATGTAGCCCCGTTCCGCGATACCCGCCAGCATCCGGGCGAAGTACGCCCGGTCGAGAGCGGGCTCCGGTATCGGTGCCGCCGAGGTCGTGAGTCGCGCGCGACAATGCGGAGGCAGGTAGCGGGGCTCGGGGACCACCATGTACGCGATACCCGGCCAGCACGCCAGGACGAGCCCGGCGGCCGGCAGGTGGGCCTGGCGCAGCAGTGCTTGCTTCCAGTCGGCCGGATCGATGGCCGGAAGGTGGTAGCCGGCCGCCCGCACCTGGTCGAAGACGGAGCTGACCGTGATCGGCTCCAGGTAGTTGGGGTGGAAGACCTGTCCGGCCGCGCCGGGCAACCGGGACAGCGCGATGATCACCGCGGCGGTGTGGTCGACGGGCGCTCCCGGCATGGTGGCCGGGCTGGCCGGGGCCGCGCCCACCTCGATGGCTGCGCGGATCAGCCGGGTCCACAGGTCTGTGTCGGAGAACTGCCAGTCGTGGCTGTGCCCGAGGATGGCGCCCGGGCGGTAGATGGTGGCGGGCAGGCCTTCGGCGGCGGCCAGGCGCACCAGTTCCTCGCCGCGGAACTTCGCCTGGCCGTACCCGAATCTGCCGCTCATCGCCAGGATCGGCTCAGTGGCCTCATCCACCTCCGTGCAGCCCAGCTCGCGGGCCGCGGCGAAGACCGCGACGGAGGAGACATGGTGGAGTGCCTTGGCCCTGCGGTGGCGGGCGAACCGGACGATCTCCTGCGTCGCTGTCACGTTGCCCGGGACGAGATGCTCGCACGAGGCGGCCAGGTTCACCGTCGCCGCGCAGTGGTAGATCGTCTCCACCCGCTCGGCCAGCCTCGTGTAGACGGCGGCGGACAGACCCATACGCGGCTGGCTCAGGTTGCCGCGCACCACCGTCAGCCGTTCCTGGTCGAACGGCCCGCCCAGCCTGGTGAGGTGGGCGCGCAACCGTTCGTCCGCACCCTGGTCGGTACGGCCGCGCACCACGCAGCAGACCTGATCCGACCGCAGCAGTTGCGCGCACAAGTAACCGCCGAGATAGCCGGTGGCCCCGGTCACCAGGACGCTCACAGGGCACGCATCCGGGTGAGGACCTGCTTGGCCAGCTCGTCGGCGCTGGTACCCGGTCCGATGGCCATGATCGGGATGTCGCAGCCGAGATTGCGCCAGATCGCCCCCTGCAGTTCGGCTCGCATCAGGGAGTCGATGCCGAGCTCGTCCAGCGGTCGCTGTGGCGCTATGTCGGCGGGTTCGGCCTGCAGGACTCCGGCCAGCAGCCGGGTGACGGCCTCGGTGACCAGCGGCCCGGCCTCGTCGCCGGCCCGTATCAGCTCCCGCAGGTCTGCGGTCGGCGCGGCCGGATCGTTCGAGCGAATGGCGGAGAAGCGGGGCGCGTCCAGCGAGGGGAACAGCAGCCGGGCGCTGTCCCAGTCGACCGAGCCGATCAGGGCGACGTCCAGGTCCTGGGCGAGGAGCTCGCCGATCACCGGCAGCGCCTTGGCCGGCTTCATCGGGCTGGTCCATCGGGAGACGAACGCCTCGGCCTCGCTGGTACGCGCCAGGTAGCCGACCTCGCCGACCGCTCCCCAGGCGACCGCCAGACCGCTCGCGCCGCGCGCCCGCCTTGCCCTGACCAGCGCCTCGCAAAACAGGTTGCCGGCCGCGTAGTTGGCCTGCCTGATGTTGCCGACCGTCGCCGTCACGGAGGAGAACAGCACGAACAGCTCCGCCGACGGCGCCAGCCGGTCGAGCACCAGCGCGCCGCGCAGCTTCGGTTCCAGCGCGGCCAGCACGTGCTGCGGCGTCAACTCCGTCAGGGGCGCGTCCTGGAGCACCATCGCCGCGTGGATCACGCCCTTGACCTCGGGTCCGGCTATCGCACGCATCGCCTCCAGATTGGTGACGTCGGCCCGGTGCGCGGTCACTTCCACGCCCAGGGCGGTCAGCGACTCGACGGTCTGGCGCGCCTCCGGCCCGTCCAGGCCGCGCCTGCTGGTGAGCGCGATCCGCTTGGCGCCCTGCCGCGCCAGCCAGTGGGCAGCCCGCGCGCCGAACCCGCCCAGCCCGCCCGTGACCAGGTAGACCCCGTCCGGATCCAGCCCGCGCCGTTGCGTGGCGGGGGCCGAAGGTTCGAACTCGATGACGAGCTTTCCGATGTGCCGGGACGTCCGCATCTGGTCGAAGGCTTCGGTGATGCGCTCCGCCGGGAAACTCCGGTACGGCAGAGCCCGATAGGTGCCCGCCGCGACCAGGCGCGCGATCTCCCCGAACTGCCGATGCGCCACGTCGGGCACCTGTTCGGCGATCTGCTTGAGATCGACGGTGACGAAGGAGACATTGCCCCGGAGCAGGCTCAGCGCCAGCCTGCCGTCGGAGAAGAGATCGTGCTTGCCCAGCTCGACGAAGCGGCCGCGGGGACGCAGCAGTTCCACCCCGCGGGCCAGGCCGTCGCCCGCGAGCGAGTTCAGCACCACGTCCACGCCCTCGCCTGCGGTGATGGCCCTGACCTCGGAGGCGAAGCGCAGGCCGCGGGAGTCCAGGGCGTGCTCCACGCCCAGGCTCCTGAGCAGGTCGCGCTTGCCTGGCGTGCTCGCTGTCGCGATCACCCGGGCTCCTGCCAGCTTGGCGTGCTGGATCGCGGCCAGGCCCATGCCGCCGGAAGCGCCGTGCACCAGCACCGTCTCGCCCGGCGTGAGCCGTACGGCATCGTCTGCGAGAGCGAGGCGGACGGTCAGGAAGGCCACGGGCAGCGTGGCGGCCTCGCCGTACCCCATGGTGTCCGGAATGCGGGCCAGCGCGGCACGCTCCAGCACCACGTGCGAGGCGAGCGGGTGCTCGGCGGCGGCGAATACGCGGTCGCCCGGAACGAGGTCCTGAACCTGCGCGCCGACCGCGGTCACCACTCCGGCGCAGTCGAAGCCGTAGACCCGTTCGTGGCTCGGCCCGCCCGCCGCGTCAGCGGGCAGCCTGCCAAGCGCCCACAGCACATTGCGGTAGTTTACGCCCGCCGCCCGGACCTCGATCGTCACCTGGCCGGGGCCCGGGACGGGCACCGCCATGGGCGCCCAGTCCAGGCGGAAAGCCGAGCCCTGGTTGCGCAGCCGCAGGACGCGGGGCTCGGCACCGACCGCGGCGGGCTCCGGTGCCGGGCGCAGCCGCGGCACGAACCGGCCGCAGGCGGTCAGCACCACCTCGTCCTCTTCGTCCTGCGCGAGCAACTCGACCACGAGTCGCTCGGCGTCGCACGCTCCACGCTCCAGGGAGATTTTCCGTACGGCGAGCCCGGGCATCTCGTTGACCAGGCAGCGGGCGACTCCCCACAGGGCAGCGTCACCGGGGAAGTCCGGCCGTTCCGGGGCGGGGAACGTCCCGGACGGGCGGGTGACGAGCCAGAGTGTGGCGCCCGGTTCCAGGGCGGCGGCGATCGCGCCGAAGGTCGCGGTGGCCGAGACGACCCGCTGCGCGCAGTCCGCCGGGTCGGCGTCCGCCGCGGCGTGGTCGCCGTCGAGGAAGTAGACGACATGGCGGGCGTTTCCCAGGTCGGGGGCGACGCCGGCCCGGGCTCCTGCTCTGGTCAGCTCGCCCGCGACCGCTTCGGCCAGTGCCTGGTCGCGGCCCGACTCGGTGATGATCGCCCAGTCTCCGGTCGCGACGGGCGGCGGGGCGGCGGCTTCGGCTCTCGGCTCTCGGGTGGCCAGGAAGAGCGCGGTGTCGATGCCGATCGCCTCCTCCTCCGCGCGCAGCTCGGCAGGTTCTGTGAGCCGGCAGCGCGGCAGCAGCCGCAGCCAGTCGGCTGCCCGGATCAGCGGGCCGCCGGGACGCAGGGTGGTGTCGGTGGCCGACCACCAGCCGTCCAGCAGGCCGAAGATCATGGTTGTCGGGCCCGCGTCGAGAGTCTCACCCAGCAGCAGGAGACCGCGATCGTCCAGCAGATCGGCGATCCGGCCGAGTGTCGCCTCCAGATCCGTGGTGGCGTGCGCCACGTTGGCCGCGATGACGACATCAAAGCTCGCTCTCAGCTCTGCCGCGTCCTCCTCCAGGTCCAGTTCCCGGTAGTCGACGAAGTCGAAGCCCTTGAAGCGGGCGGCGGCCGAGGTGAGGAAGGCGGGAGACAGGTCGGTGAAGGTGTAGCGGGTCCGCTCGGGCGGCAGCACGGGCAGGAGGGTCGCGGTCATCCCGCCGGTCCCGGCACCCACCTCCAGGACGCGGAGCGGGCGGCCGGCGGGCCAGGCGGCGACCAGTTCCTCGAGCACGGATCGGGCCAGCAGGTTGACAGGGCGCAGCACTGGGCCGCTGTCGTAGAAATGTTCAGCGGCCTGGAGCCCACCCTGCGGGAAGACGACTTCGACGGCGTCCTTGGCACCTCGCAGCACCTCGGTCAGTTGCCGCCCGCATTGGCCGAGGAGTTGCAGCTCGGCCGCGTATTCCGGGAATTCGAACAGGGCGTCGGAGAAGAGCGGGCCGGGATCGGGGTGGCCGGTCGCCCGCCAGGTACCCTCGCCTGCCGGCTCGCACAGCTCGCCGGCCTGGGCGCACAGGGTGCGGGCGAGCCGGACGTACTTCGGCTGCATCCCGGCTGAGATCAGGTCGGCCGGGCTCCAGCGCTCGCCGGCCAGGTCGCGCATCGCCTTGACGGTGAAGTGGGCGGCCAGCCGCCCGTAGCTGGTCATGAACCGCGCGTGCCGGTCACGCCGGGCCAGCAGCCGCTTGCGCAGGTCGAGGCGGTGCGGTTCCACCGCGGCGAGCAGGTCGGTCATGGCGATGCCCGCGCCGGCCCCCGTGCCGGGGTGCGGGGCCGCGCGCAGGACGGTCACGTGCCGTGCGGGAGCTTCCTCCCCGGGCAGGCGGCGCACCCGGCATCCGGTCAGTTCCATCGTGACCACCCCCGAGGTGTCGGTGATGGTGAAGTCCACGACCGCCTCGCGCGGGTCGATCTGCGGCCGGAGCCTGGCGTGGACCAGGCCCGTGCCCGGTGGTTGCCGCCACAGCCTGACGCGTTCGAAGGAGATCGGCACGTAGGCGGTGGGTTCGTCGCCGTGTTGCCACAGGATGGCCAGCCCGGTTTGCAGGGCGCTGTCGACGAGTGCGGGGTGCACCTGGTAGGCGCCGGAGGGTTCAGTGAAGCGGTACTGCCCGAGCGCTTGCGCGTCCGCGATTCGCACACTCCGCACACCGCGGAACGCCGGTCCGTAGTCGAGGCCCGCCCGGGTCGCGAGGGCGTAGTATTCCTCCGCTCCGAGCTCCAGCGCCGAGTCCACGGCTGGGCTCGGTGCCTTCGGCACGGCTGCCGAGACCGCCTGGCGCACTCGGCATCGGGCGTGCGGGTGCCACTCCTCCTGCGCGCCGGTCCTGGAGGCGATGCGCACGCTGCCGTCCTCGGAGATCGAGACCTGGACGTGCGGGACCCGCTCCTCGGGGATGGCCAGCGGGCGCAGCACCTTCATGTCCACCACCTCGACCGGGCCGTCGAGTGTCTCCGCACCGGCCGCGAGGGCCATCTCGACGAATCCGGCCGCGGGAACCACCACGGCTCCGGCCACCTGGTGATCGTTCAACCAGGTCACCCTGGCCGGGTCCATCGGGGCGCTCCAGGTCGGGTCGAGCGCCTGCGTACGCGCTCCGAGCAGCGGATGCTCCAGTCTGGGCGCCCACCAGTCGGCCTGGCCATTCCAGTGGCGTTCGCGCTGCCAGGGGTAGGCAGGCAGGTCGAGCACCCGTCCAGGGAGGGGGAAGAACGTTGTCCAGTCGGCTTTCGCACCGGCGGCGAGCAGGGCGGCGACAGCCGTACGCACCGCCGGCGAGCCCGGCTCGTCGCGCCGGAGCGTGGGCAGGACGGTGACCTGCCGGCCGGCCCGCTTCAGGTAGGTCTGCAGGACGGAGTGCGGGCTGACCTCCAGGAAGATGCGGAATCCCGCGTCTGCCAGGTGAGCGGCCGCCTGGCCGAAGAGCACCGGCTGACGGACGTTGCGCCACCAGTACGCGGCATCCAGGGGGGCCTCGACGGGGCGGCCGGTGACCGTCGAGATCATCGGGATGGCCGGGGACGCGGGTGTCAGCTCCGCCAGTGCCTTGGTCAGGCCAGCCTGCAGGGGATCCATGGCCTGGCTGTGGAAGGCGAAGTCCACGGCGAGGTGGCGGAAGAAGACGCCTTTGCCCGCCAGCTCCTCCTCCAGTTGCTCCAGCGCCTCACCGGGGCCCGCGACCGTCACGTCGCGGTCGCTGTTGATCGCGGCGATCTCGAGGCCGAAGGGCTCGATGGCTTCCGCGGCCTGGTCAGGGGGCAGGCCTACCGCGGCCATGCCGCCTTGGCCCATGGTCAGCTGCTGAGCCCGGCCGCGTTCGGCGCAGAGCAGGACGGCGTTCTCCAGGTCGAGCGCTCCGGAGGCGCAGGCGGCCGCGATCTCTCCCACGCTGTGCCCGAAAACGACATCAGGCACCAGGCCATGCTTTTTCAGGATCTGGAGGATGCCCATCTGCATGGCGAAGATCGCGGGCTGGCCCACTTCGGCCGTGGCCAGCCGGGAACGGCTCGCCGGGGCGGCCATCTCGGCCTCCAGCGACCAGGACACGTGCCTGGACAGCAGCTTGCCGATGTGCCTGATCGTGGCGCGGAAATCCGGATCCGCCGCCATGAGATCGTCGGCCATGCCCGGCCACGGGGTGCCCGCGCCGCCGAAGGCGACGGCGATCCTGCCGTCCTGCCCGGCTGCCGTCGGCTGGGCCTGCTGAAGCAGCCCGGCGGCCTCCGCAGGGGTGGTGGCGAGCACCGACACCCGGTGTTCGCGCAGGCCGCGGCGTCGGGTGAGGGTGTAGGCCAGATCGTGGAACTGCTCGGGCCGCAGCGTCTCGCACTGGTCGGCCACGCGCAGCGCCAGCTCCGTCGCGGCGGCCGGCGTTCGCCCGGAAACGATCAGGGGTACGGCTCGCGCCACCGGGCCCGCTGTACCGGCCATGTCTGACGGCGCCGCACTGTCCGGCGGCGCTGCTCGTCGCGGTGGCGCGGCCAGCAGGGCGTGGGCGTTGACGCCGCCGAAGCCGAAGGAACTCACTCCGGCGAGCGCCCGCTCCACCTGTGCGGTGTGCCGTTGCTCGCGAACCGGCGACAGGCTCAGCCCCGCCCAGTCGATGGCCGGATTGAGCACCTCGGCGTGCAGCGAGGGCGGGATCTGCCCGTGCCGCAGCACCAAGAGCGCCTTCATCAGCCCCGCCATGCCCGCCGCCGACTCCAGATGGCCCATGTTCGACTTGATCGAACCGATCGGGAGCGCGTTGCCCGGCGAGCGGCGCGACCCGACGGCCCGGCCGACCGCCTCGCATTCGACGGGATCGCCGACCGGTGTGCCGGTGCCGTGCGCCTCCCAGTAGACCAGGTCGTCCACATCGATGTCCGCGTACATCGTCTGCAGGAGCCGCGTCTGGCTCTCGACGCCCGGATGGGTCAGGCCGAGCGTGCGGCCGTCGGCGTTGGTGCCGGTGTCCAGCAGGACGGCGTGGATCCGGTCCCCATCGGCCTGCGCGTCCGCGAGCGTCTTGAGCACGACCATGCCCGCACCTTCACCGCGCACGTAACCGTCGGCAGCGGCGGAGAAGGCCTGGCACCTGCCGCGGGCCGAGAGCATGGAGGCCTGCGACAACCCGACGAACGAGAACGGGTCGAGCAGCACGTTGACGCCTCCGGCCAGGGCAATCCCGCACTCCCCTGAGCGTACGGCCTGGGCCGCCTCGTGCAGGGCGACCAGCGCGGAGGAGCAGGCGGTGTCGATACCCAGGCTGGGACCGCGCAGATCCAGGCAGTAGGAGACCCGGTTGGCGGTGTTGCCGAAGGTCCATCCGGCGACGGAGTAGGCGTTGAGGCTGGCGGGATCGCGGCACTGGAGGTTGCCGTAGTCGCCGTTGAACACGCCTACGAACACCGCGGTGTCGGACCCCGCGAGGCCGGCCGGATCGATGGCGGCGTCGTCGAGAGCTTCGACGGCGAGCTCCAGCATCAGTCGCTGCTGCGGGTCGAGCCGGTCGGCCTCCTTCGGCGCGATCCCGAAGTAGTCGGCGTCGAATCCGGCCAGGTCGTCCAGGAACGCCCCATGGGCGGTGTAGCTCTTGCCGTACCGCCTGGTCGCCTGATCGACGAACCACGCCGGATCGAACCGATCGGCAGGCACCTCCGTCACCAGGTCACTTCCGGCGACCAGCGCCTCCCACAAGCTCTCCAGACTCTCGATGCCGCCCGGCAGGCGGCAGCCGACTCCCACGATCGCCAACGGTTCCCGCATGACCCCCCGCTTCTCAGTCGGCGGCCGCCCGTCCCGAGCGTGACAGGCGGCCGCCATCGTTCTGCCTCAGACCGGGCCGAAGAGCCAATTGCCGGTCAGAACGGGGTCTTCGCCGACATAGAACTGCCGACCGGCCTCCACCAGTTCCTCGATGGTGAGTGCGCCGCTACCGTCGGTGTCGATCTTCCGGAAGGCAAACTCCGCATCCTCCGGGCTGGTGCCGAAGGCGGACTGGAACCGCTGGAACTCCTCCAGGTCCAGCGCACGATTGCCGTTGACGTCCGTGACGTCGAGCGTCGCCTGGATCGCCGGCCGCAGAGCCCTCTCGTAACCGTCGGGGTCCTCGACGAAGGCCGCGTTCATCCCGAGCCGGTACTCCTCGGGGCTGATCTTGCGATCGCCGTCCAGATCGATCTTGGTGAGCAGGACTTCCCAGTAGTCGGAGTAGCTGCTGAACAGGCGATTGCCCAGGTTACTGTCGGGGCTGACGCCGAAGGCGGCCAGCACCCTGGTTCCCAGGGCGATGAGGTCATCGAGTTCCAGACGCCCGTTGCGGTTGACGTCCATGTGACCGAACGCTTTGTCGAGCTTGCGTTCCTGCAAGTCTGTGAGCACGCCGAGTCCCCTCCGGCCGGTACAGCCGATAGCCGATCAACTACAGAGAATAATCAAACAATTACTTACAGTAGTCAAGGCGTTGACGTTTCGGCTTCACTCGAACGCCACTGGCCGCGACCGCTGTCATCCTCGGCATCGCCCCCAGCCTGATCGCTGCCCCCTACGCCCACGCCACTAGCGAGATCACCTTCTTCTGCGAAGAACGCGGGCCGGGATTCCACACGTGGCCGCCGGTGATCCATGGAGAGCGCTGCACACCACCCGACATCGGCGAGCACCGCCACGCGGCCAGATACTGCGTCACCTGACACCTGCCCTCCTTGTCGACGGCGGCAGTGGCGTGGACGGCGGACGCGATCGTCACGGTGACGGCGGCCAAAGCCAGGCCCGCCAGGACGGTGCCGATGCTGATCTCGGGTGTGTGCTTACCTGTACTTGGTGATGGGACGGAGCCGCGGTGGGGCCGTGGGCGCCCGGGGTTGTCGGTACCCAGCCGACCTGGTTGACGTGGAGGTTCGCGCCGGAGGGCCTGCCACCGCGCCGCGCGGCCCGCGCAGATGCGGAAGGCGGGCACGTCCGGTGACCAGCCGGGGCTCCCGCCCGCACGTACCTGCGGAAGCCGTCAGACCCGCCGTCACCCTGCCGGGCCGCGACGGGCGTGGGGCAAGGCGGGAAGCTTGGCCGGAGCTTGACACTGTGGCGCCCGTAACGCCGGAACGGCTCGGGCAGGAACGGCGGCCACAGGGCCGGTGCGGCAGGCCGCCTCTGGGCCGATGGCTTCGCGCACTGGTCGGGTGGACGCTTCCCGCAACACGGATGATCGCTTCGCCGGAAAAGAGAGGCTGATGTGACGGACTCGCGATGCCGTGGAGCTGATCGATGAATTCTGCCCTCTTCACTGGGTTCGCGCGGCTTGATGCGTTCCTGCCGTGTCTCTGATCGAAGGCAGCGGCGCCGTGCTGCGGGACGACACCGGCCGCGACCTCATCGACACCACGGCCGTGCTCTGCCAGTGCGCGGTCGGGTACGGGCGCGCCGAGCTGGCCGAGGCCGCCGCCGCGCAGATGCGTCAGCTGGCCTCCTTTCCGCTGATGGCGGCCATGGTGAACGAGCCGGCCCGGCTGCTGGCCGACCGGCTGGCCGCCCTGGCTCCGGCCAGGCTGAGCCGGGTGTTGTTCACCAGCGGCGGGAGTGAGGGCGTGGACAGCGCGATCAAGCTGGCGCGCCTGGCCTGGCATCGAACAGGCGCCCCGGCCGTACGCTCGTCCTGGCCAGGCACGCCTTTCACCATGGCGTGACGGGTAACGCCATGGCCGCGACCGGAATGGAGGTCTACCGCCACGACTACGGCCCGCTCGCGCCCGGGTTCGTCCACCTGTCGCCTCTCCACGGCCGCCCGGCGGAGGATCTGGTCGCGGAGGTGGAAGCGGTCATCGACCGGGTCGGGGCGGAGCGGGTCGCCGCGTTCATCGCCGAGCCCGTCCTGGGCGTGGCGGGCATGATCCCGCCTCCGGACGGCTACTGGGCGGAGGTGCAGAGGGTGCTGCGCCGCCACGGCATTTTGCTCATCACCGACGAGGTGGCCACCGGCTTCGGCCGCGCCGGGCGCTGGTTCGCCGCCGGACGCTACGACATCCGCCCCGACCTCATGGTCGTTGCCAAGGCGCTGACGAGCGGTTACGTGCCGATGGGCGCGGTCATGGTCCGCGAGCGGGTGGTGTCGATGCTCGGCGAGGCGCCGGTGATGCACGGCTTCACCTTCGGCGGGCATGCCGCGTGGGCCGCCGTCGCGCTGGCCAATCTACATCATCGAACGCGAGCGGCTCGTCGCCCGCGCCGCCGATCTCGGCGCGCGGATGCTCGCCGAGCTGGCGCCGCTGGCACAGCGGGACGTGGTCAAGGAGGTTCGCGGGGTCGGCCTGATGATCGGCGTCGAACTCGCCGAGCCGAGGCCCGAGCTGTATGAGCGCGCGCTGAAGGCGGGCATCCTGCTGCGCAGGGTCAAAGACCGGGCGGCTCTGACCCCGCCGCTGGTGATCCAGGCGGTGAAGCTGTCGTCGTTGCCTTCAGCCGGGGTGAGGAGTGCTGCGAAGTCGCGGACATGGCGGGCGAGCGCGGTCAGCTCAGGACGGGCGGCGGTGAAGTTCCTGCACCAGTTGAGTGTCGCTGTCGCGTAGCCGGTCGGATGGGTGAGCAGGAGACGGGCCAGGCGGCGCGGGGCGCTGCGCCTGGCGGGGGCGGCGCTTGCCTGGGCCCGCTTGGGCCAGTGGCACTGACGGGCCATGAACGTCACCGCCAGGTAACCATATGCTTACCTCATATGGCGTTGAGTAATCAAAGAGCTACTCTCGGTAATGCTGATCTTATGGCCGCACGCAGCGGCTGTCAGGAAGGGAACTCCCGTGATCATTACTAGGACCGGCATGCGTCTCGGCGTCGGGCTCATGGCGGCGGCTGCCATCATGGCGCCGGCTACCGCCCATGCCGCTGACGCCCCCTACGCGCAGGCCTACGCCATCGTTGCAGCCGATGGAACCCTGCAGTCGAGCAAGAACATCGCTTCAGTCACCAAATACGACACCGGCAAGTACTGCATCGCCGTCGACCCCTCGGTAACCGTGACGAGCAGCACCCCGATCCAAGCCACGGCACGCAGCGGCAGCAGGACCATCAGCGCCTACAACTGGCCGAACACCGAGTGCAACAACAAGGCAACAAACACCGTCACCGTCTTTACCTTCCGTGCCTCCGATGGCACGCGCGTGGACACGCAGTTCTACCTGACCATCCCCTAGCCACACCGGGCGCCAGAGCGCGCGGGATACTCCGTGCCGGTGAGTGGCGGCCGGCGGCCGGGCCGGGCGTTCGTGGCCCGGCCGTTCGCCGCCGACCTCCAACGACCTTGCAAAAGTGGACCCCCCCGTCGCTGCCGGGGGGGGTTCCGTCGTGCCGGGAACTGCCCGGCCAGGTGCCCTGAGGGCGGAACCCGTCGATCCCGGCCACGACCGGATCGGGAGGCGGGCGCGAGGTACTCGGCGTCTGACGAACACGAACGGGAACCCCGCCGGAAGCGCCGACTCGCCCCCCGCCAACGCGTTCATTTCCATTCGATGTCCGCAGGATCCGCTCGTGGATGAGGTCGCGCGCTCCGTCTCTGCGGTCACCGTCTTGGGGCGGCTCACTGTTCCTCTGCGCCAGGAACTCGCGCTCCGGCGAGCGCCGCTCTGATCCTGGATCGAGGCTCACTTTTGACGGTGAGTTCTGGCCCCACCCCGCGCGCCACCAGCGCTCCCGCCGTTCCTGCACGGCCCGGAGGCGCTCGGCCGCTCGTGCCGCGTACTCCCGGACCCGCGCCGTCATCTCGGCAGCCCGCCGGGCCCGGCGCCGGGACTCCTCGACGGCGGCCCGCCACTGATCCCGAGAGGCGTCCACCCGCCCCAGTGTGCGCCTGCGTCGGCCGTCCTGTCCGCACGAAGCCGCGAACCCCCGCGCCTGACAGCGCACCGTCACCACCAGTGACGTTCGGTGGTGGGCTCGCGTGGCACAGACAGCGCAGGGGACATCAAGGGCCTCCCCGATCAGGAGGGTCACTCCCATGCGCATCATCAGCCTCGCCACCGGCGTTCTTGTCCTGGCCGGAGCCGCCGCGCTGTGCGCGCTCGCGGTCCCGGCGCGGCGGCGCCGTTTCCCGGCGGCCTCGTGAACACGGTCCACGGCACCGCCGGGGGCGCGATCCCGTTCTGCGGGCCGGGCACCGGGGCTGTGCCCGGCCTTTCCTTGGAGGCATCTGGGCTCCCGCTTCCGCTTCAGAGCGTCTGCTAGGCAAACGTGGGGTGCGTTTCCCATAAGTACGCCTTCCGGGTGTACGGCGAGGGCCCGCCACCGGCATGGTGGCGGCGGGCCCTCGCGTCACGGCGCAGGTCGCCGCGGGACTGCTATCTCGCTGTCAACCCCGCGCGCCGGGGGTGCGCCCCGTGGCCGGGATGACAAGCAGGGATACGCACACGAGCCCTTCCGTGTGATCTGGCACGGACCATGGCGTGGCCTCGCGCTGGACACTTTTGGATGGCGCAGCCTGTGGGTCGTTCGTGCCACCCAAAGTGGCTATTCTCCGGTGTGAGCGCCCATCACTACGTCGAACCTCTAGGGGCCTGGCGATTTATCGCCGAAGCTTGTAGGGCTTTCGGTAAGGGCGCCGGCCGCGCAAGTAGTGAACCCCCGCCAGCGGCGGTGAACACCTCATCGAAGAAGCGGGAGAACTTGCCGTCACGGTCCCGGATGAGAAACCTGAAGGCGCCGGCGCGTTCACCAGTCCATCAGCAGGTTCCGGGCCTGCTGGGTGGTCCATGCGCCGGTCGGGTTGGAGGTGACGCCCATCAAGTGCACGAGGCGTGTCTCGATCTCCATGACGAACAAGACGTACAGGCGCTTGAGGAACACGGTGTCGATGTGCAGGACGTCGCAGGCCAGGATGCCGGAGGCTTGTGAGGTGAGGAATTGTCGCCAGGTAGGTGAGGTCTGGCGTGGCGCTGGACCGAGGCCGGCCGCGGTGAGGATGCGGCGGATGGTGCCTTCTCCGATCTGATGGCCGAGGCCGAGCAGTTCGCCCTGGATCCGCCGGCGCCCCCATCGTGGGTTCTCGTCGGCCATTCGGATCACCAGGTTACGCAGTTCATCCGGGATTGGCGGACGTCCGGTCGCGTTCGGTTAGGTCCAGCGTTGGCTGACCAGGCGGCGGTGCCAGGCCAGCAAGGTGCCCGGCGTCACGATCCGATGGCGGCGAAGCCGCGTGGGCAGCAGTCGCACCAGTGCGGTCAGCAGCGCTCGGTCGACCCAGTCTGGTCGTGGCCGGGAGACCTGACGACGCAGGACGGTGACCTCATGACACAGCACCAGGTGAGTAGCCGGGGGGAGTTTCACCCCCCGGCTCTCGCAGAACCGGACGTGAACCTCGCAGCTCATCCGGCTCCCATTGCCCAGCCATCAGGA
>NZ_JBFAKB010000030.1:0-45201 GCF_040655495.1 Nonomuraea sp. NPDC050404
AGCGTCCGCCGCTCGTCCACACTCAGCACGAGCGGACGTCGTGGTCTGCCCGCCATCCCTCCATTAGATGACGAAACTCAAGACCGGGACACTAGCCGCCGTCAGCCGTTGGTGGTGCGCACCGCCAGGGTACGGAAGCGGCCCAGGCCCGTGTCGTAACGCGATCCGGCGCCCCAGACGGTCGAGGGGCCGATCGCGGCGGCGTCGGAGAGCGAACCGCCCGGCGCGAAGCTCTCCGCGGCCCAGGTGGTGCCCGTCCACCGCGCGACCACGCTGCCGACCGCGTACACCTGGGTCGCGGACAGGGCGGCCACGCCGTGGAAGCCGGCTCCGTCGTTCGGCGCGGTGGACATGACCGAGCGCTGCCACGTCTGCCCGTTCCAGTGCAGTGCGATCGGCACGACCCTGAAGTCGATCCAGCTGAACGCCCGGCCGACGATCCACACGTCGTTCGCCGACCGCGCGAACACGTCCTGCAGCACGGGCAGGTTGAACGTGCCGTCGGAGACCGCGCCAGGCACGTTCACCTGGGTCCAGGCGGAGCCGTCCCAGTGCAGCACGAGCCCGGCGACGGTGCCGCCGCCGTACCCGTCGTCGCCGGCGTTGCCGATGGCCCAGACGTCGTTCGCCGAGGCGCCGTCCACGTCGGTCAGCAGGTTGCGGATCGGGTCCGGGCTCGGGCTGGGCACGATGGACCAGCTCGTGCCGTTCCACCGCTGGATCAGGGTGCGGGTGTTCGGGGCCGCCGAGGTGCCGTACGAGCCGACCGCCCACGCGTTCGTGCCGGAGAAGGTCTTCACGCCGGACAACGACGCGCTGAGCGCGCCCGGCGGGGCAGGGGTGGGCACGATGCTCCACGAGCTGCCGTTCCACCGTTCGGCCAGCGGGCCGGTGGTGCCGGCGCCGACCGCCCAGACGTTGTCCGGCGCGCTGCCGTCCACCCCGTTGAGCCGGCCGCCGGTCGCCGGTGTGGTCACGATCGACCAGGCGCTGCCGTTCCAGCGTGCGGTGAGGGGCCGGACACTCGGCTGGCCCGGGTGTTCCGCGCGGCCGACCGCCCACGCGTCGGTGGTGGTCAGCGCGTCCACGCCCTCGAACGCGTTGAGCTCGTTCGAGGCGTTGGGCGTCGCGACCACCGCCCACGTCGCGGCGCCCGCGGGAGCGGCCGGCAGGAGCACAGCGACCTGCAGGGCCAGCAGGACGGGCAACACGCGCAGAGCGGCGCGAGTGCGCGAAGTGGACTTCATGACGAGCTCCTTTTCAGGCATGACAGGCGGGTCATCCCGCCTCGATGGCAGCCCGGCAGCCCGATGATTTCCCCGGACGGCAAGCTCGGCAAGGTCCACTAAACGCCGTCAGACCCGATGGCCTCAGGCGGGCCATCTCTTCCCGCGTTCAGCCCCCGATGGCCGCCAGGCGGGTCATCTCCTCTCCCGACAGCCGCAGCGCGCCCGCGGCCACGTTCTCGGCGAGGTGGGCGGGGTCGCCGGTGCCCGGGATGGCCAGCACGTTCGGCCCCTGGGCCAGCGTCCAGGCCAGCCGTACCTGGGCGGGCGTGACGTCGCGCTCGCGGGCGACGGCGAGCACCGCCTCGTCGTCGTCCCCGCCTGCTCCTGCCTCGCGCCCGGCGCCGGCGATCGCGAAGAACGGCACGTAGGCGATGCCCTGCTCGCCGCACTCCCGCAGCAGCTCGCGCTCGCCGGCCGCCGCGCCGACGCCGAAGGCGTTCTGCACGCAGACCACCGGGGCGACGGCCCGCGCCTCGGCCAGTTGCGCGGCGGTGACGTTGGAGACGCCCAGGTGGCGGATCAGCCCGGCCTGGCGCAGGTCGGCCAGCGCGCCGAAGTGCTCGGCGATCGAATCCGTTCTCCCGCTCACGGGAACCCGCAGGTTCACGACGTCGAGGTGGTCGCGGCCGAGCTGGCGCAGGTTCTCCTCGACCTGGCCGCGCAACTGCGCGGGACTCGCCCACCACCAGTCGCCGGACGGGTCCCGTCCCGGCCAGACCTTCGTGGTGATGACCAGGTCGTCCGGGTACGGCGACAGCGCCCGGTTGATCAGCTCGTTGGCCGACAACCGCGGCGAGAAGTAGAACGCGGCGGTGTCGATGTGGTTGACCCCGAGCTCGACCGCGTCGCGCAGCACGCCGATCGAACGCTCTCGGTTCACCGAGGCGTCAGAGGTGAAGGCGGCGCGGCCCGTCAGGCGCATCGCGCCGAATCCGATCCTGTTGACGGTCAGGTCGCCGAGCCGCCAGGTGCCCGCGGACGCCGCCGGGGTCGTGCGTGTGGTCATGGTGAATCCTCGCGTCGGACTGCTGAAACAAAAAAAGCCTCCCCGGGCGGAGGCGAGTCCGGCCGAGAAGGCTTCAGCAGTGACCACAGCATATCACTGTTGATCAGGCGGGCTTGCACATGCGTCATCGCGTGGGGCGAACTTGCGAAAATAGGCAGACCGGTCTACTTTTCCGGGTGTGGGACGCAAAGGTGACGACACGCGCGGGCGGTTGCTCGACGCGACGCAGGAACTGGTCGAGGCCGGTGGGTACTTCGGCGCCGGGATGAACCAGGTGATAGCGGCCAGCGGCATGCCTCGCGGATCGCTCTACTTCCACTTCCCCGGCGGCAAGGACCACATGGTCGCCGAGTCGCTGCGGCGGTCCGGACACAGGATCGAGATGGCCGCGCAGGAGCTGGCCGAGACCGCACCCGACGCCGCCGCCCTGGTCACCGGGATGCTCGGTCTGCTCGGCGATCGGCTGGAGGAGTCGGGCTGGCGCAAGGGATGCCCGGTGGCCACGGTCGCCCTGGAGATGGCGGCCGGCCATGACGAGTTGCAGCAGGTGTGTGCCGGGGTCTACGACTCCTGGGAGGGCGCCCTGCGCGACCGGCTGATCGCCGACGGGCATCCCGAGGCCGAGGACGTCGCCACGACCGTGCTCGCCCTGATCGAAGGGGCGCTGCTGCTGGCCAGGACGCGGCGCAGCCGGGAGCCGCTCGAACGCGTGGGCCGGCGGATCACGACCCTGCTTTAAGAAGGGGCGGGCGGCCTGCCGTTCGCATGTCCTGAAAATATGTAGACCGATCTACTGGAGAAGCTCATGCAACCCGACTCGATCGTCTTCGGCGCCGCCGGCTTCACCGGGCGCTTCCTCGTCGCCGAACTGCTGCGAAGGGGGCACGCGGTCGCCGCGGCGGCCCGTTCCGGCGGGGAGAGCCTGACGTCCTGGCTTGAGGAGCAGGGCATCTCCCCGGACGGCCTGACCGTCGTCCGGGCCGACATCACCCGCCCCGGCCTCGGCCTACCTGCGGAGGCGGACCTGGCGGCGGTGCGCGACGTCTACAACTGCGCAGGCCGGTACGCCTTCGGCCTCACCGCGGAAGAGGCGCGGGCCGCGAACGTGACCGGGGCGCTGCACATTCTGGACTGGGCCGCCGGCCTGGCGAAACTCCGGCGCGTGGTGCACATCTCCGGGTACCGGGTGGGCGGCGCGAAGGACCCTCGCGGGCTGGGGGCGTACGAGGCGTCGAAGGTCGAGGCGGACGTGGCCGTCCGGGCGCGCGCCCGTGACCTGGACCTGCCGCTGAGCATCGCCAACCCCGCCAGCGTGATCGGTCCCGGCCAGTTCGTCGGCCTGGCGAGCGTGGTGTCGGATCTGTGGCACGGGCGGCTGCCCGCCGTTCCCGGGGGCGGCGAGGTGTTCGTCCCGGTGGTCGAGGCCGGGTACTTCGCGGCCTTCATGGCCAACCTGCCCGAGCACGATCGGGGGCCGCTCAGCGCCTATTGGGTGCTCGACGACCGGACTCCGGTCCTGCCCGAGCTCGTGGAGTTGCTGGCCGGGCACATGGGGGTGCGGGCGCCCCGGCGTACGGTCCCGGTCGGGCTGCTGCGGCTGCTTCCCCGCGCGCTGACCGGCGTGGACCCCGAGACGCTGTCGTTCCTGTCCTCCGACCGGTACGACACCGCGCCCGCCGACGCCTTCGCCGAGCGGACCGGGCTGCGTCCGCCGGCGGTCGAGGCGGCGCTCACGACCTGGGCCGACGACCTGGTGGCGGCCCGATTCGGGCAGGCGGCGGCGCCGCGCGGCCCGTACGGGTACCGGCGGGTGGCGGGGGTGCCGACCTGGGTGGAGGGCGAGCCGGAACGGCCCGGCTACGTGCTGCTGCACGGGCTGCCGCTGGACTCCGGCTCCTGGGCGGAGGTCAGGGACGGGCTCGACGCCCCCACGCTGGCAGCCGACCTCCCCGGCCTCGGCCGCTCAGGTCCTGCCGGCGGCCGACTCACCGAGAGCGGGGCCCTGCCATCCTCTAACGCGCGACCATCTTCCAACGCGCGGCCTGCCGATGACGCCCGGTTCGCCGACCGCCGTCTGCCCGCCAGCGAGTGGCTCGCCGAGTTGTTGCGGCCCGCGAACACCCGGCCGGTTCTCGTCGCGCACTCGCTGGCCTGCATCCCCGCCATCCACTACGCCGCGGCCCACCCCGACCGCGTCTCCCGTCTGGTGCTGGTCGCCCCGGCCTTCCTCCAGGCTCCTTCGTCCCGGCTGCTGCGCTCGGCCGCGGCCGCTCCCCTGCTGCGGCGGATGTCGGCGGAACGCCTGGCGGGTACGCTCGGCGTACCCGAGAGCCCTGCCGTGGCCACCGCGGCGGCGAATCTGGCCCGCCCCGGTGCGGCCCGCCGGGTGGTCGCCGCCATGCGGGCCGCCCACGCGGGCCGTGAGGAGCTGCGGCGGGCCCTCGACCGGGTGGAGGTCCCCGTGGAGATCGTCGTGGGATCGGCCAACCCGCTGACGGCGGCGGTGGACAGGCCCGTGACCACGATCGACGGCGCCGGGCACTACCCGCAGCTCACCCACCCCGGCGAACTGGCCGCCATCATCGCCGGTTAGGGCGGGCCGAGCACGTCCGGGGTGACCAGGGCGCGGGCGGCGTCGGCGAAGTACTGTTCGGGGGCCGTGTCGGTCAGGCCGAGGATGACACCCTGGCTGAGGCCGACCAGGAGCGCGCGCAGCGCCGTGGCCAGGCGTCGCGCCTGCCGGGACGTGAGCGCGGCCCCGTCGTGGGTCATGCCGGTGAACAGCGTGGTGAGCCGCTCCTCGTGCCCCCGTACGGAGGCGGCCAGCTTGGGCCGCAGCTCCGGATCGCGCAGGGCCAGGTCCTGCAGGCTGATCTCGAACGACAGGTGCCGCAGCGCGTCGGGATCGTCGCACTGGCGCCGGTAGTGACGGGCGAAGGCGTCCACCGCCCCGCCCACCTCGGGACCGGCGGCGGCGAGTTGCTCCAGGTCCTCGTAGTGCGGGCCGAGGTATTCGGTGAGGACCGCGATCAGCAGGCCCGTCTTGTTGCCGAACAACGAGTAGACGGCACCGGTCGTCAGGCCCGCCTGCTCGGCGATCTCCTCCAGCTTGGCCCGGTGGCCGTCCCTGGCGACGGCCTGGCGCGCGGAGGTCACCAGGGCCCGCCGGTTACGTTCCTTGGCCTCCGCCCTTGTCACTCTCATAATCTCATTATTACAGTAATCTGATTATGAGAGAAGAGATCAAGACCATGATCGCGGCCGAGCGCCGGGAGCTCGCGACGATGCTGGACGGCCTGACCCCCGCCCAGTGGGACGCCCCGAGCCTGTGCGACGGCTGGCGGGTGAGAGAGGTGGCCGCCCACCTGTCGCTGGGGTTTCGCAGCCCGCTGCCCGCGATGTTGCTGCACCTGGTCAGGGCAGGCGGCAACCTCGACCGGATGACCGACCGGCGGGCCCGCCACGACGCGGCCACCCTGTCCACCACGGATCTGGCCCGCGCGATGCGCGACAACGCGCACCACCCCTGGAAGCCGCCGGTCGGCGGCATCGCGGCCGCGCTGGGCCACGACGTGGTGCACGGCCTGGACATCACGGTCGCGCTCGGTCTCGAACGCCGGGTGCCGGAAGAGCGCGTGCGCGTCCTGCTGGACAACGTCACCGCCCGGACCGCGAAGTTCTTCGGCGCCGACCTTACGGGCGTCGAACTGCGGGCCGACGACCTCGGCTGGTCCTTCGGCACCGGCACGCCGCTGACCGGCGCCGCCCAGGACCTGCTGCTGGTCGCCTATGGCCGGAAACTGCCGCCCGGCCATCTGCGCGGGCAGGCGAGCGATCGGTACGTAGCCGTCTGAGCGGGTTACGCCAGGAAGTCACGTACGAGCCGGTCGTAGCGGGCGCGATCCACGTTCCACGCCTCCGTGTGCTCGCCCCGCGCGAACGGCTCGAACCGGATCTGCCAGCCGAGGCGCTTGCCGACCTCGACCAGGGCGTACATCTCCTGGATCGGATGGTCGCTGTCGGGGACGGTGTGGATCAGCAGGAGGGGCGGCCTGACCTTCGGCGGGTGGCGGATCAGGCTGAGCCGGTCCGTGTCGATCCCGGTGCGCCACTCGGTGATCTGATTCGTCAGCCCGGCCACGAAACCGGGCAGGCCGAGGTTTCTGGCGCCCTGTTCCGCGGTCATGCCCACGTCGATCATGGGCGCGTCCATGACGACCTTGTCGACCAGGCTCGCCAGGGGTGACCTGGCCAGGAACTGCCCGACGATCTGGCCGCCCATCGAGGTGCCGTACAGGATGAACCGCCGCGCCCCCATCGTCCGCGCCTGGCGCACGGCGGCCTCCAGGTCACGCCACTCCGAGTCGCCCAGGTGCAGCAGCCCGTCGGGCGAGGGTGGCGCGCCTTCGTCGTTGCGGTAGGTGATGTCCAGGAAGGGCAGCCCGCGTTCGTGCACGATGGGCAGGATCTTCAGCTCCGCCTTGCGCCGCCCGTTCTGCCCGTGCACGGCGACGACCCAGGTGTCGCTCTCGCCGGGCACGTACCAGGCCGGCGCGGGCCCGAGCTCGGTGGGCACCATGATCTCGGTGTAGTCGATCCCCCAGGCGACCTTGGGATCGCCGGGCGGCACGTTGCCGAAGTGCCCGGGGGTGCCCACCGAGGGCACCGGCCCGCGCAGCACCTTGCGCGTCACCCGGCCGGGCGCGCGGGCCACGACGTCTCCGAGCATCGAGTACGCGCCGGTCCACTCCAGCCAGTACGTGCCCGGCTTGGCGGTCTGCGGCGTCTGCTCCAGCGTCACCAGGTCACCTTGTACGGCGAGAACTCTGGTGTTACTCGTGCCGTAGTGCACGACCTTGATCGCCTGGTCGCTGCCGTACCAGCCGCCCACCCCCGTCACCGCGACCAGGACGACCAAGGCCGCCACACCCGCGACCCACCACCGCCGCCTACTTCCTGACGCCATCGAGAGTCCTCCTCACCGTACGCTCACACAGCGCGCGGAAGCCGTCTTCCTCCAGGTCGATGCGGCCACCGAGGTAGAGCTGCACGAGCCCCTGCACGGCCGAGGTGAGCGCCATGGTCACCTCCAGCGGGTCGTCCTCACGCAAGATCCCTTCACGCATGCCCTCCTCGACCAGCACGACGAGGTTCCTGAACGGCGACCCGCCGGTCTCGAAGTCGCCGGGGAAGCGCCGGGCCCGTTCGCGGTGGTCGGTCATGAGGAACGTGTACAGATGCGGCCGCCCCAGGGCGAAGTCCAGAAAGTCCGCCAGCTGACCGAACGCCCGCTCCTCCCAGGAACCGCCGGGTGCTTGCTTGCCCCACCGCGCGGCCAGTTCCCGGAAGGCCCGCTCGGCCACCGTGTCGAGGAGCGCCTGACGGTTCGGGAAGTGTTTGTAGGCCGCCATCGGCGACACGCCCGCCAGGTCGGCGACCCGCCGCATGGTGACGGCCCGCGCCCCCTCCCCCACGAGGATGCCCTGCGCCGCGTCGGCGATCCGTTCCGCTGCGTTCATGGTGTACACAGTAAACCAATGAGGTATACGACGTACACCTGGATGATGGCTCGCCGTGGCCGAAGCCGGCGAGCCGAGGTTCCCGTGGTGCTCGCCGAAATCGGGCGGATATGGCCGGCCGGCAAAGATCGGGTTCAGGTGCTGCCGAGGTTGCCGGCGATGAGCCGGTCGGCACCGCATCGTCAGTTCTGTCAGCCCTCACGCACCTGTGGAAGGATTGATGACCATGACCGACGCCAGACCGCTGGGCGCCGACGAGGCCACGTTCATCGCGGCGGCCCGCTCGGGCGACACGGCGCGGTTCGCACTCATCTCGGAGCGCCACCGGCGTGAGCTGCAGGTGCACTGCTACCGGATGCTCGCGAACTACGAGGACGCCCAGGACATGACGCAGGAGACGTTCCTGCGAGCGTGGAACAAGCGGGAGTCGTTCAGGGGCCACGCGACCCTGCGGACCTGGCTGTACCGGATCGCGACGAACGCCTGCCTCGACTTCCTGGAGAAGCGCAACGACCGCACACCCGTGCCGTCCGAGCTCCCGGACCCCGACTCCGAGGTGCTGTACCTGCAGCCCTACCCCGACCGGATGCTCCCCGAGGACCCGCAGGAATCGGTGGTGGCGCGGGAGACGATCGAGCTGGCGTTCATCGTCGCCGTCCAGCACCTGCCGCCGCGGCAGCGGGCGGCGTTCATCCTGCGCGACGTCCTCGGCTGGCCGGCGTCGAAAGCCGCCGACGCCCTCGAACTGACCGTCGCATCGGTGACCAGCGCACTGCAGCGGGCCCGTGTGACGATGCGAGAGCAACTGCCCGGCCGCCGCCTCGACTGGCGAAGCCCCGCCACCCACGAGTTGTCGAATGACGAGCGCGGCGTGGTGAAGTCGTATATCGACGCCCATGAGCGCAACGACCTCGACGGGCTGATGTCCCTGCTGCGCGACGACCTGCGTTTCGCGATGCTGCCCGAGCCGGGCACATCGACCATTACGGCCAAGGACGCGGTGGACGGCTGGGTCTCCCATGGGCTCTTCCAGCACGGCTACGACGACTGGCGTTGTATCACCACGACCGTCAACCGCATGCCTGCCGCCGTGCTGTACCTCCGCGCCCCCGACGACCCGGAGTACCGGCTGTTCAACATCGCGGTCCTGCACATCGTCGACGGGAAGATCGCCGAGCTCACCGGATTCGACGCCACGGACAAACCCTGGCTGGGCCTGCCCGCGAGCCTGTCGTCAGACGGCCGAGGGTCACGGTGAGCGCGCCGGGAAGGATGTGGACCTGGCCTCACGAGCCGAGCAGCTGGCCCGTGCTCATCGCCTCGTCTCATATCGGGTCAGCACCACGCCGCCGGGAAACGTCCGCGTCTCCACCAGGTTCAGGTTCACCCAGCTGTCCAGGGCTGTGAAGAACGGCGTGCCGCCGCCCAGCAAGACCGGTGCGGTGACCAGCGCGTACTCGTCGATCAGTCCGGCCCGCATGGCCGCTGCGGCAAGTGTGGCGCCGCAGATGTCCATGGGGCCGCCGTCTTCGGCCTTGAGCCGGGTGATCTCGGTGACCGCGTCGCCGGTGACCAGGCGGGTGTTCCAGTCGACCGTGCCGGTCGTCGAGGAGAACACCACCTTCGGCATGTCCCGCCAGCGGCGGGCGTACTCGATCTCCGCCGGTGTGGCGCCGGGCTGCTGGTCGGCGGTCGGCCAGTGGGAGCTCATCATCTCCCACAGTTTGCGCCCGTACAGCGCCAGGCCGGTCTCCCCCACCCGGTCGGACCACCACTGGAACAGCTCGTCGCTCGGTACGCTCCAGCCGATGTCGTCGCCGGGCGCGGCGATGTAGCCGTCCAGGCTCAGGTTCATGCCGAAGATCAGTTTCCGCATCGTGCCAGCCTCCTGTGAGTCGATCTCACTCGTACAGACGGGCACGGCGCGGAAACCTAATCGGTGCGCGATCCGGATCCCGTCCACGGTCATCGCCTGCTCCTCGGCGTGGTCTTGACCAGCATGAACGTGGCGATCGGCGGCTCGGTGCGGTCAGCGGGCATCGGCTGCCTCCGGTGCGCCGAGGACAGCGGGCCTGGAACGAGGCGGCCGCGGTGGTGCGCCGGCTGGAGGCGTTGCTCACCCCGAGCGGCGGCATCGACCCCGCCGTGCTGCGCCGCACTTTCACCGTCCAGGCCGCGGACCTGGTCGGCGCGGCACTGGCGCCGGGCCTGCTCGACCTGGCCAGGCGCCAGGCGCCAGGCGTCTCGCTGCGGGTGCTGGCCGAGGAGTGGGAGGCGAGCCCCGCATTGCGCGAGGGCCGGATCGACCTGGAGCTCGGAGCCATCGACCACGTCGATCCGGAGACCCGGGTCGAGGAGCTGGTCACGCTGCGGATGGCGGCCGGCGTCAGGGCCGGGCACCCGCTCACCGAGGAGCCCCTGACGCCCGCCGCGCTCGCCGCGGCCGAGCACGTGGCGGTCAGCCGCCGGGGACGCTTCACCGGCCCGCTGGACGCGGCGCTGGCCGAGCACGGGCTCAGCCGGCGGGTCGGCGCCGTCCTGTCCGGCCACCTGGCGGCGATGATGCTGGCCGCGACCGGCGACGCGGTCTGCCTGGTGCCCATCGCGCTGCCGGGCGAGCCCTCTTCACCCCTCAGCGACGCGGCGTACGCGCTGGGACTCCGTCTCCTGGACATCCCGCTGCCCCTGCCACCGCTGACGATCGGCATGGCCTGGCATCCGCGCCACACGGCCGACGGGGCGCACCAGTGGCTGCGTGGTGCCGTGCGCCGGGTGCTCCGTCCATAGCGATCGGAAACGTCAAGCTGCTCGACGAGGTGGCGGTCAGGCCGTCTCCGCGCTGAGGGTGCGGGCCACGGACCGCCGGGCCGCCAGGCGCGCGGGTACGGCGGTCAGCGCCGCCGTTGCCAGGAGGGTCGTGAGCACGGCCGTGAGCAGCCACGAGAGGGGAGGTGCCGTCATCGGCCCGTTGCCGAAGAGCCGGAACAGGACCAAGCCCAAGGGAACGCCGGCGACGGCGCCGGGCAGGACGGGCAGGAGCTGGGCCGCGGACAGTCCCGCGGAGACCTGGCCGGGGGTGGCGCCGAGCGTGCGTGCGATGGCCATGCTCGCCGTGGCCTCCATCGCCGTGGTCCAGGTGAGCGTGATGGTGTTCACCGCGGCGAGGGCGATCAGGGCGATGGTGACCATCAGCAGCAGGTGGCGGTCCTGCTCGTTGCGCAGGTTCGGCAGCATGGAAGAGCCCAGGCCGTAGCCCTGCTCCTGCTGGGCGTAAAAGGTCAGCAGGGCGGTCACGGCGGTCATCGTGGCGGCGGTGGCGCACGCGTGCAGCAGGGCGCGGCCCGGCCGGCGGGCGGTCAGGCGCAGCCCGAGCAGGAGCGGGGTGGGCAGCAGCGCGGACAGGGAGGTCAGCCGGGGACGGTGGCGGGGCCGGCGGGCGGTTCCGGCCAGCGCGGTGACCGTGGCGGTGCGCAGCGCCCGCAGCGTGGGAGCCAGGGTGGCCAGCGCCGCCACCGCCACCGCCAGGGCGGTCGTCGCGGCGATGGTGAAGCCGCTCAGTCCGGCGTCGCCGACGATCAGGCTGGCGCTGGGACTGGCGAAGGCGGGCGCGGCCAGGCGGGCGAGCGTCAGCCCCACCACGTCGGCCAGCAGCGCCAGAACCAGGTATTCGGTGAACAACACGGCGGCGATCAGGCCGGGGGTGGCGCCCACCGCCTTGAGCACCCCGGCCCGGTACGTCTGCGCGGCGGCGCGCCCGGCGGCCATCGCGGCCACTCCGGTGACGGCCAGGAAGGCGAGCAGCCAGCTGCCGACGACCAGGATCGGCTGGCTGGTCCTGATGAGGTTGGTGTTGCGCAGGGCCATGTCCTGCCAGGCGGCCCACCACATCCGGGTCGTGCGGATGGGATGGGCGTCGATGAAGGCCAGGGTGGCGGCGGGGTCGCGCAGCTTGAGGTCCAGGGCCATGGTCACCGGAAGGTCCCGGGAGGATGCCAGCGCCCGGGCATCCGGCGGGGTCAGCCAGGCCAGGCCGCTCCAGATGCTCGGGCCGCCGCCCGGGCCGATCTGCCGCGCCCACGGGTAGATGGTGGTGGCGGCGGTGACGGCGATCCCGACGACGGGGTACGACCGGCCCGCGATGGTGGCGTGGTCGCCCACGTGCACGCCCAGCGCTGCGGCGAAGCCCTGTTCGAGTACGGTGCCGCCGGGGCGTACCCACTGGCCCGAGGTCACCAGCGGGCGGTTGACCGCGCCCGGTTCCTCGGCGGCGGCGTGGACCACCACGTTGGAGGTGGCGCCGCGCGCGGTGAGCGTGGCGTACACCATGCGGTAAGGACCGTTGCGGGCGACGACCGCGGGATCGCGTGTCAGCGAGTCCAACGCTGGGGTCACGGCGGGGCCCGCGTCGGGGGCGAGCGCCACCAGGTCGGGCCCGGCGGTGGCCTCGCGGGTCTGCCGGTAGAGCGTCTGGGACGTCTCGCCCAGGGACAGGCCCAGGGCGAAGGTGGCGGTGGCGGCGCTCACCGCGAGCAGCAACATCACGCAATGGGTCCTGTGTCGGCGTATGTCGGTCAGCACGAGGCGCGCGACGAGCACGATCGAGCCCAATGCGATCAGCTTTCCAGCCCGATCAGGCCGCCGAGCCGCCCACTGCCAGTGCTGGTGCCGGTGCCGGCCAGGCGCAGGTCGTCCACGAACATGCCGTCGCGCATCGAGACCAGGCGGTCGGCGGTGGCCGCGACCCGTTCGTCGTGCGTGACGATCACGAGGGTCTGCCCGGCGGAACGCAGCTCCTGGAAGATCCTCAGCACGTCCAGGGTCGCCGTGGTGTCGAGGTTGCCGGTGGGCTCGTCGGCCAGGACGACCAGCGGGTCGTTGGCCAGCGCGCGGGCGATCGCGACCCGCTGACACTGCCCGCCGGACAGCTGCGACGGCAGATGCCGGGCGCGGCCGGCGAGCCCCACCCGGTCCAGCAGGGCACCGGCACGCCGCCTGGCCTCGCGCCGCGACTGCCCGGCCAGCAGCGCGGGCAACTCCACGTTCTCGGCCGCCGACAACTCCTCCACCAGGTGAAAAGCCTGGAAGACGAACCCCACGGAACGGCGCCGCATCCGCGCCAGCGCCCGCTCGCTCAACGCGTCGATACGGCGGCCGGCCAGCCACACCTCCCCGCGACTCGGCCGCTCCAGGCCGCCCAGCAGGTGCAGAAGGGTAGATTTCCCGCAGCCGCTGGGCCCCATCACCGCCAGCGTCTGACCTTCGGGCACCTCCAGGTCGACGTCATCGACCGCGCGGACCAGGCTCTCCCCGTGACCGTGGTGCTTCACCAGGCCGCGCACCCGGACCAGTCCGTTCATCCGTCATCCGCCCCGGACCAGGCCCGCTCGCAGGCGTCCAGCCAGCGCAGGTCCGCCCGCAGCCGCAGCACGACCCCCTCCAGCAGCAGCCCGGCGCCCGACCCGGCCGGTTCGGCGAGCGCCGTCTGCTGCGCATCACGCAGGCGGCGCAGCAGCTCACGGCGCTGCGCCGCCACCAACTCCACCGGGTCGGCCAGCCGGGCCGCGCGCGCCGCGACGAGCTTGAGATGGAACTCCGCCAGGTCCGGCTTCGGCCAGCCCACCTCGCCCAGCCAGGCCATCACCCGCTCCTGACCGGCCGGGGTCAGCGCGTACACCTTGCGCTCCGGCCGCTCGGGCAGGCCGTCCGCCCGCTCGCCGGTGACGAGTCCCGCCTTTTCCAGCCGGGCCAGCGTCACGTAGATCTGGCCGGGGTTCATGGACTCGCCCAGCGGGCCGAGGCTCCGCCGTAGCAGGGCGCGCAGGCCATAGCCGTGTGACGGCTCTTTGGCGAGCATCGCCAGCACTGCGTCCTGCACTTCATCCCCCCACGGTTGGCCAATAGATAGCCGTCAGCAGGTGCGGTGTCAAACGCCGTACGCTTGTCTGACCCGGCCGGCTGGACGAGCGAGGAGCGTGGCGTGAACCTACCGGTGTACCGGCCTGTGCACCTTGCCAGGGAGCACGGGATTTCCACGCAGGCGGTACGCAACTACGAGCGCGACGGCATGCTCCCGCCGGCCGAACGCACGCCCAGCGGCTACCGCAGCTACACCACCGTGCACGTGCACGCCCTGCGCGCGTACCTGGCGCTCATTCCCGCGCACGGCTACGCGACCGGCGGGCAGGTCATGCACGCGGCCAACCGGGGGGACGTGGACGCCGCGCTGCTGGCGATCGACCGCAGCCACGCCCAGTTGCTGCGCGACCGCGAGACGCTCGACGCCGTCGAGGCGGCCGTCGGCTCGCTCACCCAGCCGCTGGCCGCCGATCCCCCGGACGGCCCGCTGCTGATCGGTCACCTGGCGCACCGGCTGGGCCTGTCGCCGGCGACCCTCAGGAAGTGGGAACGCGCCGGGATTCTCGCGCCGGAACGCGACCCGCGTACCCACCAGAGGCACTACACCGCGGGCGACATCCGCGACGCCCGGCTCGCCCACATGCTCAGGCGCGGCGGTTTCCCGCTGGAGCACATCACCACGGTCATGCGGCAGGTACGCAGCGCCGGCGGCCCCGAGCCGCTGGCCCACTCGCTCGGCGACTGGCGGCGGCGGCTCGCCGACCGCGGGCGGGCCATGCTGATCGCGGCGGGCAAGCTCGCCGACTACCTCGATGTGCTGGACGAGGCGCGAGGGCACGGGAACGCGCGGGAAGGCAGCGGCGCCTGATCGTTTGTCACGGCCGGAGCGGTTTCGTCGTCTTATTGGTATGCGAGCGGACAACTCCGAGTTCGAACGGTACCGCGCCCATCTGACCGAGGTCGCCTACCGGATCCTGGGCACGCTGGCCGACGCCGAGGACGCCGTTCAGGAGGCGTACCTGCGCTTCACCCGTGCGCAGGAGAACGAGCTGCGGGATGTGCGGGCCTGGCTGACCACGGTGGTCGCGCGGATCTGCCTGGATGAGCTGGGTTCGGCCCGGGTCAGGCGGGAGAGCTACGTCGGCCCGTGGTTGCCCGAGCCGCTCGTCGGCGCCACGGGGGACCGTGCGCTGTCGCCGCCGGGCCCGAGCCCGGAGGAGCAGGTGATCCTGGACGAGTCGGTCAGCATGGCGATGCTCGTCCTGCTCGAATCGCTCAGCCCCGCGGAGCGGACCGCCTTCGTGCTGCGCGAGGTGCTCGGCCTGTCCTACCAGGAGGTCTCGGCGGTGGTGGGCCGCAGCGAGGTGGCCTGCCGCCAGCTCGTGGCCAGGGCCAGGGGTCATGTACGCAGCCGCGCCCCCCGCTTCACCCCCGACCACGGTCAGCACGCGCACGCGGTCGAGGCGTTCATGAAGGCGTGCTTCGAGGGTGGCTTCGACGAGCTGATCCAGGTGCTGGACCCGGAGGTCGTCCTGCGCTCCGACGGCGGCGGGCTGGTCCCCGGGGTGGCGCGCCGGCCCGTCTTCGGCGCGGACAACGTGGCGCGGCTGCTGCTCGGCGTCGCCGCCAGGCATGTCGTCACGCCGCTGCTCAGCACCGTCAACGGGGCGACCGGCCTGGTCTTCGAGGCCGAGGGCGGCGTCGTCGGGGTGATGGGGTTCAGCGTGGCCGGGAACCTGATCACTGAGATCTACTTCGTGGTCAATCCCGACAAGCTCAGCCGAGTCCTTCGCGGGCGCAACCCTGCCAGAACCGATCACAAGGAGTAGAGAGAATATGTCTTCGCTCGCGTTCACCCGTGCCGGCACGGGCCCGCCCCTGGTGTTACTGCACGGCCTCGGATCCTCGCGGCACGTCTGGGACCCCGTCATCCCCGTGCTGGCCGAGCGCTTCGACGTGCTGGCCGTTGATCTGTCCGGCTTCGGGGACTCCGAGCCGCTGCCGTCGCACGTCGAGCCGCTTCCGGCGGCGCTGGCCGCGATCGTGGCGGGTTTCCTGCGGGAGCTCGGCATCACCAACCCGCACCTCGTCGGCCACTCGCTCGGCGCATGGGTGTCACTCGAACTCGCCCAGCTCTGCCCGGCGGCGTCACTGACGCTGATCTCACCGGCCGGGTTGTGGCGCGGCGCCACCCCGGTGTACCAGCGGGCCAGCCTGCACGCCATCCGGTGGTTCACCGAGCACGGCGAGGGCGTGCTGTCGCACCTGGTGAACTACCGTCCGGGACGTCTCGTCGTCTTCGCCCAGACCCATGGGCGGCCCGCCCGGATGACTCCCGACCACGCGCGGACCAACATCTGGGGCATGGGCCGCTGCCCCGGTTTCCACGCCACCTCCAAGGCCGTCGCCAGACGTTGCTACCGGGCGGGAGCACCGCTCAGCGTTCCGACGACCGTCGCGTTCGGCTCGCGCGACCTCCTGCTGCTGCGCCGCTCCCGCCACCTGGACCAGCTTCCGCCCGGCACCCGGGTCAGCTCGCTGCCGGGCTGCGGCCACGTCCCCATGTCCGACGACCCGGACGCCGTCGCCGGGCTCATCACCGAATCCGCCCGCGTCTGAGCTACGGGCCTTTCGTGTACGCCTTCCGGTAGGAGGTGGGAGTCACTCCCACCTCTCTCCTGAAGCAGGTCGCGCACGTACGCGACGGGTGCCGGTGTCTCGTCAGAAAGGCGATCATTCACCGTGCGATGGTTGTCGACCCTGCTCAGGTTCCGCAACCGAATACCCGCCGGGCGACGGCGGGAAGCGCCGGATCCAGCGGCGCTGCCACGGGGTCTCGACGGCCCGGGGGTGGTGGTGCTCGCGGGTCCAGGTGACGGCGTCGGCCGGGTCGAGGCCGGACAGGATGGCGAGGCAGGCGATGACCGTGCCGGTGCGTCCGATGCCGCCGCCGCAGGCGACCTCCACCGCGGTGCCCGCCCGCGCCCGGTCGTGCAGCGCGCGGATGTGCCGTACGGCCAGGTCGCGGTCGCGGGGCAGCAGGAAGTCGGGCCAGTCGATCCACTCCTGCGGCCACCGCAGCTCACCCTCGTGGCGGCGGCGTAGCCGGTCGGAGCCGAGGTACAGGCCGAAGGCGGGCGTCGGGCCCTCCGGGAGCGGATGGCGCAGGCCGCGGCCGCGGATCCAGGTGCCGTCGGGAAGCTGGAAGGCGCCCGCGAGTGGCGGCCGGTCGGAGGTCGGATTCTGCATCGGGTTCTCTTTCATCGAGTGGGAAGTCGGTTCCGGGCGCGGTGGTTGGCGACGTTGAGGCGGTTGCCGCACAGGTCGGGCATGCAGTAGACGCGCCGCCCGCCGCGGCTGGTGTCGACGAACACGCCGCGGCAGCCGGGAGCGACGCAGGCGCGGAACCGGCCGTGGCCGAGGGCCCGTACGGCGCCGAGCAGGCCGACGCCGATGATCGCGGCCAGTTCCCCGGCCGGCGACGCGCCCGGCGCGGTGGGGACGTACCACTGCCAGCGTCCGCCGGCGTCGCGGTCCAGCACCGGGCTGAGGCCGGCGCGTCTGGACAACACGATGGCGCCCGCGACCGCCTGCTCCTCCGTCTCGGTCTCCACGACGCCGCGCGCCTCCCTGCGCAGCAGGTGCACCTCGCGGACGTCGCCGTCGGTCGGCGTCCGCCCGTCCGCCAGGGCGTCGAGCCGCAGCTCATGCTCCTGGAGGAAGCTCAGCAACGCCTCGGGGGTGGGCAGGGTGTCGCCCGCCGTGGTCTGCACGGTGGGTGAGGTGTTGGCGAGATCGCCCGCCAGGGCCGCCCCCACCGCATAGTCGGTGATGGAGATCCGCATGCCTCACCCGCCTCCCAGTAACCGTTAAAAAGAGAATATACCCCTTACTGGAAGTCGCGGCGACGAAGGGCGAGCAGCGCGCCGCCGAGCAGGACCGCGGTGACGGCGAGCAGGGTCAGGACCGGCACGGCGTCCGGCGGTGTCGCGGTGAAGGCGTTGGGGATGTAGTGCAGCGGTTCCAGCGGGCTGCCGCCCCACTGCCCGTACAGGGGGCCCGCGACCTGCCCGAGCACGGCGGTCATGATCCAGACGATCCAGGAGATCGCCACGCTCGCCCGCGGCAGCAGCCCGTACGCGAGCATGGACACCGCCCCCACACACCAGACGGCCGGCACTGCCCCCAGCGCCCCGGCCAGGAAACGGGGCAGGTCGGCGGCCAGGTCGCCGACGAGCACCGAGTACAGCGTGCCGAACACGAGCCCGGCCACGGCCAGCAGCGCCGCGGTGCCGAGCCCGGTCACGGTCAGGTGCCCGGCCGCCCACCGGAGCCGGGTCACGGGGGTGGCCTGGACGGCCTCCGCGCGGCCCGAGCTCTCCTCCGCGCGCAGCCGCAGCGTCATGAGGACCGGGTAGAGGGCGATGGCGTAGGCGAGAATCAGGATCAGGTACCAGGAGTAGGCGCCGAGCAGCTCGTTCCCCGGCATGCCCAGGGTGTTCCTGATGTTGTCCACCACAATGCTGGGGCGTGCCAGCAGATCCCGGGCCAGCGGGCTCAGCGCCGCACCCGCCGCCGCGAAGAACGCGACCCCGGCCGCCCATTTCGCCAGCAGGCCGCGGTGCAGCCGCCAGGCCAGGCTGATCGGGCCGCGCAGCTCCGGGGCCCGCGCGCGGCCGGGGCGTTCCGGCAGCAGCCCGGCGCCGAGGTCGCGGCGGCCGAGCAACCGGTAGGCGACGGCGAGCAGGGCGGCGCCGGCCAGGATGGAGACCCCGAGCATCCACCAGCGTTCGTGCTGGTAGGGCCGCACCAGATGGCTCCAGCCGATCGGGGACAGGCTTTTCAGCCAGGGCTGCCCGCTCGCGTCGCCGGCGTAGCGCATCACGTAGGAGACGGCGAGCACCGACAGGCCGATCGCGGTCGCCGTACGGGCGTCGCGGGCCAGCTGGGCGGCGACGGCGGCGATGCCGGCGAACACCCAGCCGGCCACCGCGATGGCGGCGCCGTAGGCGAGCGAACCGGCCGGTTCGAGCCCGATCCCGATGAGCACGCCGGCCGTCACCAGCCCGCCGGTCAGGCTGACCCCCGCCGCCACCAGCATCGCGGCGGTCAGCTGGGCGGGACGGCTCACGACGGCCGAGCGGACCAGCTCGCCGCGGCCGGCGTCCTCCTCCGCGCGGGTGTGCCGGACGACGGACATGACGGCCGCCAGCGCGCTCGCCAGGTAGAGGAACCCGCCGCTGCGCCACGTGGCGAGCACCTCCAGCCGCGGCTCGACGGACGCGCCGCCGAGCCCCCGCAGGAACGCGTTGCCGCGGATGACGTCGAGATAGGCGAGTTTGAGCTGGTAGGTGCCCATGTTCCGGTCGACGTAGGCGACCATCGCCAGGCCCAGGGCCACGATCAGCAGGATCCACCAGGGGGCGATGCCCCGCTCCCTGCGCAGCGCCAGGCGGGCCAGGTGGCCGGTGCCGGTGAGCGGGTTCATCGTGCCGCTCCCGCGCGCCGGTCGTAGTGCCGCAGGAACAGCTCTTCCAGCGTGGGGGGCCTGCTGACGAGGCCGCGTACGCCGCTGTCGGTGAGGTGCCGCAGCACGTCGTCCAGGGCGCCGGTGTCGACGTCGAACCACACCCGGTCGCCCTCGGCGCGCAGGCCGTGCACGCCGGGCAGGCCCGCCAGCCCCTCGGCCGGCGCAGCCAGGTCGGCCCGGATGGAGGTGCGGGTGAGATGGCGCAGGTCGGCCAGGGTGCCGCTCTCGACCGTGCGCCCGTCCCTGATGATGGTCACCCGGTCGCACAACTCCTCGACCTCGGCCAGGATGTGGCTGGACAGCAGCACGGTACGGTCCCCGCGGCGCTGCTCCTGGCGTACCGTCTCGCGGAAGACCTCCTCCATGAGGGGGTCCAGGCCGGAGGTGGGCTCGTCGAGGATGAGCAGTTCGGCGCCGGAGGCCAGCGCGGCGACCAGGGCGACCTTCTGGCGGTTGCCCTTGGAGTAGGTGCGGCACTTCTTGCGCGGGTCCAGGTCGAAGCGCTCCAGTAACTCGGCGCGGCGCCGCTCGTCGAGGCCGCCGCGCAGCCGTCCGAGCAGGTCGATCACCTCGCCGCCCGACAGGTTCGGCCACAGCGTGACATCGCCGGGCACGTAGGCCAGCCTGCGGTGCAGCTCCGCCGCCTCGGCCCACGGGTCGCCGCCGAGCAGCCGCGCAGAGCCCGCGTCGGCGCGCAACATGCCGAGCAGGACCCGGATCGTGGTGCTCTTGCCCGCGCCGTTGGGCCCCAGGAAGCCGTGCACCTCGCCGGCGCCCACGACGAGGTCGAGGCCGTCCAGCGCGTGGGTGCCGCCGAACGTCTTGACCAGGCCCGTCACTGAGATCGCGTCACTCACCGGGGTGCTCCTTGGTTTGCGCTCCGGTCCTGTTCAGGGCGTCGCGGTAGGCGGCGGCCTCCTCCTGGCCGAGCCAGGGGTGGGAGTAGAGGTCGAGCACGGTCAGGGCGAGCAGGTGGGTGCCTTCCTCGCTGGACACGTCGGCGCCCAGCCCACGGGAGACGTGCTCGTGCAGGATGCCGACGGCCAGGGCCATCGCGGTGCCCACCGTCGCCCTGGCCTTCCGGTTCGCGAAGGGGGTGTCGGAGCGGCGCTCGTCGAGCCGGGCGAGCCACTGCTCGCCCATCCGCGCCATCGCGTCGAACACCGGCTCCGCCCGCCCCTCGGTCAGGGCACGGGACAGGTATCGCTGGTACGGGCCGATCGCCGCCATGGAGGCCCCGACGTAGTTGACGCCGCTGACTCCGGTGTCGGCGCTGACCTGCTCGTTGATCCTGCTGATCAGTTTGACCAGGTGGTCGTCGCACGCCTCGCGCAACTTCTGCTTGGTGCCGAAGTGATGGCGCAGCAGCCCCGGGGACACGCCGGCGGTCTCGGCGATCGCCCGGGTTGTCGCCCCCTCGAAGCCGTGCTCCCCGAAGTGCCGCAGTGCGGCGTCTCTGATCCGCGCGCGGGCGGTCAGGTCCTCAGGGTCGGGTGTTGGTGTCGTCACTGCCCATGACTCCTATTCGTTCGCACAAGAAGTTGTGCGTACGGCGAGCATACTATGCACTTGCATAGCCGGTGTGACACGACCATGACGTGGCGCGGATGAGGCGGGGACACAGCCGGTCGACAGTGGGACGGAAAGTGATCAAGGGAGAGGAGAAGGTGTGGCTGATTACGGAGCGTGGGATCGGCGTTCGTTGCTCCGGGGCGCCGCCGTGGTGGCGGGTGCCGCCGCGACCGCGCCCTTGCTGGGCGGCGGCGCGGCCGCTGCGCAGGCCGGCGATGACGCGGACGCGCTGTTCAAGGCCGGGAAGTTCGAGCAGGCGGGGCGCGCGTACGAGGAGATGCTGAGAACGGATCCCAGGAACCTGCACGCGGCCCGGCGGCGCGGCTTCGTCGGGCTGCTGTCCAACCGGTTCCCCGAGGCCGAGCGATACCTCAAGCTGGCCATCGAGGTGGCGCCCGGCGACAAGGACGCCAACCGGTTCCTGGCCGACTGCTACATGCGGCAGGACAAGTTCGCCCTCTCCGCGCCCCACTGGCAGGCGGCCGGGGACGAGGGCGCGGCCAAGGTGTTCGGGGCGTTACGCGGCGAGCCGTACCAGATCCACGGCGACCTCGCGCAGGTGAGCTGGCTGCAGATGGACCCGCAGCCGCTGGTGGAGGCGTCGGTCAACGGCGGGCCGCCGAAGCGCTTCACGTTCTACACCGGCGCTCCGTCACTGAGCGTTTCCGCGACGGTGGCCAAGGAGGCCGGGCTGAGCCCCATCGCCAGTTCAAAGATCGATTACCTGAACGGCAAAGCCTGGCGGCACGGCGGAATCCTGGAGTCGTTCAAGCTGGGCGGCATCGAAGTGCGCAACCTCCCCGTGGCGTGGATGGAATGGGAGTCGGGCGGCGACGTCACCACCGAGAACGACGGCATGATCGGCACGTGGGTCTTCTACCACTTCCTGACCACCTTCGACTACGCGGGCCGGCAACTCATCCTGCGGCGCAACACTCCGGAAACGGTCGCCAGGGCCCGTGCCGCCGCCAAGCCCCTGCCGATGTGGCTGGCCCGCGAGCACATGGTCTACAGCAGGGGCAGCATCGCCGGCTCCGGCCCACGGGTGGTGGCCGTGCCCATCGGCGGAGGCAGCGAGCCGGCCGCGGCCACGCACGGGGACACGGCCGAGCGGTTGCGGATCCGCACCGACCGTGACCGCCCGATCGAGACGTTCGCCCACAGCCACCCGGCCGTCGCCTACCCGTGCTACCCGAAGGAGATCCGCCTCGGCGACGCCGCCGCCAGGGACGTCTACTGCTACACGAACCCGAACTCGAAGCTCGACCCCCTCGGGTTCGACGTGCCGGTCACCTTCTTCCACAGCTTCTACAAGCCCTACAACGTCACCCTCGACTTCACCGGCATGAACCTCTACATCGCCCCCGGCAAGGCCGTCTAGCGGAACGAACCGCGGCCGTCACGACCCGGCCGCCACCGCCTGCCGCATCAGAGGTCCGGCGGCGCTGCGCAGTTCATCGCTGAAGGGCGCGGGCCGGAACGTGGCGGGGTCGAGGTTGACGTTGACCCGGTAGCCCTCGGCATGCACCACCGTGCGGTCGGCCGACAACACCCGGAAACCGTAGATCCCGCTCGTACGGCCCATACGATCCATCCAGAAGTGCACCTGGACGTCACCCGATCCCGCGATGGGCACGTGATAGGTCACCTTGAACTCGCGCACGGCCAGGTACACATCCCTGAACGCCGACCGCCCGGCGTCCGGTGACCAGCCGAGCCGCTGCCAGAAGGCGCCGATCGCCCGCTCGACCAGCAGGGCGTAGCGCGAGTTGTGCAACAGGCCCATGGCGTCGAGGTCGTCGAAATGCACCTGGACCGGCTCGTACACGCCGTCGTTGTCCATCATGATCAGTCCTCCGGTAGAAGTGCTGGGTCGGGGCAGAGCGCGCGCAGGCGTTGCAGGACGGCGCGGCGGGCGTGCAGGAGGGACAGCTCCCCGCCGTGCAGCCGGGAGTGGACGACGGCCATCTCGCCGAGCGCGTCGATCTCGTACGCGAGTTGCGCCGGATCGACGTCCCCGGCCAGCTCGCCCAGCGCCACGGCCTGCTCCACCTGGTGCCGGACGAACCCCAGCCACTCCCCCATGGCCCGCGCCACCCGATCGCGCACCGCCCCGGGACGGTCGTCGAACTCGGCCTGCACGGTGAAGAAGAAGCAGCCGCCCGGCAGCACGCCGTCCTCGTAGAAGCGCAGCCGCGCCTCGTGCAGCGCGAACACCCGCCGCACCCCGGCCGGGGCACGCAGCGTGGGCACCACCACGTGCTCGGTCCACTGGCGGGCGGCCCATTCCACGGCGTCGAGCTGCAGCTGCTCCTTGTCACGCCAGTGTGCGAAAAATCCGGACTTGCTGGTGCCGGTCGCCGCCGCCAGCCGTCCGAGTGAGAGCCCGTCGAGCCCTTCCACGGACGCCAGCGCCACCGCCTGCTCCAGGATCGCCTCCCGGCTCCGCAACCCGCGCAACCGCCGGCCGTCTTGCGTCATGGAGGACAAACTACATTAACGACCGATCGGTTGTATATAAGCGCAAACGATCGCCCGGTTCGATGCCTCGAACCGGGCGATCCGTCGGTTCAGCGGCCCGGAGGACCGACGGCGACCGTGTATCCGTGCCGCGCGTAGATGCTGGGTGAGCTGGTGCCGCGGCTCCAGAAGCCGACCATCGCGGCCGTCTCCCGAACGTCCTCGGCGAAGTACGACTTACCCTTCCAGGTGGCCCTGAAGTCAGGGGCGTACGTGCCCCAAGCCGGGACCAGCTTTTCGCAGGTGTTGACGGTGTAGCCGGCGTTGACCGGCCCCACTCCCAGGCTGAGAGCGAGGCTTCCGCAGGGGTTGAACTCGGTCGTCGACTTCGGGCTCCAGTCGTTCCAGACCAGCGTGGTGGAGGTCGGCGAGAGGGGGTCCGTCTCCACGTAGCACTCGGAGACGTACGTCGCGATGGGGCCGCCCTCACGCGCTCCGCATGACGCGTAGCTCCTGAAGGCGTAGTTGATGTGCGTCGCGCCCTCGTAGTCCATGCGGCCCCACTGTGTGCAGGCGCGCATCTTCCCGATGCCCTCCGAGTCGAAGGTCTCGCGGCAGGTGGGCTCCCTCCACGTGGCCTCCTGCCGGACGCTCACGCCGCCGCCCGGAGACGATGCCTCGGGGGGCGCGGTCTCCAGCACGCTGACCGTCACCGAGCCGCCATCCTTGTCCATCGTGATGGGGGCGGCGCCCTTGGGCTGGATGACGCAGCCCGCCTCGAACGGCCGCAGCTCGTAGTCCTGGGTCTTGATGCCGAGCTTCCATCTGCCGTTCACGTACTCGGCGAGGCCGCGGATGGCCGCGTCCTTGTCCTTGATGGTGTCGCACCCTGACGATGTGGTGCGCCGGCTGGTCAGCGATGCTCCGGCGGGGATCGGCTGAGCGACAAGGGTGACCGCGGCGGTCACCGCCAACACGGCAAGTGCCTTCCTCATGGATCTCCTGATCTGGCGTCGAGAAAGCGTTCTCCCGCTCATGCTCTTGTCCCTGCCGGGCACGAACCAGGACGTCCGCAGGGCATAGACCGGACACTTCATCCTGTTTGCCCAAGAAGCTGCCGCTGGCGGAACCGATGCCGCAGATTTACCGTGAATCTATGAATGAGCTGCGTAAACGCAAGTACGAGCGGTGGTTCCACGCCGCGGACGTGAACGGCGACGGCGCGATCACCCGGCAGGACGTCGTCACGATGAGCGAACGCTACATCCAGGCCAGAGGAATTCCACCGGACTCCCCGCAGGCACGGCAGATGCACGAGACCATGCACCGGTTCTGGGAGTTCGTGATCGCCCCCGCCGACGCCGACAAGGACGACATGGTGACCACGGCGGAGCTGACGCAGGCGTTCGCCGCCACCTTCGCCGACCGCGCCCGCTACCCCGAAGAGCTCGCGCCGGTCGCCGACCTCTTCTTCGACCTGGCCGACGGCGACGCCGACGGCGCGATCAGCCTCACCGAGTTCACGCACATCTTCGGCAGCACGGGCCGGGCCTCCGACGACGAGTGCGCCGAGGTGTTCAACACGCTCGACCTCGACGCCTCCGGAGCCCTGTCGCGGGCCGAGTACCACAAGGCGGCGTCCGAGTTCTTCTATGGGGACGATCCCGGTTCCCCTGCCAACCACATCTTCGGCCGCCTGGCATAACGGACTCTTCTACCGTGCTTTGCGCACGTGGGTGGTGTCGGCGCCGAGGGCAGTGCCGTCGGCGCCGGCCGGCGCGATCTCCGGCACGGGAGTGCCGTGCCGGTCGACAAGCGTGGAGTGGGGCTCGCCTGCGTCGAAGGCGTGGCGCTCTCCCCACTGCCGCAGGGTGAGGATGACCGGGAAGAGGTCGCGGCCGGCGTCGGTGAGCACGTACTCCTGGCGGCGGCCCGATGGCGCGGTGCGCTGGGCGAGCAGCCCGTGGGCGGTGAGCTTGCGCAGGCGGTCGGTGAGGATGTTGCGGGCGATGCCGGTGCGCCGCTGGAACTCGGTGAACGACCGCGCCCCGTCCATCGCGTCGCGGACGACGAGCAGGCTCCACCTGTCGCCGACCAGGTCGAGCGTGCGGGCGACGGGGCATTCAGGGTCGGTCCAGCCGGCGTCCGGGGTGCGCGACATGGCTCCCTCCCAATGAGTTGCGGTTTGCAACCATCATGCCGTACGGTCGAAATGGTTGCAATTTGCTACTTATTCGGGAGGGTCGATGGACGTGGGGCGGCGGTTGCTGCTCGCGGTGGTGTGCGGTGTCGCTGTGGCGAGCATCTATGCCGCGCAGCCGGTTCTGCAGCCGATGGGACACGATCTCGGAGTGCCGGCGGAACTCACCGGGTGGATCGTGGCGACCGGCCAGGTCGGCTACCTGGCGGGGCTGGTGCTGCTGGTGCCGCTCGGTGACGTGCTCGACCGGCGCCGGCTCATCGCCGCGCATCTGGCGCTCACCGCGGCGGGCATGATCCTGACGGCCTCGGCGCCGGCCGCGTGGGTGGCGTTCGCCGGGCTCGCGGCGGCCGGCGTGTTCGCCGTGGTGGTGCAGACCACGGTGGCCTACGCCGCGTCGATCTCGCCGCCCGCCGAACGCGGACGCACCATCGGCGTCGTGACCTCGGGCGTGGTGGCCGGCATCCTGGGCGCCCGGATCGTCACCGGCGCGCTCGCCGAGGTGTGGGGCTGGCGGAGCGTCTACGCCGTGCTCGCGGTGTTGTCGCTCGGGCTCGCGGCCCTCGTCCTGGCCGTGCTGCCGCCGGAGGAACGGCCCAACCGGCCCGCGGCGTACGGGCGGGCCCTCGTCTCACTCGGCACGCTGTTCGGCCGGCGCGTCTTCCTGACGCGCGGGCTCATCGCGTTCTTCCTGTTCGCCTCGTTCGGAACCCTGTGGAGCGGGCTGTCCCTGCCGCTGGCGGGCACGCCGTGGCAACTGAGCGAGAGCCAGATCGGGCTGTTCGGCGTCGCCGGGCTCGCCGGCGCGCTCGGCGCGGCACGCGCGGGACGGTGGGCGGACGCGGGACGGGCCGTCCCGATCACCGGGCTCGCGCTCGCCCTGCTCATCGGCTCGTGGGCGGCGATCGCCCAGCTGCCGTGGTCGTTGTGGCCGCTCATCGCCGGGATCGTGGTGCTCGACTTCGCGGTCCAGGCCGTGCATGTGAGCAACCAGCACCTGCTCACCGCCGCGCATCCGGATCGCACCAGCGGTGTCATCGGCGGTTACATGGTCTTCTACTCGCTCGGCTCGGCTCTCGGCGCGGCCGCCACCACTGCCGTCTTCGCCGGACACGGCTGGGCGGGCGCCAGCCTCCTCGGGGCCGGATTCGCGGCCTGCGCGCTGGCCGTCTGGGCGATCGACAGGCGCCCGTCCCGTGACCGCGCCGGGCTCCTGTCCGAGCCGGCGGGCACGCGATGACCTCTGTCCGAGCCGCCGGGCACGCGGACCCCCCGCCTACACCGGGTCCAGGCGCCGGCGGAGCAGGCAGAACTCGTTGCCCTCCGGGTCGGCCAGGACATGCCACGACTCCTCGCCGCTCTGCCCGACCTCGGCCTTGGTCGCCCCGATGGCGTACAGGCGCTCAAGTTCGGCGTCCTGGTCGCGGTCCGTGGCGTTGACGTCGATGTGCAGGCGGAGCTTCCCCGGCCGCGGGTCGCTGCTGGGGCTGAGGACGAGGGTGGGCAGCGGGCCGCCGAAACCGGTGCCGGGCGGCCCGATCTCGATGCTTCCGTCGTCTTCCCGGCCGAGCTCGACGTAGCCGAGGACCTCGCTCCAGAACGCGGCGAGCCGTTCGGGATCGGCGGCGTCGAGGACCAGCTCACTGATGCGGCATGCCATGCCGGTCAGTGTACGCAGACGGCCGGCCGCCAATCATCCGGCTACACTGCGTACCGACCGAAAGGGAAGCGAAGGGGCAGACCGTTGCGCAGCAGTGAACTGGCCGCACTCGCCGGGGTCACCATCCGCACCGTACGGCACTACCTCCAGATCGGGATCCTCGACGAACCAGAACGCTCGGTCAACGGCTACCGCGACTACGACGTGAGTCACCTGGTCAGGCTGTTGCGGATCACCCGCCTGACCGAGCTCGGCCTCCCGCTCGCCGCACTGCCGGACGTGCTCGACAATCCCGGGGCCGCCGACAAGCTGCTCGACGAGCTGGACCAGCAGGCCGCCGCCGAGATGGAGCGGCTCGCCGGACGGCGGGCGGCCATCGCCCGGCTCCGCAGCCACGGCGCGCTGCCCGACCTCCCGCCGGAAATGGCGGCCTTCGGACCCACCCTCAGCGCCATCGCCGACGTCTCCCCCGACGCGGCGCGTCACGAGCACGAGCAGGTCGTCCTGATCTCCCACCTGCTCGGCGAGACCGGGACGTCCGCCTTCGCCGGCGCCATGGCTCAGCATTCCCTCTTCACCCCGGCCACCACGGATTTGCTCCGGCGTTTCGCCGAACTCGGCCCTGACACGCCGCAGGAGGGCATCGAACAGGTCGCCGAGGACATGGTGACGCTGTACCGGCCCCTCCTGGAGAACTGGCCCGACATTGGGTTCGGCGCCGACGTCTCCTCGTTGCTCGCCGCCTACGGTGAGCGCACCCTCAACGAGCAGCAGCACCACGCGAACCAGCTGTTCGCGCAACGCCTGCTCGGCCGCATGGCGGACGAAGAGGGGCCGCCGCACGACCCGGCCTGACCGACGCCGCGGCGGCGTGGCTTGACCGACGCCGTGGCGGCCTGGCGCTGCTGAGCCGATCCGGCGGCCGGGCAGCCGTGCCGGCGCATGATCGCGAGCGTGTGGCACGTCACTACGATGACGGGCATGCGAGTCTTCATCTCGATCGACATGGAGGGCGTAGCGGGCGTCGCCACCCTCGACCAGGCCGTACGCGGCGGCACCGGCTACCCGCTGGCCCAGCGCCTGATGACCGCCGAGGCCGACGCCGCCATCCGGGGGGCCTTCGACGCCGGCGCCGAGGAAGTCGTGATCAACGACAGCCACGGCAGCATGGACAACCTCCTGCACGCCGATCTGGACCCGCGGGCCCAGGTGGTGACCGGCTCGCCCAAGCCGCTGGCCATGATGCAGGGCATCACGGAGGGCGACGCGGTCGCCCTGTTCATCGGCTATCACGCGGCGGCGGGAGAGCAGGGCGTGCTGGCGCACAGCTTCTCCGGCAGCTTCCGCGAGATCCGCGTGAACGGCGCGCCGGTGGGCGAACTGGAGGTCAACGCGCTTCATGCCGCGTCGCTCGGCGTGCCGGTCGGCCTGGTCACCGGCGACGAGCTGGTCTGCGCCACGGCGGCCAAGGCGCTGCCCGGCGTGCTGACCGTGCCGGTCAAGCGGGCGGCGGGCTTTCACGCGGCGACCTCCTCACACCCGTCGGTGGCCACCGAGCGCATCAGGGCCGCCGCCCGCGACGCAGTGTCCGGCCGCGCCGGGCTGGAGTGCCTGCCCGTACCGGACAACCTGCGCGTCGAGATCGACTTCACCACCCCGCTGGCCTGCGACTACGCGATGTACGTGCCCGAGGCGCGGCGCCTGAGCGGCGTGGGCCTCGTGCGCGAGGTGGCCGGCACCGTGGACCTGATCAGGCTGATCTCCACCTGCCTCTACCTGTCCGCGCAGGCGACCGCCACGGTGTCACCCCGGCGGTAAGCCCCCGACGCACCGTCGAGCTCAACCGGCGCAACCGGCCAGGGCGGCTTCTTCCTGATCGTTGACGGGCACGAGACGCGTCTCTGACAACAGCGGCAGGCCCGCCGCGTACCGCCGGAGGAAGGCGGCGGTCGGCGTGCCGGCGGTCGCGACGGCGTCAGGGCTGCCCTCCGCGACCACCGCTCCCCCGTCAGGACCGGCCCCAGGCCCCAGGTCGATCACCCAGTCCGCGCAGGCCGCGACGGGGATGTCGTGTTCGGCCACGACGACGGTGTTGCCCGAGTCGAGCAGTACGTCGAGCGCGTCCACCACCCGCTGGGTGTCGGACGGGTGCAGGCCCGAGACGGGTTCGTCGAGTACGACCAGGCCGGCCTTGCGGCTCGCGGCGCCGCGCTGGATCGCGGAGGCCAGTTTCAGCCGCTGCGCCTCCCCGCCGGACAACTCCGTGGCGCTCTGGCCGAGCTGGAGATAGCCGAGCCCGACCAGGTTCAGGGCTCCCAGGGTCTCCGCGAGCTGCCGGGGTCCGGTGAACCGCTCCACGGCCTCGGCGACGGTCAGCTCCAGCACCTGGTCGATGGCCAGGCCCTGATACCTGATGTCCAGGGCCTCCGGCTTGTAGCGCCGGCCCTCGCACGCGTCGCAGACCACCCACACATCCGGCAGGAAGTGCATGTCGACCAGCTTACGGCCATAGCCGGTGCAGGTCTCGCAACGTCCGCCACCTGCGGTGTTGAAGCTGAACCAGGAGGCGTTCACCCCGAGCCCGCGCGCCGCGTCCGTCCCGGCGAACAACTTGCGGACGATGTCGAACGCCTTGCTGTAGGTGGCCGGATTGGACCGCGGCGTCCTCCCGAGCGGCTCCTGATCGACGACGGCAACCCAGTCGAACCCCGCCAGCCCGGTCACCTGCCGCACCGCGTCGGTCACCGTCCCGTTCAACGCGGCCGTCACACCCTCCGCCAGCGCGCCGAGCAGGCTGCTCTTGCCGCTGCCGCTCACCCCGGTCAGGCAGGTGAGCCGGCCGGCGGGGATACGTACCAGGTCGGCGGTCACGTTGTGCGCGCGCAGGCCGTACAGCTCCACCCAGCCGGTGTCCTCGCCGGTCGGGCGGCGGGTGCGGCGCAGCCGAGGTCCCCGTCCCGCCAGGTAGCGTCCGGTCAGCGACGCCGGGTGGGCGGCCGCGTCGGCGGGCGGCCCCGACACCAGCACCTCACCGCCGAGGCGGCCCGCGCCGGGCCCCATGTCGATCACCCAGTCGGCCCGCGCGATCAGTTCGGGGTCGTGCTCGACCAGGAGCACCGTGTTGCCGGCCTGGCGCAGCTCCAGGGCGATGTCGAGCAGGTGCGCCTTGTCCGCCGGATGCAGCCCGGTGCCCGGCTCGTCCAGGACGAAGGTGATGCCGCTCAGCTCGGTGCCGAGCTGAGCGGCGAGCCTGGTCCGCTGCAGCTCGCCGCCGGACAGCGTCGCCGCGCTGCGGGACAGCTGGAGATGGGCCAGGCCGAGCCGGTCGAGGATGCCGAGCCTGCGGCCCAGGTCCTGCAGCAGCGGCTCGCCCACCTCGCGCTGCCGGGCGTCCAGGTCGCCGGCCACGCGCTCCGCCCAGGTGCGCACCTGCCGCACCTCCACCTCGATCAGGTCGGGGTAGGTCAGCCCGCCGAGCCGTACGGAGCGGGCCGCCCGGTCGTACCCGCTGCCGCCGCAGGTGCCGCACGGCTGTTTGCGCATGTACGCCAGGTAGCGCTGCTTGGCACTGGAGGTCTGGGCGTTCACGAACACGCGCTCCACCTCGGCGAGCGCGCCCCGCAGCGGCTGGCTGGAGGTGTAGGTCACCTGGGCCGTCTCGTTCTTGTTCGTCATGTTGACGGTCGCCTCGATCTTCTCCTCGCCCGTGCCGTACAACACGCAGTGTCGGAACTCCTCGGGCAGCGACTTCCACGGCCGGCCGAGGTCCACGCCCCGTTTCTCGGCGAGCGCCGGCACGAACGCGTGCTCTCCCGAGCGCCACTTGGCGTACCAGGGTGAGGCTCCCTCGAAGAGCGGCAGCTCAGGACGCGTGATGACCAGGTCCTCCTGCGCCTGCCACCGCCCGCCGACCCCATGGCAGTCCGCGCAGCCTCCTTCCGGCGTGTCGCGGTCGAAGTGAGCGGTCGTCAGGTGCCCGTCCGCACGCTCCGCGCCGATCGCGGGAAGGCGCGAGTACAGCAGTCCGAGATGCCCGTCGATGCCGGTGATCGTGGCGACCGTGGAGCGGGGGTTGCGGTTCAGGCGGCGCTGGTCGACCGCGAGCGTCACGCCGAGTCCCAGGATGCGATCGACCTTGGGCCGGTTGCGCTGGGTGATGTACTGCCGCACGAACGGCGAGAGGCCCTCAAGATATCGCAGCTGGGCCTCGTTGTGCAGGGTGTCGATGGCCAGCGAGGTCTTGCCGCTGCCGCTCACCCCGGTGAAGGCGATGAGCCGCCCCTTGGGGATGCGCACCGACACATCCCGCAGGTTGTTGGTACGGGCGCGTACCACCTCGATGGCCTCGGCGTCGGTCATGCTTGAGCTCCTCGTCGTCGTCCGTGGGTTCCGGCCCACGGACGACGATCGCCCTGAATCCCGACGCCTGATGTCATGTTTTCCGCTCAGGCGAAATATCGGGCCTGTAAGCGGAACAGTTCGGCGTAGAGCCCGCCGGCCGCACTCAGCGTGTCGTGCGTGCCGACCTCGGCGACCCGGCCGCCGTCCAGGACGACGATGAGATCGGCCGCCCGCGCGGTGGTGAGACGGTGCGTGACCAGGACCGTCACGCCGCCCTCCAGCCGGTCCAGGCCGGTGTACCGCTGGAACAGCCACTCCTCGGCCCGCGCGTCGAGGCTGGCGGTGGGCTCGTCCAGGATCCGCAGCAGCGGGGTCCGCCGCATCGCCGCGCGGGCGTTGGCCACCGTCTGCCACTGGCCGCCCGACAGCCCCTTGCCGTCCCACGATCCGCGCCCGAGCCGGGTCTCCAGGCCCTCGGGCAACGACGCGAGGAGCCGGTCGCCGCCGGCCGTCCGCAGTGCCTCCGCGATCCGTTCCGGATCGTCGCGATGCTCCAGCAGGCCCAGCCCGACCGTGTCCTTCAGGGACATCTCGATGTGTACGGGGTCCTGGAAGGCCGCCGTGACCCTGGCGCGCCAGTCCTCCGGCGTGAAGTGCGCGAGATCGGTACCGTCCACCAGGACGCGCCCCGTGGTCGGCCGGTAGAGGCCGCCGAGCAGCTTGACGAGCGTCGACTTCCCCGCGCCGTTCTCGCCGACCAGGGCCACCACGGCGCCGGCCGGGAGTTCGAGGTCGATGTCGTTCAGCGCGGGCCGATCGCGGTTCCAGTACCGGAAGCCGAGGCCCTCCACCTTGATGCCGCCCTCCAGCCGGGCCGGCACCGCCACCGGCGTGGCGGGCACGACGGCCGCCCGCTCCGCGGCGGCGTCCTCGACCACGTCGAGGAACGCCCGGGTGGCCCGAAGCGACTCCAGTGCCCAGTAGGTCAGGGTCAGCACGCCCTGCACCAGCCCGGTGACCTGGCTGGACACGGCGATGGCCGCGACGATGAGGCCCAGCGGGGCCTCGCCGGACAGGCCGGCCCGCACCATCAGGACGATGGCGGTCGCGTACGCCAGCACGAAGAGCAGCCAGGCCAGCGCGACCGGCACGCGGGCCCGTCGATCGGTCCTGGCGAGGTCCCGGCCGCCGGACTCCCACTCCTCGCGGTGCCTGCGCCGCAGCTCGCCCGCCAGCCCGAACAGGCGGGTCTCGCGACCGGGCGCGGCCGTGGTGGCGAGCGTGAACAGGTGATCGGCCAGCCGGAGCCTGGGCGTGGCGCGCCGTACGGCCTGATCGCGTTTCCTGTCCGCAGCCCGGGTGGCCAGCACCGCGGGGACGGCGAAGATCGGCAGCACGGCGAGGACGGGAACGACCGAGGCCATCACGACCGCCGAGGCGACCAGCGCCAGCGCCGCTCCGGCCAGCCACAGGAGCCGGTCGAAGGCCGTCCCGATGTCGCCCCGCGCGCCACGGACCACCGCCGCCCTGTCCGAGCGGCCCGCACGTTCGTGCACCTCCAGCGTCGGCGTCGTGCCCACCGCGTCGACTAACCGGCGCTCGACCTCGTTCCGGATCTCCTCCTGCAGGCGGAGGCGGGTGAAGTAGCCGGCGATGAAAGTGCCCTGGGTGAGCATCACGAAGACCGCCACACCCAGCGCCAGTGCCGGCAGGCCGCTGGTCGAATGCCTGCTCGCCATCTCGCTGAACAGCCCGAGCAGCACGGCGAGACCGATCCCGGTGGCCTGTTCGAGTATCGCCACCGCGATCACGAGCAGGGATCGCAGCGGGTCGATGCGGGGTCCGACGGTGAGGGCGAAGCGCAGGGCGCCGATCACGACGGTGTCCCCTCGAAACGCTTGGCCTGCAGGCGGAACAGCTCGGCGTACCGGCCGCCGGCGGCGATCAGATCCTCGTGCGTGCCGTCCTCGATGATCCGGCCGTGGTCGAGCACGACCACGCGCTCCGCCTTGCGCACGGTGGCGAACCGATGCGAGATGGCAATGGTGGTCGCGCCCGCGGTGAGCTCGTGGAAGGTGTCGTAGAGCTGAGCCTCCGCGCGGGCGTCCAGGCTCGCGGCCGGCTCGTCCATGATCAGCAGCCGGGCGCCGTGCCGCAGGCCGAACAGTGCCCGGGCGATGGCGATGCGCTGCCATTCGCCGCCCGACGCGTCGGTCCCGCCGGTGAGTACCGTGTTCCAGCCGTTCGGGAGCCGTCCGATGAACTCCGGGAGGCCGGCCTGGCGGGCCACGGCGCGCAGGCCCTCCTCGTCGTCCGCATGGGGCAGGGAGCCGAAGGCGATGTTGTCGCGTACGGTCAGCTCGTAGCGGCTGAAGTCCTGGAACACGGCGACCACCTGACGTTGCCAGTTTCGGCGGTTGGCGTCGTCGATCGGGGTCGTGCCGGCGCGTACGTGGCCACCGCTCGGGGCGTCCAGGCCCGCGATGAGGCGGGCCAGCGTTGTTTTGCCCGCGCCGTTGAGGCCGACGACGGCGAGGGACTGGCCTGCGGGGATGGTGAGGTCGATGCCGTGCAAGACGTCGTCGGAGGCGCCGCCGTAGCGGAAGCGCAGATCCTCGCACGAGATGGCCGCGACCGGCCAGGGGGCGTTGTTCGGAACGACTGGCATGGGGCCGTTGTCAGGTGCGTCCGATGTGGGGCTGTTGTTGAGGGCGTGCGGCGTGGGGCTGTTGCTGGGTGTGTCCGGGGTGAGGCTGTTTTCGGGGGCGTACGGCGTGGGGCTGTTGTTGGGTGTGTCCGGGGTGAGGCTGTTTTCGGGGGCGGGCGGTGGCGTAGCGGCCGGGAAGGCGAACGCCTCGGTGGCCGCCTTCGAGCCGAAGCCGATGCGGAGGTCGTCCTCGTCCGCCCGGAGCACCTGGAGGAGCGCCCGGATGGCGAGGCCACCGAGCGCCAGGTCACCCACCGTCGAACCTCCGGTCGCCGCCCGGTGCCCCAGGTAGTGGAAGACCGACGCGACAGTGACGCCGGTGACCACGACCACCACGACGACGAACAGGCGATGCTCGCGCCGCCGTCGCCAGACCTCCGTCATGTTCACGCGCCACTCCGCCTGGTAGGCGTCGCGGAAGAAGGCCGCGAGGCCGAAGAGGCGCACCTCCCTGGCCGCGCCCGGCGTGGTCGGCACGTCCCGTAAGTAGGACGTACGGCGGAGCTTCGTCGTCTGACTCACGGTCTCCACGACGGCGATCCGGTAGTTCCTGACCAGCCGCAGGTGGATCACGACAAAGACGGCCAGGACGATGAGCCCCAGCCCCCAGGTGATCTGGGTGAGCAGGGCCGCGGAGCCGATGCTGGTCACCCACAACGAGGCCTTGGTGGAGAAGCCGAAGACCGCCTCCCCGGCCGGCATGTCGATGCTTCCGCTGCCCCGGGCCCGCTCGATCCGCCCTTGGAAGGCCGGATCTTCGAGGTGGCCGATGGTCGCCGGCTCGGAGGCGGCCATCATCACGCGCTCGCCGAGCCGGCCGGTGACCCGGCGGCCGAGTGCCCGGCCCAGGGCCGTACGCGCGGACTCGGTGATGTGGGTGAGGAAGAACAGCACGACGATGAGGGCGATCCAGCGGTAGCACTCCCGCGCCGCCGGGGTGTCCAGGCCCTGACCGATCGCCGAGGTGAGCACGTCCACCAGCGCACCGATCGCGATGGTGATGCCGACCGGCGCCGCACCCGCGAGCACGGCCAGGACGGTGGTCAGGGTGGTCATGGCCGGCGCCACGGAGAAGGAGTATCCGACCAGGGCGGGCAGCACCCACCGCGTGGCCGGGGGCGGTGGACTCGTATCCGTGGTCACGCCTGCTCCTGGTCGTCCAGGTTGCGGGCGATCGTGCCCCGGACGTGGGCGCTCGGCATTTTCCTCCTGGTCGGCCGTTGCCGCTGCTCTGATCCAGATCGGAGAGCTTCCGCCCCGGTGAGGCGACGAACGTCCGAATAGTTGCACCGGTGTCCGCCTCGCCGCCATGCAATTAATGGGCCGCTCCGCCGTGGCGCGGCGGCTGTGACGTGACCATGACACGGCGCGGATGGGGCGGGGATACGGCCGTCCGATAGTGGACGGGACCGGCGGGCGCGACCCAGCCACCCACATCGGGACGACGCTGTACGCCACGGCATCGCCCTCATCGAACAGGGCGATGCGGGGAACTGTGCCCGTCCGTCGCAAAGGTGATCACGAGAAGGAGAAGGCGTGGCTGATGACAGGCGTTGGGACCGGCGTTCGCTGCTGCGGGGTGCCGCCGCGCTGGCCGGTGCCGCCGCGACCGTGCCGCTGACGGGCGGCGCGACCAAAGCCCTGGCCGATGGCGGTGACGCGGACGCGCTGTTCAAGGCGGGCAAGTTCGAGCAGGCCGGCCGCGCGTACGAGGAGATCCTCAAAAAGGACCCCGGGAACCTGCACGCGGCCCGCCTGCGCGGCTATGTCGGGCTACTGGGCAACCGGTTCGCCGACGCCGAGAAATACCTCAAAATGGCCCTCGCCCTGGCACCCGACGACAAGGACGCCAACCATTTCCTGGCCGACTGCTACATCCGGCAGGACAAATTCGGCCTGTCCGCACCCCATTGGAAGGCGGCCGGCGAGGACGGCTACGCCAAGTGGTTCGCGGCAGTACGCGGCGAGGCGTACCAGGTCCACGGCGACACCGCGCGGGTGCCATGGACGCAGTTGGACCCGCTGCCGCTGGTCGAAGCCTCGGTCAACGGCGGGCCGGCGAAACGCTTCACGTTCTACACCGGCGCCCCGAGCCTGAGCCTGCGCGCGTCGGTGGCCAAGGAGGCCGGGCTGAGCCCCGTCGCCAGTCAGCAGATCGGTTTCGAGGGCGGCACCGTATGGGCGTACTACGGGATCCTGGAGTCCTTCAAGCTGGGCGGCCTCGAACTGCGTAACGTCCCGGTGGGCTGGTCGGCGACGGAGTCGGGCGAAGATGTCGGCACCGACAGCGACGGCCTGATCGGCACGTGGGTCTTCTACCACCTGCTGACCACCTTCGACTACGCGGGCCGGCAGTTGATCCTGCGCCGCCCTACCCCCGAATCGGCCAGGAAGGCACGCGCCGCCGCCACCCGGGCGGGCGCCGAACGCCTGCCGCTGTGGCTGGCCCGTGAGCAGTACCTGCACAGCGTGGGCAGCTTCGCCGGCGTCACCGGCTCCCGTACGGGCGTGGTGGGCGTGAACCTCGGTGGAGGCAGCGAGATCGCCGCCGGAACGCGCGGGACAACGGCCGAGCAATTGGGAATCCGCACGGACCACGACCGCCAGATCGGGACCTTCGCCCAGAGCCACCCGGCCGTCGTCTACCCCTGCTATCCGAAGGAGATCCGCCTCGGGAACGCCGTCGCCAAGGAGGTGTACTGCTACACGAACCCGAATCAGCCGGTCAACGTGCCCTGGCCCTTTGGGACGGGGTTCGACACGATGGGCTGGTTCTCCCACTGCTTCTGGAAGCCGTACACCATCACCGTCGACTTCACCGACATGAGCCTCTACATCGCCTGCGGCGAGGCCGCCTGACCACCTGTGACACCAGCTGCCCCGGGCTGGTCACGCCGACCGGAGCACGAGGCTTCCACCAGCTGTTCCGCACCGCCTTGCAGCCAGTGGTGCCGCATTCGGCGCGCCCAGGGGCAAGCGCGGCACCCCAGCGGCGCGCCGCAGGGCTACTTTTCGGACAGGAGCAGACGCGCTCCCATGTAGTAGGACGGCGTCGTTAGAGTGCTGGACATGACCGTCACGAACGTGGACCGGTTCATCGCCGACGGCTTCGTCAAGCTGGCGGCGGCCGTACCGCGCGAGGTCGGCGACGCGGCCAGGGCGCTGGTGTGGCAGCAACTGGGCCTGTCGCCCGATGACCCCGCCAGCTGGCGGCAACCCGTGATGTGGGCCACCGACCTGACCGGCGAGGGTCCTTTCGGCGAGCTCATGCGCAGCCCACGGCTGGCACAGGCGCTGGACGAGGTGGCCGGGCCCGGCGGGTGGGGACCGCGCGCCTCGCTCGGCAACATGCCGATCCGCTTCCCCGGCGTCGAGCCGGACGACGACCGAGGCTGGCACATCGACGCCTCCGTGGCCCGGCCCGACGGTTCCTGGGCGGTGTCGGGACGGCCGGAGACAATGTTGCTGCTGGTCCTGCTGTCGGACGTGGGCCCGGACGACGCGCCGACGCGCCTCCGGGTTGGCTCGCAGCGCGACGCCGCGCGAGTGCTCGCCGAACAGGTCATGGACCCGTTCGAGGCCGGCCCGCTGCTGGACGCGGCCTCAAAGGACCGGCCGGTGACGTACGCGACCGGACAGCCGGGCGACATGTACCTCGTACACCCGCTGACCGTGCACGCGGCCGACGAGCACCGGGGGACGCGACCGCGCTTCATGTCCCAGGCGCCGGTGTTCCTGACCGCACCGGTCGAGCCGGGCAACGGCAACGCCCTGGCCCGCGCCCTGCTGTAACGGCCTGGAACTCCCGAGGCTGCGGTGAGCCGCCACCCGCTCGCGCCTGGCCGCGGAGCGCCGCGACGACCGTAAGGCCCGCCAGCCCGTACGACCTGGGTTCCACGCCGCTTGAGTACGGGCTCGGGTTCGGCTCGGCGGCATCGTCGGGGGCGCGGCTGTCACGGCCGCTGGTGCGGCGGTTCGGGGAACGGCGGATCCTGCTCAGGTTCGGCGCGGCGCGGGCGCTCTGGCCGGGCGGGCGGCGATCGCCATCGCGGGCGCCCTCTTGCCGAGGCCGGCGGATGCGCGGAAGGTGCCGGAGTGACAGCTTGGCGGCCCGCTAAGGACGGGCGTACTGCGCGATTCCCTCCCCGAACGACCAGTCGATCGACTCGTTCTCGGTCAGGAAGACGAACACGTTCCGCGGCTCCGTCCCCGCATACGACTGCGCGAGGTCCGCGATCCGCCGATAGAGCGCCCGCTTCTGGTCCGCCGTCCGCCCGGATCGCAACGTGATCGCCACGAACACGATGTCATCGTCCCGCCGGATGTCGGGAAAGTCCCCGTACCGCAGCATGCCGCGCACGCCGTCATGATCGGTGAGCACCTGGAACAGATCCCCGGGCGGGATGCCGATGGTCTCGACGAGGGCGTCGTGCACGGCGCGCCCGAGCGCCTCAAGCCGCTCGGTGCCGGCGCGCAGGGCGTCGATGCGTACAAGGGGCATGTCAGTGGTTCTCCTTTTCCTGGAAGCGGATGAGAGCGAGCGCGCCCTCGACGGCCTGCGCGTACGCGTCCGGGGATCCGGTGGCCCTGGCGAGCACGTAGCCGCCCTGGACGACCGCGACGAGTGCGGCGGCCGTGGCGCCCGGGTCGAGGTCAGGACGCAGCTCTCCGTCCGCGCGGCCCCGCGCGAGCAGGGCGGTCAGCGTGCCGGTGAGCCAGGCGAACGTCTCCTCAATGGGCCCCCGCAGTTCCGGGTCGGCCATCACGTCGGGGTCCTGGGTGAGCCGTCCGACCGGGCAGCCCTTCAGGGCGTCGCGTTCGCGGCGCAGGTAGGCGGCGACGCGCCCGGCGACGGTGCCGGGGCCGTCGAGGGCGGCCCGGGCCCGCTCGCGCATCTCCTCGGCGTTGCGGGTGATCGCGGCGAGTGCCAGGTCGGGTTTGCCGTGGAAGTGGTGGTACATGCTGCCCTGGCCCGCGCCGGAGCGCTGCTGGATGGCTTTCGGGCTGGTGCCCACGTAGCCGCGTTCCCACAGCAGTTCGCGGGTGCTCTCGATGAGCCGTTCCCTGGTGTCCACGACCTACATACTAGTAGGTACATAAGCACTGCTCACAGGCCGGCATGCGTGCGTGGAAAGTGCCGACAATACTTGGAGGCGGCATTTCCCTGGACGTGCACGCCCTGCACTGCCCCCGAAACCCTCGAAGTACCGATACCCCTTGGCAAGTCGGCACTTCGTGCGAAGGGCGAGATCGTGCCGGGGTCAGCTTCGCCGGGTGGACGTGGCCGTTCAGCGGCGGCAGTTAAGGGGTGGAAGCGGGGCTTGTCACAGAGGCAGCTGCAGTTCCCGTACCTGCCTGATCAGCGTCTTGCGGCCGTCCGCCGATCATGAACTTGGTGGCGAAGCCGGTGGCGATCACAAGCGCGCCGGCGGCCCACAGGCCGGTGAGGGCCGCGCCGGTGCGGAGGAATAGCGTGCCGAGCAGGGCGATGCCCAGCGTGCCCCCGAGTTGCTGCACGGCGTTGAGCAGCCCGGCGGCCGAGCCGATCTCGTGCGGGCGGACGCGGGCGAGCGCGGTGCTGAAGAACGGCGTGGTGAACATCCCCAGCCCGAGTCCGCCCAGAGCCATCGCGGGTACGGCCGGCCAGGAGTAACCGAGCGTGTAGGTGGCCAGCAGGAGCAGAGTTCCCGTCAGCAGTGCGGTGAGCCCGCCGTACATGAGTTTCGCCCCGAAGCGAGGGAACAGATAGGCCCCTGACACCCATGAGGAGACCGCCATCCCGCCCGACCAGGGCAGCAGCATCAGGCCCGAGGTCAGGACGTCGTCATGGCGGGCGAGCTGCGCCTGCAGGACGATGGTCAGCATCAGGCCGTTCATCACCGCGAAGAACAACGTGGAGCTCATCAGCGCGGCGGGGAAACCGCGGTTGCCGAACAGGCTGGCCTCGATCAGCGGGGTCCGTCCGCGCCGCGACCGTCCACGCTGCTGGAACCAGAACATCACCAGCACAACGACACCGCCGGCGAGCACAATCCACCGTCCTGCCGTGTCGCCCTCGATGAGCGGGTAGACCACCATGCCCGTGCCGAAGGTCGCCAGCGTGGTTCCGGGCAGATCGAGGCGTGGCCGGTGAGCGGCGCGGTCCTCGCGCAGCAGCGGGGTGAGCGCGAGGACCGCCAGGCCGAGCGGGACGTTCACCAAAAAGACCGACCGCCACGACGATCGGAGCAGGTCGGCGTGGGTAAGGAGGCCGCCGAGCACGGGGCCGCAGACCGCCGACAGGCCCATGACCGGCCCGATGGTGCCCAGCGCCTTGGGCAGTTCCGCGCCGTGGAACATGGCGCGGATCAGCCCGAGAGTCTGCGGGATGATCAGCGCCGCCGCGGCTCCCTGCACCGCTCGCGCGGCGATCAGCGTCCCGGCGGACCCGCTCAGCGCGCAGGCCAGCGAGGCGATCACGAAGGCGGCGACGCCGACCCGGAATGTCCGGGTGCGGCCGGCGATGTCGCCAAGCCGTCCGCCGGTGATCAGTAGCACCGCGAACGGCAGCGTATACGCGGCCCCGAACCACTGGATGTCAGAGGCGGGACCGGCCAGGTCGGCATGGATGACGGGTGCGGCGACCTGGACGATCGTGGCGTCGAGCAGGTTCATTGCCTCGGCGGCCAGCAGCGCTGTCAGCGCGGCCCACCGCCACCGGTAGGCCAACTTCGGGCTCATCAGCACGGGAAGCTCCCTTTCCTGCAGGTTCGTTCATCGCGGTTGAGTCTGCGGGCGGGAGCGAGACAGGTTCCACTTTTCATCGGAAAGTAGGCGATACTTTCCATGGAAGGTCGATGAATGAGGGAATATCGCATGTTGGATGACGTCGACCGGGGTCTGATCCATGCGCTGCACATCGACGGTCGCGCGCCGTTCAGCAGGATCGGTGCCGTGCTGGGCGTCTCGACCCAGACCGTGGCCCGCCGCTACCGGCGGCTGTGCGCCGAGGCCGGGCTGCGGGTCGTGGGGCTTCCTGACACCCGGCACACCGGTCAGGCGCAGTGGATGCTGCGCCTGACCGCCGCCCCGCACAGCGCCCAGAACCTCGCCCGGGCTCTGGCGCGGCGGGCCGACACCTCGTGGGTCAAGCTCATCTCCGGCGGCACGGAGATCTTCGCGATCGTCACCACCCCAGACCATCAGCCCGATCGCGCGCTGCTCCTGCACGACATCCCGCGGACCTCGGGCATCACCGCGGTGTCCGCGCACTGCCTGCTGCACAGTTACCACGGCGGTCCCGCCGCCTGGCGCGGACGCCCGAACGTGCTGGACGAGCGACAGCAGCGGCTGCTGGAGCCCGTCGTCCAGTCCCACAGCGAACGGCACGCCGTGACGGGCTCCGATGCCGCCCTGCTGACCGCGCTGCGCTCCGACGGCAGGGCCGGCCACGCCGACCTGGCCAAGGCCACAGGCTGGTCGGCTGCCACCGTCGCGCGCCGCCTGGCTGACCTGCGGGCCAGCGGCGCGCTCTTCTTCGACATCGAGCTCGACGCAGCGGTGCTCGGTGTCGGCATGCAGGCTCTGCTGTGGATGTCGGTCGCCCCGATGCACCTCGACCGGATCGCCACCGCCCTGGCCCGGCATGCAGAACTGGCCTTCGTAGCCGCCACCACGGGTTCCACCAACTTGGTGGCCAACGCGCTGTGCACCGATCCAGCGGCCCTGCACCGCTACCTGACGCAGGGGCTTGGCTCGGTTGAGGGCATGCACACGATCGAAACCGCTCCCGTGCTGCGCACCGTGAAGGCGACCGGCCCGACAACCATCGTCGGCACCGGCCGTTAACTGCAGCACCTCAGATGGCGGCTGGTGGGGCCGGCCTTACCGACAGGCCAGGTTGCCCCTCCGCCTGGTCTCCGCTTCGGCGCGCACCGCGCCCTCGTCCGGGGCCTGCGGGCGGACTCGGGCGAGCCACCCGCGCAGCAGCCGGGACAGGAGAGCGGCGTGTCCAGGACGGGCAGTGCCGTGGACTGGATGGCGAAGTACGTGACGAGCGGGTCGCCCGCGTCACAGCGGGCGCACAGCAGCACCTCACCGAGCCCCCGCACCGGGCGAACCGCCGCGCTCGCGCCCGCCCTCCAACAACACCCTTGCCACCCGCTCCCCCATCGCCACCGCCACCCCGCCCCCTCATCGACCCCGCCGCCATGGCCACCACCAGCGCCCCCTCAACGCCCTCAACCTCGCCGCCTACGCCATGGCGGCCCCCGCCCGGATCATCCTCCGGCACACCGCCAGGGCCCGCCATCACGCAGGTGGCGGCCCTTCCCGTACATCAGGGAAGCCGTTACTTGGGCGGCGGTCCGATCCCGCAAGCGATGGCGATAGCGAGAAATGGCAGGCCAGTCACAGTACGCGTTTGCTCCGGGTGGCAAGGAACTCCAGCGACCCATCACCGCAACCGTCGTCAAGGAGAACTTCATACACATCCCCGTCCGAGTGACGGCGTCCTGGTGGCCGCCGCTGCCGCCATGATCGTGCTCGCGCCCCGCCGCATCGGCGGACGGCATCATCACCCTGGCCCACTGCGCGGCCGCAGGCGGCCGCCAGGAGATCCGCACAAATTCGACGCCCTGGGGCACGATGCAGCAATCCTTCTGCGTCGGCAGCTCCCACCACGGCACCATGTGGATCGTCGACCACTACCAAGCTTTTAGCGCGCCCCGAGCAACGAACGGGGCCGAGCAGCTCAGAAAAGCATGCGAACGGCCTCCGTACGCGTTGCGGAGACCGTTACTTGTGCGGCCGTCTCTTCTCACAAGCCGCCGAACTCCGGCGTGGCGGCCAGCCGTAGCTGTGGAGGTCCGGACCGCCATTGCGTGACCGGGAGGCACCGAACCCACCCAGGGCCGACCTACCTGGAGTCTGCTCCCACGACGCAAGATCGTCATGCGCGATCTTGCGGTTGACTAACACCCCTCTTACTGGGCCGAACGCAGTTCTGCCGCCACCGCCCGTTCCCGCAGTTGCGCTGCCTCCGCCCGGACCGACTCCAACTCGGTCCGCAGATCTGCCAGCCGTACCCTTTCCAGCCGCAACTCCGCCTGCAGCCGATCACGTTCCTTGACCGCCGCCTCGGCCCGCGACTTTTCCCGCGAGGCCACCTTCCGCTCGCGGGACAGCGCCGCGGCACCACCCTCCTCCATCTCCGCGATCTTCCCGGCCAGCCGCTCCCCCTCGGCCGCCGCCTGCGCGGCATCCCTGAGCGCCATCGCGCGGTCGCGCTCGGCCTCGGCGGCGTTCCGCTCCGCCTTGACGGCCCGCTCCACGGCCCGTTCCCGCTCCTGCGCCGCCGCCTCCGCACGCGCCCTGGCGCCGACCGCCTCCCGCTCGGCCACCTCGCGCGCCTGAACCGCCGCCGCCGTCTCCTCCCGGGCGCGATCCCGCTCCCACCTGGCCATGGCCGCGTCCTCCTTGGCCTGTACGGCCTCGGCCCGCGCATCGTCCACCTGTCCGCCGGCCTGCTCGACCCGCCCGGCGAGCTCCTGTACAGCCTGGTCCCCGGCCTGCTCGGTCAGCGCGACCCGGCGGGCCGCCTCCTCCGCCCGCCGTTCGGCCAGTTCGGCCCGCCGCTTGGCCTCCTCCGCCGCCTGCAACGCCTGCCGCTCGGTGCTGGCCGCCTCACGCAGGGCGGCCAACGCCTGCTCGCGGGCGCGCTCGGCATCGCCCAGCGCGGTCTCCCGCTCATGCTCGGCCTCTTCGAGCCGCCGGCGCATCTCCGCCGTCTGCCTGCGCGCGTGCTCGGTGGCCTCGCGCGCCAGCCGTACTTGCTCAAAAGCCTGCTCACGTTCGGTACGCGCAATGGCGACCCGCGTATGCGCCTCCGCCTGCACCGCGCTCAACTTGGCCTCAACCCCCGCAGGACTCATCTCTTCAGCCAACGCCCGCGCCAGCGGTTCAATGGCCGCGACCAGCCCACTCTCCATCCGGTCGTACAACTGCTCCGCCCTGGCCAGCGCCCCTTCCAACCCCGGGGTGGCGCGCCGCAACTCCCGCTCACGCTTGGCCGCAGCCTGACAACCCTTCTCGGGACAGTACGCCTTGGGCCGCCCTCTTCCTCCCCGCTGCTCGATGGACGCACCGCAGTGCTTGCACAACGTCACAAGCCCCGTCTCCCCAGTCACAACGGCAGCCTAGCATTTTTATTTTCTAGAAATTAAAATCCAAAAATAATTTGGCGTCGCCACACCAGTGCCCTCCAAGACGTTGCGCGCGACACCCGGCAGATGGCGGCGCCGATGAGGACGATGGCGGTGGTGCTGGCACCGGTCCATGGGCCATGAACCTGGCCGACCGCGGTCACGGGAGCCGAGGCCACCGCGCGATGCCCGACAGGGAGACGGCCACCCCGGCGACCGTTAGGCGTAGGCGGTGGTGGCTGGCACCGGACCAGACGGCGTAGGTGGTGCCCATGTCGGAGGGACGTGAGCCGACCGAAACCCCGCCCGCGCCATCTTTCTTGGTGCCCGGCGCGCGGGCATGGAGGGCGGCGTCCGTGTGGTTGGAACTCAGGCCATCGAGAGTCTCCGCTGCTGGACGTCGCATCGACCGCTACATCCGCTACCGCCGCCACCGCCACCCGCCTGGCCGTCGTGGACCCTGCGAGCTCGGCCTTCTACCCGAGTTGGACCTCCGGTGACACCTAGCTCACCGCTCCCCGGCTCGCGCATCGAGGGCATCGGACGGCCCCGCGTGGAAGCGCATGAATGACACAACTCCTTGCGCAGCGGCCGGATCGCGGCCAGCCACGCGCACCCCACGCCGTTACCGTGGAAACGGCCTGGGAAATGCTCGCCGCGGTGGCGGTCTGCAGCCCCACGGCAAGACGCCGCAGTGACCGTAGTCGCGGCCACACCCGGCCACCCCCCACCCCGTGACCGCGGAGACCGCCTGGAAAACGCTCGCCGTGGCGGCGGCCTGCAGCCCCACGGCGAGACGCCGTAGTGGCCGTAGTCGCGGCCACACCCGGCCACCCCCCACCTCGCGACTGTGGAAACCGCCTGGAAAACGCTCGCCGTG
>NZ_JBFAKB010000030.1:45298-147590 GCF_040655495.1 Nonomuraea sp. NPDC050404
GTGGCGGCGGCCCGCAGCCCCACGGCAAGACGCCGCAGTGACCGTTGCACGGCCACGCCCGGCGCACCCCCCACCCCGTGACCGCGGAGACCGCCTGGAAAACGCTCGCCGTGGCGGCGGCCCGCAGCCCCACGGCAAGACGCCGCAGTGACCGTTGCACGGCCACGCCCGGCGCACCCCCCACCCCGTGACCGCGGAGACCGCCTGGGAAATGCTCGCCGTGGCGGCGGCCCGCAGCCCCACGGCAAGACGCCGCAGTGGCGGACCGCGCTGTACGCAATTGCCGACGACGTCCGCCGACCTGTCGTCGTGTTGTTGTCCTGTTGCCCTGTCGTCCGGACCCATCGTCGCGGGCACGCCTAAGGTCAGCCTCTTACGTTCCGCACGGGACACCTGCGGCTCCGTTCCGCACGGGACGCCCGCGACTCGTACCGCATGGGACACCTGCGGCTCCGTTCGGCGCAGGACGCCTGCGACGCGCTCGGGCAGCGGGTGCGCCGACTGCCGCCGCTGTCGCACTGCAGATTTGGAAGATGCGGGCGCGCCGCCCCTCGGCGGGTGCTGGGGCCGGGGTGAGCTGCCACCGCGTCCGCCGAAATGGCTGGTGCGGCTGGATGAACCGGCGGTGGTGTCGTTGCCTGTGATCCTCGCCGTCTCAGCGCCGTGGCTGGCCAGTGCCGGCCCGTTCGGTACCGGCTTCTGGATGCTGAGGCCGCTCCGTCCGCGGTAGGTGCAACGGCAGCGGCGGCTGGTTTAGCTGCCGATTTGCCTCTCACATCAGTGTCAGGTTTTAGGGTGACGGCCGACGAACGGAAGGTCATTTCAATCCATTAGGTAAGGCAGGACATTATGCGTGCAGCCCGTTTCCACGAGTACGGCGGAGTGGAGAGTCTGGTGATCGAGCAGGTCCCCGACCCCCGCCCCGGGCCTGGTGAGATCCGTGTCCGCGTCGCGGCGGCCAGCGTCAATGCCATCGACTGGAAGCTGCGCACCGGCGCCCTGCACCAGTTGCTTCCCCTGGAGTTGCCCGCCATCCCCGGGCGCGACGCCGTCGGCGTGGTTGACGAGGTCGGTGACGGGGTGGAGGGGGTGAGGATCGGCGACCGCGTCTTTGGGCTGGGCGGTGTCACCGGTGCGACCGCGGAGCTGGTCGTCCTCTCGGCCTGGGCCCACGCCCCCGCCCGCTGGAACGATGAGCAGGCCGCGGGTGCCGGGCTCGCGTCTGTGACCGCGATGCGTGGACTGAACGCGCTCGGCCCTCTCGCGGGGCGTACTCTCCTTATCGAGGGCGCTGCCGGAGGCGTGGGCAGCGCGGCAGTCGAGATCGCTGCGGCGCAAGGCGCCACCGTGATCGGTACAGCCGGCGAGCGCAACCACGAGTTCCTTGCCTCCCTCGGCGCCGTCCCCACGACCTACGGCCCCGGCCTCGCACGCCGCCTCACCGCGCTCGCTCCGCACGGTGTCGACCTCGTGCTCGACACCGCAGCCTCCGGCTCGCTGGACGACCTCGTCGCGATCACGGGCGACCCGGCGCGCGTCTCGACGGTTGCCGACCACGCACGCGGGCACCGCCTGGGTACGCATGTGGTCAACGCGGAGAACGACCCCGCCCTCCTGTCCGCGGCCGCGGAACTGGGCCGGCAAGGCCGCTACACGCCCCGCATCGAACAGAGCTACCCCCTGAAGGCGATCGCCGACGCTCACGCGCACGCCGAGCGCGGACGTACGCGCGGAAAGATCGTGATCTGCATCTGAGGTGAAGGCATGGCTCGGATGAGGTGGAGCATGGCCCGGATGCGCCAGCCCACCACGGGAGGGACGATTCCGGCGGCGGGCGCTGACCCCATGCGGCCGCGATCTTTTCGGGTCCCCATCCGTTCGGGTCCCCATCCGGTGGTCGCCGGCCGCTCGGTGCTGGACGTCTGGTATGTGCCACTTGTGGGTCCCATACCCCTGGCGGGCCTTGCGCTGCGCCGGGGCGGGTCGGGGCCGCGCTCTGAGGGCCGCGCTCTGGAGGCCGTGTCTGATCGTTTGTTGTTCTGGAAGTTGTTGCTTCTTACCGGCATGTCGCGCCCAGAGCAGCCCCAGATGCACCCGCAACACCAAAAGCCGACAGGTTGGCTTCGTGCGGTGTCACGGATGTCGCCTGGAACTCCTGCGCGTCACCCCGGCGGTCGGGTGAGTTTGGCGGCCACGGCGTCGAGGACCCATTCCAGGCCGGTCGCGAAGGACTCCTCGGCGTCCACCTCCGTACCGTCGTGCACGGCCTTGGCCAGTGTGGGGAAGCGGCCCGTGGCCAGCATCCGCGTCACATGCGGGCCGGAGGCGCGCTGCCAGTCGCGCTTGGACAGGCCGGTGGCGCGCTCGGCCCGCAGGTTCGCGATCTCGCGCCTGATCGCGCCGGTGCAGTAGGCGTTGACGGTCTCCACGGCACGCATGACGGTGTCGAGGTCGGCGAGGCCGTCGAGGGCGGCCAGCGTGGCCTCGGTCACGGCGAGGGCGTTCGGGCCCAGGGTCGGACGGCCGCCGAGCAGGTCGGCCAGCCATTGGTGGCGGAGGGTGGCCTGCCTGGTGCGGTGGGCACGCACGCGCAGCGCCTCCCGCCAGTCGCCGGGGCGCTCCTCGGGGAGCATCTCGGCGTGGACCTCGTCCACCATGAGGTCGAACAACTCCTCTTTGGTGGAGATATATCCATACAGCCGCATCGGGCCGGCGTCCAGCCGGGCGGCGACCTTGCGCAACGACACCGCCTCCAGCCCGCCCTCGTCGGCCAGTTCGATGGCGGCGGTCACGATTCGCTCCCGGTCGAGCGGCACGGGGCGAGTCGGCGGCTCCGGCCTGTCCCACACAGTCATGGGTACATCGTACGGTTGCGATACACTGCATTCGGCAAATACAGTGTATCGCCATGAGACATCGTATTGCCGCGGTCGGAGGCGGTCCCGCCGGTCTGACCTTCGCCCGCGTACTGCACCGCCACGGTCACTCCGTCACCGTCCTCGAACGCGATCCCTCCCCCGACGCCCGTCCCCCGGGCGGCACGCTCGACCTGCACGAAGGGATGGGGCAGCGCGCGATGGACAAGGCGGGGCTGCTGGCGGAGTTCCGGGCGCTGGCTCGCCCGGAGGGGCAGGCCATGCGCATCCTGGCCCCGGACGGCACCGTGTTGCGCGACTGGCAAGCCGACCCGGATGACAAGGCCCATCCCGAGATCGACCGGGGGCAACTCCGCGACCTGCTGCTCGACTCCCTCGACGTTCAGTGGGGGCGGGGCGTGGCCGAGGTGGTGCCGGGCGGCGGGGATGGCGTGCTGGTGCGTTTCGAGGATGGGCGGCAGGAGACGTTCGACCTCTTGGTGGGCGCGGATGGCGCCTGGTCCCGGGTTCGGCCGGCGCTCTCGTCCGCGACGCCGCACTACACCGGCGTCATCTTGATCGAGACGTCCCTGGATGACGTCGACACCCGCCATCCCGACCTCGCCCGGCTGGTCGGCGACGGCTCCATGGCCGCGTACGGCGTGAATCGGGCCGTCGTCGCCCAGCGCAACAGCGGCGGCCACGTCAAGGTGTACGCCCAGTTCCGCGCGCCGCTGGACTGGCACACGGACCCGGACCGGCATCTGGGCCTGAACCGGCACGCGGACCCGAACCCGGGCGTGGACCTGGCCGACGCCGAGGCCGTGCGGTCAAGCCTGCTGGCTCTGTTCGACGGCTGGGCCGCTCCCCTGCTCGACCTCCTCCGCCATGGCGCCGTTTTCGCCCACCGCCCCCTCCACGTCCTGCCCGTACCCCACACCTGGACCCACGTGCCCGGGGTGACGCTGCTGGGCGACGCCGCGCACCTGATGCCCCCGCTGGGGGCGGGCGCGAACCTCGCGATGCTGGAAGGCGCCGAACTCGCCGAGTCAGTCGCCGCCGCTTCCGGTCCTGACGAGCTGGACAAGGCCGTCCGCGCGTTCGAGGAACAGATGTGGGTACGGGCCGGCAAGTGGGCGAAGATCACGACGGCCGGTCTGGAGCGCCTGGTGAGCCCGGACCCCGCCGAAGCCCTCGCCCTCTTCGACGAACTCCAGCCGTCCTGACCGCGGAAGGCGCCCGCCCGCTGCGGATCCGTCTCGGGGCGGGGCCGTCACGGCGTGCGGAACCCTCGGAAGGTCACGTGCTTGCGGGTGGCGAAGCCGAGCCGTTCGTAGAGGGCGATCGCGCCGGTGTTCGCCTCGGCCGCGTGCAGGAAGGGACGTTCGCCGCGCGCCGTGATACCCGCCACGAGCGCGCTGACCAGGCGGGCGGCGTGGCCTCGCCCGCGTGCCTCGGGGGCGGTGCACACGGCGCTGATCTCGGTCCATCCCGGTGGCCGCAGGCGCTCGCCCGCCATCGCGACCAGCGTGCCGTTGTCGCGGATGCCGAGATAGGTGCCGAGTTCGTGGGTACGCGGCCAGAACGGTCCCGGCTGGGCCCGCGCGACGAGGTCGAGCATCTCGGGCACGCTGTCCGCGCCCAGTTCGACGACACCGTCGCGGGGCCCGGCGGGTGCGTGATCGGGTCGGCCGTCGCCGTACCAGATCAGCTGGCGGCCTTCGAGGGCGAAGACCGCCTCCCAGTCCGGCGGCGGTGTCGCTGCGCTGCTGAACATGTCGGCGAGCTCGCCAGGACCGAGCAGATCGGCAAGGTCGGCCCATTCCCGCAGGTCAGGGTCGGTGGTGACCGTGGAGAAGGTCGCGACTCCCGGCTGGTAGGTGGCCGCCCCGCCGAGCCGGCGGGCGAGGTGTGTGTGGTGACCGCGCAGTGATTCGCCCACCGGGTCGTCGAGTGCGGTGGCGTCGCGGTTCACCATGGTGTCGGGCCTTTCGTGTCGTACGGGGTCGGCTGCGGGGGTCAGTGGCTGCCGGACAGTTCGCCGGACAGGGTGGCGTGCATGCGGGCGCTGGGCTGGTTGAGCCCGACGATCCGCACGGTCTTGCCGCGGGCGGCGTACTTGGCATCGACGGCGTCCAGGGCGGCCACGGAGGAGGCGTCCCAGATGTGGGCGTCGGTCAGGTCGATGACCACGTCGTCGGGATCGGTCGCGTAGTTGAACTGGGAGACCAGGTCGTTGCTGGAGGCGAAGAACAGTTCGCCGGTGACGGCGTAGACGACCTGGTCGCCGTCGGGGTCGAGGCAGGCGGTCACCCGGGCGAGGTGGGCGACGCGGCGGGCGAAGATGACCAGGCCGGTCAGCGAGCCGACGACGACGCCGATGGCCAGGTTGTGGGTGGCGACCACGACGGCGACGGTGACGACCATGACGGTGATCTCGCCGGCGGGCATGCGCTTGAGGGTGGCCGGGGCGATGGAGTGCCAGTCGAAGGTGCCGACCGAGACCAGGATCATGACGGCGACCAGGGCGGCCATCGGGATCTGGGAGACCAGCGGGCCGAAGACGATGCACAACACCATCAGCAGCACGCCGGCGGTGAAGGTGGACAGCCGGGTACGGGCGCCGTTCTTTACGTTGATCATGGTCTGGCCGATCATGGCGCAGCCGCCCATGCCGCCGAAGAAGCCGGTGACGATGTTGGCGATGCCCTGGCCGATGGACTCGCGGGTCTTGGAGGAGTGGGTGTCGGTGATGTCGTCGACCAGCTTGGCGGTCATCAGCGACTCCATGAGCCCGACCAGGGCGAAGCCGAGCGCGTACGGGGCGATGAGGGTGAGGGTGTCCAGCGTGAAGGGCACGTCCGGCAGGCCGGGCACCGGGAGCGAGGAGGGCAGGACGCCGCGGTCGCCGACGGTGGGCACGGCCAGGTGGGCGCCGATCGTCAGCGCGGTGAGCGCGACAATGGAGATCAGCGGCGCCGGGACCGCCCTGGTCAGCCGGGGCAGGAACACCATCAGTGCCAGCGCGCCGCCGACCAGCGGGTAGACGATCCACGGTACGTCGATGAGCTCCGGCACCTGGGCCATGAAGATGAGGATGGCCAGGGCGTTGACGAAGCCGACCATGACGCTGCGCGGCACGAACCGCATCAGCTTGGCCACGCCGAGCGCGCCGAGCGCGATCTGGATGAGGCCGCCGAGGATGACGGTGGCGATCAGGTAGCCGAGGCCGTGCTCGCGGGCCAGCGGGGCGACGACCAGGGCGATGGCGCCGGTGGCGGCGGAGATCATGGCGGGACGGCCGCCGGCGATGGCGATGACCACGGCCATGGTGAAGGAGGCGAACAAGCCGATGCTGGGGTCGACACCGGCGATGATGGAGAACGAGATCGCCTCGGGAATCAGGGCGAGGGCGACGACCAGGCCGGACAGGATCTCGGTACGGGCCACCGAGGGCTTCAGCCACTCGGGGCGGTGCGGCCGCAGGGGCGCGGGCGCAGATGAGCTAGACAACAGGCGTCCTTCGGGGAGGGAACAGCCCTCATGGGGGCGGCGGGCGATGTGCCACCGGTCCGGGGCAGGCGGCGGCAGAGAAGAAGCGGCACGCCCGTGGGAGTGCCCGGATGCGAAGGAGAAGGCGGCGACGACGTCTGAGGCGCTACCGCGGGCGGGTCACGGCGGGCAGCAGGCGGTGGTGATCAAAGGCATGCGCGCGTCAATGTTCCTTGCCGTGTCCGGTGGGGGCGGCGCTTGTGCGGCGCCGATGTGTGTCCCTGTCAGGGGGTGTGCGCCGGAGAGTGCCTCTTGGTCCGGCCATCGGCAACTCTACCCTAACGTTAGAGTAGAGATTCGGCGGGGTCAGGTCTGGCCGGCCGTCACCAGATGAGTAGCGAGGTCGTGCGAATCATGGACGGACCGGCCCTTCCTGCCCCCGATGCCGGTCTCCCCGTCGCCGCAGGCGGAGATCCCAAAGGCGATCACATGCATATAGGGCAGGTGGCGGCGCGTACCGAACTGTCGCTGCGGACCATCCGGCACTACGACGAGGTCGGGCTGGTGCGGCCTTCGGCACGCAGCCAGGGCGGCTTCCGCCTGTACACCGAGGCCGATGTGGCCCGGCTGATGGTGATCCGCCGGATGAAACCGCTCGGCTTCACCCTGGAGGAGATGGGCGAACTGCTGGCCATCACCGACCGTCTCGACCGCGCCGGCGCCTTGGAGGCGGTCGAGCGGGAGCAGTTGCTGGCCCGGCTGGGCCGCTTCGAGCAAGCCGCCCTGGAGCGCTGCGAGGCGCTGCGCACCCAGCTGAGCCGGGCCGAGGAACTCGCCTCCGACCTGCACCGACGCGTCGGCCAACTGACCGGCGACCCTACCTGAGCCACGACAGGTCTCACCCATCCGGGGCTTGAGGATCGGGCCGGTTTCTCCGGTCGCGTCTCTCTGATGCATGGTGGGTGCGCGCCGGGTGACCGAGGGAGACAGCAGCGACTCGCCCTGCGCCACCACCCGTACACAGAGGACCGCCCCCGTGGGTTGCGCACGCTCTCAGACAGCATCATCGTCAACTCCAAAGGCCGCACACGCCTCTGCCAGTTGGATGACCAGGAGAGCCGGCATGCCGACACCATCCGACGAGCGCGACACCCATGCCGATTCCGCGCGCCGCAGAACGGTTGGGGCAGTGGTACTCGGCCATTTCATCGAGGTTTACGACATGGCCCTCTACGGGCTTTTCGTGGCCCCCATCTCGACGGCCTTCTTCCCCGCCGGCAACGCGGACGCCGCCCTGATCGCGACCTTCGCGGTCTTCGGCGTCTCCTTCCTGTCGAGGTCGGCGGGCAGCCTGTTCTTCGGGGTGATGGCCGATCGGGTGGGCCGGCGTAACGCGATGATGACCTCGATCCTCCTCGTCGGAATGTCGACCGCCGCTATCGGCCTCATTCCCACGTACGAGACGGCGGCGTTGCTCTCCCCGATCCTGCTCGTCCTCTGCAGACTTCTCCAAGGGTTCGGCTCGGGCGGTGAGACCACGGTCGCCCCGGTGTTTCTCGGCGAGTACGCCTCCCGGAGGCGGCGCGGGTTCGTGACGTCGTTCATCTCCGCCGCGGGGAACCTGGGCACGCTGGCCGCCGCCGCCACGGGCGTGATCATCGGCCTGGTCGTGGACGCGAGCACGTTCGACGCCTGGGGGTGGCGGGTGGCGTTCCTGCTCGCCGCGCCGCTGGCGCTCGTGGGCCTCTACTTCCGTTACCGGCTGGCGGAGCCGCCGGCGTACGAGGCCGCGCGCGCCGAGGTGAAGAACGCCTCGATCGGGACGGCCCTGCGGCGGAGCTGGCGCATGATCGTACGCGTGAGCTGCGTCGGCGCGCTCGGCACCACCTTCTACATCATGTTCGTCTACTACCCGACCTACCTCGTACGTGAGAGCGACCTGTCGGCCGCCCAAGCCCGCGCGGTGCCGCTGATCCTCATCTCGATGCTCGTGGTGTTCAACCCGCTGGTCGGGCTGCTCGGTGACCGGTTCGGCCGGCGGCTGCCGCTCATGCTGGGCGGGCTGGCGTCGATGCTCTTCGTCCTGCCCGGCTTCCTGGTCGCCCGCGGCGGCGGCTTCACCGCGGCCGTGCTGGGCGGCATGCTCATCCTGGTGAGCGTCCCGCTGTGCCTGGGCGCGATCCACGCGGTGGCGATGGAGTTCTACCCGACCGAGGTACGTGCCACGGCGGGCGGCATCGCGTGGACCCTCGGCACCTTCGTCTTCTCCGGCCTGCCGCCGCTCGTCGTCAACGTGCTCACCACGCAGGCCGGCCTGCCGCTGTCGCCGGCGTTCGTGATCATGGGGACGGCGGTCATCGGGATCGTCGCCGCGTGGGGGCTGCCGGACAGCAGGAAGATCCGGCTGGAGTCCGTGGAGTCGTCGATCAAGCAACAGCGGGAAGCCGCGGCGGGCACCGGTCCACCGTGACGACATGGCGGCACCCCCGCCCCAGCCGGGGAGGTGGCCCGCAGCCGCTCCGAGCACACCTACGACCGCCTGACCATGCAGGACCTGCACATCGTGCGTGAGGTGGCGGCCGGCGCGACGTCGAAGGAGGTGGCCGCGCGCCTGTTCCTCAGCCCGCGCACGGTGGAGACTCACCTGCGCAACATCTTCCGCAAGCTCGGCATCACCTCGCGCAGCCAACTCGGGGCATGCCCGATCTCAGGTGATCTGCGGTGTCAGTTGTGCTGTTCGTCCGCGCCGGGCGCCGATCGGAACACGTACCGTCCCCTGTCGAAATCCAGCGTCCATGCATAAGCCTTGAGAAAGCCGTGCGACAGCAGGCCGTCGACGCGTACGCCACCGAAGGACTGCCACGGCGTCGTCCGGGACCTCGTGACGGCGACGAGCGGATCCCGCCGGGTGAGCGGGCCGAGTGACACCGGCTGGGGGCTGTCGAAGTGCGGGCGGCCGGTCAGCCGGCGCGGGATGCCCCAGGCGCGGTAGTGGCGGTGCGTGGTCAGCAGGCAGGCCTGACGCGGCGGCTCCACGGCGTCGTCCACGTAGACCAGGCCCGAGTCGATGAAGAACGTGAGGTCGTCGCGCGGGCCGAAGCCGCCGCGCGCGAACATGAAGTGATCCGCCCAGAGATAGAAGCCGAACTCCGCCGCCACGGGGCTGTCCGCGAGGAGGCAGGAGTGCTCGGTGGCGGCGTCGGGGTGGCGTCTGGGCGAAAGGATGAGGCGGTTGCGGGGGTGGTCGATGGTGGACAGGAACTGTTCCAGGACGTTGGTGCCGATGATCACCAGGTCTTGGGGGCCGGCGAGGGTGGAAAGCACCGCGACCGGCACGTTGGTCAGCGACGCGGCGCCCAGGCGCAGCTCGGCGATGGTGCCGTGACTCAGCTCGGCGCGCTGCAGCCCGTGCGAGCTGGTGCCGCCCGGGGTGGTCACCACACCTGCCTCCGCGGCGCGTCGTGGTCCCATGACCACGAACGTGCCGCCGGTGTCGAGATGCGCCAGTACGTCAACGCCGTCGATGGTCGCCGCCACGGCCGGAAGGTACGGCGCGAGCTCGTGGTCGGCGAACGGAAGCACGGTGGTGCCGTCGAGTCGCACCTCCAGCGGGCGGGTCAGCCTCGGGCCGAGCGCGCGCAGCGCCTGCTCGGCGGCTCGCGGCCGAGTGTCACGGCGCCGCCGTACGTGCTCGACGGCCCGATCGGGGCGGCCCAGGTGCAGCCATGCCTCGACGACCGGCTCGTCCAGCGCCCTCGGCGCGCGTCCGGCCGTGGCGAGGGCGTCGTAGTGGGACAACGCCTTCTTGTAGGACTGCTTCACGGAGTTGCACAGGAAGAGCAGGTGATCCCGGGAAGGTCCTGACAGGGTCTCGGCGTGGCGCTCGCAACCCTCCACATCGCCCTTCGACCAGGCCCGCCACGCCGGCCGTGAAGGGGCGTCCAGTAATCCGCCCAGAGCGCTTCTCATTCGCGTTCCTCCTGGGGTGACTCGGCGGCGCCGAGGTCCATGGCGACGGCGACGATCGTCATCAGCGGCACGACGGCGTGGGGCGCGATCGCGTACTCGCCGCGCCGCGGCTGGATGAGCAGGCCCGCGCGCTGCAGGTCCTTGAGGTGGTGGTACAGGTGCCCGGTCGACGCCTCGCCGAGCGTCTCCTGCAGTTCCCTGCGCGTCCGTGGCCGTTTGAGGAGGGCCGCGAGCAGGGCCAGACGCGGCCCGCTGCCGAGGCGTTCGAGCACGGCCGCGGCTCCGGCCCAGTGCGCGTCCGCCACCTCGCCGGCCGCGTGCTCCATCGCCCACACGTAGTCGCGGTCCTCGAAGGTCACCGCGCCGCCGTACATGACCGTGCCTGGCCGAGTCCCCCCTCCGGTCCTGGAGCGGATCAGGTCGAGCAGGTCGAGTGGCGCGTCCGCGGGCGGTGAGCGGTCGGCGGGCGCCTCTTCCAGGACGGCGACCCGGCGCTCCAGCTCCGCGAGCCGTTCTTCGAGTAGTCCCATGGGCATCCTTGCTCCGTCATTCCGTATTTCCGGAATAACTGAACTATAGCGCCTCATCCTCCTGAGCGCCGCGACGCGGCTCACGCCTTTCCGTCGACCGGGTTCTGGGGATACTGGCTGGTCAGAGCCCCACATTGCGCATCGCATTGTCACGCCAGCGGTCCACGGCCCTGATGTACCGGAGAACAACCGGTGAGGCGGGGGCCCAGCGGCCGTGTTTGGCGATGACGGCGACCGGGACGCCGGCCGCGTAGGCGACGGTGGCGCCACCGGCACGCAGGCTGTGCGCGGTGAAGGTGTCCGCGCTGGGCACGCCGGCGCGGACGGCGAGGTCGCGCACGATGGTGTTGACGGCGTCGGCGCCGAGTGAGGGGCCGACGGTGCCGTGCCGGTTGATGCGGCGCAGCAGTCTTCCGGTGGTGTGTCCGGCCTGGTCGAGGACGGTGAGCCAGTCGCGCCAGGCGGCGACGGGGTCGGTGAGCGGGTGGCTGCCGCGCGGGATGGCGATGGTCTCGCCGGTCGAGTCCTTGTCGGTTTTGGAGGTGCGGATGGTCACCTCGAGCCCGTCGGCGACCTCGCGTACGTCCTCCCGCTGCAGGGCGACGAGCTCGCTGCGGCGGCCCATCAGGGCCAGGCCGAGCACCAGCAGCAGCCGGTCCCGCCGCCCGATCGGCGTGTCGAGGTCGCAGGCGCTGACCATGGCGCGAAGGGCATCGATGGTGATGGGCGGGGCCTCGCGCTGGCCGCGGCCGCCGGCTTCGGCGCGCTGCCGCTTGTAGGCGCGCAGCGCGAGACGGGCAGATTCGGTGGCGGGCCGGTCGGGGTGGCCGGCCAGGCGGTGCATGGTGCGCACCGCGGCGATGGCCTGCTCGATGCTGGCCGGGGCCTGGCCGGCCTCGCACAGTTGTGAGGTGTATTCGGCCAGGGTGTGCGCGGTGGCGGGCAGCGCGATCCGGCCGCTGTCGGCGCACCAGGCGGTGAAGACAGCCCACTGCCGGGCGTAGGCGCGGCGGGTGTTGGCTGGCACGCCGTCGGCGATTCGCTCCTGGGTGCGCGCGCTGAGCGTGTAGTCCGCGGCGGTATGACCGCTATTTTCTGGCAGCGCGTAAATCGGCGGCTGCTCCCCCGCCGCGGGCACCGGCCGCGTCTCCCGCTCATAATCCATGCCGTCTCCGCCTCGCCACTGGCCCCTTATTCCTAACCCGCGATAAGGAAGGTTATCACGGGTCAGACTCTCCAGTATGAGCGTTCGCGAACGTACGAAACTACTGCGATCGATCGATACGAACGCTACGCTGCTGCTTGTGACGAACGATCAGGAAACTGTGGTGGCGGACGTACCGGCCGAAAGTGACGACAAGGGTGAGAGCGGAATAATCGGGGCGAGTGAGGAGCTGCGGTGTGCCGGTCCCGGCTGTGCGAAGGCTCTGCCCGGGCGCAGCAGCCGCGCCAAGTACTGCAGCGACGCCTGCCGGGCGGCCGCCTACCGGGCGCGCACCACCGTGCACGCCGCCCCCGTGACCAACGCGCTGCTCCGCGTCCAGGATCTCCTTGCTCCGCTGCTGGCGGCGGGCGAGCAGTGGCAGGCCGCTCAGGAGGCGCTGCGTGCCCAGATGGCCGAGCTGAGCAGTGGCGCGCTGGCCCAGGTGGACGCCGCCGAACACGCCGCCGAAGAGGCCCGCGCCGCCGCCGCGGCGGCAGAGCAACGCGCCACGACCGCGGCGAACACTGCGGCCACCCGGATCGCCGCAGCCGAACAGACCCGCGCCCAGGCCGAGACCGCCCGCGACCGTGCCGAGGAACGCGAGCAGGACGCCTGGCGCCAGGTCGGTGAGCATCAGAACGCACGCGCCCAGGCCGAGCAACTCTCCACCGACGCCGCCGACCGGCAGCGCCAAGCCGAGCACGACCGGGACGCCGCCCGCCAGCGAAGCACGGAACTCATCGAGCTGCACGACACCGCGACCGCCCGCATCGCCGAACTGGAACAGCAGACCGACGACCAGCAGCACGAGCTCGCCGACCTCCGGCGCCGGCTGACGAAACAGGAAGCCCAGACCCGCAAGGCCGAGCAGGAACGTGACCAGGCTCGCGGCACCGCCACAGCCCACGTCCAGGAGGGCGATCGGCTACGCCAGGCGCTCACCGCCGAACAGCAGCGGCGCGAGCAAGCCGTCACTGCGGCCGCCGTGGCCGAGCAGGCTCGCGAGGCCGCCGTTCAAGCCCGGGCCGACGCCGCCGGTGAGGCCGATCGGCTGCGTGGCGAACTTGCCAGCCTCACCAGCGCGCTGAAGAGCGCTCAGCGGCAGCGCGAAGAAGCCGTTACCGCCGCTGCGGTGGCGCAGGCCTTGCTGACCAAGCAGGACAACCCTGGACAGCCTGGCCCCCCTGAGTCAGCCACCGGATCCGATCATGATGCCCAGCCAACGAATGATGGGCAGCAGCCGCGTACGGCCCGGTAGGGCCGTTCACCTGGCCGCCGAAATACTCGATTCTGCTTGGCGATGCGATGGCAGCTGTCGGGTCTGTCCGGTCACCACCGGTGAGACGATCAGCTGTCTCTCGGCACCATGCGGGCAAGGGCAGCGTGTCCGTGAGGAGGTGCGATGATCCACGCCGTCAAGACAGGAGTCCGCCACGTGTTTGTAAGGTCGGCCAGGATGATCGCGACGAAGTAGGCGAATGCAAGTTCGGGGTCGTTGAGCAGCGTTTGGTAGGTGACGAGGTCTCTGGCGCTTGGCCTCGGTGGCGCGCTCAGTGGGCGTTTAGGCCGTGTCCGGTGGATCTTGGGTGAGGTCGCGGAGCCAGATCTTGATGGAGGCGACATCGATGGTGCCGTCGTAGGTGAAGGCTCTCTTGTCGTAGCGGGTTGCGACCGCCCGGAACTGCTTGAGCTTGCTGATGCAGCGTTCAAGCAGCTTTCTACAGTGCACCTATATAGCTGTTAGGGCCTGGAGCTGCGATGATTGGCATCGAAGGTCTGCTGGAGTTGGCGGCTGTCGTCCAGCGCCTCAAGGAGCAGAGCGCCCCGCGGGAAGGGGGTGCGGCATCACCGTCAGTCGGCGATCGGAGGGTGAGCCGGGCTCTCCACGACCCGGCCGGAGACCTCTCCGCCTGTCGAGTGGGGCGATTTGCCGGGAACAAGCCGGATTGCGGCGATTCGGATGCTGGCGCTGCTGGTGGAGCGACGGTTGCATCGCCCGTCGGCGAGCCTGATGGATGCCGTCGATGAGCAGGCCGATGAGTGCGTCCCCCGGGTCGCCGGGGAAGATCAGGCGCGAGCACACCGATCGGATGGCGGTGGTGTATGTGCGGCAGTCGACCCGCCGTCAGATGCTTGAGCACACCGAGTCGGCCCGGGTCCCGGGTCCTGTACTGGTGGAGTCACCTATTCGACTATCGCGAGTTCTCGATGCCGAGGGCCGTGGTAGTGACTTTCCGTGATGTCGGCGGCAACAGACCGGGCTCTCGGACAGCAGGTGCGCGCGGACGGGTGAAGTGGGCCTGACTATGTCGGTAGGGCCTGCCAAGATCGCGCCATGACAATCGATGCGCTGACGCCGTTCCGCTGGCTGCAACCGCCGTATGGCGATCGGGGCAACCTGCTCGGCGAGATCTATTGCGTTACCTTGCTGCGCGGGCTCAACCCGGCCGAGGTGCTGCGCCGGTTCGGCGCCCGTACGAGCACGGAGATGAGCTTCGCCGAGCTGGATCTGGCGGTCTCCGACTTCACGATGGTGACCGGTGGCGGTGAGGGAGGTGGTTATGTCGGGGTGATCGCAACCGGCGATGGGTGCGCAGCGGTGGAGTCGTGCGGCTGGTCGGGGACGGACGACCCGACGCTGGCGCGGCTGTCGGTCGGCACCGACGTGGTGTCCGTCCTGCGGCATGACTACGCCTGCGACTATTTCCACTACGCCGCCGACGGCATTGTGATCACGGCTTTCGACCCGACCGCTCCCGAGCATCGCTCCGGTGACGACCCGGACCGGCTCGCCGGCCTCATGAGCGAGTTCGGTCTGCCCCTGGAAGAGGGCCCCGACGAGGAATGGGACCAACGCTACGACGACCTGTCCGAACACGGCCTCGCGCGAATGTTCGCGATGGCGGCCCGCCTCACCGGCGTGACGTTCACCGCCGACCTGCTGGACGGACCACTCCTGGTGGGCGCGATCGCCGACCTGCCACTGTCACAAGAGTCTCAGCCCGGGAAGAGCCTCGGCGTTTTACTCAAGCAATTGAAAGCGGCAAGCGGCCCTGAGTCTGATCATGGCACCGATTAACCCCCATGAGCTTGCGGTACTGACTGGTGGGCTCGCCTATTCAGCTGTCGTGAGTGATCTTCCTAAAGGCTTTATGGTGACGTTCCGTGTTCCCCGGCGGCGTAGCGGTTCCAGCCTCCGCCACCTTCTCGAAGGAGACGGGCGGTGGTCTTGTCGTGGTAGTTGAGCGCGTCGGCGACGACCGGGGCAGGGATCTCCAGGAGTTGCTGTCGGATGGCGGCGCCGCGGCCGGCAGCCACTGAGACGCCGATCTCGTTGAGAAGCGCAGACAGGTGGTCGGGGCGGCAGGGCTGGCCCGCTCGTCGGCCAGGAAACAGCCAGCGAGAAGCGCGATTGGTGGCGGTGTTCATATTGTCGCGAGCCGCTATGTAGTCCAGCAGCAGGGACGCGACCGGTCCCGGGACGGGCGAGGGCGGTTCCCCGAGGCGCAGGAACACGTCTTCTCCGTCGCGGAGCAGGTCATCGACGGTGAGCTGGACGACCCGGGTAAGGGGTTGTGCGTAGAGGAGCACGATGATGCCAGCGACCCGCAGGCGCTGGGGAACGTGCGTATCGATGAGCAGACGCCGGAGAGCGGCCAGTCGCTCCTCCTCGGTCAGAGGGGCTCGGCGGGAGATCTTCATCGCGGGCGGTGATAGTGATCGTGGGCACTGACGGCTCTGCATGGCCCAGGTGAGGAAGGCCCGGAGCCGGGTGCGGGCATGTTCGGTGTTCTCGGCATACCAGGCGTCGATGTCACTTTGGCGGCAGGAGCCGAGCCTGCGGCCGCGCTTGTCGATCCAGGTGAGGAAGGTGGTCGCGTAGGTGATCTGCTCGGCCGCGTTGCGGCGAACGCTCGGTGTGATGTTGCTGCGTTCAGCGCGGGCCCGGAGAGCGGGAAGGACGTGCCAGGTCGCGAACAGCCGGATCGTCTTGACGTGCACGGTGTTGTCGACGCTGGCCAGGTAACCAGGGAGCCAGCGCTGGAAGGAGCAGATGTATTTGTCGACGGCGGGCAGGGCGCCGCTGGCCATCAGGAGTTCTTCGAGGTGAGCGGCCGTTCTCCAGGGCTGGAGTTCGTGGAACGCGTCATGAGTGAGCGGAATCTGTCCAAAAGCGAGCCGCTGCAACAGCGCCGCCGCGTTCCCGGGATGGTTGCGGCGCATCGCCAGCCATGCCAGCCCACTGCCAGGCTGCTCCATCGCCGCGAGCAGGTCGAACAGAGGTCTCAACTCCGGGCGGATGCGGCCGGTTCCATCGTCCAGCACTGCGGTGAGCCGGTCGCTGAGGGTGCATCGTTCACAGAGTCGCCCGCCCAGGAGCTTGCCTTCGAACCCGCAGCGTGAGCAGGCGAACGTCTGGGAGAAGCCGGCGCAAGTGGTGCAGATCGCCGCACCATCGCTGCTGCGGCGTCCGGGAAGCGCACGATCTTGATCGCATCCGGGACAGGTGCCCCGGACGCGGATTGCGCGGTCGGCGCAGGTTCGACAGATGTATCCGTCCGGCCAATGCCCTGCCTTGTGGCGGCGGCGGCCGCAGCGGCAGCACTCGGCCATGAACCACCGTTCGTATTGCTCATCGGTGGCGTAGGTGCGGGTCATGCGTCAGGAAGGATGCGGGCCGGGCGAGGCCGGAACTTCTCGGCTCCGCTGGGCGGCGTGGGCAGGTCGCCCGTGGCGGTCTTGCGGACGCCGGCGTTCTCGGCGGTAGTGGTGACGAGGTCGGCCGGGGTGCAGGAGAGGATGTCGCAGAGCGCGGACATCACCTGCAGGGACAGTCGTTCGGGGGTGCCGGAGACCAGGCGGTGGACCTGGGAGGCTGACAGGTCGATGCCGCGCTCACGCAGGAGTGGCACCAGTTCGGTGGCCGTATAGATGCGCCGATCGGCCATGATCTCGCGTAGTTTCCAGGTGTAGCCGACCTTGCGTTTCATGATTTGTTCCCCGTCTGGGCCTGAAGCGCGGCAGTGATGGTGGCGTCCAGGTGCCGACGCAGCGTGCGGGTGCGGAAGTCGGAGCTGACGCAGGTGTAGATCGCGGTGGTGCTCGCGTGCTCGTGCCCGACCTGCTCCTGGACGAAGCGCGGATCCCAGCCGTCCTCGATCAGGTGGGTGACGTAGGACCTGCGGAAGGAGTGGAAGTCCAGACCCTCGTCCAGGCCCAGGGCCTGCCGGTAGGCGAGGAAGCGGGAGTTGAGCCGCTGGCAGCCGATCCTCATGCCGCGCTCCGAGGGCCAGGCCGCGGGGTTGTTGTCGGTGCCGAACAGCGGGCGGATCTCGGTGAACCACTCCTCGAGGATGTCCGGCGTCCACTCCCACACGGTCAAGACGGTGCGCCGCTTGGGCGGCGAGCCCTTCTTGGCCTTGCCGTACCGGACCTGACAGCGGCCGTACTCGCCGAACTCGGTGCCATGCGGGTTGCGGCCGAAGTCGGCGGCGTCCAGCATCCTCGTCTCGTTGCGGCGCAGCCCGAAGGCGTAGGCGGTCTTGAACAGGGCGGCATCGCGGAAGGCGGGAAGCCAGCCCTTGCGGCCGAAGGCCCGGATACGCGCGACCTCGTCATCACAGTGGGCGAAGAAGGCGTGCAGCTCGGCCTTGGTGAACGCGCGCTTGGCCGCGTCAGCCTCGTGCTCCTGGACGTGCACCGCGGTGTTCCACTCGTGCACAATCTGGATTGGGTGAGTCCCGAACCGCTCCTCGCACGACGTCGCCCACTCATAAAGCGGGTCGGTGACGAAGTGGCAGAACGCGCGTACCGCCTCAGAGTAGGAGCGGATCGTCGAGCGTTTCAGCTCCCGTAGCGAGCGCAGGTCGCCGAGCCATTCGTCCACCATGGCGGGCGTCCACTGCCACGGATAGGCGTTGACGTAGGCGGCGAACGCCTTCACGGTGTTCTCCCGCCCCTCCACCGTCGAGCGGGCCAGGTTCCGCGCCAGCTGCTGGTTGGCGAACCCCGCCAGCATCGCCGTGAAGACCTGCTCTTCCGGCCGCAACAGCGTGATGCCGTCGACGAGATGCAGCCTGGCTACTCCCGGTATCGACCCGTCTGTCCCCACGCACCCACCACCCTCCGCTACTCGCATTAGATGCGAGAAAGCCGCATCGTATGCAAGCAGCCCGGGGAGCTGCAGGTCATTCGCAGAGAAGACCCGAATCGCCTGGCAGCCGGGCCTCTTCCGTCGCTATTGTCATTCCTGCCGCTGGGCTCTATCGCTGCTGGTCGATGCCGTTACTCACCCGCACGTCGATGCCGCTTCGCAAAGGGTCGCGGGTTCGCATCAGATGCAATTGGCGGCAGTTGTCATATCCGGCCGGAAATTCCCGCTAAGCACTGAGGCGCTGGTCAGCGGGGCTCGTCCCTGGTAGTCCAGCCATGTTTGGCGATGAGCTTGGACAGTGCATTGCGGAGCTGGTTGACGCGTTCTTGGGCGTCAGGGCCCTGGATGCCGATGGTCAGGGCTGAGTCGGTGGCGTAGTAGATGGTGTGGCACCCCTCGGCGGCGACCCGAGCTGCGGCGTGGATCCGGCCCCGAAGCCGGATGAGCTTGCGCTGGTCGGTTACGCGGTCCAGGCCGTCAATGGTGAGATAGCACAGAAAGGGGCCGGGAACGGTGAGTGGTCCGTCGGGTAGCCCGGTCTCAAGCGCTTCACGGATTCGCGCTCGATCGGAGCTGCGCATCGGGCGACGGCCGAGCCAGTTGGGCCAGCCGTCCTGGCGTTGAGGAACGGTGTAGTCAGGCGCGGCCTCCTCGGCCCCGGCTGGGGAGGAAGCGGCGGACTGATGGTCAGCGTTGTCCATGGCATCGCGTTGTCAGATGTCGTGTTCGATCACCGCGCGCGGTGGCGGGATGCGTTCGGCGGCGAAGCTTTTCCGGTCGAGCTTGGTGTGGGGACACGACCGGCCGTGCGCGGTGAACGCCGCTCCCGTCTCGGCGCTCATGATCGGGAAGAACTGCTTGGCTTCCGGAGACTGTCCTGAGGAGACCCAGGCGTAAGCAGGACCGTCGCGCAGGGCGCGGTGGATCAGGCGGCGGCCGAGCCCTTGGCGCTGCCATTCCTGATCGATGGAGATCTTGTTGATGCTGCCGCAGCGGCAGGCGTCGCAGACCTGCCAGACCAGCCGGGCGATGTCGTAGTCGCCGGGATCGTAGACGTAGATTTCGCGCAGGCCAGCCGGAAGTGCGGGCGGGTAGTAGACGAAGCGCAGCGAGGCGTGTGGCGTGGTGATGCGAGTCCACCACCAGCGCAGGCGGGAGACCCGCTGGACGCGAATGGGGCTTCGGTCACGAGGCATACGATCATCCTGCTGACGGTGTGAGGTCGTGGTCAGTGTCGTCGGCGGCCGGGGTCATGCGCGGCCAGTGCGGCGGCGACGGCTTCGGTGCTGGGCTGGACGTAGATGCCGAGGGTGCGCAGGTTCCGGTGGCCGGACAGGGTCATGAGCATGGAGGCCGACCAGCCGTCCTCACCCAGGTGGGTCAGCCGGGAGTGGCGCAGTTGGTGGAGGGTGTAGCCGGCGCCGGCCGGGTCCAGGCTGATGGTGGCCTGCTTGAACAGGTACTCGGCGCGCTCGTACGACAGGCGGGCGCGGCCGGTGACCGGGCACAGGTCGGCGGCGGCGGGAGTGCGGGCAGGGCCTGGGCGCCGGTCGGTGAGGAAGACCGGGCCGCGGGTGCGGCCGGCGAGCAGGCGGGGCAGCAGCCGGGCGGTGCTGGACTGCCACAGGATCCAGTCGATGGTGCCGCCCTTGCGGCGTACGCGGCCGCGCTTGGCCTCCAGCACAAGGTCGCCGACGTCGAGTCCGAGGACCTCGACGGAGCGGGCCGCGCTCTCGTACAGCAAGCGGAACAGGGCCTTATCCCGAAGCGACAGGTCGCGGCGCTGCCGCAGGGCCTCGATGAGGTGCCGGTCGATGACCTTCGTGGTGTCGGTGTTCTCCCGGCGCCGCTCGACCAGCGCGGCCAGGTCGGGCATGCTCCAGCGCGCGGCGGCCCAGGTGGTGAAGGAGCGCAGCGCGGAGCGGTGGCGGTTCCAGGTACGGGGGGCCGCGTTCCCCCACGCCGTGGCGAACACCGCTGCCGTCTGCTCGGCCGTCAGGTCGGTCAGGAGAACGCCTCCTCCGAGCTCGGTGCACAGGCGGGTCAGCGTCTGGCGATAGGAGCGCAGGGTGTCGCCGTCCAGATCCCGGCGGTTCAGGAACGCGGTGGCGGCGTCGGCCAGCGTCGGGCCGCTGGTGAGCGGCAGGACCTTGGCCGTGGTCACGGGGATCGGTGGTCCTTGGCGTTGCGGAGGATGGACTCGGTGTCCATGAGCGCGTTCATCGCCGCGGCGGCGGTCTCTAACGGCCGGGCGAGTGCGTCTGCGGCGCGCTGTCGGTCGGGGTGGGGCTTGGCGCGGGCTCGGGGATCACCGGCGGGCTCCTATGTGACAGGGAACGTGTTGTCTTCGACCCTAGAGGCGCGAGGCGGAACCGCTGGCCGGAATGAGTGGAGGATCTTGTATGTGACAGGGAATGGGCTCTTCCCTGTCGCATACGGCTACGGCGCGCGGCGGACGCTCAGTCGTCGTCGCCTTGCTCATCCTCCTGCCGAGCCTCGTTCTTGTCGGTGGCCAATTGAGCCCGGCGATCGAGCTGCTCCTTCGCAGGAGCGTTGCTGACTTCCTGCTCAACAAGGACCGAGCGATGGGATGAGCGCTGCGATGGCGTCGAGGATGCGATCGAGTCCATGCCGGAAGCGTTCCTCGGGGGCGAGGTGGGCGGTGCGGGAGTCGAGAACGGATCGGTTGAACAGGGGGAAGGCGCCGGATTCGACGACCTGGCGGACATAAGGTCCCATGTAGTCCCGCTTCCAGCGCTCGGGGTCCAGGCCGGTGCGGCGGGCCTCCTCCAGCCAGCCGATCTCGCGGCGGATCGCGCTGTGTACGTAGTCGTTCAGCATGCCGACGAATCTGGTGATGTCGTCGATGTCGAGCCCCGTCCCGTTGAAGGCACTGAGTGCGAACTCGTGCACGCGCAGCAGGTTGGGGCCCAGCGTGGGCCGGCTGGTGAGCAGCGCGATCAGCCAGGGGTGGCGTAGGCCGGCGGCGCGGGTCTGCCGGGCCAGCAGCGTCAGGTCGCCGCGCCAGCCACCGGACGGGCCGTCGGGGAGCTCGATCTCGCTCATCGCCAGGTCGATCATGAGGTCGAACAGGTCGTCGCGCCGGGGTACGTAGCGGTAGAGCGACATGGCGCCGGTGCCCAGCTCGCCCGCGATCCGCCGCATGGTCGCGGCCTCCACTCCTTCGGCGTCGGCGATCTGGACGGCCGTTCGGGTGATCTGCTCACGGCTGTAGCCGGGGCGCCGTCCTGGGCCGGAGCGCTCGTGCGCCTCGGGCTGCATCCAGATGCTTGTGGGTTCCTCGTCGGCCATGCGCATCCCTCCCCTTCCATTTGCGTACATGGTACCTGAATGACTATGGTCCATTTCACGTACGAAGTACGCGAAATGGAGGACGTGTGGATCGATCTCTTCGTGTGGGCGTGATCGGCGTGATGCTGGGCATGATCACAGCCCCGTTGGACGGCATGATGCTCGGGCCCGCGTTGCCGGCGATCGTGAAAGATCTTGGCGGCCTGGAGTACTTCTCCTGGGTGGCGACGGCCTATCTGATCTGCATGGCCGCCTCGACACCGATCTGGGGGAAGCTCGGCGACCTGTACGGCCGCAAGGTGGTCTACATGGCCGCGATCACGATCTTCCTGCTGGGCTCCGGGCTGTCGGGAGCCGCGCAGGACATGATCCAGCTCGTCGGCTTCCGCATGGTCCAGGGACTGGGTGCGGGCGGGCTGATGACCGGTGCTCTGGCGCTGATCGGCGAGCTGGTGCCGCCCCGGCACAGCGGCAGGCTGATGGGGCTGTTCGGGGTGATGATGCCGATCGCGTTCATCGCCGGGCCATTGCTCGGTGGCCTGTTCGCCGATGTGGGCTGGCGGTGGGCGTTCTTCGTCAACCTGCCGATCGGTGCGGTCGCCTTGCTGCTCATCGGTGCCGCCGTGCGGCTGGAGCGGCGCCGGATCAGGGCCCGGATCGACTATCTCGGGGCGCTGCTGCTGACGGTGGTCCTGGTCGCGCTGAGCCTGGTCGCCGGCTGGGGCGGCACCCAGTACGCCTGGAGTTCGCCTGCGATCCTGGCCTTGGTCCTGATCGGGCTGGCGGCGGTGGGCGTCCTGCTGGTCGTGGAGAGGCGCGCGGCCGAGCCGATCGTCCCGCTACGCCTGTTCGCCGACCGCAACTTCACCCTCGCCCAGGTCATCCGCTTCCTCGGCGGCGTCGGCATGGTGGTGGCGGCCACCTTCCTGCCCCAGTACATGCAGCTGGTCCACGGCGCCTCACCGATCGCCAGCGGCCTGCTGATCCTGCCCGCCATGCTCGGCATGGTCGCCGTGCTGATCGGCACCGGCAGGCTCATCAGCCGCACCGGCCGCTACCGGATCTACCCGATCCTCGGCGGCGCCACCGTGACGGCCGGCATGCTCGCGCTGCTCCTCCTGCGGCCCGGCGTCGACCTGGCGCTCGCCTCCGCCCTGACACTGATCGGCGGCATCGGGGTCGGCCTGCTGATGCAGTCCACCACGATCATCACCATCAACAGCGCCGCGCCACGCGACATGGGAGCGGCCAGCGGTTCGGTCACGCTCTGGCACACCATGGGCGCCTCCCTGGGCATGGCCGCTCTGGGCGCCCTGTACACCGCCCGCCTGCAGGACACCCTCATCGACCGCCTCGGCGCGGAGACCGCCACCCGGGTCGCCCTGACGCCCGAGGCGCTCGGCGGGCTCACGCCCGCTGCGCGGGAGGCGGTTCGCCTCGCCGTCTCCGACGGCATCCATGCCATGGCCCTCGGCGCCGCCGCGCTGGGCGCCCTCGCCTTCGTGCTGGCCTGGTTCATCCGCGAGGTCCCCTTGCGCGATGGCGCCCCGTCGGCCGAGCCCGCCACCGCGGCCGCATGAGAGGGGACACCCATGCCACAGCCTGTGAAAGTCCAGCTCGTGATGGACGTCATCTGCGTACACTCCTACCTCGGCTACACCCGCTTCGCCCGCGCCGCCGACCGGCTCAGGGCCGAGGGCCTGCCGGTGGCGGTGGAGTTCCTGCCCTTCGAGCTCGCCCCCGGCGCCCCGCCCGACGAGCGTCCGCTGCTGGAGGTCCTGGAACAGACCTTCGGCCCGCAGGCGGCGGCCGGCGTGCTCACCTTCGCCGAACGCGCGGCCGATGAGGGCCTGCGGCTGGAGTACGGCAAGGCGATCGCCACCGGCACCTTCGACGCCCACCGCCTCATCGCCGACGCCGCGCACCAGGGCAAGGCCGAGCCCATGGCGGAGCGCCTGTTCCGCGCCCACTTCACCGATGGGCTGCATATCGGCGACCCCGCCACGCTCGCCCGGCTGGCCGCCGAGGTCGGCATCACCACCGGCCACGTGCCTGCCGCCGAGCTGCGCGCCCGGCTCGCCCGCGTACGTCGCCTCGGCATCACCAGCGTACCGGTCTTCCTCATCGAGAACCTGGCCCCGCTCACCGGCTCCCAGACCGAGACAACCTTGCTGGCGGTCCTGCGACAGGCCGCCACCCTGAAGGGAGAACACCGTGATCACTGACCCGCTGAGGCTGGCCGTCATTGTCGGCAGCGTCCGCGACGGCCGTTTCGGCCCGACCGTGGCCGGCTGGTTCGCCGACCTGGCCACGTCCCGCCCGGACCTCGACGTCGATGTGATCGACCTGGCCGAGGTGCCGATCGGCGGGGCGGCCCCGTCGATGTCCGCGCCCGCGCCGGTGCTGGAGGCCCTGGGCGGGCTGACCCCGCGGCTGACGGCCGCCGACGCGTTCGTGTGGTGACGCCCGAGTACAACCACAGCTACCCGGCCGGCCTGAAGAACGTCATCGACTGGCACAACCAGCAGTTCCACGCCAAACCAGTGGCGTTCGTCTCCTATGGCGGCATCTCCGGAGGTCTGCGCGCGGTGGAGCACCTGCGTGCCATCTTCTCCGAGCTGCACGCCGTCACCACCCGCGACACCGTCAGCTTCCACGGCGCTTGGGAGTGCTTCGACGGCGACGGACAACCGAAGGACCCGGTCGGCCCGGCCGCGGCCGCCAAGACCCTGCTGGACCAGGTGACCTGGTGGGCGCGCATCCTGCGTGACGCCAAGGCCATCACCCCCTACACCGCATGAAGCAGAAAGGCATGATCATGACGACATTGACCGGCAAGACGGCGCTGGTGACCGGCGCGAGCCGGGGCATCGGCCGCGCGATCGCCACCCGGCTGGCCCGCGAAGGCGCCCGGGTCGCCGTGCACTACGGCGGCAACCACGCCGCCGCCAAGGACACCGTCGCCGCCATCGAAGCGGCCGGCGGGCGCGCCTTCGCCGTCCAGGCCGAGCTGGGCGCGCCCGGCGACGCCGAAGCCCTGTGGACCGCCTTCGACGCACACGCCGACGGGCTGGACATCCTGGTCAACAACGCGGGCATCCTCGGCGGCCAGAGCGAGATCGACGGCGTCACCCGGGAGGGCCTTGAGCACCTGTTCGCGGTCAACACCACCGCCCCGTTCCTCATCACCCAGCAAGCCCTGCCACGGCTGCGCGACGGCGGACGGATCATCACCGTGGGCACCATGCTGACCCGCGGGGCGGCCATGCCCCGGGCGATCGACTACGCCATGTCCAAGGCCGCACTCGACGTCATGACCGTCGCCCTGGCCAAGCAGCTCGGGCCGCGCGGCATCACCGTCAACCTCGTCGCCCCCGGCGTCATCGACACCGACATGCACCAAGGACGCCTGGTCGGCGAGGCCCTGGCCTGGCTGTCGTCACAGACACCCCTCGGCCGGCTCGGCACGCCCGCCGACGTGGCCGACACCGTCGCCTTTCTGGCCTCCGACGACAGCCGCTACATCACCGGACACCGGCTCGACGTCTCAGGCGGGACGACCATGTAGACCCACGCCACCGAGCGGCCCCATGCTCGTCTGCTCGCTCCGACTCGGCAAGCAGACGAGCGCCTTTCGCGCTGAGCTTTGAGAAAACCGGCATCTGAACGCCGGAGTACTGATCACCGTGGCCGGGTCCGGACGGTTCATCCCACGCTCGAGCAGCCTCCGATCGCTCCTCCATCACGACACTCGGCCCCCGGAAGCACACTGTCGAAACCCCCACTTCAGGCGCGATTTGGCGGCTCATCATCCATCGGCCTCACTCCTCCTCATCGGAGCCGGCGTTCGGATCACGCAGCTCGCGCAGCCCGCCGCTCAGCTCAGGGCGATTGAACGGGTAGAACCCGTGGAAGTTGATGTGCTCGAACAGCAGAGGTGATAGGCGGGCGCGGATCTCTGGCGTGACCTCGCCGCCCTTGATGCCCAGTTCGCCGGCCTCCAGGCGCTTCACGGCCGCGTCGATATACAGCGAATTCCACCAGACGATCGCATTGATCCCCAGCCCCAAAGCTCCTACCTGGTCCTCCATGCCGCGTTCATAGCCGCGCACCAACCGGCCCAGGTTGCCGAAGAACACCCGCCGGGCCATCGTGTGACGGGACTCGCCCACATTCAGCTGCGCCCCGATCATTCTGCGATAGTCCTCCACGTGCAGCACCTGCAGCAGGTGGAGCGACTTGAAGATGCGGCCGTAGTGGGCGAAGGCGTTGCCCAGGCCGGTCAGCCGGCCGTCGGCGGTCATCATCTTGATCAGGTCGTAGGCGCGGACCTGGTTGGTCGACAACGACCCGGCCACCCGCGCCATATCGTCCCAGTGCTGGACGATCGCGGGAATCGACACGCGGCGCAGCCCCAGGCTGTTGAAGTCGCCCCAGCCGTTGGTGGCGCGCGTCCCGGTGGTCAGGCCACCCTCCAGCATGGCCGTGTCGATCCACCACAGCTGGGTGTCGGAGATGTCGGCGTGCCGGGGCGCGAACTGATACCCGCACATGGCGAACATGCCGTACACCAGGTCGCTGTAGCTGCCCGTGTCGGTCACCACCACTTCGGGCTGTTCGGCGGCGTCCAGGCGGTGGATGGCGTCCAGGATGTACAGCGAGTCGCGCAGCGTGCCGGGAACCACCAGCCCGCCCAAGCCCATCACCTTGTCCGAGACGACGTTCAGCCAGGTGGCGCCCCTCGGCCTCTTTCCGACACCGAAATAGAGAGGGGACGGACGGGCATTTAACGACCGGACCGGGACGACGAACCGCATCCCGTCCGCTGACGCCACCAGCCCGCCGCCCCAGTCGGCGGTGATGTCGATCTCGGCCTGCTGCTCCACCAGCCGCCCGGACGCCGCGGCGATGCCCTCGCCGTGGAAGTAGCCCTTCTCCGCGCCGATCAGGCGGGCCGCGGTCAGCGCGGGAACCCCGGCCTTGATCACCGGGATCAGGCCGACGTTGCACGAGCGGGCCACCGTCAGCGCGGCCAGGGTGATGTCGAGATCGTCGCGGCGCACGTGCGAGCCGGTGATGTGGGTGAAGGTGTCGAACATGCCGGTGCGGGCGTGCACCTCCAGCAGCAGCTCGGGATAGTCGATGCGGGGCAGCATCGCGGCCACCTTGTCGTGCACAGTCGTGAACCCTTCCGGCTCCGGGGCCGCCTGCAGCCGGGCCAGGTGCAGCTTGCCGCCCTTGATGGACACCGCCGCGTTCGCCGGCAGCCCGGCGGCCACCTCCCGATAGGCGCCGTCCAGCAGCTCGGCCAGCTCATGCAGGTGCACGGCCGGATCGGCGTCCAGCCCGAGCGCGGTCAGCACCGCCGTCCGCTCGCGCACCCACAGCCGTTCCTCGATCAGCCGGGCCCGCGGGTTTCCCCACTTGTCGGCGCCGACCGCGTAGACGTCGCGCCGTCGCAGGGCCGCGTGCAGGGCCTCCAGGATGCAGAAGGTGTAAGCGGGCCTGTCGATCAAGGGCGGGTCCAGCTTCGGGTTGCCGAACACCAGGCGCCGCCAGGAGCCAGTCACCAGGTCCTCGAACCCCTTGATGTGCTCGCGGCCCGGCTTGCGCGCGGCCATCAGGCGGGGCAGCGCACGCAGCGCGGCCAGGATCGGCGAGCCCGCCGAGGTGCACCCCCACGGGATCACCGAGGCCAGCATGTCGACGAACGGTCGGACCGTGCCGAAGCGGTCGAGGAGTTCCACCCGCCATTCCAGATCGCCGTCGTCCTCGGTGCTGGGCAGCGGCAGCAGCTCCAGCACCGTCTCCACCGCGGCCGCCAACTGCTGCCGGGAGATCACCTGCTCGATGTGGTCGAGCACCTCCGGCACGGTGAGCACGTGCTGCTCGCCGTTCGGCCGGTCGCCATCGAGGCCGTCGCGCCTTCCTTCCTCTGCTGGACCGGACGGCGGCGTCTGGAGCAGGATCGTCCACGCGGTTGCCAGCCGGGATGCCGCCACCCGCAGCCGGGGCAGGTTGCGCAGCTTCTCCTTGTCGGCCGCCCGGCCGGCCCGGGCCAGCAGCACCGTCGACATCAGCAGGTCGAACAGCAGCAGCGCGTCATCGACCGCGCTGCCCTCCAACTGCCGCACCGTGGCCAGCAGGGTGGCCAGGCGGCGGTCCTTCTCCAACTGTTCGATCCGGAACGCCTTGGCCGTCATCCCGAAGCGGGCCAGCTCGGCCAGCTTCACCGGCGCCACCGCGGCGCAGTCCACCGCCCCGGTGCCCAGCCCCAGCACGTACGAAGCGCGATCCAGCGCCTGCTCCATCCCGGTGCCCGACAGCTTGGTCACCGCCGTACGCATCCACTCCAGAGTGGAGACCCTCTTACCTTCCGGCACCCGCAGGGTCGCCACCAGCTCGGCCCGCATCGGCGGCGGCGCGGCCTCGGCCAAGCTGTGGTTGATCGCCTCCAGCTCGGCCCGGCGCACCTCGGTGACCAGCCGCGACAAGGTGGTGATGCCCGGCAGCAGCACCCGATTGGTGATCAGCCACAGCACCGCCCGGTCGAACAGCTCCCGGCGCGAGTCCCGGCTCTTACGCACTCGCGAGGCGATGAACGTCGCCGCCTCCTCCTCGGCGGCCGAGAACTCGCGATAACCCAGCATGGTCCGGATCTTCGAGGCATGCTCGTACGGCGTCTGCGGGCGGTCGCCGTACAACTTCGCCACCGAGATGTCGGCGATCCCCAGCTGTTCGGCCACGTACTCGACCACCACCTGCGGCACGTCGGCCGGCCCGGAGTCGGTCAGGAACGTGCCGAGCATGCGCACCGTGCCCCACTGGATGGACCAGCCCAGGCGATTGTGCAAGCGCCGTTTGTCCCGCGCTTCCTTCAGCGCGGCGGCGTCCAGGAAGAAGAACTTCTCCAGCTCTTCCGGCGTCGGGTCCGCCACGAACCGGCCATACCGTCAACCTGTGCGGCGGACAGATACTCCTGTGCCACAAACCGTCACACTACGCGCATCCTAGATCACTATCAGTCGGTACGCCCAAATCGAGCCGGGCTCGCTCGGCGCTCTCCTGCCATGATCCCGATGCTCCCCATGACCCGTATGCCGACGCTCGGAGGCTTAGCGGGACTTCCCGGCCGGATATGACCAGGACCCCGGTCCAGTACGCGCTGGTGGATCGGGCGGTGGCGCTGGGCTGGGTCGCCGGCCGGGTCAAGGTGATCGACGCCGACCTGGGCATGTCGGGCGCCAGCGCACAGGGACGGCCGGGGTTCGCCGAATTGGTGAGCGAGGTCGGGCTCGGGCACGTGGGGATCGTGCTCGGGGCCGAGGTCTCCCGGCTGGCCCGCTCCGGACGAGACTGGTATCAGTTGATGGAGCTGTGCGCGTTGGCGGGCACGCTGCTCGGCGACAGCGACGGGATCTATGATCCCGCCCAGTACAACGACCGGCTGCTGCTCGGGCTGAAGGGCACCATGTCGGAGGCGGAACTCCACCTGATCAAACAGCGGATGGCGGCGGGACGGCTGGCCAAGGCTCAGCGGGGTGAGCTGTTCTTCTCGGTGCCGACCGGCTATGTGCTGCGCCCTTCTGGGGAGGTGGTCAAGGATCCCGACGAGCAGGTCCAGGCAGTGATCGCGCTCATCTTCGAGCTGTTCGACGAGCACGGCACGATCAACGCGGTGCTGGCCTACCTGGTCGAGCACCGGATCGAGCTCGGGATCCGCCTTCGGGAGGGACCCGATCAGGGCGAGCTGGCCTGGCGTCGCCCGAACCGGATGACGCTGACCAACATTCTGCACAACCCGATCTACGCCGGCATCTACGCCTACGGCCGCAGCGGTGTCGATCACCGGCGCAAGCTTCCCGGCCGGCCCTTCACCGGGCGCGTGACGGTGCCGAGGGAGCAGTGGGAGGTCGTCTTGCCGGGACGGCTGCCCGCCTACATCAGCCCCGAGCAGTATCAACGCAACCTGGAGCGGATGGCGGCCAACCGCGCCCGCTCGGAGTCGGTGGGCGCGGCCCGGGACGGCCGCGCCCTGCTGTCCGGTGTGATCCGGTGCGGTCGCTGCGGCCACCGGATGATCATCCAGTATCACCGGCGGGGCGACGACTCGCTGCACAACTACGTGTGCGTGCGTGAGTACGCCGATCGCGGCGGGCCGCGATGCCGGCAACTGGCGGGCCCGTGCGTGGATGCACATGTCGCCGGCCAGTTGCTGGACATGATCGCCCCGGCGGCGTTGGAGGTGTCGCTGCACGCCGCCGAACAGATCGAGGCCGACCGCGCCCGGTTGGAGAAGCTCTGGCGCCAGCGGCTGGAACGCGCCGCATACGCCGCCGACCGGGCTCGGCGCCAATACCATCTGGCCGAACCGGAGAACCGCCTGGTCGTGCGGCAGTTGGAACGCCAGTGGGAGCAGGCGCTGGCCGAACTGGAGAGCCTGCGTGAGGATCACGACCGGTTCCTGGCCAGCCGGCCACTGCTGCTGTCGGCCGCCGAGCGTGAGCAGATCCGCGAACTGGCCGCCGACCTTCCAGCGCTGTGGCATGCCGACACCACCTCCAATGCCGATCGCAAGCAACTCCTGCGCACCATCATCGAAGCCGTCACCGTGACTGTCCACGGCGAATCCGAGCAGGTCACCGCCCAGATCACCTGGGCGGGCGGACACACCACCACCGCAGACTTCGTCCGCCCGGTCGCCCGGCTGGAGCAACTCTCGTACTATCCACGTCTGGCTGAGCTGGTCCTGCAGCTCGACGACGCCGGCCTGACCAGCGCCCAGATCGCCGACCGGCTCAACGCCGAAGGCCTGCGCCCTCCCAAACGATTCGCCGTCTTCGGCGCCCAGGCCATTCGCGACCTGGTCCGCCGCCTGCGCACCACCACCGACCAGCCGGGCCGCACCTGGCCCAGGCGCCGCGCACCCGGACGCCATGCCTGGTGGTCGGCCGAACTCGCCCGCGAGCTGGCTATGCCCCCGGTCACCCTCTACAACTGGATCCGCCGCGGCTGGGTGACCGCTCACCAAGAACCCGGCACCAGACTCTGGATCGTCACAGCAGATGCCGCCGAGGTCGACCGGTTACGCGCTCTTCGCGCCCTGCCTCACGGCCACCACAGCCGCAGACGCTGGCAGCAACAGGATCCATCTCATCCCTCCAACCGGCCACCCACCGCCAGTTGAGGCCGTCGCCCTACGCCGCCGCCCTGTAGTTATCGGTGCATTGTGCTTGACAGATCTCGACGACGTTGCGGTCCTTGTAGGCGTGGGAGTCGAACGCGACCGGGCGGCCGCCTGCCGCGCCACGGCGCTTACGCCATTTCTGCTGGTCGGTCTTCTCCGGGATGACCGCCTTGATGCCCCGGCGACGCAGATGGGCGCGGATGGCCCGTAGCTCGTCCAGGATCCGGCGCCAGGTTCCGTCCGCTGACCAGCGGCGATGTCGCTCGTAGCAGGTTTTCCACGGCCCGAACCGCTCCGGCAGATCCCGCCACGGCACCCCTGTCCGAACCCGGCACAAGATGCCCGACACCACCCGCCGGTGATCGGCCCACTGACCACCACGACCACCAGAAGACGGCAACAGCGGCGCAAGCCGCTCCCACTCCGCATCAGTCAGCTCGAACCGCCGCGTCACCGACCAACCAACTACCGAACCGATAGATCAAGATCTATCGGACACGCCCTAGCGGCGGCCGCGTTCTCGCCGGCTGCGGGACCCGGCCGGTACCAAGCAGGACGTCACTGAAGGCGGCACCGCCGAGCCACTGACCTGTGAGACCAGGGTCAGTAGCTCGGCGGGCGGTTGGGCCCTGGACGCTCCGGCCAGTGCCGCGTCAGGGTTCCAGGTCGGCCACGCCCTTGCCGCTCGGCATGTCAATCGGTACGGAGACCTGGTCGTGTGCGATCAGCCAGGCATCGTCGATTTTGCGAAAGCCGTAGGTGGCCCGGACCCACATGCCGCTCGTCGCCGTTCCGTCGGCCAGCGTGCCGCTGAACCGGGCGAAACAGTGCCCGTAGGCGACATCGGCGCCCACGGTGAGCGTCAGGTCGCGGACCTCGTAAGACGGCTCTCGGAAGAGCGTGAAGGCGTGCGTCCAGTTCTTCAGCTTCGCCGCGATCCCCACGTGCTGCAGCGGCGGCTCGATGTCGAAGGACACGACGTCCGCTGCGTAGACCTGCTCCAGGGCCTTCAGATCCTTGCCCCGGATCCCTTCGACGAGCTTATCGACCTGCTGCCGGATCTTGGCTTCGTCGACCTCGTGCTGTGCGGGCATCAACACTCCTTCGATCAGTGAGGAGCCTCTGCTTTTCACCTTCTATGACGAAGTAGCCCTCTGAAGTGTGATGCCTCGCCAGAAGCCGTCTGGAACGCCATCGGCCCCTCGACCGCCCGTGTTCGCCGCTGGGGCGCGCTGCCCCCTCGTCCCGGTCGCTATCGCGCAGGCCGACGCGGCCACGCGCCGTGGCGCGGCAGGCGGTCGCCCGGTCGCGTTCGACCGCCCAAGTCCACAGCACCGAAACGTTGTCGAACGCTGCATCAGCAAGCTCAGCAGTTCCGGGCGGTCGCAATCCGCTACGGCAAAAAGCCTTCGTCAACCACGGCACCATCGATGTCGCCTCCATCAAGATCTGGCTCCGCGACCTCACCCAAGATCCACCGGACACGGCCTAGTCCTGTCTGGTCCCGGGTTCAGGTGCCGCGCCATGTGGGGGTGTTCTCGCCGGTGAGGCGGCGGGTCATGAGGTCGATCATGGCGATGTGGATCATGGCTTCGGAGCGGTCGGGCAGGGCTTCGGCCCCTGAGCAGCAACCAATCGGTCAGTGGCGGTAGCGGATCGACGTCGGCGGACCTACCGCCATCCAGCGCTCCGATGCTGGTCCCCGACTGGCGGAAATCCAACGTACATATAGGTCTGACTTGCGGGGTCCCGCGTTCAACAATCGTTTTGATCGTCTCCGCTACGGGAGACATGGAGAAACCAGGGGTCACTGTTCGCGCTGGGTACGACGCTGCGCTGAACGGTTGCAGTTCGCAGGCCGCGGGCGTGTCAGCGGGTTCCCCGCCGGCGAACCCGCTCAGACGCCTGAGTGGTCGAACTCCGGCGACAACCGCGCGCGCAGGAGCCGCACACCGTCCACAGCGGCGGCCTGGATCGTGGCGTGCCCGGTGACGGCGAAAAAGGTCCCGCCGGCGTATCCGACCGTGACCGCTTCCTCTTCCCTGCTGCCGGAGCTCGTAGGCGCGGACGGTGCCGGTGTAGATCGAGGCGACCACGCGCAGGATATCCGGCCACATCCGCCGCATCTTGCGCAGGTCGATCCTGCCCCGGGCGAAGGTGTTCAGCGGGCCGTAGTCGGCGCCGGGGTCGATGCGCCAGCCCTTCTGGTCGGGCAGGTCCGCCAGCGCGGGCCGGTAGGAGATGTTCAGCAGTTCCAGCAGGCCGAAGGTCAGGTCGCTGTAGGAGCCGGTGTCGGAAACGACGATCTCCGGCAGCTCCCCGCCGTCAAGTCCGAAGATGACGTCGACCATGTGCAGGGAGTCGCGGACCGTGCCGGACACGATCTTCGCGCCTCGCCCGATTCCTTGATCATTTATCGCGTTGAGCCAGGTCATGCCGCACTTGGAGCCGAAGAACTTGCGGTTGGGGCGGGCGAAGGCCGCCGGGACCGGGACCACGAACCGCATGCCGTCGACCGCGGCGACCAGCTTCGTCATCGGTCAGGAACTCCACCACCGGCATACGCCGCAAACTATGGCCAGCTCTCCCACAGCGAACCGAAAGTAGCCGAACACTTACTCAATCCACCGTCATGCTGCTGCCCACCCACATTGGGCCGCTGGATGGCGGTAGGTCCGCTGACATCGGCCCACTATCGCCACTGACCGATTGGTTGCTGCTCAGGGGCCCATTCGCCGATAGTCGGCCTGGGTATGCCACCCGTGACGGCGCAGGTCGAGCATGCCCGGTCCCAGCCGCAGACCGCATTGCCGAGCGGTGTCGGCCAAGGTCCGTCCAGCCGGGCCGATGCCCCGGCTCAGCAGGAGTCCATCGCTGTCGAGGCCGTCGGCGACGGCGAAAACGCGCGCGGCGGCAATCAGATCCCTGCCCCAGACCGGGACGGGATAGTCGGCCCTGAACGGCGGGTGGCTGCTGAGCGTGGCGGCATCCGGCGCAACGTTGGACAACAACGTCCAGCCAAGCAGGCCGGGCGACATGCCCGTCACCAGGAACGCCGTCAACGCGCCGGCCTGCACCGGGGCGACGACGCGGCTGCGGATGCCGAACACGCACATGAGGTGGACGGGGTCGGCGGTGTGCCTGGCCTCGTCGAGGATGCGGTCCTGCCGGAGTTTGGAGGCGCTGAGCCTGTGGGGCTTGAAGACGTCGTTCATCACCGAGGGTGTGGCGGGCCAGGGCCCGCCGGACGATCAGCGTCCCGGCCTGCGGGCCAGCCTGGCCGACGATCGGCTGCGGGAGGCGACGGCCCGGCTGGTCGCCGGGCGGCCGGCGAACGCGGGTGGAAGGCGAACGCGGGGTGGAAGGCGACGTCGGCGTAGCCCTCCTTGGCGGAGCCGAATCCGTGCAGGAAGACGACGGGGTCGCCGTCACCGTCGCGGCGGATCGCCTCGACGCCGACGTCCACGCCGCCGATCCGCAATTCCAGGCGCACGGTCATGGCATCGATTCCTTGGGGACCGACTTCGACTATCAGACCAGACCCGGCCGCCGACGGCCCCGAGCCCGCCGCCGGGTGGCTGGGGGTAAAGGGGCGGGCCTAATACCCGTAGGATGCGTGACCTAATCTGTAACGAATGTGACTTGGGAGCTTGACGTGACGCAGATGCTCTCCCGCAGGAATCTTCTCAGAGCGGGCGCGATGGGGATCCCCGCCGCGGCCCTGGGCACCGCGCTGCCCGCGCGGGCGGCCGCGCGTCCCCTGCCGGCGGTGGAGACCTCGGGCATCGCGCCCGCCTCCCTGGCCGGGTTCGACACCGTGGTCAAGAACTTCGTGAAGGCGCGCAAGATCACCGCCGCGCAGCTCGCCATCATGAAGAACGGCAAGATCGTGCTCGCCCGCGGCTACCGCTACAACGACTACTCCCGGGCACTGCCCACGGTGTCGCCGACGTCGCTGTTCCGGATCGCCAGCCTGAGCAAGAACATCACCTCGGCCGGGATCATGCGCCTGGTGCAGGACGGCAAGCTGAGCCTGTCGGCCAAGGTCACCCAGCTGCTGGGACTCACCCCGGCCGACGCCCGCATGGAGCAGGTCACCGTCCTGCGCCTCATGCAGCACCTCGGCGGCTGGGACTCGACCGTCTCGAAGGACCTGCTCTGGCTGGACCACACCATCTCGGCCTCGCTCGACGTGCCGCTGCCGATCAGCCACGCCGACATCATGCGGTACGCGACCGCCCGCAAGCTCGACTTCGACCCGGGCACGAAGATGGTCTACAACAACTACGGCTACCTGCTGCTCGGCCGGATCATCGAGAAGGTCTCCGGCATGTCGTACGAGTCGTACGTCAAAACCAAGCTGCTCCAGCCGCTCGGCATCACCCGGATGCGGCTCGGCGGGAGCCTCAGGAGCGAGGCCGCTCCGGGCGAGATCGCCTACGAGTCGCAGTACACGAACAAGTCCGTGGTGGACACCTCCGGTACCACCGTCCCGTACCCGTACGGCGGCTTCAACATGCCCAACCAGGACGCCAACGGCGGCTGGCTCGCCTCCGGCGTGGACCTGGTCCGCTGGACCCTCGCCCTCGACAAGCCCGGCACGGTGCTGAGCAGCGCCTCCATCGCCAAGCTGATCGCCAAGCCGGAGATCGGCATCAACGAGTACGGCTCCTGGTACGGCGGCGGCTGGTGGGTCCGCCAGGTCACCGGCCACGTCAACACCTGGCACAACGGTTCGATGCCGGGCACGTTCACGTATCTCGCCCGGCTGCAGAACGGGTTCAGCTACGCGGTGCTGTTCAACCGGCGCGAGGAGACGGGCTCGCTCGACTACGACACGATCGACGACGACATGAACAAGGTCAAGGTGTCCTCCTGGCCCACGACGGACCTGACCTCGAGGTACTTCTGACGCCCGGCGCCGCCCGCGCCCGTCGTCTTGGCGGCGCGGCGGCGCCGGTCCTGAAACGTTTTCTGCGCTAAATGATCAGAACGAGAAATTCGCGGTAGGCGACGGCGACAATCCGATCATCAAACGATGATCGAGGAGGCGCCGGACGTCCCTGGTCCGAGCGTCACCCCGCTCGGCATGGGCGAGGCGCGTAATGCGGGTAGTGCATGGACTGTTCGCGACGAGGTTGGCGATGACCACTTCGGCGGCCCCGCACCCGGTGGCCGCCGGCCAGACGCCGATCGGCGTCTCCACCCTTGAACCCGCCCGCCGGCGGAGAAGACACAGCAGGGCGAGCCCGGCCGGCCGATCGAGGCCCTGGTCCCCGGGGACCCCGCCCTCCGCCCGCGCCCTTCTCGGTGCGCCGGAGCGGACCCTCTCGCCGGTCCACCTCATCAGCGACCACGTGACCGCGTGGCACGCCACCGGCCCCCTACGCCTGGGCCGGACCTGAGACCGCGGGCGTCTTCACCGGCCTCTGGCCGGGACGGTGGACGACGTCCGTGCTTGTGGCGGCGGGCCGAGCGCGGAGAACCTCGCTCAGCCCGCCGCCCCGGTAAGACGCTCCGTACCGCACCCCTCTCGGAGAGGTTTCATGGATCTGCCGGACGAATTAGAGCTGCCCGAATCCCGCTGGAATCAGGCCCCACCCCCCATCGAACCCGACATTCCCGACACTTCGTGGAATCGTTCCTGGCAACCCAGACCCGAGTCCCCCTGGCCCCGCAGGATCGCGTTCACCCTCTCGTTCCTGCTGGTCGTTCCCCTCGTCCAGGCCATGCCCGCATCGGCGGCGCTCCGCCCCGCGCCGGCCACCCAGAAGGAGACACCGGTCAACGGCACGGGCGTGCCGGTCCAGCCACCGTCGGCCGACCCCGTACAGAAGCAGGTGTGGAAGGCGCCGCCGGGCGTCAGCTGGCCCCGGCCGCAGAAGGCCGAGCTGGGCGGCGCCACGGCCAGGACCATGGCGGCGGGCTTCCCCGTGCGGCTCGCCCCGGCGGCGAATGAGGCCAGGACGGCCGCCGCGGCGGAGCCGGTGAGCGTCGAGCTGCTCGACACCGACCGGCTGGGCCTGGCGCTGCGGGTGTCGCCCGGCCAGGGCGTCGCCGCCACGGCCCGGGCGACCCCCCGCAAGACGCGCGTGGAGATCGACTACTCCGGCTTCCGGTACGCCTACGGCGGCGACTACGGCTCCCGCCTGCACCTGGTGAAGCTGGAGGAGTGCGCCCTCGACGCCAACGCCACCGGCTGCGCCGCACCGCAGCCGGTGAAGAGCGAGAACAACGCCAAGAACGGCACGGTGACCGCCGAGGTGGAGACCGGTGCCGTCTACGCGCTGACCGCCGCCGCCTCCGGCTCGTCGGGCGACCACTCGGCCACGCCGCTGGCCCCCTCATCCAGTTGGAGCGTCGGCACCCAGACCGGCGACTTCAGCTGGACCTATGAGATGCGCACGCCGCCCGCGCTGGGCGGCGAGGAGCCGGACCTCACCCTCGGCTACTCCTCGCAGAGCGTGGACGGCCGCACCTCCGCCACCAACAACCAGGCGGCCTGGACCGGTGAGGGCTTCGACCTCGACCCCGGCGGCTTCATCGAGCGCCGCTACAAGTCCTGCTCGATCGACGGCAAGAAGACCGGCGACCTGTGCTGGGACCAGGACAACGCCGCCCTGTCCCTGGGCGGCTCCTCGATCGAGCTGATCAAGGACGCCACCACCAAGCAGTGGCGGCCCAAGCGCGACGACGGCACCCGGATCGAGTACCTCACCGGCGCCACCAACGGCGACAACAACGGCGAGTACTGGCGGGTCACCACCGCCGACGGCACCCAGTACACCTTCGGCCTGAACCGGCTGCCCGGCTGGGCGAGCGGCAAGGCCGAGACCAAGTCGGTGCAGACGGTGCCGGTGTTCGGCAACAACAGCGGCGAGCCCTGCCACAGCAGCACGGCCGCCAACGCCTGGTGCCAGCAGGCCTACCGGTGGAACCTCGACTACGAGGTGGACCCGCACGGCAACGCGACCACGTACTGGTACGAGCGCGAGACGAACTACTACGGCCGCAACTCCAAGCCCGAACTGGGCACCTCCTACGTCCGCGCCGCCTACCTGGCCCGGGTCGACTACGGCTACCTGTCGACCGAGCTGTTCACCAAGGCCCCGGCGTCGCGGGTGCTGTTCGAGGTGGCCGAGCGCTGCCTGCCCGGCGGCACCGTGACCTGCGCCGCCGACCAGCTCAAGAAGGAGACCGCGAGCCACTGGCCGGACGTCCCGTTCGACCGGATCTGCGACTCCGGCGTCAAGTGCACCGACCGCACGACCCCGACGTTCTTCAGCCGCAAGCGGCTGACGAAGGTCACCACGCAGGTCCGCAACGCCGCCGGCCAGTACTACGCGGTGGACTCGTGGGCGCTGACGCACCAGTTCCCGGCCACGGGTGACGGCCTGAGCCCGTCGCTGTGGCTGGCCTCGGTGCAGCAGACCGGCCACGTGGGCGGCACGATCACGCTGCCGAAGACCACGTTCAAGGGCGTGCAACTGCCCAACCGGGTGGACGCGACCGAGGGCCGCGCCCCGCTGGTCAAGTGGCGCGTCCAGGCGGTGGACAACGGGACCGGCGGCGAGCTGCGGGTCGAGTACGCCCCCGCCGAGTGCAAGCCCGGCGCACTGCCCGCCGCCGACAAGAACACCAAGCGCTGCTTCCCGCAGCGCTGGTCACCGCCCAACGAGACGGAGGTCACCGACTGGTTCCACAAGTACGTCGTGGCCCAGACGGTGGAGACCGACCGCGTCGCCGCCTCGGCCGGCGTGACCACCAACTACGAGTACCTGGACGGCGCCGCCTGGCGCTACGCGGAGAACAACCTGGTCAAGGCCGAGCACCGCACGTGGTCGGACTTCCGCGGCTTCGGCCGGGTCCGCGTCCGCGAGGGCGACGGCCAGGACACCAAGCGCACGCTGACGGAGTTCCGCTACTTCCGCGGCATGCACGGCGACAAGCAGGCCGACGGCTCCAAGCGCACGGCGCAGGTCGAGGACTCCGAGGGCGTCAAGCTGGACGACCTCGACCAGTACTCGGGCTTCGAGCGTGAGGAGATCATGTACGACGGCGACGGCGGCGCCGTGCTCAAGGCGGTCCTTGAGCAGCCGTGGTCGGTGAAGACCGCCGAGTCCACCCAGGGCGGCATCACCAAGGCAGCGCACATCGTCGAGGCCCAGTCCATGGTCACCCGCACCGCCATCGCGGGCGGCAAGTGGCGGCGTACCGGCGAGGAGCGCTCGTACGACGCCAAGGGCCTGCTCACCCAGGTCGACGAGAAGGGCGACCTGGCCACGTCCGCCGACGACGAGTGCGTCCGCTACACCTACGCCCGCAACGACACGACCTGGATGCTCGACTACACCAGCCGCATCCAGAAGGTCGCCGCCGGCTGCGGCACCGCCGTCTCCACGCTCGCCGCCGGCGAGACCATCTCCGACGAGCGGGTCCAGTACGACGGCAAGGCGCACGGCCAGGCGCCGAGCAAGGGCGACGTGACCGCCGTCCAGCAGCTCGTCTCCGAGGACGGCACGACGATCACGGAGAGGACGCACACCTACGACGCCTACGGCCGCGAGACCAGCGAGACCGGCTCGGACGGCGTCAAGGCCACGACCACCTACGCCCCGGCCACGGGCGCCCTGCCCACCGAGCTGACCGAGACGAACCACCTCGGCCACGTCGAGCGCACGAAGGTCGAGCCGGCCTGGGGCGAGCCCGTCACCGAGATCGACACCAACGACCGGCGCACCGACATGGAGTACGACGCGCTCGGCCGCCTCGTCAAGGTGTGGCAGCCCGACCGCAGCAAGGACGCCGACCAGTCCCCCAGCACCGAGTTCTCGTACCTGATCCGCGCGGACGGCCCGAGCGTCGTCACCACGAAGACGCTGCGCGGCGACGGCGGCTACGCCGTCAGCCACGAGCTGTACGACGGCCTGATGCGCGAGCGCCAGACCCAGGAGCCGGCGCCCAGGGACGACCAGACCGCGGATCCCGCCCTGCGCGACGGCCGCACGATCACCGACACCTTCTACAACTCCCACGGCGAGCCGTACAAGGCCAACACCGGCTACTTCGCCACCGGCACCCCCGCCACCGACCTGCTCGCCGTCGCCGACACCGACGTGCCCACCCAGGTCGTGTCCACCTTCGACGGCACCGGGGACGTCGACGCCCAGATCCTCAAGGCGAAGGGCACGGAGAAGTACCGGGTCACCATCAAGCAGGAGGGCGACCGGGTCCACACGACGCCGCCGCCGGGCGGTGTCGCGACCACCCGGATCGGCGACGCCGAGGACCGCCTGATCGAGCTGCGCCAGTACAAGGGCTCGACCCCGACCGGCGCGTACGAGTCCACCAAGTACACCTACGACCACGCCGGACGCCTGGCCACGGTGACCGACGTGGCCGGCAACGTGTGGCGGCACCACTACGACCTGCGCGGACGGGAGGTCAAGACCGAGGACCCGGACAAGGGCGTCACGACGATGACGTACAACGACTCCGACGAGGTCGTGACCACCACCGACGCCCGCGGCAAGACGCTGTGGTACGGCTACGACACGCTGGGCCGCACGACCGAGCTGCGGGAAGGCTCCGCGAGCGGGCCGCTGCTGGCCGAGTGGAAGTACGACGCGCTGGCCAAGGGGCACCTGAACGCGGCCATCCGGTACGCGGGCGGGCAGGCGTACAAGGCCGAGATCACCGCGATCGACGCCGACTACCGTCCGCTGCGCGAGAGCGTCACCATCCCGGCGCGGGAGGGCAAGCTGGCGGGCACCTACCAGCTCAACACCCGCTACACGCTGGATGACCAGGTGCAGTCGGTCAGCTTCCCGGCCGGCGGCGGCCTGCCGGAGGAGTCGGTCGTCTACAGCTACGACGAGCTGGGCCAGCCGGTCAAGGTGACCGGCCTGTCCACGTACGTGGGCGCGGCCCGTTACTCCAAGCTGGGCGAGACGCTCCAGTACGAGCTGGGCGAGGCGGGCAAGAAGACCTGGCTCACCTACACCCACGACGAGTCCACCCGCCGGCTGAGCAGCATGCGGCTGGACAGGGAGGGCGCGGCCAAGACCGATCTGGACATCAACTACACCTACGACGCGGCCGGCAACGTCACCAAGGTCGCCGACAAGGCGAGCGGCCAGGACACGCAGTGTTTCGCCTATGACGGCCTGCGCCGGCTGGCCTCGGCGTGGACGGCCACCGACGACTGCGCCGGCGGCAAGCCGGAGTCCGGCAAGATCGGCGGCGTGGCCCCGTACGCGGTCAGCTACGCCTACGACTCCGTCGGCAACCGGACCAAGGAGACCAAGCACGCCTGGGGCGGCACCGGCGAGACCGTCCGCGACTACACCTACCCCGCGCCGGGCGGCAAGCAGCCGCACGCGCTGACGAGCGCGGGCGCGGACGTCTTCGCCTACGACGAGGCCGGCAACACCATCAGGCGCAAGGTCGGCACCGCCGACCAGAGCCTGGTCTGGAACTCCGAGGGCAACCTGGAGTCGGTGACGGCGGCGGGCAAGACCACCTCGTTCGTGTACGACGCCGACGGCGAGCGGCTGATCCGCAAGACGCCGACCGACGCGACGCTCTACATCGACGACATGGAGCTGCGCTTCGACTTCGCCAAGGACGCCGTCGAGCAGACCCGCTACTACACCATCAACGACCAGCCCGTCGCGGTGCGCACGCCGGACGACCAGGTCTACTTCATGGCCTCCGACCACCAGGGCACCGCGCAGGCGGTGGTCAACGGCGGCAACGGCGAGCTGGCCGTACGGCGGCAGACCCCGTTCGGCCAGGACCGGGGCGCGCCACCACCGTGGTGGCCCGGCCAGCGGGGATTCGTCGGCGGCACCAAGGACGACTCGATCGGGCTCGTGCACCTCGGCGCCCGCGAGTACGACCCCGTGCACGGCCGGTTCCTGTCGGTGGACCCGCTCATCGACGACACCGATCCGCAGCAGCTCAACGGCTACTCCTACGCCAACAACAGCCCCGTCACCATGAGTGACCCCGACGGGCAGTGGGTCTGGGTGCCGGTCGTCATCGTCGGCGCCCGCTACTTCGCCAAGAAGGCTTTGCAGCGCAGGCTGCGGCAGGAGGCCATCCGCCGGGCCAGGGAGGCGGCCAGGAAGAGGGCTCTGGAAGAGGCCAAGAAACGCGCACGAGAGGAGGCCAAGAAGCGCGCCAGGGAGGCCGCGAAGAAGCGGGCCCAGCAGGAGGCCAAGAAGAAGGCCCTGGCGGCGGCCAGGAAGAAGGCGAGAGAGGCCGCCAGGAAGGCCCGTGAGGCCGTGGCCAAGCGGCGGGCCGCGGCGCGCGCCAAGCGGGAGGCGGCCAAGAAGGCCCGTGAGGCGGCGCACCTGCGGCGCAAGGCGCTCAACGCCCGGGCGCGCAACCACCGTCAGGGCCGGCTCCCCGCCGGGATCCGGCACGCGCGCTCGCAGCCGGCCCGCCGGCCGACCAGCCGCCGAGCGGCGCAGCGGCCGGCGCCGTCCAGGGCGACCAGGCAGCCGGCCCGGCCACGGCCGAGCCAGGTCTACCGGAACGACGGCAGCGCCCAGCCGACGCAGTCCTACACCGTCTACGGCAACGGGCGCATGTACCCGCAGGGCAGGCCGCCGTCGAACCTCGGGCGCGGCGGTAGCGGCCAGGGCGAGAAGCGGCTCTTCAAGCCGGACGAGATCAGCATGGAGGTGAACACGAGGCGGGGAGCGGTCGCTCATCTGGGGATGCGCGGCGGGAAGCTCGGCGACGACGTCGCCGACTTCCTCGACGCGGTCCTTCGCGGACTGGGCGGCATGGGCTGATCCTGCTTCTCTCGATGAACGATCACCGGCGCGGGGCCTTCGAGGCTTCGCGCCGGTGGCGTCCCCCGCGGCCGGGCGGGCCGAGCGGCTACGCCAAGCGCCGGCCGCCGAACAACAGCAGCGCGAAGAGGCCGTCACCGCCGCCGCAGTGGCGCAAGCCTTGCTGAACCCGCCAAGACAGTGCTGAACAGCCTGGCTCGGCCGCCTCGTCCGACGACGATGTTCAACCGACGAACGATGGACCGCAGCCACGTGCGGTCTGTGCCGTGGCCTTCCTGTCGTGGACCTCGATCGCCATCTCGTGTACCCGCCTCGCCACCTCCAGCGCGTCGGCGGCGTTCCCGCGCTGGAGGTGCAACTGGCTCAGCTCGTCCAAGGTGGACAAACTCGCCTCGTAGGTTCGCCCCCTTCCGGTAGGCCGCGAGCACTTCGGTGAGCAGCGCGGAGGCGCGTGCCTCCGCACAGCAACTGGCGCAGGTCGGCCAGAATTGCGCGACCTGTCCGGAATTCCGTTAAGAGGCTGACCCTTTCTCCCGCGCCGTTTGTGACCATACCCACCACCTCCCGTGGAATTATTGCGGTTGTTGCGCCATTGATGCGCAGCTCAGAAGGGTGGCGGCGGTGCTCGGCCGGTCCGAGCATGGGGGTGCGCCGACCGACGCCCGTTCGACACCGAGATGCGCAGAACAGTCCGAAACGCAGCTTCCTGTCGAAATGATCTTCTGTTCACAGAAGGTCGGGCGTCGGTCTGTCACCACTCGGCCCAGCTCGATGACAGGAGACATCAATGCTCACAAAACGCAGTATCGTCGCGCTCGCCGCTGCCGCTCTCGTGGGGTCTGGCGCTATGCCGGCCAGCCCGGCGAACGCCACCACGAACGTAAGCGCGTCCATGGGTTCCCTTCCGGCCTGCGTGGACATCTGGCACAACTCCGGGTGGGTTACCCAGACCGTGTACATCAAGAACACGTGCTCCCGCCGGGTGGGCTACGTGGTCGAAATCGCCGTGATCCCCGACAGTCACTGCATTGAGGTTCCACGTGGCAAGACCAAGAAGTACAACTGGGGAAAGGCATGGCGATGGGACGGGGTGCACAAGTGCCTGTAGCGGGCTGAGCTGCGCTCGCACGAACCTATGCCGCGACCGCCTGCGCGTGGACGGTTGCTCCTGCGGCAGGGGTTCGGTGATCACTCGCCCGCTCGACGCGCGCCCCGCCGGTGACGCGTACTCGCCGCTCGTGGCCACCGCAAGATCTCACGCCCGAACAGCGCACGACATCGCTGCCCGCAACTCCGCTGAACGGCGCGGCCGGCACATCGTGGCGCAGCTGGTGCAGGTCGAGCCCGGCGTGCTCGTCCAGCAGGACGCGGGGGCCCCGGCGCCCGCACGATCGAGGTGTCGATCACGCCGCGGACTCCGCGGCTGCGATGACTATTCCGCCAAGGGCCTGTTCCCCCTTCACAGGCACGACCACGAGGTCGCCTTCGACTGCCCGGACGTCACCCCACCGACCGGGCACGAACGGCTCGAGCCGGCCACCCGGATGGGCTGAGCAGCGCCACAAGCGCGATCAGTGATGCGCCGGCGCTGGGGACGGCTGGCGCGTCCGCACCGAGGAAGCCTCCTCCACCGGCTGCGCGCCCTGCTGAGCGGGCCACCGCCAAGCGCCGGTCCAGCGTGTCGGGAGCCCCGCACGGGCCTGATCGCCTGCCGCATCGACGCGAGTCCCTGGCTCTGACCATCCGTGGAGCCGACAGCGCGTTCCGCTCGAACGGGTCGTCCTTCGTGCGGAGGCCCTCCCTTCCGACGTGTGTCCCGTTGGCGGGGGTGACGCCGAGCCAGGTCGCCCTCGCCGCTCGTACAGACGATGACAACCCTCTTCCTCAATGCCGCCCGGACCCACCTCACGGGCTCAAGCGCCGGCCTGGCCGACCACGGTCTCGATCTCCGCCGCCAGCAGGAGTTCGCCGTCCAGCCCCATGCTGTCGAAGGCCCCGGCGATCTCAAGTGAGACCAGCCCGTGAACCCGCGACCAGCAGAGCACACCGAGTCGCAGCGCCCTCGGCATGATGTCCGCGGGGGCGCCGATCGCCTTCCCCCACCGCAGCAACGACTCCTCGAACGGGCCGCCCGTCCCGGAGGAGGGTGGCGCGATCTCCCGCAGGGCGGCGAGCAGAGGAAGCATGCCCTGGTTGACCGCGACGACACCTTCAGGGGGGTCCTGCGCGGCAGGCGAGCGGTCGGAGAAGAGCATCCCGTAGCGGCGGGGGTGGGTCAGGGCCCAGCGCCGCCAGGCTTGGGCGATGAGGGCGACCCGGGCCGGGGCCTCCTGGTCCGACCCTTTCTGCGCGGCCGACGCGACGGTGGATCCGAGATCGGCGTAGGCATCGACGACGAGCGCTTCCAGCAGTGCCTCACGAGAGGGGAAATAGCGGTAGAGCGCCGGTGGACTCATACCCATGGCCTTGCCGACCGACGCGATCGACAACTCGTGCGCTCCGTCGGCGTCAACGAGTTCGAAGGCCCGTTGCTTGATCTCGTCGATGGTCTGCTGCCGGAGCCGTTCGCGGCGAGTCGGGTGATCGGTGCTGGCGCTGGACATGTCCAGAGTGTAGTTCCATTGCGAACGCTACGATCAGACGCTACCGTTAAGGATCGTAACAAGAGCGACTGTTCGTTGCGCATGAGCTCGCCGTCCACCGGCGAGCCCAGATCCGCGACGGCGACACGGTGGTCAACCGGCAGATCTCGGAACTCGGGCCCCACCCCAGCGTGACTGTCGTCCGGTCCTGACTTACCCGTGGCACTCGCCCAAAGGCGACACCCCCTCACTCAAGGAATCTCCATGACCTTCTCCCCCGCCATCAGCCACCCCGCCCCCTGGGCAGACCGGATCGGGCGCGGGCTGATGGCCCTCAACGCGGTCGCGACCCTCGTTCCGTTCGTGAACGGGTTCTTCATCATGAACAGCGTCGCCGACGATCGCGTCATCACCGAGGCCTGGCGGACCTTCGCCTATCTCGTCTTCGCAGGGCTGTGGGCGATACTCGCCGTCGCGCCGCGCAGCCAATGGGGCCTGTGGGAGCTCCTGCTCTTCCAGAAGGGCGCCATCACCCTGTACTCCTTCGCGATGTGGGACATGCCCGACGCGCCGAGCACCGCCTTCATCGACCTCACCGTCACCGTGACGACTTTGGTGGCGTACGTGCTGTGCCGCGGCTGGTCAAGCTGGCGAACCCGCACCCGCGAAAAGACAAGCGGACAGCCCGCCAACTCGGCCGGCTGACACAACCTCCGGCGCCCAAAAGGCCCTCGCGGGCGAGCATGCCGGCGAGGCGGCGGGTACGGAATTGAGGCACCCGGGGCTGCACTGGCAGGTCGCGGTCTGGCACGACCTCGGACACGAGGGGCAGGTGCTGGGCGAGGACATCAGCGGCAGCACCTCCAGGCTGGCGGGCAATGGGTCGATGCGCCAGCCGTGTGGTCAGGACGACCTTCATCTGTGACTACCTCGCGGCCGAGGAGCTCAGAAGGGAGATTGGCGAGGGCCTGAACGTGCTGGAGAGCTTCAACTCCGTAAGCAGTACGGATCGCCAGTTCACCGATCGTCGACTGCCCCACTTGACTTCAAGCGTACTTGAACCCGTTGGCTTCGATCATGCAGTCAACGCGTACATCTCTCAGGCAACGCGCGATCAGATATTTGGTGCGCCAGGCGCACCATCCCCAGGGCATCGTCGGGTGGGCGGTGGGCCGGATGTTCGCTCATCGGCCCTCCAACCGGCAGCGCAACGTTTGGGCGGTGTCGTTGCTGGACGTACAGCCCACCGACCGGGTGCTCGAAGTCGGGTTCGGTCCCGGCATCGCGATCGCCGAGTTCGCCGCCCGCGCCACCCGGGGCCATGTCTTCGGCGTCGATCACTCTCAGGCCATGGTCCGGCAGGCCGCCCGTCGCAGCGCCGCCGCCGTCCGCGCCGGCCGTGTGCACCTCACGTGCGCCTCCGTGGAGCAGTTGCCGAGCTTCGGCGATCCCCTCGATGTCATCCTCGCCGTCAACTCCGTGGGGTTCTGGCCCGACCCGGTGCAACGGCTTCGCGACCTGCGCCGCCTGCTTCGCCCCGCAGGACGCATCGCGATCGTCAGCCAGCCGCGCTGCCCCGGCGCCACCCGGGACACCACGGCCCGAGCCACCCAAGAACTCCAGGACCTGCTCGCCCAGGCCGGCTTCACCCACCTCCGGGTCGAGACTCTTGAACTCGACCCGCCCGTCGCCTGCGTGATCGCCGACAATCCAACCGAGATGCCGACATGACCGCGGTGCTGGAATCAGATGGTGAGCGGCCCCGGCGCGAATGGATCTTTCCAGACCTGCAATCGACCAGTGCGGAAGTCAAAGGTGCTCCACACTCCTCTGCCGTCTGGGAGCGGTTCGTCGGTGACCGCATCGGAGGGGTAGTCGATGACATCGACCATATCCAGGATGTCGGCCGTGAACAGGAAGGTCTGGCCCTCGAATTCTTTGGCGATGACCCGCTCGGTATCCAGGAATCCCCCTGCCAGGTCGAATCCGGCGTCGCCGTCGAAGACCTCCTCGCCGCGGCGGACGGCCTGCACCGCCCCATCCGGGAACCGCCGCACGGTGAGCTTGTCGTCCTCGATCGGCGTGGTCAGATAGCGGTCTCCAGAGGGATGCAGGTCGGCCAGAACCTCGTAGTCGCATCGGCGGATGGAGACCGTGGCCCGACCGCTGTCCCACCGGCCCGAGCCGATCCGGCCTGCGCCCGGTTACCGCGCGCTCGCCGACCCGCGCATCGGGCGCGCCCTGCGCCTGATGCACGACCGCCCCGCCCACTCATGGACCGTCGCGTCGCTGGGGGCGGAGGCGGGGATGTCGAGGGCGACCTTCGCGCGCCGCTTCGCCGACCTGGTCGGGCAGCCGCCCTTGGTCTACCTCACCGAGTGGCGGATGACTCTGGCCGCCGACCTGCTCCGCAGGCCGGGGGCGACGGTGGCGTCGGTGGCGCGCAAGGTCGGGTACGCCGACGGTTTCGCCTTCAGCAACGCCTTCAAGCGGGTACGCGGAGTACCGCCCAGCGACCTGGCCCGCTCACCGGCGACCGACCTGCCAGAATGATCAATCTTCCGCCCAGGACGACGCATGGCTCGATACGCCCCGGCATGGTCCTGGTGTCACCCACCGCCCATGGCAAGGGGCACGGCCTGGCGATACTCACGACCGCCCGGGGGCGGCCGGGCCCGGCATCGGGTCCCTGCCGCCCTTGACCGAGAGCGGACCAATTCCAGGCGTCAGCGGCCGGATGCGCCGATCTGGGTGTGTTCGGAGGTCCACGCGGCATCGGCAGACTGTCGAACCCCGTGGCCGCGCGTCGCCCCTAAGAGGTCCTGACCATGGAACTCATCGGACGAGGCGCCGCCGGCAGATGATCGCGGCGGCGAGGGTCATGACGGCTTCGTGGATGTCATCGCGGATCCGACGACCCTGGACAACGATCGGTTCCCAGGTCGAGCCGGCCGGTGGATCACCTGTAGGTGGCGAAGAAGTCCCGGATGTCTCCGAGCAGCAGATCGGGGGCCTCCATCGCGGCGAAGTGGCCGCCGCGGTCGAATTCGGACCAGCGCACGACGTTGTTGACCTTCTCTTCGTCCCGGCGCAGCGCGATGTCCTGAACGGTGAACAGTGCCACGGCCATCGGCGCGGCGCAGGTCTCCTGTTCACCCCATGCCTGTCCGTCCTCGTAGTAGAGCGCGGCGGAGGAGCCCGCCGTGCCGGTCAGCCAGTAGATCGTCACATCGGTGAGCAGCAGATCCCGGTCGATGGCCTCGTCCGGGAGCTCTTTGGCCAGGTCGGTCATGTCCCTGATCTTGTCGATGATCCAGGCGAGCTGACCGACGGGTGAGTCGGTCAGACCGTAGGCCAGGGTCTGCGGTCTGGTGGACTGGATGGCGATGTAGCCGCCCGCTTCGTTCATGAACTCGTGCATCCGCCGCACCCTGGCCCGCTCGCGCTCAGTGAGCGTGGGGTCGTCCTCTTCGGCGCTGGGGTAGGTTGTGCCGCCGTTGACGTGCACGGCGACGACGTTCTCCGGAGCGGCCAAGGCCAGCGCACGGGAGATGCCCCCGCCGAAGTCGCCGCCCTGCGCACCGTATCGGTCGTAGCCGAGCCTGCGCATGAGCTCCGCCCAGGCCACTGCGATCCGCTGGGTCGTCCAGCCGGCTTCGTACGTCGGGCCGGAGAAGCCGAAGCCCGGGATCGATGGGATCACCAGGTGGAAGTCGGGGGACAGCGGCTCGATGAGGTCGAGGAATTCCACGATCGAGCCGGGCCAGCCGTGGGTGAGGATCAGCGGCAGGGCGTCGGGGCTGTCGGAGCGGACGTGCAGAAAGTGGATGTTCTGCCCGTCGATCTCGGTGGTGAACTGCGGGTGGGCGTTCAGTCTTGCCTCCCATGCCCGCCAGTCGTAGCCGTCGGCCCAGTAGGCGGCCAGTTCCTTGAGATACCCCACCGGAACCCCGCGGCTCCACCCCTCGCCGCCGATCTCGCTCGGCCAGCGGGTACGGCTGATCCGGTCGTGCAGGTCGTCCAGTTCGACCTGGGGAATCTCGATGCGGAATGGGCGAATCTCGAAGTCGTTGCTCATGGCTCAAACGCTATGAGACGCCTAGGACAGGATGAGTCCTAGGTGCGCGGGACAATGGCAGACATGATGGAAACCGCGGCTCGCCTGCTCAGGTTGCTGACGCTGCTACAGACCCATCGCCAGTGGTCGGGCACGGAACTGGCGGGCCGGCTCGGCGTGAGCTCCCGTACGATCCGCCGGGATGTGGACCGCTTGCGCGAACTCGGCTACAGCGTGCACGCCGTCGCGGGGGCGTCCGGATACCGGCTGGGCTCCGGATCCGACCTGCCGCCGTTGCTGCTGGATGAGGAGGAAGCGGTGGCAGTCGCCGTAGGGCTGCGCACCGCCGCGGGCGGGACCGTGACCGGGATCGAGGAGAGCTCGGTGCGGGCACTCGCCAAACTGGAGCAGGTACTGCCGTCCCGGCTGCGGCACCGCGTCCACGCGCTGCAGTCGATGACGGTCCCGATGATCGCCGGCGGTCCCGCCGTCGACCCCGATACGTTGACGGCCATCGCCGCCGCCTGCCGTGACCACGAAACCCTGCGATTCGACTACCGCACTCATGACGGCGTCCACAGCAGGCGCCAGGCGGAGCCGTACCGCCTGGTGGCCACCGGCCGGCGCTGGTACCTGATCGCCTACGACACCGAACGCGCGGACTGGCGGACGTTCCGCCTCGACCGGCTCAGCCTGCGCACGCCCAACGGCCCGCGCTTCGTTCCCCGCGAGCCACCTGCCGACGACCTCGCCGGATACGCGTCACACACGATCTCCAGCGCCCCCTATCGCTATCAGGGCCGCTTCACCGTCCACGCCTCCGCGGCGACTGTGGCCGAACGAATCTCCCCCACGAACGGCACGATCGAGCCCATCGATGAGCGGACGTGCACGCTGGTCTGCGGCTCCAACTCGCTCGACGAGTTGGCCCTGTGGGTGGCGCTGATTGGGGCACCGTTCACGGCGCACGATCCACCAGAGCTGGCCGAACGCATGCGCGCCCTCGCCGTCCGTCTCACGGACGCGGCAGCGCCGGCACACCCGTCGCCATGACCGGGCAAGAGGCGCGGTGGTCAGGGGCTCCTTCGCGGCACGGGGAACTCGCACATGGAAAATCGCGTCAAAGCCTCCATGAGATCCTTTCGCGTGTTCCTGGCGGCTGCCCTCATCGTCCTGGGCGCCGGGTGCGGCGGCGACGTGGCGGCCTCTGCGGCGCTGCTTCTGCCTGAGCGGCCAGGAGATCTCCATCTGGAGCAGATCGCCACATCAGAGGCCGGGCAGAATCCGATCACGGCGTACGCGGAAGGTGACGCACTCGGTGCCAGGACGCTGGCCGTCCTGGTGACGGAGTCGGAGGACTGGGAGCAGCCGTACGACTGGGAGCCACCGTACACGGGAAAGCCCATCAAGCTGGACAAGCACGAGGCGACCATGGGCGGATCGGGACAGCACCGCTGGATCAGCTGGCCGGCCAAGACAAGCCAGGACTTCGAGTCGTTCGCGGTGCTGGGCCACAAGGTGTCGGAGGCCGAGCTGATCAGGGCGGCCAACGGCGTGGCAGAGGATCTGCGGCGGCCCCGGATCGATGCCGCACATCTGCCGCAGGGGCTGGACCTCGTCAAGAACGGTTCGCTGCCGATGAGCAGCTGGCAGGCGGAACTCGGCGGAACGGAGCAGGTCTGGACCAACCGGCAGGCGCGCGCCAGAGTCTCCGTCAGCCAGCTGCCCGGCGACGCCGGCATGGCGGTTCTCGCCGGTGCCACGGTCAAAGGAGAGCCTCGGGCGATCCGCGGCACCACCGGCCTGGCGGGTGGCGACCTGCTGTCCGGCGGATCGCTCAGCCTGGACTGGGTGCACAAGGATATGGCCCTCATGACGCCCAAGGTCCGGCTCTGGCGGGAGAACGGCATGATCATCAAGGTGTCCGCGCTGGGGCTGACCGACGAGGTGGTGGACGCATTCGTACGAGATCTGCGCCCGGCCGGCCCCGAAGCCGTCGAGCGGGCGCGCAACCAGATCCTGGAGTACCCTCCCGACCTGCTGTTCCCGCCCGTCGACGATGAGAACCGTCCATTGCGCGTCGTCACGCACGGCAGGAACGCCGAACGGGCCTGGGCCATGAGCGCCGGACTGCAGGACGGAACCTTCACCTCCGCGTTCCGTGTGCTCTCGCGCCGAGCCAAGATCGTGGATGGCGGCGGCGGGACCTCCGGCTGGAATCCGGAGTACGGCCGGGCTCCGCTGACGATCACGCATGACGTGCTGAAGCTCGACCTGCCCAGCGACAACGTGCTCATCGGCTTCGCGGGGACCGGAGTACGCAAGGTGCGCATCAGCTACTCGGACGGCACCTCGGCGGAACTCCCGCTCGGTGCGGCGGGCGATCCAGGCGGCGTCCGCTGGTTCTCCGCCGAGGTGAAGTCCCGCTCGTTCAAGCTCTCCGCCGAGATGAAGGACGGCAAGGTCACCGACACCGTACGGCGCATCCCCTGAGGTCAGCACCCTCATCGGGGCTCGCCGCACGCAGGGCGGAACAGCGTGATCGTTGATTCACCCGTCGGCGCGCAGCGGCCGATCGCGGTCATGACGACGGGCCGCTTCCAGGCGTTCATCTAACGAAACGTTTTGAACCTCTGGCGATCTGATGGCTTTGCCCGGGTGTGTTGTGGTCGATCTAGCCGTGGTTCGCTGCGCCGTAGCGCAACCCGTCATACAGGATCGCGGCGATGCGTAGCGCATCGTCCTTCCAGCCTTTGGCGCGCATCCCGCAGATGCCGCCGAGTGCGCGCAGGACGATGCGTCCGTTGATGCCACTGCGGACGAGGCCGGCCGCAACGCCTGCGGCGAGGAGTTCGTCGAGGGCGCGGGCCATCTCGTCGCGCGCGTCGTCGAAGACCGGCGAATCGGTTGCCATGATGCTTTCCAGCGCCTCGCCCATCCCTCTGCCCACCGCCGCGTGCTCCACGAGCAGCAGCAGGAAGGTGCGCAGGGCTTCGTCCGGGGCGTGTTGCGCGAGCAGCCGGGCGGGGGTCGCGCAGAGCTCGGCGACTTCCTGGCGGTACACCTCCGCGACGAGCGCCTCGCGCGTTTCGAAGTGGCGGTACAACGTGCCGACGGCGACACCGGCTCGGCGGGCGATCTCCTCCACATGGGCGTCGTCGTCGGCGAGGAACGCCTCACGCGCCGCGGCGAGGAGCGCTTCGCGGTTGCGGCGGGCATCGGCGCGCAGCGGACGTGATGACGGCAATGGTCCTCCATAAGGTGAGTCCGATTCCGGTTACGTGTACAGTTTCCGGAGTCGGGTTCACCTTACTGAAGGAAGTACGCTCATGACGATCGAGCACGAAGGGCTCGCCGGCCTGCGAGTGCTGGTGACCGGCGGTAGCCGAGGGCTCGGGGAGGCGACGGCCCGCCGCTTCGCCGCAGCCGGCGCCACCGTGCTGACGGCCTCACGAACCGCGCCCCCGGAAGACCTGCCCGCCACCTTCATTCCCGCCGACCTGCGAACCGAGCAGGGGGCAGCCGAACTCGGCCGACGCGTAGTGGACCGCGTCGGAGGCATCGACGTCCTGGTCAACAACGCCGGAGCCGCAACCGGACCGATGCCGACCCTGCAGCGGTCGGACGCGTCCTGGCTCGCCGACCTGGAGATGAACCTGCTCAGCGCGGCCCGGCTCGACCGGGCCCTGGTTCCCGGGATGATCGAGCGTGGCTCCGGCGTCGTGGTGCACGTCTCCTCCATCGCCAGCCACCTCCCCCAGCCTGCCGAGGCGTCGTACGCGGCATCGAAGGCGGCGCTCAACGCCTACAGCCGCGAGTTGGCGACGGCGGTGGGCGGGCACGGCGTACGCGTGGTGTGCGTTCTGCCGGGCTTCGTCGTCACCGAGGGAGCGGTCGGCCATCTTCAGCAGATGGCCGACAGCCAGGGCGTGGGCATCGACGATGTCAAGCAGCAGATCGTGGACCACCTGAAGGTGCCGATGGGGCGCCCCGGCGAACCCGAGGACGTCGCAGAAATGATCGCGTTCCTCGCTTCCGGCCGCGCCAAATGGCTCACCGGTGCTCAGTTCCGGGTCGACGGCGGCATCATCCCCGTGGTCTGAGCCGCACCCCCGTACACGATTCGAGGAGAAACACCATGACCTTCAGCCTGACGTCACTGATCGTGAACGCCGCCGACCTGGAGAGCGAGAGCTCGTTCTGGCACCGGCTGCTCGGCGGCTCGATCACGAGGACGGCGACGCACCACTTTCTGCAGATCGACGGCTTCCCCGTGATCGTGATCCAGCACGCTCCGGGGCACGTGCCGCCGCAGTGGCCCGACGGCGCCTCCCAGCAGATGCACTTCGACCTCGCCACGGACGACGCGGCGACCGCTGACCAGCGGGTGCTCGACGCCGGCGGCCGACGGCTACGACCGACTGACGACGTCGCCGCCTCCACTCAGCCGGGCTCCCGGGTGTACGCCAGCCCGGCCGGACACCCCTTCTGCCTCCGCCCGACCTGACCCCGAAACCGAGCATCGCCGACGACTGGACCGCTCGACGAGGTTCGGGACATCAGCGGTCACGCCGGATCAGGACACCATCGGCCGGTACGCGGCCCTTAAGGTGGTGCGGCGGCGGCCGGCGCGGCCGAGATCATCCTCGACGGAGCCGGCAAATTTGCTGTTACGGAAGTGGGCCTGGAACATAAGAGATCACGCATGAGCAGTGGGAGAACCTCACATGGCGCAATCATTTGGCGGAGCACCCGCTGGGCCGCCGCACGCTGTCCCATACGTTGACTACCACGTCGGGCAGAAACGCATCTTGACGATGCATTTGAGTACGGGCGGGCTGATCACGGCGAACGTTCCACCGATCGTCTCGATTGACGGCCGGCAATACATCGTCTACTGGGGGACGGTGTCGTTCGAGATCCCGGCGGACCGGCCGTGCCACGTCAGCGTGCACGTCCACGGCCAGGCGGTCAGCCGGGCGGCGTCGCTGCTGCTTCCTCCTGGACCTTCGACGACCAGGACCTATACCACTGGCGGCATGATAGGTCTCGCGACGTTGTCAGAATGATCTAGAGCACCGGTCATGTAACTCGCGGCGCACAAGCTGTCGCCCGCGACATCGCGGAAGCAAGACCAGAGCCCCGAAACCCCCAGCCCCTGGGAAGGGACACCCGGGGTACCTACAACCCCGGCTGGTTGCGGACCGGTCGAGTTGGCCAGGATGCCCTGCCGGGGACCGGCGCGTCCGAGGGATGCACCCCTATCCGCCGGTTGCTGGATTCCGGCTCGGTCAGCCGGCCCGGCGTGGTGACGGGCCGGCCGCCCGATCTCTTCTACGGGGCGTCCTGCTCTGTGGACTGGTCCATGACGAGAATGGTCGCCCCGCCCGGGTCCTTGTAGGTGGCCTGGAAGCCACCGGGGATCTCCGCAGGCGCTTCGACCACGGCGAGCGTCTGCGGGCGGCCGGCGTGGAAGGCCTCGACGCTGTCGACGACGAACACGGGCGCGACCGGGGCGCCGGGGTCATGGGTGTCGAGCATGATCTGCGTCTCGGTGCCCGGCAGGGCCAGCGCGACGGTCGTGTCGCCTTCGCGCCACTGCTCGGAGAAGCCGAGGCTGTCGCGGTAGAGGGCGAGGGATGCCTTCAAATCAGCAGTGGGGATGAACAGGAACTCGAGCTTCATGCGCTTCCTCCTGATCGTAACTGGATTTTCCCACAGCATAACGGCATTATGTTCGGATGCGCGAATGGATCCCGGTTTCCACCTCCCCCAAGGGCAGACTCGTGCTCGCCGCGGTCAAAGAGTTCGGGGCGCGCCCGTTCGACGAGGTCACGGTCACCGAACTGGCGGCCGCGGCGGAGGTCACCACGGGCGCGATCTACCACCACTTCGGCAGCAAGCTCGGGCTGTACGCCTTCGTGCGGCACGACGTCGAACGACGCCTGCTGGATCGGATGGAAGGCGCGATGGCGGCCGCAGGAACGACATCGGACCGCTCGGCGGCCGTGACGTCCGCGATGCTGGTCGGGCTGGACTTCGCCGTCGGCGAGAACTTTCTCCGCATCCTGGCGGACCCTCCCCCGGACGCAGGACAGGACCGGCTGGCCGACCTGCTCAGCCACAGCACCGCCCCGCCGGCGCCGGCGCTCGGCCGCGTGCTCGCGGCAGCCTGGCGTGCGGCACTGACGGTGATCGCCGAGGGTACGCAGCCCGAGCAAGCCCGCGCCGCCCTCGCAGCCCTCAGACTGCACACACGCGACAACGCATGAGGCCCCGCCCATCATCTCCGACCCGCCCGAAACGAGCATGCACCTCGCAATCGATCAGCCATGATGGGCCGACCGCGTCTCATCTGCGTCCGCGGCCAGCAGCCACGCGTGAGGGCAACACACCACTTAAATGGCGTGAGCCGCAAAAGCGCCCCGCGCCCTGACGCATGGGGCCGGGAAACATTCCACTACGGCTGGAGCCAGTCTGATCAGTCCTGTACGGCGAAGCCGCCCGTCCCAGTGGTCGCCTTACGGAAACAGCTGCCGCAAGTCGGCGAGGCGCTCGTGGGTGGAGTCGAGCTGGTCCTTCCAGTCACAGTACAGCGCCTGCCAGCCGAACACCCCGCGCATCTCGATCGCCCGCTCGAAGTACTCGGCGACCCCGATGGACAGCGGAAACAGCTGCCCGCGATGCTCCAGCCACAGCGGAGCCGACCCCGCCCGCAATTCGAGCATCACCGCCACGCCGTCGCCCGCTCGAGGGTGATATTCGAGCACGCACAGCCGCTCATGCAAGTCCCGCAGTTCGGCGGGCAGATCGTTCCACCAGGCGGGCGCGCGGATCGGCGGGGCCGGGGTCACCCAGCAGAACTCGCCCCCGTTGTGCTCCACGCCGTCCAGGCGGTAGCGCCAGGCCACTCCCACTCTGTCCTCCCTGCCCGCGACCAGGCGGTCCGTCAGCGGGCGCAAGGCTGGGTCAAGCTCGCAACCGGGGACGGCGCTGGTGGCCGCCTCCTGGGTCCGCTGCCAGCGCAGGTCATAGTCCGCCGCCGGATCGTCGATCGGCTCGACGAACCTGCCCCACTCCTTGACGACCTCGATATCGGGGTGCCGGCGCAGGTCTATGACCAGGCGGGACAACTGAGGCATGGGGTCAAGGTTCATGACGCCGGATTGTCGCAGATGTGCCTTGATGAAGGGAGCATGAGCGCATCACCATACCCGCGGAAGAGCTGAGCGGCCCATCAGGTTGAAAGATTGCCGGGGAACGGAGACCTCTGAAAGGGATGAGGCAATGATTCTGGTGATCGGGGCCACGGGAAATGTCGGGCGGCAGGTGCTCTCCCAGCTCCACGCAATGGGTACGGCCGACGTTCGCGCCCTGGTGCTGCCGAGAGCTGCCGCATCGGCCCGAGTGCCCAACGGCATCGGGGTCGCGGTCGGAAGCCTCGATGCCCCGGATGGGCTGGCCGAGGCACTGACCGGAATCGAGACGGTCTTCCTGGTGTGGCCGTTCCTCAGCACCCGCGGCGCGCCCGCTGTGCTGGAGGCGATCGCCCGGAACGCCCGGCGCCTGGTCTACCTGTCGTCGATCGGCGTGGACGGCCGCCCTGAGGAACGCGACGACCCCATCTTCAAACTGCACGCCGGCATGGAACGGCTGATCGAGGAGTCCGGCCTGCCCCGGACCGTACTGCGTGCGGACACCATCGCCAGCAACACCCTGAGCTGGGCCGACCAGATCCGCGCCACCGGAGTGGTGCGTGGCCCGCTCACGGCGCCGACCGCGGTCATCGACCCGCGCGACATCGCGGCCGTCGCCGTACGCACGCTCACCGACGACACCCACCTGGGCTCGACCTACCGGCTGACCGGGCCCCGGACGATCAGCCGCCCCGAGCAGGTCCTGGCGATCGGCGCAGCGATCGACCGCGAGCTCCGCTTCGAAGAGGTCCCCGTCCAGGACTCACGAGCGCAGATGTTGGCCGACGGCCGCCCGCCCGCCCTCGTGGACGCACTGCTGTCGGCCGCCGAGAACCGCTCGGCCTCGACTCTGGTCACCTCGACCGTCGCGGATCTCACCGGGAGACCACCGCGCAGCTTCCAGCAGTGGGCGCGCGATCACCATGAGTCCTTCCGCTGAACGAGCGCCCCATGCCGAACCAGGCAGGTTCGCCTCAAGGGGCAGGGTCAATGCTCACTTCCCGGGTCGCCGTGACGGTCAGGGTCTGGCCGGCGGTGAGGCGGGCGCTGCTGGTGCCCACGAGGACGGTGACGTCGCCGTCCTCGATGCCGCGGCTGCCGTCGGCCATGGTGTAGAACAGCCGGCTGAGTGGCGCCCGCAGCACCGTTTCGACGGAGCTCCCGGCGGGGACGGCGACGCGTTCGAACGCGATGAGCTGCCGCACCGGACGGACGATGGAGCCGTGTTCGTCCCGGGCGTACACCTGGATCACTGTGGAGCCGTCGCGATCGCCGCGGTTGTGCGTGCGGGTGTTCACGACGATCGTGTCCTGTGCCGGCGTGATGCCGTGGAGTTCGACGTCGAGATCGGTGTAGCCGAGTCCGTGCCCGAAGGCGTAGAGCGGACTCTGGTCGAGGTCGTTGTAGCCGTATCGGGTGCCGGTCGGGTGGCCGTAGCCGCTGCCGAAGGGGTGCCCGTGGTAGAGCGGGATCTGGCCGGCGTGGCGCGGGAACGTCGAGGGCAGCCGTCCGCCCGGCTCCACGACTCCGGTGAGCGCGTCCGCGATGACCTGCGGTCCCTTGTCGCCGAGCAGCGGGGCCAGCAGGACGGCGGCGGACGCCTCGGCCACGTCGGTGATCACGAGCGGGCGTCCCGAGACGAGCACGGTGACGAGCGGGGTGTCCGCTTCGGCCAGGGCGGCGATCAGTTCGTGCTGGTTGCCGGGCAGGCGGAGCCGCGCGCTGGTCTGTCCTTCTCCGGCGGTGTTGTTGCCCACCCAGCCGGTACGTTCGCCGACGACGGCGAGGATCACGTCGGCATCGCGTACGGCCGCCCGCAGGGTTTCCCGATCGAGCGGGCCGGCCGGGTCCACGCCGGCGAAGCTGACCTCGATGGCGGGGTTGGCGCGCAGCGCGGCGAGGAGCGTCGGCGTTGCGGATACTGCTCGCGCGTCATGGTCTCCCAGCGGGCCCGTACGTCGGGGATGCGGGTCTGGAACAGTTCGGTGAACAGGTACTTGTCCGGGTCGATGCCGGGCACCCGGCCCGTTCTGATCATCTGCGCCGCCGGCGGCACCTCGGTGTTGGCGACGTCGGTGTATGCGCCGAAGTGGATGCGCAGCTCGTCGGCGAGGTCACCGACGACGGCGAGCTTGGTGCCGGGCCGCAGCGGCAGGGTGCCGTCGTTCTGCAGCAGGGTCAGGGCGTGCTCGGCGATCTCGCGGCCGATGGCCGCGGCTGCGGCGCCGTCCGGAGCGGTCGGCGGGCGCAGCGGCCGCCCGGCGGCAAGGCCGGGGATCAGGTCGAGCCGCTGCTTGATCTCCAGGACGCGGCGTACGGCGGTGTCCACGGCCTCCTCGCTGACCAGGTCGTTCTCGACGGCCTCGCGGAGCCGGGAGAAGCTCTCGTCGGCGGGCAGTTCGACGTCCAGACCGGCGGTGACGGCCTGGGCCGCGGCCTCGGCCCGGTCGCGGGCGGTGTGGTAGACCGCGTGCAGCATGGTCACGGCGTCGTAGTCGCTCACGACGAGGCCGGTGAAGCCAAGCTGGTCGCGCAGCAGGTCGGTCAGCAGCCGGCGGTTCGCCGCGACGGGGATGCCGTCGATGTCGTTGTAGGAGTTCATCACCACCGACAGCCCCGCCTCCTCGATCGCGCGCCGGAACGGCAGCGCGTGCTCGTCGGCGAGGGTGCGGCGGCCCAGGCTGGTCCTGGCCTGGTTGAGTCCGCCCTCGGAGTGGCCGTAGCCCAGAAAGTGTTTGCCGGTGGCAAGGACCCCGGAGTCGAGGCCGCGGCCGTGGATGCCGTGGATGAAGCCGGCGCCCAGCTGCGCCGCGAGCTCGGGGTCCTCGCCGAAGGTCTCGTGCACGCGGCCCCAGCGGGGGTCTCGGGCCAGGTCGAGCACCGGCGAAAAGCACAGGTGGATGCCGTAGTCGCGAAACTGCGCACTGGTGATCGTGGTGCTGCGCTCGATGAGCTCGGGCATCCAGGTCGCCGCCTGTGCCCAGGCGGTGGGGTACTGCGCGGCGCCGCCGTACACCAGGCCGTTGAGCCCTTCTGCGTGGATCAGTACGCCGATCCCGAACCTGCTCAGCTCTCGCGCCTTGGCCTGGATGGCGGTGTAGGCGTTCCGGAGCCCGTCCTGACCGAGCGGGAACATCCACGACAACGACAGGTGGCCCAGGCCGTGGGGCCGCAGCAGCGGGATCCGGTCGGCGTCGATGGTCAACGCGGGGCCGCCGGGCCCGGAGCCGGGGGCGAACAAGGCGGGCAGGATCAGTCCGTGCAGCTGGGCGATCTTCTCGTCGAGATCGAGCTTGCGGACGAGGGTGTCGAGGTCGGTCACGTGGGCTCTCATCCTTGTCGGGCGAGGGGTGGTCAGGGTCGGCTTCGTAGGGGAAGGGGCGTCATCGCACCGATTTCACGCGCAGCAGGATGACCACGCCGCCGGCGACGGCGAATGCTGCCGAGACCAGGTACAGCAGCGGGTAGTTGCTCTGGCCCTCGGCGGCGCCGATGGCCAGGAAGGCGGGGGCGAGGAGCGGGGCGAGCGACTGCGGGATGGTGGTGGAGAACTGGTTGATGCCGTTGAACCGGCCGGCCTCGGTGGCACGCTCGGGCAGCACGTCCAGTACGAGAGCCTGATCCACGGCCGAGAAGACGCCCAGACCGAGGTTGGAGACGAACGAACCGATGAGCAGCACGGTCAGGCCGCCCGGCGCGAAGGCCATGATCACCGTTCCCAGGCCGAAGATCAGGCCCGAGGCGAGCACGAAGCCGCGCCGGCGGCGGAGCTTGTCGGACAGGAAGCCGCTGCCGGCGGCGCCGATCACCGTGGCGATCACGCCCAGGAAGCCCGTGATCGCCACGATGCCGCCGATCTCGGTCACCGGCACGTCGAGCTTGCCGGCGAAGAAGAAGGTGGTGAAGGTGGAGGTCAGGGTGAGGCCGAAGTTGAAGGAGAAGCGGCCCAGCCAGTTCCAGGAGAAGTCGCTGTAGCGCTTGACGTCGAAGATGTAGTTGGCGAAGACCTTCTTGACGGTGATGCGGCCCTCCAGGAGGGCGCCGCGGCTGTCCGGTTCCTCGACGAGCAGCACGAAGAGGCCGACCAGCAGTACGCCGACCACGCCGGGCACCAGCAGGAGGGCGAGGTTGGAGAAGACGAGGACGCTCGCCACTCCCACACCGAGGATCGCGGCGACCATCGTCGCGGCCCCGTTGAGTCCCGCGATCTTGCCGCGCTGGGACTCCGGGAGCCGGTCGGCCATGGAGTTGCTGAGCATCGCCAGCGTCGTGGCCAGGCCGAGTTGCGTGATGATCCACCCGAGGCCGAGGGTCCACACGTCACCGGCCAGCGCCACCACGGCCAGTCCGAGCAGTCCCACCAGGACGGAGCCGAGGAGCCAAGGGCGGCGGCGGCCCAGGCGGGAGCGGGTCCGGTCGCTCAGCATGCCGAAGAGCGGGCCGGCGAAGACGGCGGCGAGTGCGCCGGCGCCGCTGACGAAGCCGAGGAATTCCGGGTTGCCGGGGCTCAACTGGGCGATGCGCACGGTCAGGGAGTAACTCATCGGGGCGACGAGGGCCATGTACACCCCGAACTGGGCGCCGATCAGCAGCCAGATGTACTTGGCGCCGACCTTGGGCTGGTCGTCGGCGCCGTCGTGAAGGGCGGGGCCACCGATCGGTGGCTCGTTGGCAGGAGGCAAGGTCATGAGGGCCTCTCAGGGGTCGAGGCGGGTGCAAATCCGTGTGCCGGGTCAGCTCCCGTACACGCGTGTATCGCGCGTTACGTGGATGTATCGCGCGTTAACGGCATAGAGTGCCACAGGTAACGCGCGATACCAAGACCTCAGCCCGAACGGTGCCTCGCTCAACCGGCAAAGCCTCCGGCGCGCCCATGCCTGGCCCGCCCCGGCAAGGCCGGGCGATGGCTTCCCTAATGCGGCCCCGTCCGAGCCGGCATGCACGCCGACCGCCCAGGAAGGGTCAGGCGGACTCGCCCGGGATCACCTGCGGGCCGACCTGCCGGACGTCGGCGAGCCCGGCGGGAATGTCCAGGCCCGCGAGCAGTTGCCGCGTCGCACGCAGCGCGGCGGCGGACACATCGACGCTCACCGTGGCCAGCCGGGGATGTGTCACGGCCGCGAGGGGGGTGTCGTCCATGCCAATGATGCCGAGGTCACCAGGAACCGAAAGACCCCGGACGGCCGCGGCCTGCATGAGGGCGATCGCGAGGTCGTCGTTGTAGCAGGCGACCCCGCTCCCCGGCGGCAGGGCGTCGAGGACGTCCAGCACCTCACGTTGGTCCAGCCGAGGACGGAGCACCACCGGCGCGGGCAGCCCGAGCTCGGCGCAGACCTCGACGACGCCCTGCTCGCGCGGCGGACCCCAGATCCGGAACCGCTCGTCCTCCAGGTGCACGTAGGCCAGGCGGCGGTAACCCTTCGCCGCGAGGTGTTCGGCCTGCGCCCGCCCGATCCTGCGGTCGAACCCGTCGTCCAGCTCGCCGGGGCTGATCGCGGCGACTCCCTGTCGTTCGAGCACGGCGCGCTCGTCGGCGGTGAAGGGCCACAGGGCGAAGACCGCCCGTGGGCGTAGTTGCGTGACCAACTGCTCCAGTGACGTCGGGTTCCTGGTCGTCAGCCGCAGGAGCAGGGTCAGGCCGTGCCGGGAGAGTTCCTCGGTGGCCTGCTCCAGCACCGCTTGCAGGTTTCCGCCGAGGTGGGTGTAGGGCAGCAGCGCGACGACGATGTCGCTCGCGCCGGTGGCCAGCGCCCGCCCGGCGATGGACGGGCGGTAGCCCATCTCCTCCGCCGTCTGAAGTACGCGGGCGCGGGTCTCCTCGGAGAAGCGCGCACCCCTGCCGTTGAGGATCTGGCTCACCGTCGCCCGGCTGACGCCGGCGGCGCGGGCGACATCCTCGCTTTTGGTGACCACCTGGCTCCCCTCATTCGAGATCCACTCTAGTTGACGCGCGTTACATCACCTCTTTAAGGTGCGGGAGGTAACGCGCGATACTAGGGGCTATCCAGGAAGAAGGGTCCATTGAACGCGACTCGCAGCACATGGAACGACGGATGGGCCTTCCGGCGCCGGGTGTCGGTGTTCCAGGAACTGGGCGGCTCAAGCCACGAGTGGAGCCCCGTGACCCTGCCCCACGACGCGCTCATCTCCGGGCAACGCCACGCCGAGGCTCCGGGCGGGCACACCAACGGCTACTTCCCCGGCGGCGCGTTCGAGTACCGCAAGACGTTCACCGTGGCCGCCGAGGACGCGGGCAAGCAGGTGCTGCTGGAGCTGGGCGGCGTCTACCGCGATGCGGCGGTGTTCGTCAACGGCGCGCTGGCCGGTCAGTGGCCGTTCGGGTACTCGCGCTTCACCGTACGCCTTGACCCGTTCCTGCGCTTCGGTGCCGAGAACGAGGTGCGTATCGAATGCCGCACCCACCTGGACAGCCGCTGGTACGCCGGAGCGGGCATCCATCGGGATGTGTACCTCGTCGTCAAGCCGCCGGTGCACCTCACGCACGACGGCGTGGTCGTCACGACGCCCGATGTGGACGACGAGCTGGCGCTGGTCGAGGTGGCGGTCGGCGTCACGAACGCCTCCGCGCTCACCGCGACCCCGCGCGCCACCGTCACGCTGCTCGGCCCCGGCGGCACCGAGGTGGCCCGGGGGTCGAACCCGATCACGCTGCGCCCCGGCGAGGGCGGGACCACCAGGCTACGGCTGCCCGTCACGGCGCCGGCTCGGTGGAGCGTGGACTCCCCCGTCCTGTACACGGCCCGGGTCGAGCTGGACGAGAGCGATGCCGAGGAGGTGGCGTTCGGCATCCGCACGGTCCAGGTCGACGCCGTGCGTGGGCTGCGCGTCAACGGCGAGCCGGTGCTGCTGCGCGGCGCGTGCGTGCACGCCGACAACGGCCCACTCGGCGCGGTGTCGCTCGCCCGCGCCGAGGAACGGCGGGTGGAACTGCTCAAGGCCGCCGGCTTCAACGCGATCCGCATGTCCCACCACCCGGCGAGCCCGGCCCTGCTGGACGCCTGCGACCGGCTCGGCATGCTCGTCATGGACGAGACCTGGGACTCCTGGACGATCGGCAAGACCGACTTCGACGCCTCGGCCGCGTTCGCCGAGTGGTGGGAGCGCGACGTCGAGGCGCTGGTGGCCAAGGACCGCAACCACCCCAGCGTGATCATGTACTCGATCGGCAACGAGATTCCCGAGCTCGGGGGCGCCGACGGCGGCCGGTGGAGCCGCCTGATCGCCGAGAAGGTACGCGAGCTGGACCCGACGCGGCCGGTGACCAATGGCGTCAACGGGTTCGTCGCCGCCCTCGACCTGGTCCTGGCCGGGATGGCGGAGCGCCGCGCGGCGATGGCCGACGCCGCGTCGTCGCAGGAGGGCGGCGGCGTCAACGGGATGATGGCGCAGATCGCCGACCAGATGAACCTCATCTCCGCGGCACCGCCGGTCACCGCCCGCACCGAGGAGGCCGTCGCCGCGCTCGACGTCGCGGGCTTCAACTACGGCGACGGCCGCTACGACCTCGACGCGAGCGAGTTCCCGCACCGCGTCATCGTCGGCACCGAGACGTTCCCCACCCGCATCGCGCCCAACTGGGCGCTGGTCAAGCGGCTGCCGCAGGTGATCGGCGACTTCACCTGGACGGGCTGGGACTACCTCGGCGAGGTCGGCATCGGCATGGTGGCCTACGCGGGTGCCGACGGCATGATCGTGCCCTCGATGTCCCAGCCCTACCCTGCGCTCATCGCCTACACCGGCGACCACGACATCACCGGCGTACGGCGGCCCGTGTCGTACTACCGCGAGATCGTCTTCGGGCTGCGCACCACGCCGTACATCGCGGTGCAGCGCCCCGAGCACCACGGCAGGGCGCAACTGCGCACCCCGTGGGCGTGGAGCGACTCGGTGGCCTCCTGGAACTGGTCGGGACACGAGGACGACCCGGTCACGGTGGAGGTGTACGCCGACGCCGAACAGGTGCGGCTGCTGCTGGACGGCCGGCCGATCGGTCGGGCGAAGGTCGGCGAGCAGGTGCCGTACCTGGCCTCCTTCGAGGTGACCTACCGGCCCGGCGAGCTGGTCGCCGTCGCCACCCGGGAGGGGGTGGAGGTGGGCCGTACCAGCCTGCGCACCGCCGGTGAGGAGCTCCTGCTCGGCGCCGCCGCCGACCGGGAAGCGCTGCGCGCCGGGGGCGGCGACCTGGCCTACGTGGCCATCACGCTGACCGACGGGCAGGGCACCGTGCACACCGGGTGGGACCGGGCCGTGACGGTCACCGTCGAGGGCGCGGGCGAGCTGGCGGCCCTCGGCAGCGGCCGGCCCGTCACCGAGGAGCCGTTCACCGGCCCCACCCGCCACACCTTCGACGGCCGGGCGCTGGCGATCGTGCGCCCGACCGGCCCCGGCGCCATCACCGTGACCGTCTCCGCCGACGGCTGCGCCCCCGCCTCCGTGCCGCTGACGGCGTACTGAACCGACGAGGAGATCATCATGACTCGCGCCCAGTTCATCAGCGGCCCGGCGCCGTCGGACGGCGGCCCCGCCGTGTACTTCCGCAAAGACCTCACCGTCGCCGCCGGCCTGCGCCGCGCCACCCTGCGCAGCACCGCGCTCGGCATCGTCGTGCCGTACGTCAACGGCACCCGGGTCGGCGACGACGTGCTCGCGCCCACGTGGACGTCCTACCGGCACCGCATCAACGTCGCCCGCCACGACGTCACCGGCCTGCTGACCACGGGCGACAACACCCTCGGCGCGGTGGTCGGCGAGGGCTGGGCCGTCGGCCCGCTGTCGTGGGAGCTGACCCGCCACCACTACAGCGACCGGCCCGCCCTGTACGCCGAGCTGGAGCTGGAGTACGCCGACCGCACCGAGGTGATCGGCACCGACGAGACGTTCCGCGCCGGGGACGGGCCGGTGCGCGAGAACGGCGTCTACGCCGGCGAGACCTACGACGCCCGCCGGGAGAGCCCATGGGCGCGACCGGGATTCGACGACAGCACCTGGGCCGCGGCCCGCCCCCACGACTGGGACCTCGCCACCCTGCGGGATGACGCCGCGCCGCCGATCCGCCGCATCGAGGAGCTCTCGCCCCGCGAGATCCGCCGCCTCGCCGGCGGACGGGTGATCGTCGACTTCGGGCAGATCATCTCGGGATGGGTACGGCTGACCGTCGCCGGGCAGGCGGGCACCACGATCACGCTACGCCACGCCGAACTGCTCACCCCGGACGGCGAACTGGAGGCCGAGACCCTGCGCAAGGCCACCGCGACCGACCGCTACACGCTGCGCGGCTCCACCGCGCAGGCACCGGAGACGTGGGAGCCCCAGTTCACCTTCCACGGTTTTCGCTACGTCGAAATCGACGGCTGGCCCGGCATACCGGAGGCCGACAATCTGCGCGCCATCGTCGTGCACACCGACATGACCCGCACCGGCTGGTTCGCCACCAGCCACGACCTGGTCAACCGGCTGCACGAGAACACGGTGTGGGGCATGCGCGGCAACTTCGTCGGCGTGCCCACCGACTGCCCGCAACGCGACGAACGGCTCGGCTGGACCGGCGACCTCAACGCCTTCGCCCCCACCGCCGCCTACCTGTACGACGTGCGCGCCGTACTCGGCTCCTGGCTGACCGACCTGGCCGCCGAACAGGCCGCCACCGGTTCGGTGCCCTGGACGATGCCCGACATCCTCGCCGAACCCAAGAACCTGCCCACCGCCCTGTGGAGCGACGTCGCCGTCAGCCTGCCGTGGCTGCTGTACGAGGAGTACGGCGAGGTGGAGATCCTGCGGCGCGCCTATCCCTCCATGACGGCGTTCATGCGCCAGGTCGAGGGCCTGCTGGATGAGGACGGGCTGTGGTCGAGCGGCTTCCAGTACGGCGACTGGCTCGACCCCGACGCCCCCGCCGACAACCCGGCCGGCGGCAAGACCGACGCGCACCTGGTGGCGAGCGCGTACCTATGCAAGACCACCCGCGAACTCGCCGCCACCGCCGGCGTGCTCGGCCGGAACGCGGACGCCGAACACTTCCGCGCTCTGCACGAGCGCGTCCGACAAGCCTTCCGCGACGAGTACGTCACCCCCAAGGGCCGCGTCACCAACGAGTCGGCCACCGCCTACGCGCTGGCGATCTGCTTCGGCATCCTCGACGACGACCAGCTCCCGACCGCCGGACGCCGGCTCGCGACCCTGATCGCCGACGCCGGCCACACCATCCGGACCGGCTTCGCCGGCACCCCGCTCGTCACCGACGCCCTCACCGCCACCGGCCACCTGGACACCGCCTACCGGCTGCTGCTGCAGACCAAATGCCCGTCGTTCCTCTACCCCGTCACCATGGGCGCCACCACGATCTGGGAACGCTGGGACTCGGTGCTCCCGGACGGCACGGTGAACAAGACCGGCATGACCTCGCTCAACCACTACGCGCTCGGCGCCGTGGCCGACTGGCTGCACCGCGTCGTCGGCGGGCTGCAACGCCTGGAGCCCGGCTGGCGGCGCATCCGTGTCGCGCCGCGGCCCGGCGGCGACCTGACCTGGGCGCAGGCCATCCATGACACCGTGCTCGGGCGCGCCGCCGTGCACTGGCGGGTCGAGGACGGCACCGTGCACCTCGACGTCACCGTGCCCGAAGGCGCCACCGCGATCGTCGAGCTGCCGCTGCATCCCGACGCCCGTACCGAGGAGGCCGGCCCCGGCACACACACCTGGTCCTACCCGGCGCCGGCCGACTACGGCACCTCGATGCAACTGTCCCTGCAGTCTCCCCTGCGCGACATCGCGGCCGACGACGCCGTATGGCAGGGGGTACGTGGCATCCTGCTGGCCGTCTACCCGGACGTACCGATCGACGCCGGGCTCCAGCACGCGGGCGACGCCCCGCTGGAGGCTCTCCTGGCCCGGCTTCCCGGCTCCGGTGAGACCCTGCGCGCCCAGCTCCAGGCCGCACTCGGCACCGGCACGCGGCCCTGACCGAACGAGCGGGGTCAGAGGGTGAGCCGGGCGGCCGTGCGAACTACTCAACCGCCACAGCGATCGCTTCCCCGCTCTGACCAAGGCACTCGCCGACGGCGCATTCACCTCTACGTTCGGCCTTGATCGCATCCTCGACGGCGTCCACGTTCGCGGCGCGGAACCAGTGAGAGCCAGACTGTCACCCGCATGCCCTTGCCAAGGGCAAAACACGGCCGGATACTCAAGGCCGCTGACGAGCTTCGCGGCGGATCCTCCTCCGAGTAGGAACGTGATCTCATGCCCGATGAAAGCACCAGCCAGGATCAAGCCCGCGCCGAGGCCGACGCCCTCGCCGCTTGGGAGGCCATCCCGTACTCAGTCTCCCACGAGGAGGCGCAGCGGATCTCCCGCGAGTACCTGGACGCGGCCCGCAAGGAATTCGAGCAGCAGACCGGGCAACTGGCCCGGGCCGGGCAGGACACCGTCCGCCGGGCCGAACTGGAGCTGAACGCCAATGGGCGCGAGGTGTACCCCATCACGCGATGGTGGGGGTTCGAGCTCGTACTCAACGCCGCAGCCGCCCAGGCCGCCGCCGACATCTCCGAGCTGGTCGGGGACCTCGTCGGGAACCTCCTCCCCCGGCCGATCGGGGCACTGATCGAAGCCGCCTTCAAGATCCGCGCAATCGTCATCCGGGCGATCGGCGGGGACCACGGCTGCCGTCTGGTCTCGCCCTGGGTCTCCCCGCTGATGCTCATCCCCATCCCCCTGGCCCCCAAGCCGGACACCTCGCTGTGGTGGACGGTCATGAACGCCTCCAACAACTGGAACCAGGACGAGAAGTTCCCCGCCCACCTGACCAGGGCCCATCCGGCGCTGGCGGAGTTCCGCGGCAGGCTGTACTGCGTGTACCGCGGGGACCAGAACGACAGCCTCTGGTGGACCGTCTACGACCCGGCCCGCAATGACGGCTGGACCACCGACAGATGGTTCCCCTCCCACTTCAGCGCCGACGGCCCGGCCCTGGCCGTCTTCAACGACCGCCTGTACTGCGTGCACCGCGGCACCGGCAACGACCAGCACCTGTGGTGGACCCGCTTCGACGGCACCAGCTGGAGCGCCGACACCCGTATGAACGCCGGGTCCAGCCGAGGCCCCGCCCTGGCCACTTTCAACGGCCATCTGTACTGCGTCTACAAGAGCCGGGACAACGACACCAACATGTGGTGGATGCGCTTCAACGGCACCACCTGGAGTGCCGAGACGGTGTTCCCCGGCCACCGCACCAGCGCCAATCCCGCTCTGGCCGTCTTCCAGAACCATCTGTGGTGCGTGCACCGCGGCGGCGGCAACGACCAGAACCTGTACTGGACCCGCTTCACCGGCACGAGCTGGGCCGGCAACCCCCAGATGCCCGGCCACATGAGCAGCCAAGGCCCCGCGCTGGCCGTCTTCAACAACCACTTGTACTGCGTGCACCGCGGCGCCGGCAACGACCAGCACCTGTGGTGGACCCGCTTCAACGGCACCAGCTGGAGCACCGACACCCGGCTGCCCGGCCACATGAGCTCCCACAGCCCCGCCATCGCCGCTTACCGCGAACCCGAAGGCACCGAAGATCAGCTCTTCTGCGTCCACCGCGGGTCCGGATAGAAACAGCCGCCGAGCAATCGGTACAGCAACCGATGTGCGTACGAGCTTCGGCATCCCGCCGCCCCCCGGAAGTTCGGCGCTCTGGGCGAAAGGGAGCATGATCTGCCCGCGGCCGGGTTGGCCGGGGCTTTGAGCGATGTGACGGGTGGCGTGGCCGACGCTCAGAGGGCCGGGCTCGCCTTTGTCGGTTCTTCCCGGCGGGCCAGCACCCCTGAGATGGTCACCTTCACCGTGCGGCGCATCACGTCGGTGAAGTCGAGGCGCATGGCGGCCAGGTTCGGGTCGGAGGCGTAGGCGGCCAGCATGGCCTCCGACGGGCGGTCGCAGGGCCAGGCGGCGGTGGCCATCAGCAGGGTCGTCTCCACCACCTGGGGCGCGCCGTGGGCGCCGAGTTCGGGCACGTGCCGCAGGACCAGCTGGATCAGGGCCTGCATGGCGTGCTTGGCGGCGTGCTTGTGCCGGACGGCGACCTCGGTGGAGATGTTGTGCTCCAGCACGGCGGTCTGCGCGCTGAGCAGGTCGCACAGCACCGGTCGGCGGGCCAGCGAGGTGGCCAGGATGTCGGCCAGCCGGTCGCCGCGCGCTCGTGACGTGCCCTCGGTGGGCCGATGTGAGTGCTCCAGGTCGGCGATCCAGTCCTGGATCTCGGTGTCGAGCAGATCGAGCAGGACGGCCTCGCGGGAGTCGAAGTAGCGCAGCACATTGGACTTGGCCAGGCCGATGCGGCGGCTCAGCTCGTTCAGGGTGAGCTTGGCGACCGGCATCTCGGTCAGCATCGCGGCCGCGGTCCGCAGGATCTGGCGTCGTCGTTCGGTCCGCTGTTCCTCGGTGCGGGCGCGCTTGAAGGTCACCGTCCCCATCCTACATACCGGCGGTCTTTTGTTAAAAGCCCGGCGGTCTGTTACGGTGAAGACTGTTACAGACCGACAGTCTTTTAGGGAGGTTCCGTCGTGTACCAGGCACCCGACCAGGCCGGCAAGCTCGCCGTGGTGACCGGCGCGAACAGCGGAACCGGCCAGGCTGCCGCAACCAAGCCGGCCGCCGCCCGCGTGGTGACCATGAGCGGCGGCATGGCCGCCCGCGGCCAGATCGACTTCGACGACCTGAACTGGCGGCGCGGCTACGACCCCATCCGCGCCTACGGGCGGTCGAAGCCGGCGGACCTGCTGCTGGGCCGGCACCTGGCCCGGCTCGCGGCCGAGCGCGGCTGGCCGCTGCCGTCGGCCGGCGCGCATCCCGGCAACGCCGCCACCAACATCGCCGCCGCCGGCCCTTCGAGTCCGGGTTCTTCGCGGCGTGGCGGTACATGACCGGCTCGACGTCGATGGCGGCGCTTTTGTCCGCCCCTGACCCCGTACCGGAGCCGACTCCGCCGGCCACCCGCACCGGCCCCATCGAACCGCACGACCGCCTACTCACCAAAAAGGGACAGCACCATGAGCACAGACCGAGTCATCACCGGCTTTGACAAGACCAGCACCGGCGATGACGTCATCGCCGGCATCGACCTGACCGGCAGGCGGATCGTCGTCACCGGCGGCTCCTCGGGCCTGGGAGCCGAGACCGCCCGGGTTCTCGCCGGGGCTGGGGCCGAGATCACCCTCGCGGTGCGCAACCTCGATGCCGGGCGCAGGGCCGCGGCCGACGTCAGCGCGAAGAACGGCAACGTGCGCGTCGCCCACCTCGACCTGAACGACCGCGCTTCGATCGATGCGTTCGTGAGCGGGTGGGAGGGGCCGCTGCACGTACTGATCAACAACGCCGGAATCATGGCCCTGCCCGGCAGGCAGCTCTCGCCGGAGGGCTGGGAGCTGCAGTTCGCCACCAACCACCTTGCCCACTTCGCGCTGACCGTCGGGCTCCACGGCGCTCTGGCCGCCGCCGGGAGCGCCCGGGTGGTCGCGCTGACCTCCGCCACGCACCACCGGTCCCCGGTGGTGTTCGAGGACATCAACTTCGAGCACCGCCCGTACGACGGGTGGGCCGCCTACGCGCAGTCCAAGACCGCCAACGCCCTGTTCGCCGTCGAGGCCGCCAAGCAGTGGGCCGATGACGGGATCACCGTCAACGCCGTCCATCCCGGCGGCATCTACGACACCGGCCTGCTGCGCCACGTCGACATCACCCCCGAGTTCCAGGCCGTCGTGGACGCCACGGAGTGGAAGACCCTCGAACAGGGTGTCGCCACCATCGTGTTCGCCGCCTCCTCCCCGCTCATGGAAGGCGTGTCAGGCAAGTACTTCGCCGACGCGAACGAGGCCGCCGTCGACAGCGGCGACTTCGAGCGCGGCGTCGCCCCGCACGCCAGCGACCCCGCCGCCGCCCGCCGCCTGTGGGAGTTGTCCCAGTCCTGGCTCGACGCCCGCTGAAGCGCAACCCGTTGTCATGGAGAGCAATCGTATGGACAAGAAGATCATCCTCGTCACGGGTGCGACCAGCGGCATCGGGCGGGAGGCGGCCAGGGCGTTCCTCGTCCAGGGCCACACGGTCGTCATCCACGGCCGGAACCGGGACAAAGCGCTTAATGTGCGGAGGGAGCTGGCCGCCGAGACAGGCAACGGCGACGTCGACGTGCTCGTCGCGGACCTGGAGTCGCTGGCGGCCGTGCGGCGGCTCGCGGAGGAGTTCAACGGCACGTACGACCAGCTGGACGTGCTGGTCAACAACGCCGGCAACCAGTACGGCGGCACCTGGCAGGCCACCGCCGAGGGCCACGAGAAGACCATGACGGTGAACCTGTTCGCCCCGGTGCTGCTGTCCCTGCTGCTGATCGACAGTCTCAAGAAGAGCAGGCATGGACGCATCGTCACCGTCTCCTCCGCCTCGCACGCGCAGGGCGGCCGGCCCTACCTCGACGACATCGAGCTGAAGGACCACTACTCCTACACCCGCGCGTACGGGCTGTCCAAGCTCTACGTCATCTGGGCGATGCGCAGCCTCCGCAAGCACCTCACCGGGCAGGGCATCGGCAGCATCGACGTCAACTGCACCCATCCCGGGATGGCGCGTACGAACCTGGGCGAGAGCGACCAGCGGCCCCTCCTCATGAAGCTGGTGTTCGCCGCCGCCGTCCCCTTCATGAGCTCGGTGGAGAAGGGCGCGGAGCCCACGATCCACGCCGCGACCTCGCCCGAGGTGGAAGGGCTCTCGGATCGCTATTTCGGGCCCAAGGGCCAGGAGAGGGTCAGCGAGCGCCACCACACTCCCGCGAACGAGCAGGCGGTCTGGGCCCACTGCATGAAAGTCGTCGGACCTTATCTGCCCTCAGAGCCGCCCACGGCATCCGCGTGAACACCATCGCCCCGGCGGCATCCTGACCGTCGATGACGGCGGGCCATCCTCCTGCCTCTGATCCACTCCACGGCTGGCGCGCTCGCGCACCATCACCGGCCGGCGAATCACGACTCCGCATTCAGCAACCACCATTGAGGAGACAGCCCGACATGTCCGCACAAGGGACTACCCACGAGGCGTTCGACGCCGTCCGGGACCTGTTCGACGACGCCCTGAAGAACGAGGAGCTTGGCGCGAGTCTCGCCGTCGATGTGGGCGGCGAACGCGTGGTGGACCTGTGGGGAGGCCACCGCGACGCCGGACGTACCCAGCCCTGGACGGCCGACACGATCGTCAACGTCTTCTCCACCACGAAGAACGTCACCGCGCTGGCCGTTCTCACCCTCGCCGACCGGGGCCTGATCGACCTGGACGCCCCGGTCGCCGCCTACTGGCCGGACTTCGCCGCCAACGGCAAATCGGGCGTGCTCGTCCGTCACGTCCTGGGCCACACCTCCGGCGTGTCCGGCTGGGACCAGCCAATCACCGCCACCGACCTGTACGACCTGCCCGCCTCGACGGCGCGGCTCGCCGCCCAGGCGCCCTGGTGGGAGCCCGGCACGGCCCCCGGGTACCACGTCCTCACCTTCGGCCACCTGCTCGGCGAGCTCGTGCGCCGTGTCGACGGACGTTCCCTGACCGACTTCGTGGCCCGGGAGCTGGCCGGCCCGCTCGGCGCGGATGTGCAGATCGGGGCGCGCGAGCAGGACTGGCACCGCATCGCCCCGGTCGTACCGCCGCCCCCGCTCGCGTTCGACCTGGCCGGGATGGACCCGGCCGGCGTCGCGGTGCGTACCTTCACCGGCCCCGCACCGGACGCGGCCGTGGTCGACACCCCGCAGTGGCGACGCGCCGAGATCGGCGCGGCCAACGGGCACGCCAACGCCCGCGGGCTGGTCGACCTGCTGCGCGTGGTCACCCTCGGCGGCACCGCCGGCGGCGTCCGGCTGCTGTCGGAGACGACCATCGAGCGGATCTTCGACGTCCAGGCCGACGCCCCCGACCTCGTCAACGGCGCACCCGTGAGATGGGGCACCGGCTTCGGCCTGACCCCCTCCCCGGTCGCCCCCTTCCTGCCGAACGGGAGGGTCGCCTGGTGGGGCGGATGGGGCGGCTCCCTCGCCGTCATGGACCTCGACCGGCGCCTCACCTTCGCCTACGCCATGAACAAGATGACCGACGGCGGCCTGATCCCCTTCCACCGCCTCGCCCGCTACCTCACCACGATCTACCAAGTCCTCTGACCACAGAGATCCCGCCCCGGACACGACGTCTCCCACAGCCGAACTTGCCGCCGGCTGAGCTCAGGAGTTGCCGGGCGCGGGCCGCCACACGAGGGCGCGCCGAGTGCCGTCGGGGGCCTGCGCCCAGCCGGTGATCTCGCCCTGCGCGTTGACGGCATTGGCCATCGTGGCGGTGCCGGTCGCCGGGTCGGGCAGCAGGGCCGGCGCCGCGCCGGGGCCGGTCCAGACCGCCGCGTGGGCGGCGGTGCCGGCCTCCGTGCAGGTGTGCGTGCCGGCGATCACGCCGTCGTCGTTGACGGCCTTGGGCGTGGCCAGGCCGCCGGCGTCGGGCAGGCGCCGCATGCCGTCCTCGGCGCTCCAGATGTAGCCGCCCGCGAGTACGCCGTCCGCGTCGAGCGCCGACTGGCCGACGATGTGGCCGTCGCCGTTGATCGCCTCGGCCTGGCTCCACTGGCCGCCGAGCGTGCCGAGTTCGGTGATGACGCCGTCCTCCCAGAGGAAGGCCCGGTGGGTTCGCTGGTTCGCCGGGCCGGGCGGTTCGAGGCGGCGCTGGGTGCCGGCGATCTGCCCGGCCGGGTTGACGGCCGCCGCATAGCTGCCCGATACGGCGGCGAGGTCGGTCCTGACGCCGTCCTGGATGCGGAATGCCTGGTAGCGGACCGTGCCGTTGGGCTGCCGGTACCGGTATTCGCCCACGATGATGCCCGCGTTGACGTCGTGCACGTGGGCGGGGGAGCCGCCGAAGGGCCCGAGGTCGGTCATCGTTCCGGCGCGCCAGTGGAAGACGTGTCCCTTCTCCGTCGCCGTGTAGCTGCTGCCGACGACGTTGCCGTCCTCGTCGAGGGCGCCGGCGTAGGCGTGGCCACCGCCGAGACTGCCCAGATCGATCACCTGTGCGCCGTCCCAGACGGTCGCCCGCTGTTCGCCGGTCGCGCTCACGCTGGAGCCGGCGATCTGTCCCAGGTCGTTGATGTCCAGCGCGTTCCCGGTGACACCCAGGTCGGTGACCTCCCACTGGCCGGTGGTCGCCGGGCAGCCGTCCGCCAGCGCCGGGCCCGCGCCCGCCACCTGGCCGGCCATGAGGAGGATGCTCGCCAGAATGGTCAGGTTCGTGCGCGTGGATCCCATGATCACCTCACGGTTCGGAGAGCCAGCAAAACGATCACCAACATACGGGCGTGATCGCCGACCGCCAAGGCATGAAGAGGAACGTCACCATCCGTGACCGCCGCCGACAGCCCTGCAGCCCATCCATGAGCGCCTGCAGGGTGACCTTCCCCGGCAGGCGGCTGCCCTCCGCCACCGCGACCAGCGGGCTGTGTGCGCGTCATCAGTGCGGCCGGTTCCGGCACGGTGGCCTGCCGGTCTGTTGGTGGTGACTGAGTGGTGTGTTGTTGCAGATGACGTAGCGGCATGTGATGTCGTAGAGGTACCACAGCACGAAAGGCTCCCTCCGCGATGCGCTCCTCCTTCACGCCTCCCCGCCAGGTCAAGATCGGTGACGCGGCCGCGTTCGCCGGGACCACCCCGCGCGCGATTCGCCATTACCACGAGATCGGTCTGCTGCCGGAGCCCGAGCGAGGTGGGGACGGCCGCCGCCGTTACGGATACGACGACATGATTCGTTTGTTGTGGGTCCGCAAGATGGCAGAGGTCGGCATCAGCCTGGACGACATGAGGACCGCCTTCGGCGAAGCCCCGGACATCGAGGAGAACCTTGACCGGCTGGAGGAAGCCCTGGCCGTCAAGGAAGCCGAGGTCAAACGCCAGCGTGTCGTTGTCCGGCGCCTGCGGGCCGTGGGCAGTCCGCTCGGGCTGCTTTCCGAACTGGTGACGGACCGGCTCGGCCACCTGCCCCCGGGGGCACTGCGCCCCTCCGACCTGGACACCTTGCTGGTCACGGAACGGGTCTTCGGCCCGCTGGGCGCCGCCGTCCAGGCGAGCGTGTTCATCGTGCTGGCCGGCCACCCTGAGCTGAGGGCGGAGGACGACCGTCTCGACGCCGCCGAGGCCGCCCTCGACGACGGTGTTGATCCCCATGACCCCCGCGTGGAAGAACTCGCCGCACAGCGATACGCCCACCACAAAGCCCTGGAGAGGGCCATCGAGGCGGCCGGGCTGGACACGGACGAGGAGAAGCTTTTCGAGATCTACGACGCCGACTTGAAGGGTGAGGAGCCCGCACAGATGAGTGCTGCCGAGGCGGTCACCAAGATGCCCTACGGCTTCTCCCCCGCCCGGATCCGCTGCATGGAACTCGCGGCTGAACTCCTGGCCCAGGACCACACCGCAGACAGTTGATCTCCTGCCTCGCACGCGGACGCCGCCGCCCCGCGTCCCAAAGGTGGCGCCGCTGCTGCGGCGACGTGACCCTCGAAACCTGCGACAGGCCCACCCCGATGCCGGCGATCCCGCGACCACGCGCGTCCCCGCCACCGTGCTCCTTCCCTTGCGGCACGGCCACGGCGCTGGTGCTGGCCATCGTCGAATACCGGCACCTCCGGTCGATTGGTTACCGGCTCCGCGACAGACCGGAACCGCCGGCCATGGATGCGGGCGGCCAGACAGACCACCATGTTTGAACTGGACGGCCATTTGCCCTGCTCATGGCGCTGCCGGACTGGGCGGCCGCGTTCACCGGGAGCTCTGGGATTTCTGGCTCTTCGCGTGAGCGGCTGTGCGTGGCGTCAGCGGGCGAACTTCTTGATGGCCGCCGGGGTGACGGGGGTGAAGAAGTTGACGAGGTTACCGTCGGGGTCGCGGAGCAGCAGCGACCGGTTGCCCCAGGGCATCGTGGTGGGCTCGTTGACGAAGTCGGTGACGAAGCCGGTCAGGTTCTGGTGAACGCGGTCCACGTCGTCCACGAGGAACTCGGTGATCACGCTGTGGTTGTCCGCCGGGCGGGCAGAGCCCGGGGCGAACAGCGGGACGGTGCGGGTGCCGGCGATCGCGAGGGTCGCGCCCGCGGTCTTGAGTTCGGCGAAGTCCTCGGTGGCTCGTACCGCCTGCATCCCTGTAGCCCGCTCGTAGAACTCGACGAGGCGTGCGACGTCGCTGGTGATGATGCGGATCGAGACGAATTCCATGGGAATCTCCTTGGCTGTGCTGGAGGCGTGCACGTCGCAGGCTAGGCGAAATAGTGGACAGAATCGGTCCCGTATTCGCGTTAGTCTGCGAACATGTCCCGACCCACCGGCCGCGTGCTGACACTCCTGGAACTGCTGCAGTCGGGCGGCATCCGGACAGTGGCCGAGCTCGCCGACCGTCTCGGCGTCGAAGGGCGCACTGTGCGGCGGTATGTGGACCAGCTGATCGACCTGGACGTGCCCGTCGAGTCGGTGCGCGGCCGCTACGGCGGGTACCGGCTGGCTCCCGGGTACCGCCTGCCTCCGCTCATGCTCAGCGACGACGAGGCACTGGCCGTGCTGCTCGGCCTGGTCACCGGCCGCCGGGCAGGGCTGACGACGACGGAGCACACGGCGAACGAGACAGCGTCGGCGAAGATCCGGCGGGTGCTGCCCAAGCACATCGCCCGCCGGCTCGACACACTTCTGGAAACTCTCGCCTTCACGGATCAGCCCGGCGAGTTGGAGCATCCGGACGCCGGGCTCCTGCTCACCATCGCCGATGCGGTGCGCCACCGCCGACCGGTGTCGATCCGCTACACCGACCGTGACGGTCGGCGCAGCGAGCGCACACTGCACGCGTACGGGATCGTCGCCCATGCGGGCCGGTGGTACGTGACGGGCAAGGACCCCCAGATCGGCGAGGACCGGACCTTCCGGCTCGACCGCATCGCAGCCGCGAGAGCCCTGCCCGGCTCCTTCGAAACGCCCGTGGGTCCCGATCCGGCACAGCGTGTGTTGTCGGGATTCGTCACGGCCGAGTACCGGCATGAGGTGATCTTGCGGATCCACGGGACGGTTGAGCAGATTCGCGCGCACCTGCCCGCCAGTGTCGCGAGCCTGGAGGAGCACGAGCCCGCGGCCGGCCAGGATCCGGCGGCCGGGCGCTGGCTGCGCGTCGAGCTACGGGCGCAGCGGCTCGACTGGTTGCCCCGGATCCTCGCCGCACTCGACCGGCCGTTCGTCATCGAGCGCCCCGATGAACTACGCGACCTCGTCATCGCGCTCGCCGATCGCCTCACGTCCTGCGCCCGCCAAGCCTGACACGGCACACCTTGGGTTTCTTTGACTCCCCCGAATGCGTAGGTAGGTAGGCCGGTCGCGGCTGAGGCACCCCACTCGACATGATGCCGCCGATCAGCCAGCCGGCGGCTGGTCCTCGTTCCCGGATACCAAATATCGGCGTAACGCCTCTCGCCCGCCGGGAACGAAAGGCCATCGATCAACGACCTCGCGCAGTTCGAGCTCTGTGAGCCAGGCATGCCAGGCGATCTCGGACGAATCTGGAAGCAATGGCTCAGTGATCACGGCCTCGTGCACCCCGAACCAGACGGGACTGACCCCGTTCCGGCACAGGAACTTGAACATGAAACGCACCGGGACACCGGCGCCCAGCTCCTCGGACAGCTCACGGGCCGCCGCGTCCTCATACGACTCGCCCACGTCCACGGCACCGCCACCCAGCGCCCGTGACAGCGGCCTTCGTCGTCACAGATCATCCGGTGGCAGGTCTGGGCCGACGGACACCGCGGTGAGCTTGGCCGGATTCATCATCCAGAGCACCTGGTCGATGCCCTGCTCCGAAGTGTCGAGCGCGAGGACCGTGAACACCACGCCATCGCGGCTCAGCAACGCGGCGGCCTGGCCGTTGACGTCCGCCCAGGACACCTCCACGCCCGTCCAGAAATGACCGGCGAACGCGGCAATGAACTTCGCCACCCGGAACGCGCCCTCGACCGGGAACTTGGCGGCCCGTGCGGCGCTGCCGCCGCCGTCGGAGTAGCTGGTCACGTCCTCGGCGAGCAACTCCTCCAGCGCGGCCAGGTCGCCGGAGCGGGCGGCGGCCACGAACGCCGCGAGCAACCTGCGCTGGTCGGCCGCGGGCACGGGGGTGCGTCGTCCGTCGAGCACGCGTTTGCGGGCCCGGCTGACGAGCTGGCGCACCGACGCCTCGTTGTGCCCGATGATCTCGGCGATCTGCCCGTAGGGGTAGTCGAAGGCCTCGCGCAGCACGTACGCGGCGCGCTCGGTGGGCGCGAGCCGTTCCAGGAGCAGCAGTACCGCGAACTCGAGCGCCTCCCCGCGCTCGGCCCCCAGGTACGGGTCCGCGCTGGTGTCCACCGGTTCGGGCAACCACGGCCCGACGTACGTCTCGCGGCGCACGCGGGCGGACTTGACCTCGTTGATGGCCAGCCGCGTGGTCACCGTCGCCAGGAACGGCGCCGGATTGTCCACCGTGTCACGGTCGTAGGACTGCCAGCGCAACCAGACATCCTGTACGAGGTCCTCGGCCTCGGACGCGCTGCCCAGCATCCGATACGCGATCCCGAACAGCCGCGGCCGCACCTCGTCAAAGATCGCCACGGCCTCGTCAAGATCCCCGGACCCACTCGCCCCCATCATGCTCCCCCTGCCCCGGCGTCCCCTCCGCCGGTGGCGCGGACACGGGACAGCTACCCCTTGAACTGCAGAAACAGGCCAGTGGACAGGCAACGGTCCAGTAGCGCTCAAGCCTGTACGGCCTCGGTCTCAAGATATCGCTCCAAGCCCTGCCGCCCGAACTCGCGGCGCCTCCCGGCTCCGGCGATGACGACGTCAGTTGGGTGCCGGATCTCCGAGCAGGACGACCCTGCCGGCAACGGGATCGAAGCCGAGGACCGGGTCTTGGCTTCCGCCTTCTGCGGTCATCAGGACCGGCTTGCCGAGAAGCCCCGACGATCACCCCGGCTTAGTGCTGGACGGGGAGATGCACGAGGCATCGTTCTGGGTTGCTTGGTTTCCCGTCGATAGGCTGACCCGCATGATCATCTGGCTGAACGGAGCTTTCGGCGCAGGCAAGACGACTACCGCTGCCGAACTTGTCCAGGTCGTGCCGGAGTCGACGATCCTCGACACCGAGGAGGTCGGCCTCATGCTGCGTCATGTGCAGGCCCTGCCACGCGTCGGCGACTTCCAGCACTGGCCCCCGTGGCGAGGCCTGGTCGTTCAAACCGCTACCCACCTGCTGGACTACCTCGGTGGAATCCTCGTGATCCCTCAGACAGTCCTGATCGAGCAGTACTGGACAGAGATCCGCACCGGCCTGGAGAAGGCCGGCGTTCCCCTCCATCACTTCCTGCTGCACACCGATCAAGACACCCTGACCCACCGCATCGAAACCGACGCCAAGGGCCTCGGGACGAACTGGCGGCTTGATCACCTTCCGAAGTATCGCGAGGCTCTGCCCTGGCTCCGCAGCAATGCGCACGTTGTCGACTCCTCCGCGCTCACTCCGAGACAGGTCGCCGAGATTGTCGCGGCGAAGGTGGCACCAATGGCCGCCGACTAGATCACGCGCAGGTTGCCAGGGGCATGGACAGGCAGGCATGACGGGCGGTAACCGCGCACCTGGAAGTACGGGCCGCAAAGCATCGAAGGACCGCCCGCGACCTTACCTCTGTACCTGCGCCGCTCTCTGTTCGAGCCGTGCTCAGAGCTCGTGACCGTACGCGAGCGGGAACCCGGCGCTCGTCCCTAACCCCGATCGGCTCGACCTCTGCCGGCGCGCCTCCGGCCACGGCGACCTGGGTCATGTGGCGTTCGGTCATGGCGTGCACCACTGCCTGGGCGCGCCGCCGGCCAGGATGGAGTTGCGGATCGCTTTCAGCGCCTTGTTCGCGCGCTTTCCGGGGTTGCGGGAGGTCGCCCCACCTCCCGTGTTCCGCTCCTCCAGCATTGTGTACGGGCTGACCTCCCTGCGGGTGGCCTGGTAGGACCACCGCGCCGGGATGGTCAGGTCATCGGTGGATGACTCCGGGGTCGGCGTCGAGGCTGATGGAGTCCAGGTTGACGTTGCCGTTGTCGGTGGGGCCGAAGGTGAAGGTGAGCGGGGTGGCCGGGGTGAGGGGGAGGCTGAGCCGGTGCTCCGACCAGGTGTCCCAGTCGGCCAGGGCGGGGAGGGTGAGCTGGACGGACCGGGTGCCGGCGCCGAGGGTCATGGTCTGGGCGGTGCCCATGGCGTTGGCGTAGCGGAGGCGGAGGGTGTAGGGGCCGCCGACGGTGACGGGGGCGTCGAACCGTACGCCGCTGTCCTTGGTCTTCATGCAGGCCACGAAGCCGGTCCCGGTGTAGCCGGTGTGGTCGGTACGCAGGCACGCCCCGCCGAGGAGTTGCGCGGACTCCGCTTCGATCCTGCGGGGCCCGGCGGTGAGCACGCCGCTGACGGCCAGGAGGTCGGCCGCGACGTCCGCCGGGATCGGGCCGGCCGTGACCAGGGCCGTGAACCGGTCGAGCGCTTCCCTCATCTGTGCCGGGTCGTTCGCGGCCGCAGCGGTGATCGAGGTTCTGACCTCGGTGCCGAGTCTGCCGGACAGTGCCGGGCCGAGGGCTCCCGTGTCGGTGGCGAGGCGCACCTTCAGCGCGAGGGAGAAGAGCGCCGTCGGTGTGCCGAGCGGGGCGGCGAGCCGGTCGTCGATGGCGGTACGGGCCTGGGCGCTCACCTCGGTGAGGGGAAGACCGTAGAGCGACAGCCGTACTTCCTGCAGCGCCAGGAGACGGCCGATCACGTCACCCTGACGGAGCGCGGTCTTGGCCCGGGAGATCGGCGGCTGGAGGAGCGCCATCGCGGACGACGTCACCCCGCCGGACGTGCGCAGTTCCCTGACCAGGCCGAGCAGTGAACGCGGCTGCCTGACCAGAACCGATCTGCCGCGCTCGCCGCCGGGTGTGCCCACGGCGACCCGGAAGTCCTGGTCGGGAACCTCGGAGGCGGGCAGGACGAACTCGACGGTCCCGGCCGCGCCGCCCGCGACGCGGAGGCGCCGCACCTGGCCCGCGGCGCGGCCGTCGACGAACAGCCGGGCCTGGAATTCGGCCACGGTGCTGCCCTTGTTGGTCAGGGGCGCCCGCACGGTGAGCCGCTGGGTGGCCGGGTCCAGCACGGCTTCGGGGGTGCCGTACCCGGCGCGCGGGCCGGCGTACCAGGACAGGCGGGCCAGGTCCCGGGCGGTCGCGGGCCTGATCTTGACGGCCTGGCCGCCGGCGGCGACCAGCGACATGGACAACCGGGTGGACGAGCGGACCAGCGTCTCGCGGATCTCGACGGGCAGCGGGTTTGTCTTCCAGGTGGTCTCCTGGGCATCGGCGTAGATCTCCGCCACGAAAATGCCGCGAGGGAGGAACGACAGCGGGACCTGAAGGGTGCGGTCGTTCTCATCGGTGATCGCGCCGAGGTACCAGGTGTCGCCGCTGCGGCGCGCCGTCGTGGTGTAGTCCCCGATGACGCTGTCCAGGACGCGGGTCTCGTCCCAGGTGGCGGGCATGTTTTTGAGGAAGGCGAATCCCGGGTGGGCGGCATAGTTCTCGGGAGTGTCCGCGAGCATCTGCGCCGGGCTGAAGAACGTCGGGTACAACGCGAGTTGCGCGGCCGAGGTGGTCTGGACGCGGGTGCCGAGCCGGGCCGGGTCCCAGGTGACGTTCAGGACGCCGGGCGTGTAGTCGGCGGGTCCACCCATGAAGCGGGTGAAGGGGAGAATGGTGGCCTGAGCGGGCGGATTGCCGTTGACGCCCATGTAATTCTGCTGTTCCATGCCCGCGACGCCCTCGCCCGTCATCATGTTCGGGTAGGTACGCGCCAGGCCGGTGGGCTTGATCGCCTCATGGGCGTTGATGGTGATGCGGTGCCGGGCCGCCGCGTCGATCACCCGCTGGTAGTGGCGTACGGCCTCCTGGTCGTAGTGGCTGCGGTTGACGCCGCCGAGCAGGAATTTCGTGGCGTAGCCGGTCTTGACCGCGTGGACGCCGAGTTCCTCGTACCGGGAGAAGATCTTCTCCAGGTTCCGGTCGTAGTAGTCGACGTCGCCGCGGGTCTCGTTGTGGGCGATGTACCCGATGCCGTTGTCGGCGGCGTACCGGAGCACCTCGGGCAGGTCGAAGTCGGCCTGCGGGGTCAGGAAATCCTGGCCCGCCCAGGCGCCGCCGGCGTTGGTGTTCCAGCCCTCGGCCAGGACGAACTTCGCGCCCGCCTGCTTGGCCAGGTCGATGTACTGCTTGACCCGTGCGGTGGTCGCGCCGTGCTTGGGCCCGGCGGTCCAGGTGGTGTGTCTGCGCTGGAGCTCCCACCAGACGCCCACGTACGTCGCGGGCTTGATCCAGGAGGTGTCGCCGCAGATCGCGCACGGGTCGTTGAGGTTCTCGATCAGATGCGACTCGCCCAGGTCGCCGGGGCGCTCACCCACGGTCAGGGTACGCCACGGCGTGGAGAACTCGCCGTTCAGCCTGGCCTTCGCGCCGTCGGGCAGGGCGATCAGTTCGCTGGAGAAGCGGCCGGGCCGTCCGGGCACCGACTTCAGCGTCATGCTGGGGTAGTCGGTCAGGTCGGCCTCGTGCACCACCACGTAGGAGTCGGCGGCGGGCGAGAGCGTGATGGGGGTCTGGGCGGTGGGGACGTCGGACAGGGGCAGGTCGCGGTAGTGCTTCTCATCCGCGGCCCAGGTCGTGCCCGCGGCGATCGACCAGCTCCGCGCGGTGGGGTCGAGGGCGAACTCGGTCTGCTCGGCGGTGACGGTGTAGGCGTCCAGGCCGCTCTGAGCGGGGAAGTGGTAGCGGAAGCCGACTCCGTCGTCGAAGACCCGGAACACCAGGTCGAGCCTGAACCCCGTGCCGGCCTGGATCGCGTGGACGGTGAGCTCGCGGGCGTGGTTCCTGATTTTGCCCGACGTCCCCCAGACCGGCTTCCACGTCTCGTCGATCGTGCGCCGTTCGACGGACTCGATGCTCATGTCCTGCGTGAGGCTGGGGCGGCCCGCGAGATCCACGCCGAGCCCGGACGCGCCGACGACAGGCTTGCCACGACGGTTCACGCTGTAGGTGAGGCGCCCGTCCACGGTGGTGATCGCGACCCGCAGCTTCCCGTCCGGAGACCTCACGACCTCGGCATCTGCTTCGGCGACCTCGGTCAGAGCGTCAGGGGTGGGCTCCTCGGCCTGGGCGGGGACTGCCATGATGCCTCCCGAGAGTAGGACGGCGGCCGTCAGGGAGAGCAGTAACGTCCTTCTTCTTCGCGCCGCGTCCGCTCGATGCACGCTTGCCTCTTCTGCTGGGGGGATGTCCGAAAAGGTTGCCTACAACGCTCTTAATACCAATTTCTGAGCTCTCCCACCACTGGCGAGGGGCTCCTGCCCGCCCGCGCCTCCGTATCGTCAACCAGGCCCGCGGCCTCCTATCGGGAAAGATTAAGACCGTGAAAAAGTGTGTGCTCTTCGATCATGACGGTGTTCTGGTGGATACCGAGTTCTGGTATTACAAAGCCGGAGAACGCGCGCTGGCAGACATCGGCCTGACCCTGGACAAGGATCAGTATCTCAGCGACATGAACCAGGGAATGGGCACTTGGGCTCAGGCCAGGGCGGCAGGCGTCGATGAGCAGACCATCGACAGACAGCGGAAGGTTCGCGACGACTATTATCAGGAATATCTCAGGACGGAAGCCATTGAGATCGAAGGCGTCGTCGAAACGCTTGCCGAGCTGTCAGACCATGTGCGCATGGCCATCGTGACCACCGCAAAACGCAGGGATTTCGAGATCATCCATGAGAAACGCCAGATCAGGCAGTTCATGGAATTCGTCCTTGTACGCGAAGACTACAAGCTCGCCAAGCCGCACCCGGAACCATACCTTGCCGGGCTGAAGCGCCTGGAAGCCACCAAGGAAGAGACCCTGGTCGTGGAGGATTCCCTCAGAGGACTGAACTCGGCTGTGGCGGCCGGTATTGACTGCGCTGTCATCCATAACGATTTCACGAAAGCACACGACTTTTCGCAGGCCAGCCATCGCATCGGAAGCCTGAGCGAATTGAAGGACATCATCCTCGGTGCAACCCGGCTGCCAGCACTGCCGCGAGGCCCTCTTGCAGGTCCTTGACGAAATAGTCGGGAACCTCCAGCGAGGGGAAATGGCCTCCGAATTCGGGTGTCCGCCATCGGACGATCCGCCGGTAGCGCTCCTGCGCCCAGGGGCGCGGGCACTTCTCGACGTCGCGGGGATACATGGTGATCGCCGCCGGGACATCGACTCGGAGTTCGGGGTCCAGTGAGTTGTGGCTCTCGTAGTAGATGCGGGCCGACGATGCGCCGGTCCGCGTCAGCCAGTACAGGGTGACGTCGTCAAGGATTCTGTCCCTGGAGATCGTCTCGAACGGGCTGTCCTCGGTGTCTGTCCACTCGGCGAACTTGTCGAGGATCCAGGCAAGAAGCCCGACCGGTGAGTCGACGAGCGAGTAGCCGATGGTCTGCGGCCGGGTCGCCTGCTGCTTCGCGTACGCCGCGCGGTGGCGCCAGAAATGGTTGGTTTCCTCGGCCCACTTGCGCTCGGCCGCCGTCAGCCCGTCCATTGTCAGCCCGGGAGGTCCCTCCGCGAACGTCGTGTGGATGCCGAGAACGTGCGCCGGGAACCTGCCGGCGAGAACCGTGGTGATGTTGCCTCCCCAGTCGCCGCCATGGGCTGCGAACGTGTCGTAGCCGAGCCTCCCCATCAGCTCCACCCATGCGGCCGCGATCTTTTCGGTTCCCCATCCGGTGGTGGCCGGCTTGTCGCTGTAACCGAAGCCCGGTAGCGACGGGACCACGACGTGGAACGCCGGCGCGTCCGCATCTTTCGGATCTGCCAGTTCGTCCACCACGTCGATGAACCGAACGATGCTGTCCGGCCAGCCGTGTGTCAGGAGCAGCGGAGTGGCGTCCGGGCGTGTGGATCGGCGGTGCAGGAAGTGGATTCCCAGGCCATCAATGGTCGTGCGGAACTGGCCGATCCGGTCAAGGCGGTCTTCGAACGAGCGCCACTCGTATCCGGTGCGCCAGTAGTTCACGACATCGATGAGGTCGGCGAGAGGGACGCCCTGTTCCCATCGGCGGGGGTCGGGCGCGGGGCGATAGACCGTCTCGGCCTCCGGTAGCCGCGCGGCGGCCAGTCGCGCGCGCAGATCGTCGAGGTCGGCGTCGGTTGCGTGGGCTGCAAATGGGTGCACGTCGCTGGTTGCACGGGGCATGAGACCTCCTGGCTGTCGTTAGAACCGGCTAAGACGGTTCTAGCGCGTCTTCACGCCGGTGTGCAACCAGCCGCGCTCGCGGCGTCAGGGCCCAGGGTCTGTGGCGGTCGTCGAATGGACGATCGAGGCTAGGGTGGTTTCATGCGTGCTGGGTTCCCTGACTTTCGCCTCGGTAGCGTGCTGGCGACCAGCTTCACGGGGACTCTGACGGAGCGGCGTGGCAATGTTGTGGAGCGCATTCCCACGCCGCAGCGGCTCATCGACTGGCTGGCGGCGTACGGACTGGCCGTGGACTCCTGCACCACCGCCCAGCTCGAACTCGCCAGGGAACTGAGGGAGTCGATTCACGCCGCCGCGACAGCGGCCGCGATGCAGGAGCCTCTCCCCGCGTCCGCCGTCCAGGTCATCAATGACCGCAGTGTTCAGGGGCGGGCCGCGGCCGTCCTGACGCCCGAGGGCGATCGGCAATGGCGGCTCAGCTCGGCTTCCCGCGTTGAAGACGCCCTGAGCGTCATCGCCGCCGACGCGATCAGCATCATCGCCGGCGAACGGGACGGGAAGCTGGCCTTGTGCGCGTCGCCGACCTGCCAGGCCGCCTTCTTCGACACCAGTCAGAGTGGCACCCGCAAATGGTGCGACATGAACACGTGCGGGAATCGCCAGAAGAAGGCGCGCTTCAATGCCAACCAGCGCAGGAACGGGACCGCCGCACGGACGGGTGCCGGCTGATCCGGCTTGCCCAGGGACTCATGGCCGTGCTCCCGTAAGTGTCGGGCCTACCGGGGCGAGCCTGACTCCCCTTCCGGACCGCCGCTGGTCACCAGGGCCACGATGTCCTCGATGCGTACGATCTCCCCGCGCGCTCCCCAGTTGCCCTCAGGGATCTCGTTGATGTGCACCCACGCGGCGGTGGCCTCGGTGAAGCGGCCCGGATCCGGGTCGGCGTCCGCGAGCACCCGCGTGACGCGTCGCACGATGTCCTGACGTATGTCGTCGTTCATCGAACCGGCCGGAACCCCCACCCGTACGACGTACTTCGGCTTCTCCCCCGCCGGCACCTGCCTGCCGCCCACGAACCAGGCGTCGACCTCGTTCACCACCAGCCACGAGATGGACCTGGCGACCTCGGTGTCCGGGGCGCCCTCGGCGATCATCACCTCCGACACCAAGCGCCCACCGATCTTCTCCCTGTGCGCCTGATCGAGTGCGCCTTTGGGAACGAACAGCTCTACGAACGGCATGAGTCAGTCCTTTCATTGAACTCTCTTAGCGGCAACGTACAGAAGTTAGTTCAATCAAGCAACCCTCTAGACTGAGGCCATGCAACGAACCAGCTTCGCGGAGATGCACTGCTCGATCGGGCAGTCCCTGGAACGCGTCGGCGAATGGTGGACGCCGCTGATTGTGCGGGACATCCATCTTGGCCTGCACCGGTTCGACGACATCGCGGAGAACCTCGGCATCTCCCGCAACCTGCTCACCCGCCGGCTCGATGGGCTGATCAGGGATGGCATCGTGGAGCGTCAGGCGTATCAGGAGCGGCCGCCGCGGCACGAGTACCACCTCACCGAGGCCGGCCGGGAACTCGTGGTGGTGCTGATGGCGCTGATGGCCTGGGGCGACAAGTGGGCGACACCGGTGGGCGGTCCGCCCGTGTCCCTGGTCCATCACGACTGCGGGGCGGGATTCACGCCGCAGGTCTGCTGCTCGGAGTGCGGACAGCCGGTGACCGCCGCGAACGTGACGGTGCTGCCCGGCCCGGGAGCCGCCTACGGCCCGGGGACCAAGGTGCTGGCCCGGCGCGGCGGCATCGCACCTGAGCAGGTACGGCAGTAGCGGGGCACGATCGCGCCGCCACCTCCGGGCCGCCACCTCCGGGCCGCCACCTCCGGGCCGCCACCTCCGGGCCGCCACCTCCGGGCCGCACTCACCCGCATCGCCGCCACCGTGCGCCAGGAATTCGAAGGAGGCTGAGCGCCGTCCTCACGCGGGGGCCAGGGCTGCTCACCTGGCCCCCGGAGGCCCGGAACAACTCGGATCTAGCTGGTCACCGCTTCAGGAGACCTTCTCCAGCAGGTACGTCCCCGTGCCGTCGGCCATGCCCATGCTGTACTGCCGCACCACCTGGTTGTTCGCGACCACGGACTGGCCGGCCATGAAGCCGGTGCTCTTGATCTGGAACCCGACCTTGATCGAGTCCGGCACGTCCCGGTAGATGTAGAAGCGCTGGCGATCGTCCACGGTCCGGCAACTCTCCTCCACGAGCCTGCCACCCTCGCTGGCCGTCTCCCCGGAGTGCAACGTCAGGCACTTGGCATCGCCATAGCGGGTGATGAGGATGTGCTCGGTCATGCCATTGCTCACGGGCCCCTGGCACAGGCTCCACTGGGCGCGGCTGGAGCTCGACCAGGCCTGCAGGCGGATCTCGTCGGTGCCGTCCTGGTTCCACCAGTTCAGCAGCCGGTCGGGGGTGCCGATCCGGTAGGTGCCCGACTCGCACGTGAAACCCGGCGGCACGGCCATCGGCGCCACCACGTTGCCCGCCGTCCTTTCCGCCGTGGACGGCTCGTCCGCCTGCTGCCGGGCCTGCTTCGCGGCCCGCTCCTTGGCCGCCGCGCCGTCACAGCCGAGCTGTATCTGCGCCTGCCGCATGATGCTGTTCGGGGGTACGGCGTCCTCGCACCGGATGGCGCCCTCCTCCATCACCGTGTACGTCGTGTAGGCGCCGCCGGGGCGCTCGAACCACTCGGTGGCGTACTGACCACCGCCCTTGTCGACGCGGCCGCAGTTGATGCTGCCGTACTCACCGGTCACCTTCCGGGTCCCCTTGAACAGGCCGTAGTAGCCGGGAGCGACGAAGTTCCAGGTCATCTGGGTGCTTTCGCGGTCCGTGGAGGAGGTCGTCTTGGTGACGGTACGGTTCACGAACGCCTGAACGCTGCCGAGCACCCCGAGATTGAAGTTGGCCGTGATCTGGGTGATGGTGCCGACCGCGACCTGGATCTGGTTCGTGTGCTCCAGGGTGACGACCTGCGAGCCCGTCGTGCCGGACGTGACGAAGAACGTCTTGAAATGCGTGATCGTCGGCGTCATGGTCGCGCTCTTGGTGAACGGGTAGCGCTTGCCGAGATCGGCGGCCGTGCACGGCTGGCCGATCACGGGATCCGCGGCGGCGGTGGCCGTTCCGCTCATCGCGGTCGTGCCGATCATGGCCGAGGTGGCGAAGATCGTCAGCGTGAGCGCACTCCTGAGCAAAGGTCGTAAGCGTGCCACTGGGGTCTCCCTTCGGCCGCCAAGCCCCCGGTGGGGCTGCAGGCGGGCCGGGTTGATGTAAGCGCTTACAGTGCGATTTATACAGTGATCAGCCCTGCATGACTTGTCAAGACCCATGTCAGAAAACGGTCATGCCACCCCGTAGCCTCATATGTCCGAAAATTAGAAACATCGGCCCCACCGACGGGGACCGCTCCCCAGCGGTGGCCGCGCCCGCGCGCGTCGCACCGACCTGCCCGGCTACGGCGGGAGAAGGCCGAGATCCAGCGAGAAAATACTATTTCTCAAAACGCGTATCGATAATAGAAGCGCCCAGTGCGCCCCCTACGGCCCCTATGATTTCTCCAAGGCCCCTATGCGTTCACGAGCCCATGTGCGTGACTGACCGGCAATGGTACGAAGGCATTCGTGACCAAGCGAAAAATCTTATCCCTGACCTCCAGCAGAATTCTCGGCGCGGTCGCGCTCACCGCGAGCCTGGCGATGACGAGCCTGGCGACCGCTCCCCCGGCGGGCGCGACGCTCGCGCCGGTATGGGACCACCTGTCCTTCCCCTACGGATACACCGAATCCGAGCGGCAACTCAAAGAACTCAACGATGTCGTCGCGCTGAGCGGCACCCAGGCATGGGCCGTGGGGCAGGTACGCACGGAGGGCTGGCCGACCCCGGGCGCGCTCTGCCCCGACCTGTTCCGCTGGAACGGCCAGAAGTGGGTGAACGACCGGCCGGACAACACCTGCCGGGGCGCGCTGACCTCGGTGTCGGCCACCGCGGAGAACAACGTCTGGGCCACCGGTTCGGCCATCGCCTACCACTGGGACGGCACGGCCTGGACCCTCACTCCGTACCCGACCGAAGAGGACAACCCTTTCTACCTCGAGGATGTCGCCGCGGTGGGTAGCACCGCCTTCGCGGTCGGCAGGTCCTACCGGCCGATCGGTGAGGTCTCCACGGCGGGCGTGATCCGCTGGAACGGCACCGCCTGGCAGAAGATGAGCCTCCCGCCGCTCGCGGGCAACACCGAGCTGACCGCGGTGCACGCTCTGGCGCCGGACAACGTCTGGGCGGTCGGCACCACCGAGCGCTACGGGCCGGGCACCGACGCGCACACCCTGGTGCTGCACTGGGACGGCCGCGCCTGGTCCCGGCTGCCGGATCCGCCGAAGGAAGCGCTGGTCGAGACCACCCTGGACGCGGTGGCCGCACGGGCCGGCGAGGTGTGGGCGGCCGGTCAGCGGACCACGTACGAGGCCAACGGCATTTCGGTCAAGCAGCGCGAGGCGTTCGCCATGCGTTGGAACGGCAGCCAGTGGACGGTGACGCCGACCCCGACGACCACCGGCTGGTACGGATCCTCCATCACCTCGCTGGTCTGGAACGGCACCGAGGTGTGGGCCGGAGGCAGCGGGCAGGACGACGACACCACGCGCAGCGTCGGTGTGCTGCTGCGCTGGAACGGCACCGCCTGGCAGCAGGCGCCGAAACCGCCACTGCTCGACGACTACCGGATCAAGCAGCTCGGCGCCGTGCCGGGCGGCGGCCTGTGGGCCACCGGCTACGGCACCCGCGAGACCGACGAGCACGCCAGGGGCCAGTTCCTGGCCCGGCTCACCGGCTGAACCCCCGCGGGAGAGCCGGGCGGCAACGCCGTAGCTCGGGGGCCGGTCGGCCGGTCACAAGTTCGTCCGCGACGAGACGTCCGACGGTGGGCGCCAGGGTGACGCCCGAGTGCATGACGGCGACGTAAGCGGATCGATCTCGTGTCAGGTATCCGATGACCGGCCCCCGGGCGGGCATCGGCCGTCCGCCGATGCGATGGTCCAGCAGGCGGCAGTCGCCGCTTCCGCGGAAGGCCGCCTGAAAGCGGCGCAGCGCGTCCCGCGCCGCCTGCTCGGCCGATGCCGCCGATGGGTCCGCGGCGCACGGGATCGTCATGATGAGCTCGCCGTCGCGGACCTCCCGCACTTCGAAGTCCCGGCCGGCCACGATGGTCTTGACCAGGCCGGCCGGCGCCGTGAGCCGTACCAGGCAGGCCGGGGACACGGCGACGGGCACATCCGGCGGCAACGGCTCGCCCAGCTGGGGAATGCCGGTTCCGGCGGCGAGCACAACCGTTTCCGCGGCGTGGAATCCGGTGGAGGACACCACCCCCTCGACGCGGTCACCCTCCATCTTCAGCGACGTCGCCACCGAGTTGAAGATCACCGTCGCTCCGTGGGCGCGAGCGGCATCCACGAACGCGCCGGCCAGGGCGACCGGATCGACACCTCCGTCGCTCGGCGTATGGATGGCCCGCTCGGGAGGATTCAGCAGATGGGGCTCCAGCGCCGCGATATCGCTCCTACCGACCCAGGACCGGCCGGGCCCCAACGGAGAATCACCCTCGGCCTGGTCATCGGCCCAGGTCAGCGACCCTGTCCAGCGGACCGGGACGTCAGGCAGCTCGCTCTCCAGACGCCGGTAGTCCGCGAGTACGGATCCGCGCAGGTCCTGCGCTCCGCCGGGCCAATCCCCTCCGCAACCACCGATCCAGGCGAAAGAGCCGCCCGTCACTCCCGTGGCCGGTGACGGTCCCTGGTCGAGCAGAGTCACGGAGACGCCCCGGCGCGCCAGATGGTAGGCCACCGACGAGCCGACGATTCCCGCACCGACAACGACAACTGCTGACATGAGCTCCTCTATGACCACTGAAGTTGTGACTGTGACACATGATCGTGTGACTGCGGAGATCCCGCAACGAGATTTACCCTGTACGACCGTCGGCCGCATTTACCCTGTACGGCCGTCGGCCGCGTGGTGACGCCGATGACCACGCCCAGCCAGATCACGTTGTCCAGCAGCGCCAGCACGGCCGGCAGCCACGCGGTCGCATCGCCGCGCGTCTCCGGCCCCATCCGCCCGCAACTGGTGGCTGCCATCCCGTGCCGGTCGGGCGTAGTGTGGCTGCGCTATACCGGCCGATCCGGCCCCGAAAGGACCACAAAGCACTTGGAGGTGCAGTGATGGACACATCCGCGTACTTGAAGGCGGTTGTGGAGCAGACGAGCACGTTGGCCGAATGGGTGGACGGCAAGGACGCGTCGGCCCCCGTGCCGACCTGCCCGAAGTGGACGCTGGCCGAACTGGTCGACCATGTCGGCGGGACGCAGCGGATGGTGACGATGCTCGTGGGTGAGCGGCTGACCGATCCGAGCAGGGCGTTCGCCGGCATCGTCCCCGGCCCGACCGATCCGGGCCAGTGGCGCGCCTGGCTGAGCGACGGCGCGGCCGAGGCGAGCCGGGCGTTCGCGTCGGCCACCGATGACACGCCGGTGTGGGACCCGTCGGGCGCCGCCGCGGGCGTGCCGTTCTGGTCACGCCGGCTGTTCGGCGAGGTCTGCGTGCATCGCGCGGACGCGGCCGTGGCGCTCGGCGTGCCGTACGAGCTGGCGCCGGAGCTGGCCGTCGCGGCCGCCGAGGACTGGCTGGACACGATGACGTCGCAAGGCTATTGGGACAACGTGCCCGGCTACGCCGACGCGATGCGCGGGAACGGTCAGACGCTGCATTTCCACGCGACCGACGCGCCCGGCGACTGGGTGGCACGCCGGGAACAGGACCGGATCGTGCTGGAGCGCACGGCCGCCGCCGAGGCGGACGTCGTGGTGCGCGGCTCGGCCATCGACCTGCTGCTCGTGATCAGCAGGCGTCGCCCACTGGACGCGGCCGCCACGCTGGAGGTGCGGGGAGATCGGGCGCTGTTCGACCACTGGATCGAGCACATGGACTGGGTCGCCACCGGCTGAGCCGGGAAATGATTGGACGACATGATGATCGGGCTTGTACCTTGCGGTTGACCGTGACGCGGCCCGAGGAGGTGAGACCCATGAACGCTGTATCGATGTGGGTGCTCCCCTTCCCGTCGCGGCCGGGCGATTGACGTAGGTGTCGCCGGGAGTGCCTCGCCACCAAGGCACTCCCGAAAGGCAACACCCATGCACTCCCATCAGGTCACGTTCGATGTGATCATCGCCGGTTGCGGGCCGACCGGCGCGACACTGGCCGCCGAGTTGCGGCTGCACAATGTACGGGTACTCGTCCTGGAGAAGGAGACCGAGCCCGCGTCATTCGTCCGCATCGTCGCGCTGCATATGCGCAGCCTCGAACTGCTGGCGATGCGCGGACTGCTGGACCGCATTCTCCCGCATGGCAGAAAGCGTCCGGCCGGAGGTTTCTTCGCCGCCATTCCCAAACCCGCGCCCAGAAGCCTGGATTCCGCGTACGCCTATCTGCTGGGAATCCCGCAGCCGGTCATCGAAGGTCTCCTCGAAGAGCATGCGAAAGAACTGGGCGCGCAGGTCCGGCGCGGTCGCGCGGTCGTGGGTCTCGATCAGGACGACGAGGGCGTGACCGTCGAACTGGCCGGCGGGGAAAAGCTGCGTTCGCGCTATCTCGTCGGCTGTGACGGCGCGCGCAGCACGGTACGCAAACTGCTCGGCGTCGCCTTTCCCGGCGAGCCCTCACGGGCCGACACGCTCATGGGCGAGATGAAAGTGGGCGTGCCGCAGGAGGAGATCGCCGCCAGGGTGGCCGGAATCAGCGGAGCCCGGCAGCGGTTCTGGCTCCGGCCCTTCGGGGAAGGAAACTACAGCGTCCTGGTCCCCGCCGCGAACGTCAGCGACCGCGCGGAACCGCCCACCCTCGAAGATTTCCGGCAACAGTTGCGCACCATCGCCGGAACCGATTTCGGCGTGCACTCCCCGCGCTGGTTGTCCCGCTTCGGCGACGCCACCCGGCTGGCCGAACGGTATCGGGCCGGGCGGGTGCTGCTGGCCGGCGACGCGGCACACATCCATCCGCCCATGGGCGGGCAGGGCCTCAACCTGGGCGTTCAGGACGCGTACAACCTCGGCTGGAAACTGGCCGCACAGGTCCGCGGCTGGGCTCCGGACACGCTGCTGGACACCTACCAGGCCGAACGCCGTCCGGTCGCCGCGGATGTACTGGACAACACCCGCGCCCAGTCCGAACTGCTGTCCGCCGGACCCGGCGCGCGGGCCGTGCGCAGGCTGCTCACCGAACTGATGGACTTCGAGGAGGTGAACCGCCATCTGATCGAGAAGATCGCCGGGACCGGCATCCGCTACGACCTCGGCCGGGGCCCCGACCTGCTCGGCCGCCGCCTGCACGACATCGGCGTGCGGCAGGGCCACCTGTACGGCCTGCTGCGTCGCGGCCGCGGCCTGCTGCTGGACCGCACCGGACGCCTGACCGCCGCCGGCTGGTCGGACCGGGTCGACCACCTCGCCGATCCCACCGCGGAGCTGGACGTCCCGTGCGTCCTGCTGCGCCCCGACGGCCACGTCGCCTGGATCGGCGACGATCAGCAGGACCTGGACGCCCACCTCTCCCGCTGGTTCGGCTCCTGCCGCGGCGGGGCAGGTTCTTGACCCTCACGCGGCGTCAGGCGGCATAGTCGGAGCCGTGGAGGATCACTGGACCGTGGGACGGGTGGCCGGCCTGGCCGGCGTCAGCGTCCGCACGCTGCATCACTACGACGAGATCGGGCTCGTACGGCCGTCGGCGCGGACCGCGGCCGGGTACCGGGCCTACTCGGCGGGCGACGTGGAGCGGCTGCGGGAGGTGGTGGCCTACCGGCGGCTGGGCTTCGGGCTGCGGGAGGTCGCGGACCTGGTCGGCGACCCGTCCACCGACGCGGTCGCGCACCTGCGCCGGCTGCGCGGCCTGCTGCTGGAGCGGCGTGACCGCGCCGCCGCCATGGTGGCGGCCATCGACAGGGAACTCGAGGCACGGGCGAAGGGACTGAAGGTGACACCGCGGGAACAACTGGAGATGCTCGGTGCACGACTGTACGACGCGATCGGCGGCGCCTATCCTGCGACGCGGCGTACCGAGCCGCGGATCGCCGCGCGACTCTGGGACGCGCTCGGGGACGCGCGGACGGTGCTGAACGTCGGGGCCGGCACCGGCTCCTACGAGCCCGCCGATCGGGACGTGACCGCGGTGGAGCCGTCGGCGGTCATGCGGGGGCAGCGGCCGGCCGGCGCGGCGCCGTGCGTGGCCGCCGCCGCGGAGAGCCTGCCGTTCGAGGACCGCTCCTTCGACGTCGCGATGGCCGTCTCCACCGTCCATCACTGGAGAGACCCGATGGCGGGGCTGCGCGAGATGCGGCGCGTGGCCCGCCGCGTGGTGGTGCTCACGTTCGACACCGACGAGCCCGGATGGCAGGACCGGTTCTGGCTCACCCGCGACTACCTGCCCGAGTTCGTCACCGTCCTGGCGGGATTCCCCTCGCTGGCCCGGATGGCCGGCGCGATCGGCGCCCGCGCCGAGCCGGTGCCCGTTCCGTGGGACTGCGCCGACGGCCTGTTCGAGGCGTACTGGCGCCGGCCGGAGGGGTACCTGGAGGAGCGCGTGCGCCGGGCGATGTCGGTGTGGACGAGGGTCGGGCCGCGGGCCGAGGAGCGGGCGGTGCGGAGCCTGCGCGACGACCTCGACTCCGGCCGGTGGGCCGAACGCAACGGCGACCTCGCCGGCCTCGACGCCGCCGATCTCGGCCTCCGCCTGCTCATCGCCTGACGACCGGCCCGGTCCTGGCCAAGGGCGGCCATTCCGTACGATGATCTCCGCATGTCCTCCCGTACCTCCGCCGCGCTGGCGGGCTTGGCCCTGGCCGTCCTGGCCGTCCTGGCCGCCGGATGCGCCGACCCGGCGGCCGACCGGGTGTCACTCGTCAGCGCGTCCCGGCCCTCGGCGTCCCCGCCGCTCCCCTCCGCCATGCCGTCCTCCGGGCCGGCGAAGCACCCGTTCCCGATGGCGACGTCCTTGGCCGAGCCCATGGCGACCGCGGCGCCCCTGGCCGCGACCGGCCCGCCGCGGTTCTTCGTCTCCGCGCGTACCCCGCTCGCCCGCTTTCCCGGCAGGTCCAAGACCGCCGTCCAGACCCCGGTGCCGCCCACCGTGCACGACGCCGGGACCGGAGCGTTCATCGCCGACGTCCCGCTGCCGCCCGGCGTGGCCGGCTCCTGGCACCTCGTGGCCGCCGCCCGGGACAACCGCACGTTCGCCGTCGCCGGCTGGACCGGATCGGCGAACCCCTCCATCCGCTTCTTCCTGGTACGCCTCGACGACAACGGACGCCCCGGGCGGCCGGTGGCCGTCACACCGGCCGACCCCGACAAGCTGACGCTGGTGTACGACCTCGCCCTCAGCGCCGACGGCACCCGCCTGGCCTACTCCACGCCGCTCATCGGAGGCGGCGCCAAGATCTCCGTGCTCGACGTCGCCACCGGCCGCCGCCGGGACTGGAAGACGACGACGTACCCGATGCTGAGCGGCCTGTCCTGGGCCCCGGACGGCCGCTCGCTCGCCTACGTGCAGGGGGGCCGTGCCATCGCCGTGCTCGACCTCGCCCGCCTGGGCACCGTCCCGGACGGCGCCGCGTCCCGGATCATCAAGACCGCCACGGGCGCCCTGCCGATGGAGTCGCTCGCCCACACCCCCGACGGCGGCGCGCTGATCCACGCGATCGGGCACACCGTCGAACGCATCCCTCTGACGGGCGGCCCGGCGCAGGTCCTGGCCCGGCCGGAGTTGCCGTCCGGCGCCTCGCTGAGCCTGCGCTTCAGCGTCGACGGGACGGGCGAGAACCTCCTGTACGTGCACGGGTGGCGCGCCTACCGGGCCGACCTGGCCGGCGGCGCGATCACCTCGGCGCCGATCACGGTCGGCGAACGTCGGGGCGAGGGCGGTTCGCCACGCGCGGCCTGGTGACCACCGGCTGAGCCGGTCCCACGTCATCCCCGGCCTGTCGTTGAGGTGGCGGTCACGTCCGCGACGGGTGTTATCATCGTTGCCGCAGCGACAACCAGGTCGCTTACGGAGATCGCAGGAGGTGAGTTGATGACTGTCATGGAGACTGCCGCTGTGCGCGGCGCCCGGATCATCCTCACTTCCCGGGCCTCGTCCTGACCTTCGCCTGCCTCCTCTCCCCGCGGGAGTAGTTCCGGCACGCCTGCCGTCCGGCGGGGCCCCCTTTTTCAAGGGTCTCCACGTTGTCTCATCAACCCCCTTCATCCCCACCTCCGCGTGCCCTGACGCCGGCCGCCCGTGAGCCTTCCTTCATCGCGTTCCCGGCCGGCATCGGCCTCCCGCGCCGATGCGCGTCCGCGCGCCCGCGGCGCGCCATCAACCACTTCTCCCACCGCAAGGCATGACAGAAAGGAACCCCGTCATGGACCTTCCCCGCATCTTCACCATCCGCGAGAGCAGCCACCGGATCCACAACCCGCTGACCGCGGACAAGTACGCGGCCCTGGGCGAGGCGCTGCGTCTCGCCCCCGGGACGCGGGCGCTCGACCTGGCCTGCGGCTCGGGCGAGATGTTGTGCACCTGGGCGCGTGACCACGGGATCACGGGCACCGGGGTGGACATCAGCACGGTCTTCACCGAGCGGGCCCGCGCCCGCGCCACCGAACTCGGGGTCGCCGAACGGGTCGCGTTCGTCCACGGCGACGCCTCCGGCCATGTCGCGGACCGGCCGGTCGACCTGGCCGCCTGCGTCGGCGCCACGTGGATCGGGAACGGCGTCGCCGGTACGGCCGACCTGCTCGGCCGCAGCCTCCGCCCCGGCGGCCTGATGCTGATCGGTGAGCCGTACTGGCGGCGGACCCCGCAGGACGAGGAGATCGCCAAGGCCTGCCACGCCGGCGGCATCGCCGACTTCCTGCCGCTCCCGGACCTGATCGAGCAGTTCCAGGGTCTCGGGTACGACGTCGTGGAAATGATGCTGTCCGACCAGGACAGCTGGGACCGGTACGCCGCGGCCCAGTGGCTCAACCTGCGCCGCTGGCTGGACCGGAACCCGGACGACGAACTGGCCGCCGAGGTCCGGGAGGAGCTCCGCACCGAGCCCGCCCGCTACGCGCGCTACACGCGTGAGTATCTCGGCTGGGGCGTCTTCGCCCTCATGAAGCGCTGACGCTCCCCGGGGCCCGGACGCCATGCTGTCCGGGCCCCGCCCTCCCTCTGCCTACCAACTCCGCGAGCCCAACTGTCACCCTAAGTGTTTGAGATGTTACATACGGGTGATATATCAGGTGAGCGAACGCGAATGGGGCACACGATGATCCATTCGCCAAAAACGGAACACTGATCCGACTCATACGGAATCCAGTTCCGTCTAGCAAACGCCACTCATGACACAAGAAGCAATGTAGCTTGTTGTCATGTACCAGAATCTTCCCGCGTTCCCGATGCGCCGGACCTGCCCCTTCGACCCTCCCCCCGGCTACGCGGCGCTGCGTGCCGAACGGCCCGTCGCCCGGGTGCGCCTGCCGAACGGGCAAACGCCCTGGCTGGTCACCGGCTACGACCACGCGCGCCGGATCCTGACCGACGAGCGGGTCTCCTCCGACCGCCGGCACCCCGGTCATCCCTCCCTGGTCGGCGGCAGGCGCTCGGCGAATGCCGCCCCGCTGGTCGGGATGGACCCGCCCGAGCACGGCGTGCACCGGCGGATGCTCGCCGCCGAGTTCACCGTCAAACGCCTGCACGCCCTGCGTCCCCGCATCCGGCAGATCGCCGGGGAGTTCGTCGGCAGGCTGCACGACAGCACGGAGCGACCGGCCGATCTGGTGCGGGCGCTGTCCCTGCCGGTCCCGTCCCTGGTCATCTGCGAACTGCTCGGCGTGCCGTACGCCGACCATGACTTCTTCGAAAGCCGCGCCGGCGCGATGCTCGGTCACGGCACGCCGCCCGAGGAGGCGGCGGCCGCCTTCGGCGAGTTGCGCGCCTACGTCGGCACGCTGGTCACGCGCAACGAGCGGCGGCCGGAGGACGGCCTGCTGGGCAGGCTCGTGGACAGGTACCGCCGGGAGGGCATGTACGACCACGACCTGCTGGCCGAGCTGTCCATGGTGCTGCTGGTCGCCGGGCACGAGACCACCGCGAACATGATCTCCCTCGGCACGGTCGCCCTGCTGGAACATCCCGGCCAGCTGGCGGAGGTGATGGCGGACCCCGCCCTGATCGGCCCGGCGGTGGAGGAGCTGCTGCGCCACTTCAGCGTCGCCGACGCGGTCACCTGCCGGGTCGCGCTGGCCGACATCGAGATCGGCGGGGTGGTGATCGGCGCCGGCGAGGGCATCATCGTCGCCAACGGCGCGGCCAACCACGACCCCGCGCGGTTCGACCGCCCCGCCGGGCTGGACCTCCCGCGCGGGGCCCGCCACCACCTCGCGCTCGGTTACGGCGTGCACCAGTGCCTGGGCCAGAACCTCGCCCGGCTGGAGCTGGAGATCGTGTTCAGCACGTTGTTCACCCGCATCCCCGGCCTGCGCCTGGCGGTGCCGGCCGGGGAGCTGCCGTTCAAGCACGACTCCTTCCTGTACGGCGTCCACGAGGTCCCGGTGACCTGGTGACCCGCCGGCGGGCGTCGGCCTTTACGGTGTGCCGTTGATCAGGGCCATCGCCAGGTCGGGGCTGAAGGTGCCGGCCGGGGTGTTCGGCGGCGCGATGCCGCACTGGCCGTCGGAGTCGCCCGGCACCTTGACCCAGAGCAGGTACTCGGCGCCGCCGGACGGCTTGACCGGCGCGGCGCCGAGCTTGCGGCCCGGCGGGTTGCACCAGTTGTCGCCGGGGGTGGAGTCGCTGTAGGGGCCGTTGCCGTTGCGGCTGGTGTCGATCACGTACGTCTTGGTGCCGTACGCCGCCGCCAGCAGGTTCTTGACGTCCGCGGCGTAGGCTTCGGTGTGGGCGGTGAGGTTGTAGTTGGAGACGTTCAGCGCGAAGCCGCGGGTGTTCGCGATGCCCGCCTTGCCCAGCCGTTCGACCAGGTCGCTCTTGTTCTGCACCCAGGTGGAGTTGCCCGCGTCGAGGTAGACCCAGGTGTTCGGCGCGGTGGCCTTGAGCACCTGCGTGGCGTCCAGCAGCATCCGGTACTGGTCCTCGGGGTTCTTGCCGACCTTGGTCACGCAGGGGGCGGCGGCCACGGCGTCCGGTTCCAGGACGACGATCGCGTGCCTGGTGCCGATCGCCCCGGCGAACTCGGTGATCCACGTGTGGTAGGCGGCCGCGTTGCCGGCGCCGCCGGTCGACTCGGTGGCGCACGCGTCCCGGTTGGGGATGTTGTAGGCGACGAGCATCGGCAGCCTGCCGACCGTCTGGGCGGCGCCCACGTAGGTGTCGACGGCCGCGGTGAGGTCGCCGGACCAGTTGCCGAACCACTCGAAGATCGGCTTGGTGGCGATGTTGCTCTCGATCGCCCGGGCCCGGTCCGGGTCGGTGGCCTGGTTGGCGGCGACCCATCGGGCCGGGTTGGAGCCGCCGGAGACGTAGAGGGCGGTCGGGCGGGTCGGCTGCGTCTCCAGCAGCGAGACGTTGTCGAACCAGACGGTCGGGGCCAGGTTCTGCTGCCCGATCTGGAAGGTCACCTCGACGGTCAGGTCGGAGGTGTCCACCGGGGCGAGCGCCGTGAAGCCGAACGTGTGGCGCTTGCTCGTGGTGGTGAGCGCGACCTGCCGGTTGAGGGACTGCGCCTGGCCCGGGGTCTTGAGGTACTGGACGGTGGTCGTGGCGGTGAACGCCTGTGAGGCCTGCGCGTCGAAGGAGAGGGTGTAGTTTCTGCCCGGGGTGAGGGTGGCGGTGGTCTCGGTCGCCGTCATCGCCTTCCACGGCTGGTCCACCGCGGCCTTGGCGCGTACCTTCATCCGGCCCGCGTCCGCGCTCACCTCGGCCTGGTCGATCTGCTTCCAGCCGGACACCCCGGCGGCGAAGGTCCCGTTGGCGACCAGCTGGGTGGCCGCCGCGGCGGGTTGGGGAGCGATCAGGACGGCGGCGGCGAGCGCCGTCAGCACGGATCCGACTGTGAACAATCGCATGACAGCCCTCCTCAGAACTCGTAGGCCCCGGCCTCGATCGTGCCGTTCCCGCCGACGGCGGCTCCGGCCAGGTCGAGGTCGTTGTACTTGGTGACGCCGAGCCCGATGGCCGGGCTGCCCGCGCGCAGGCGCAGCGGGTTCGCGGGGTCGAACAGGGGGTCCTTGTGCACGTTGGCCGTGCCGGGCGGCATCTGGTACTGGCCGCCGGAGAAGACGTTGTGGTGGTTGTCGGTGAAGCCCGCCTCGGCGTAGCCGCTCTTCTTCGCGGCGGCGACGACGTTCTGGCTCAGCGACAGGTGCGCGTTCGTGCAGCCGGCGTCGCACACGACGCCTTCGGCGTCGGCGTTCGGCAGGTTGATGGAGTTGTTGCGGAAGACGGTGCCGGACACCGGGCCGTTGGGCTCCAGGCGGCCGTCGTCGTGCCGCGGCCCGCGGGTGATCAGGCCCGCCCTGCCCTTGGCGCCGTAGATGGCGTTGTACTCGAAGACGTTGCCCGAGGTGCCGTCGGGGTCGTTGGTGGAGCCGTCGTCGTTGGTGGAGGTGCCGAGCTCGGTGAAGGTGTCGTTGTCCACCGCGATGTTGTGGTGCACGCGGTTGCGCGAGCCGAGGAAGATCTCCACGGCCGCGCCGTCCAGCTCGTAGTCGTAGCTGAAGGCGATGGAGCCCGTGATGGTGTTCCAGGCGATGTTGGAGTCGTCGCCCTGCACCAGGATCGCGAAAGCGCCGGAGTCGTCGTTGGGGTTCTGCTCGGTCGGCGTGAGCGTGCTCATGTGGTTGTTGTCCACGAAGTCGTTGCTCGTCACCGCGGTGTAGCGGGCGGAGGTCTCGATGAAGACGCCCGCGGCCGCGCCGGTGATGTGGTTCTTCTCGACCACGTTGTCGCTGCCCGTGACCTTGACCCCGGCCCACGAGCAGCGGCCCGCGTCCTGGCTGACGCCGATCTGCAGGTTGTACAGCTCGATGTGGTTGCCCCGCAGGTGGACGCACGCCTCGGTGTCGCCCTTGACGACGGGCGCGGCGCCGGTGCCGTAGGCGTCCACGACGATCGGGGCGGCGGCGTTGCCCGAGTCGCTGATGAGCAGTTGTCCCGACCAGGTGCCGCCGCGGCGCAGCAGCAGCTTGGCGCCGGGGGGCAGGGTGGCGGACGAGGCCTTGGCCAGGCTCTTCCACGCGGTGCTCTGGGAGGTGCCCGCGGCGGCGTCGTTGCCGCCGACGCTGTCGAGGTAGTACACGGGTGCGGCGGCGGCCGAGGCCGTGCCCGCCCCGAATCCGGTGGCCCCGAGTCCGGTGGCCGCGAGGGCGAGTGCCGCCGCCGCACCCGCCGCGTATCTTCTTAACATTGCGCTCCTCAGCTCAAGATCGACCGGTCGTGCGGTGATCACAGTAACCGAGCGCCCCGATCTTGGCTGGTTTTGCTCAGCAGAACCCCCGGGCGGCTGCGGGAGGCTCCCGCAGCC
>NZ_JBFAKB010000031.1:0-138744 GCF_040655495.1 Nonomuraea sp. NPDC050404
AGGGAGGCTTCCCGTGGCCCCCGACCCTTGCCACCCCCCCCGATCCCCGCCCGGCCGCGCCGGCGCGGCCTGGCGGGCTCGTGGCGGTCCTGGCTTTCGCCGGGATCGTCACCGCCTCGATGCAGACCCTGGTCATCCCGCTGGTCCCGAAGCTCCCGGCGCTGCTGGGCGCCTCCCCCGCCGACGCCACCTGGGCCGTGACCGCCACCCTGCTCGCCGCCGCCGTCGCCACCCCGGTGGTGGGACGGCTGGGCGACATGGTCGGCAAGCGCCGGATGTTGCTGATCAGCCTCGCCCTGCTGACGGTCGGCTCCGCGATCGCCGGCCTGTCCACCGGCCTCACGCCGATGATCATCGGAAGGGTGCTGCAGGGGCTGTCGGCCGGCGTCATCCCGCTCGGCATCAGCATCATGCGCGACGAACTGCCGCCCGAACGGCTCGGCGCGGCCACCGCGACCATGAGCTCGTCCATGGGCGTCGGCGGCGCCGTCGGGCTGCCCACCGCCGCACTGATCGCCGACAACGCCGACTGGCACGTGCTGTTCTGGATCTCGGCCGGGCTGGGCGCCGTCGCCGCGGTGCTGGTGCTCACCCTCATCCCGGAATCCCGCGTCCGTACGGGCGGCCGCTTCGACTTCATCGGCGCCGCCGGGCTGTCGACCGTCCTGGTGTGCCTGCTGCTGGCCATCTCCAAAGGCTCCGGCTGGGGCTGGAGCAGCGGCCTGACCATCGGGTTGCTCGCGGCGGCCGTCATCGTGCTCCTGGCGTGGGGGTGGTGGGAGCTGCGTATCCGGCAGCCGCTGGTGGACCTGCGCACCAGCGCCCGCCGCCAGGTGCTGCTCACCAACCTCGCCTCCGCCACGTTCGGGTTCGCGATGTTCGGCATGTCCCTGGTGCTGCCGCAACTTCTGCAACTGCCCACCGCCACCGGCTACGGGCTCGGCCAGAGCATGCTGGCCGTCGGCCTCGTGCTGGCGCCCCAGGGCCTGGTGATGATGGTCGTCTCCCGCTGGTCGGCCCGTATTTCCGCCGCCCGGGGCCCGAAGGTCACCCTCATGCTCGGCGCGCTCGTGGTCGCCGCCGGGTACGGCCTGGCCGTCGTGCTGATGTCGGCCATCTGGCAACTCGTCCTGGTCTCCTGCATCCTCGGCGCCGGCGTCGGGCTCGCCTACGGCGCCATGCCCGCCCTCGTCATGGCGGCCGTCCCGGTGTCGGAGACCGCCGCCGCCAACAGCCTCAACACCCTCATGCGCGCCATCGGCACCTCCGTCTCCAGCGCCGCGGCCGGTGCCGTGCTCGCCACCCTGACCATCACCGTCGGCGGCGCCGCCCTGCCCTCCCAGGACGGCCTGCGCATGGTGCTCGCCATCTGCGCCGGCGCCGCACTCGCGGCGCTCGCCATCGCCGCGTTCCTGCCCAAGCGACGCTCCCCCGGCGGCACGACCACCCACTGACCACACCTCCGGCATTCCCTCGGAAGGAGAACATCCATGGCCACATTCGTCCTCGTCCCCGGCGGCTGGTGCTACCGGCGAGTCGCCCGGATCCTGCGGTCGGCAGGGCACGAGCCATGACCCGCGTCGGCGACCGGGCCCACCTGCCGCGCCCGGACATCGACGCCGGCCACGACCTGATGATCACCGAACCCGGGGCCGTCACCGGCCCGCTCCTCCGAACCGTGAAGGACCCATCGTGAAAGTCACCATCGACCAGGACAAGTGCTGCGGCGCCGGCACGTGCGTGCTGCTCGCGCCGGACGTGTTCGACCAGCGCGACGACGACGGCATCGTGATCCTGCTGGACGAACGGCCGTCCGACGACCTGCACCCGGTGGTCCGCGAGGCCGCCGACGTCTGCCCCGGGGCGGCGATCTCCGTGAGCGAGGGCGCGTGACCGCCCCGGACCACGTGCTCGTGGTCGGCGCCTCCGCGGCCGGCCTGGCCACCGTGGAGGCCCTGCGCCGCAAGGGGTACGCGGGCCAGGTCACCGTGCTGGGCGCGGAACCGCACCTGCCCTACGACCGGCCGCCGCTGTCCAAGCAGGTCCTGTCCGGCGGCTGGGAACCCCAGCGGGCGCAGTTGCGATCCATGGACGCGTTGAACGCGCTGGAGGCGGAGTTCGTGTTCGGCGACGCGGCGACCGGGCTGGACGTCCCGGGCCGCGCCGTGCGCACGGCATCGGGGCGGGTGCTCAGCGCTGACGCCGTGGTAGTGGCCACCGGACTGCGGCCCCGCACGCTGCCGGGACAGGACGAGATGGCCGGCGTCCACCTGCTGCGCACGCTGGACGACGCGCTCGCGCTGCGGACGGAACTGCTGTCATGTGCCCGCCTGGTGGTGGTCGGGGACGGCGTGCTCGGCGCCGAGATCGCCGCCACCGCCCGCGGCATGGGCGTGCCGGTCACCCTGGCCGGGCCGCAACCGGCGCCGCTGGCCGGCCAGCTCGGCCGGCCCGCCGCCGGGCTGCTCGCCGAACTGCACGCCGAGCGCGGGGTGGGACTGCGCCTCGGCACCGCCGTCCGCGGGCTGACCGAACGGCACGGCCGCGTCACCGGTGTACGCCTGGAGAGCGGCGACGTGCTGCCGGCCGACGTCGTCGTGGTCGCGCTCGGCTCCGTACCGGCGACGCGATGGCTCGACGGCAGCGGGCTCGACCTGGACAACGGGGTGGTGTGCGACTCCCGCTGCCGCGCGGCCGACGGCATCTACGCGGCCGGCGACGTGGCCCGCTGGCGGCACGAAACCCTTGGCGGGCTCGTACGGCTGGAGAACCGTACCAACGCCACCGAACAGGCGATCGCCGTCGCCGGCAACATCCTCGGCGACGACCGCGCCTACACGCCGATCCCCTACTTCTGGACCGACCAGTTCGACGCCAAGATCCACGTACACGGAACGCTCTCCCCGGACGCCGACGTGTCCATCGTGGAAGGCTCCCCGGCCGAGCGCCGCTTCGTCTCGGTCCACCGCCGCGACGGCCGGACCACCGGCGTGCTGGGCTGGAACATGCCCAAGCAGGCCCGTCAGCGCCGGCAGGAACTCACCGGGACCTCCCTGCTCGCGGGCTCGGCGTAAATCTCGTCCCCGCCGGCTGTGCCATGAGACCCGCCCGAACATCCATCTGAAGACTTTTCCAGGAGGAAACAGTGACGACCATCCCGGAGTACGACATCGCCAGGTCGGCGACGTGCCCGATGGACCCGGCGCCCGCGATGCGCGCCCGGCAGGAAGAGGGCCCGCTGACCCGGGTCCGGTTGTGGGACGGCAGCACCCCATGGCTGGTGACCGGTCACGCCGAGCACCGCGCGCTGCTCGGCGACCCCCGGGTCAGCGTCGAACCCGCGCGCGGGATCCCCGCGCTGTCCCGGGCCGAGGCCGCGTCGATGGAGAGCATGGCCGCTCAGGAGGGCTCGGGCGGGATCGGGTTCATCATGATGGACGATCCCGAGCACGCCCGGCTGCGGCGGATGGTCACCTCCGCGTTCGCCGTCAAGCGGGTGGAGGCGATGCGGCCGGCCACGCGGGAGATCGCCGACGACCTGATCGACCGCATGCTCGCCGGGCCGAAGCCCGCCGACCTCGTCGAGGGGTTCGCGCTGCCGCTGCCCTCGCTGGTGATCTCCAACCTGCTCGGGGTGCCGTACGAGGAGCACGAGTTCTTCCAGAGCAACAGCAGGACCATCATCAACCGCAACTCCACTCCCGAGGAGCGGGGCGGAGCCCAGCGGCGGCTGACCGGGTACCTGGATCAGCTGATCGGTGAGAAGCTCGCCAAGCCCGCCGACGACCTGCTGTCCGGGCTGGTCGAGCGGGTCAAGGCCGGGGAGCTGACCAGGCCCGAGGCCGCCCAGATGGGTGTGCTGATGTTGTTCGCCGGCCACGAGACCACCGCGAACATGATCACCTTGGGCACCCTCGCCCTGCTCCGGCACCCCGGCCAGGCCGCCCTGCTGCGCGACGGCGACGACCCGAAGGCGGTCGCCGCGGCGGTCGAGGAACTGCTGCGCTACCTGACGATCACCCACGGCGGGCTGCGGCGGGTCGCCCTGGCCGACATCGAGATCGCCGGTCAGGTCATCAAGGCCGGCGAGGGCATCATCGCCGTGAACGAGACCGCCAACCGCGACCCGTCCGTCTTCCCCGACCCCGACCGGCTGGACCTGCGGCGCAACGCCCGGCTGCACGTCACCTTCGGGTACGGGATCCACCAGTGCCTCGGCCAGCCGCTGGCCCGGATGGAGCTGCAGGTCGCCTACACCGCCCTCCTGCGGCGGATTCCCGGCCTGGCGGTGGCCACCGGCATGGAGAACATCCCGTTCAAGCACGACGGATTCATCTTCGGCGCCTATGAGCTGCCCGTGACCTGGTGAGGACGACCATGATGAATACCGGTTCGGATATCGGCTGAGCTCCCATATCGATATTGGACCATTGCCCGGATGGGCTGCTCTGATGGTCCGCATGACGCAGCCTCGCACGGTGTTGGGCGCCGCCTTGTTACTGTCCGCCGCGCTGAGTGGCGCGTGCGCCGCGGAGTCCCCGGCGCCGCCCACCGCGACGAGCGCGGCCCCCGCCACGCCGGAGGTCATCGTGCGTGACGACCTGCGGAGCGTGTTCGGGAAGGCGGGGCTGCGGGGGTCGTTCGCCATGGTGGACGTGGCCAGTGGCCGTACCACGGTGGTGGACCGGGCCAGGGCGGAGAGGCGGCTGGCCCCCGCGTCCACCTTCAAGATCGCCCATGCGTTGATCGCGCTGGAGACCGGAGCGGCCAAGGACGAGGACGAGGTCATCCCGTACGGAGGCGAGCCGCAGCGCCTGCCGAAGTGGGAGCGGGACATGACACTCGGCGAGGCCATCACCACGTCCAACGCCGCGATCTTCCGCACGCTCGCTCACCGGATCGGACCGGAGAAGGAACGGCAGTGGCTCCGGCGGCTGGGCTACGGCAACGGCCAGGTCGGCAAGGACATCGAGCGGTTCTGGGTGGACGGGCCGCTGAAAATCTCGGCGGTCGAACAGGGGCGTTTCCTGTCGCGCTTCGCCGGCCTGCGGCTGCCCGTCGCGAAGAAGAACCTGCTTCTCGTGCGCGACATGCTGAAGGTGGAACAGAAGAACGGCTACACCCTGTACGCCAAGACCGGCTGGAGCGACACCTTCGACCCGCAGATCGGCTGGTGGGCCGGCTGGGTGGAGAACGGCGACCGGATCTCGGCCTTCGCCCTCAACCTCGACATCACCACCGACGCCGACGCCGAACAGCGCATCCCGCTGGCCCGCGATCTCCTCAGGGCCCTCGACGCGCTGCCCTGATGCCCTGCGTCAATCCTCGGCCCGGCGCACGTTGAGGAGTTTCGCCCACTCCTCGACGTTGCGGATTCCCGGGCACAGCAGGCCGCTGCCCGCCTTGTGCGGAAAAATCATCTCGCGGGCGGGCGGCGGCCCCGGCTAGATTCGCTAAGGTGTCCGAACCCCTCGAGATCGCGTGTGACGAATCCGGCTCCGAGGGCGAGAAGCTCGTCGGCGGCAACAGCGACGTCTTCACCCACGCCGGCGTGCTGATGAGCGCCGAGGCGGCGGCCGGCTGCGTCGCCGAGTTGCGCGAGCGGGCACCGACCCCGGCCACCGAGTACCGCGCCGGCCACGTGCTGCGCGAGAAGTACCGTCCGGCGCTGCTGTGGTTGCTCGGCCCGGACGGTCCCGTGCTCGGCAACGTGCGCGTGTTCCTGACCGACAAACCCTTCTACGTCGTCGGCAAGGTCGCCGGCCTGCTCCAGGAGGACCACGCGCCGCGCCTCGGCCTCGACCCGCGCGCCGAGGCCACGGCCGTCACGCTCTACCGCGAGGGCGGGCGCGCGTTCGGGGCCGAGCGGTGGAACGCCTTCCTCGACGCGTTCAACTACCTGCTGCGGGCCAAGAACGGCCAGGGCGTCACCGCCTCGGCCGAGGAGACGTTCCGCCTGGTGGACGAGCTGCGCGGGGCGGGTGGGGCGGCGGGCGCGTTCATGGAGGAGCTGTGGCGGGCCCGGCCCAGGATCGCCGCCTTCCGCGAGCGGCTGCTGGCCGACCCGTACGTCTTCCCCGCGCTCGACCCCCTCATCCCCGCCATCGTCTCGGCCGTCACGCACTGGGGCGCCGGCGGGCCCGTCACGGTCGTGCACGACAGGCAGACCACGCTGACCGACGAACGCATCGCCCAGCTGCGCGAGATCCTGGGCGGCCGGATGGCCGGGCTGCGGCTGGTCGACTCGGAGCTGGACGAACGGGTGCAGATCGCCGACGTGATGGCCGGCGTCGCCCGCAAGATCGCACTCGACGAGCTCAACGGCCGGGCCGAGCCCGGCCTGACCGCGCTGATGCGGCCCTACCTGGACGACTCCTCCATCTGGGGCGACGAACGCAGCCGCGCCCTGCTGCTCCCCGGCGGGGTCACGGCCCGGTAAACACCCCCATTGACCTGGTAAAACGCCCAACCCCGACCTCTATCGCGACGAATTGCGACGCTAGAGTTACTTGTTGTGACTGACACCAAGCGTCTGGAAATCACCTGGCCCGGCATCGGCATCACCGTGGCCGCCGAACTCGACCGGCGCAACCCCGCACTGGCCCAATGCCTGTGGGACGCCCTGCCCTACCGCAGCCTGCAGGGACACGCCCTGGTCGCCGGATACCACCTGTACCACCTCGCCCCGGCCCACTCCCTGCTGCACACCGAGGCCCAGTACCGCGTGGACCGGCGCACCGTGCCCGACGGCACCCTGTTCTGCTCCCGGCTGCAACACCTGGGCATCAAGTACGGCGAGCTGACCGAACCCATGATGGCCACGCCGATCGGCCGGGTCATCGAGCCCGACCTCGACGCCCTGGCACAGGCCGGCCGCGAGGTGTGGCACTCCGTCTACACCACCAAGGAGCCCGTCATCGCCGAGGTCAGCCGCGCCGGCCAGCCCGCCGGGCACGTGCTGCCGCGCCTGCCCATCGGCGACCCGGAGCTCAACCAGCTGGCCAAGGAGGTGCACGCCGAGACCGTACGCATCTGGCTGGACCCGCCGCAGGAACTCCTCGACCTGCACGCGGGCCGCATCCCCTCCGGCGCCGGCAGCTACGAGACGGTCCTGACCACGCTGCTGTTCGTCAACGGCGAGACCCGCCCGCTCGGCTACAGCTGCTACGGCGGCCTGGTACGCGCCGCGCTCGACGGCATGCCCATGCCCTGGCTGCGCCAGATGACCAGGCAACTCGCCCACACCCCGGCCGAATTCCTCGGCTACTGCGGCCTGGACCGCCTCTGGGACTTCACCCAGCGGCTCCTGGCCGGGCTGGAGCGGCTCGACTGCCACGAGGACTTCGCCGCGATCATGGCCCACATGGCGCTCTACTGCAACTGCCTGGGCGGCTGGAACCTGCACCTGTTCCCCTGGGAGGCGGGCGCGCACCTGCGCCGGCTGCAGGCGGGCGCATGAGCGCGGGCACCCGGGTGGTGGTGATCGGCGGCGGCGTCATCGGGCTGTCGATCGCCTTCCACCTCGCCGAGGCCGGGGTCGAGGTGACGCTGCTGGAACGCGGCGCGCTCGGCTCCGGCTCCTCGCGCGCCACCGCCGACGTGGTGCGCTCCTACTTCGCCGGCAACCCGGTCAGCTCGGCGCTGGCCGTACGCAGCCTGGCGGCCTACCGCGCCTTTCCCACCCGTCCCGGCACGCGGTTGCCGCTGCGCAGGGTCGGCTACCTGGTGCTGTTCACCGAGGCCGAGCAGGTCGCCGCCTACCAGGCCGACCTGCCCGCCCAGCAGGCCGCCGGGGTGGACGTCGAGCTCATCACCGCGGAGGAGGCCCGACGGCACAACCCGCTCATCGGCGACCTGCCGCTGGTGGCCGCCGCGTACTCGCCCGACGCCTACGTCTCCGACACCACGGCCATCGTCACCGCCTACGCGCAGGCGGCCGAGAGGGCGGGGGCGGTGCTGCGTACCGGCTGCCCGGTCACCGCCATCGACTCGGAAGCCGGGCGCGTGCAGACCGCCGACGGGGAGATCTCCGCCGACGCCATCGTGTGCGCCGCGGGCGCCTGGTCGGCCTCGCTCATCCGCTGCGCCGGCGTGGACATGCCGCTCACCGAGCCGATCGAGCAGGAACTCCTCACCACCGACCCACTGCCCCGCACCGTGCTCGACCGCCCCGAGGTGCCGGTCACCGTGCACCCCGCCAGCGGCCTGCTGATCCGCCTGCGCGAGGACCGGCTGCTCATCGGCATGGGCTATCCGGGCCCCGACCGCGAGTCCTGGCGGCGCGAGGTGGCCGAGCGGGTCGCCGAGGTCTACCCCGGCCTGGCCGGGATCGGCCTGCACACCGCCGTCACCGGGCTGCGCGACGCCAGCCCCGACAAGACCGCCTTCATCGGCCACCAGCCCGGCCCGCCCGCCTTCCTGTACGCCACCGGCTTCTCCGGCCACGGCCTGTGCAACGCGCCGGCCGCCGGTGAGCTGGTCCGCGACCTCTACCTCGACCGGGACCCGGGCCTGGACGTGGCGGCGCTGGCCATCGGCTCCCGACGAACGGGGCAACCATGACCGACCACACACCCCGCACCGACCGCCCGGCCCGCACCGGCAGTTCCAGCGGTTCCGCCGACGCCGACGCTGAGGGCACGTCCGGCAGTTCCGCCGGCGCCAACGCTGAAGGCAGTTCCGGCGACGCCTGCCGCTTTGTTCTCGATCCGGCCACCGGCGACATGCACGGCGACAACGACCGGCTGCGCCAGGCCGGCCCGCTCGTGCCCGTGACCGCCGAGGGCGTGCCTGTCTGGGCCGCCACCCAGTACGCCACGCTGCTCGCCATCCTGACCCACCCCGACATGTCCAGGGAGCTGCACCACTGGACGACCGGCCGGGACGCCATGCCGGCCGGCACGGCCATCGACCGCATCGTCACCGACACCTCCATGCTCAACGCCGAGGGCGAGCGCCACCGCCGGCTGCGCATGCCGCTGACCGCCGCGTTCTCCCAGAGAAGGCTGAACGGGCTGCGCCCCCGCATCGAGGAGCTCACCGCCAGGCTGATCGACGGGCTGGCGGAACTGCCGCCGGACGAGCCGGTGGACCTGCGGCTGGAGTTCGCCTACCCGCTGCCGCGCGAGGTCATCTCCGAACTGATCGGCATCCCGGCCGCCCACCAGGACGACCTGCACCGGCTCACCGACGCCGTCGCCCAGGTCGGCGACCTGGAGGACTCGCCGGCACTGCGCAAGGAACTGCTCGAACTGCTCGACAGGGTCATCGACGAGCGCCGCGCCACGCCCGGCGAGGACCTCATCACCGACCTGTTCAAGCTGCACGACCAGGACGGCGGCCGGCTGTCGGAAGAGGAGCTGTTCGCCACCATCGAACTGCTGTTCATCGCCGGGCACGTGACGACCGTCAACCTCATCACCAACGCCATCGGCGCCCTGCTCAACCAGCCCGGCCAGCTCGACCTACTGCGTTCCGGGCAGTGCCCCTACAGCGCGGCCGTGGAGGAGACACTGCGCTGGGACTCGCCCATCGCCTACTTCCCGATGCGCTACGCCGTGCGCGACGTCGACATCGATGGTGTACGCCTGCGTACCGGGGAGCCCGTGCTGGCCTGTTTCGCCTCCACCGGGCGCGACCCTGAGCAGTACGGCGAGCACGCACACCGCTTCGACCTCACCCGCCCGCAGTCCAGCCACCTGGCCTTCGGGCACGGCCCGCACTTCTGCCTCGGCGCGCCACTGGCCAGGCTGGAGGGCGAGATCGCGCTCCAGGCGCTGTTCGGGGCCTTTCCCGGCATGAGGCCGGCCGTGCCGGCGCAGGAACTGCCGCCGGTGAACACGCTGCTGGGCAACAGCACCCGCACCATGCCGGTCCTCCTGGGCCCACGCGCCACCTGACCACCCGCCACTTTCCCCCCACTGTCTGACCGCCCATCGGCTGCCCCGCGAACACACACGACCACCCGGCTACGCGCACGCCACGGTCCCGTTCTACGCTCCAGAGACGACGATTGGAGCCACCGCCGTGCCACAGCCCGACCTGCCACCGGCCACGCCCATGCGCCTGGCCACCACCATCCGCCCGTACGACTGGGGCTCGGTCACCGCCCTGCCCGAGTTGTTCGGCACGGAGCCGACAGGGAAACCGCAGGCCGAACTCTGGATGGGCGCCCACCCCGGCGCCCCCTCGACCGTCGGCGGCGTCCCGCTGGGCGACCTCATCGCGCGCGACCCGGCCGCCACGCTGGGCGAGCCGGTCGCCGCCAGGTTCGGCCCCGCGCTGCCGTACCTGCTCAAAGTCCTGGCCATCGAGCGCCCGCTCTCCCTCCAGGTCCACCCGACCACCGAGCAGGCGCAGGCCGGTTACGCCGAGGAGAACGCCCGCGCCATCCCGCTGGACGACTACGCCCGCACCTACAAGGACGCCTCGCACAAACCCGAGATGGTGTGCGCGATCACGCCCTTCCACGGGCTGTGCGGCTTCCGGGCGCCCGCCGACGCCGCCGATCTGCTCGACCGGCTCGGCCTGCCCGGCCTGCGGCCCTGGATCGACGCGCTCGGCGGCGGCGAGCCCGCCCGGGCGCTGCGTACCGTGTTCGCCGCGATGCTGGACGACGCCGCGCGCCCCCTGCGCGCCGAGGCCGAACGGGCCCTGCTGGACTCGCGCGATCCCGGCCTGGTCGTGTACGGCGACATCGCCCGCGCCTGCCCCGGCGACCCGGGCATCATCGCCGCCCTCCTGCTCAACCACGTCCGGCTGAGCCCCGGCCAGGCCCTCTACCTCGGCGCGGGGGTGCCGCACGCCTACCTCGGCGGCATCGGCGTCGAGATCATGGCCAACTCCGACAACGTGCTGCGCTGCGGGCTGACCTCCAAGCACGTGGACGTGCCCGAACTCATGCGCGTCGTGGACTTCACCCCGTCCGCCCCGCACCTCGTCGAGCCCGCGCGGGACGCGCCCGGCGCCTACGACTACCGGCCTCCGGCGCCGGAGTTCGCACTAAGCCGATACGAGCCGGCCGGGGACGAAGGCCGTTCGCTGCCCGGCGGGCTGCCGCAGATCGTGTTGTGCGTCGAGGGCGAGGTCCGGCTCGGGGAGGACCTGACGCTGCGGCCGGGACAGTCCGCCTTCATCCCGGCCGGTGCTCCCTCGACGCGGTTCTTCTGCAAGGGCACGATGTATCGCGCCCGGCCCGGCGCCTTTACATTGTAGATTTCTTATGCGCGGCGGAGCTTGAGCACGTTGTCCGTCCGGGTGCCCGGCTGCCCGTCCGGGCTCTTCTGGGCGCGCTCGAAGTCTTCGCTGCGCAGTACCTCCCACTCCCCCTCCGCCGGCTTCAGCGAGTCGAACACCTCCTGCGGCGTGGGGAAGTCCATCGCGGGGTGGTCGTGCTGCCAGGTGGCCCAGCCTCCGTGCCCGGCCACCAGCAGCACCCCGCCGGGCGCCACGGCGGCGGCCGCCCTGCGCAGGATCTCCTCGCGCGGCATCTCGTTCGGAGAGTGCAGGTAGCACGCACTGACCAGGTCGTAGGCACCCTCGGGGAAGGAGGCCCGGAAGTCGTGCCGCTGCCAGTCGATCCGGTCCCCCACGCCCGCCTCCCCGGCCTGCCGGGCGGCGCGTTCGAGCGCGACGCCCGAAATGTCGGCGGCGGTCACCTGCCAGCCCCGGCCCGCGAGCCAGATCGCGTCGCCTCCCTCACCGCAGCCCAAATCGAGCGCGCGGCCCGGCGACAGGTCGGAGACCTCGCGAACGAGCACGACGTTGGGATCGCCGCTCCAGATCCGCTCACTCTCGCCGTAACGCGCGTCCCAGAACTCCTCCTCCGTGACGGGCTCCCCTTCAGGGGCGGCGGTGGCGTCGGCGGTGACGGTGGCGGTGGCCGGGGTGGTGGCGGTGGCGGCGCGGTGGGCGGCCACGGCGGTGCGGGTCTCCTCAGCTATCAGGTCCGCGTTGATGGACGCTCCCGCGCGTACCCCCGCCGCCGCGGCGCTGACGACCTGGTCCATGACGTTGTGCGCGTTGCCCGCCACCCACACCCCCGGTACCTCGGTCTTCCCCATCTGGTCGGCGGGGATGTAGGTACCGATGACGTGGCCGGCCATCTCCTGCTCGGCCGTCTCCAGCCCGAGCCCCGCCAGCCCTTCCATCCGGGCGTTCATGACGGTGCCGACGGCCAGCGCCCGGCAGGACACCTCGCGCCCGCCGGCCAGCCGCAGGCCGCCGAGCCGGTCGCCGTCCAGCACGACCCCGCTCACCTCCCCCTCGACCACGGCGATGCCCCTGGCGGCGAGTTCCTCGCGCGCCTCCGGTCCCGGCTCGGGCATGGTGTGCAGGAAGAGGGTGATCTCCTCGCTCCACTGACGCCACAGCAGCGCCTGGTGCACGGCCTGCGGGCCGGTGCCGATGACGCCGATGGGCTGGTCGCGTACCTCCCAGCCGTGGCAGTACGGGCAGTGCAGCACCTCGTGCCCCCACCGCTCGGCCAGCCCCGGCACCTTCGGCAGTTCGTCGACCAGGCCGGTGGCCACCAGCAGCCGGGCCGCCTCGACCGCGGAGCCGTCCGCCAGCCGGACGCGGAAACGCCCGTCGCCGAGCCGCTCCGCCTCCACGACGGTGCCGGTCACGATGTGCCCGCCGTACCCGGCCACTTCCTCGCGCCCCCGGGCCAGCAACTCCTGCGGCGGCACGCCGTCGTGCCCGAGGAAGACGTGTACACCCTGCGCCGGGGCGTTGCGCGGCCGCTCCGAGTCGATCACCAGCACCTTGCGGCGGCCACGCGACAGCGTGACCGCCCCGCTCAGCCCGGCGGCCCCGCCGCCGATCACCACCACGTCGTAGGTCGCGTCCATGCCATGGCTCCTTACTTCTCACGTTTGCGAACAGTGCCGCCACTGTGCGCCCGCGATGGACGATTTGACAAATGCCGTTGCCGAAATGGCAATCTGGGCCCATGGAACTCGACGACGTGCTGGAGGCGGTGGGTCCCCGGCTCCGGGCGCTGCGCCAGGAGCGGGGCACGACGCTGGCGGAGCTGTCGCAGAGCACCGGCATCTCGGTCAGCACCCTGTCGCGGCTGGAGTCCGGCGGGCGCAAGCCGACCCTGGAGCTGATGCTGCTGCTGTCCAGGGCCTACCAGGTGCAGCTCGACGAGCTGGTCGACGCTCCCATGACGGGCGACCCGCGCGTGCACCTGCGGCAGGAGAAGCGCCACGGCGTGACCTACATCCGGCTCAGCCAGCGGCCCGGCGGGCTGCAGGCGTTCAAGCAGATCTACCCGCCGCGGTGGCCGGGCTACGAGCCCGAGCAGCAGGTGCACGAGGGCTACGAATGGTTGTACGTGTTGTCCGGGCGGTTGCGTCTGCTGCTCGGCCGTCATGACGTGGTGCTGGCGGCGGGTGAGGTGGCCGAGTTCGACACGCGGACGCCGCACGCGTTCATCAACCCCGACGACCAGCCCACCGAGGTCCTGGCCCTGTTCGGCCCGCAGGGCGAACGCATGCACATCCGCGCCCGCCCCACGGCCGCCGCCAAGTGACGCGAGCCCGCCCCACCGCCTCCACTCAGCCACGCGAGCCCGCCCCACCACCTCCGCCGCCCGATGAGGCCGCCACCGCCACGGCTACGGCCAAGTGACGGTCAGCCGGGGAACGCCGTCAGGTCCAGTCCGGCCAGGCGGTCCGGGTCGGCGAGGATGTCGATGGCGACGATGCGCCCGTTCGTGATCGTGAAGCTCATGACCGCCGACGGCTTGCCCGCCAGGGTGTTGACCACTCCGGCCAGCCCGTTGACCAGCGCCGGGTACCCGGTGGACGGCGACTGCCCGCGGAACGTGAGCGCCTGCCCGGCCACCTTCGCCGCGCCGCGAACCTCCGCCAGGCCGCCCCCGGTCAGCGCGCCGGCGTCGGCGCGCAGCACCACGTCGGGGTCGAGCACGGCCAGCAGCCCGGCGAAGTCGCCCTGGTGTGTGGCGGCGATGAACGCCTCGACGACCTGCCGCTGCCGGGCCAGGTCGGGGTCGGGCACGGGGGCCGCCCCGCGTACCCTGCGCCGGGCCCGGCTGGCGAGCTGCCTGGCCGCGGCGGGCGAGCGCCCGACGATGGGCGCGATCTCCTCGAACGGCACCGCGAACATGTCGTGCAGCACGAACGCCAGCCGCTCGGCCGGGGTGAGCGACTCCAGCACCACCAGCAGCGCCAGCCCGACGGAGTCGGCCACCAGCGCCGCCTGCTCGGGGTCGGGCCCGCCGGCCGGGCTCACCACCGGGTCGGGCAGGTGCGCCTCCAGCGGTTCCTCGCGGCGCGAGGTGCGGGCGCGCAGCATGTCGAGGCAGACCCGGCCGACGACCGTGGTGAGCCAGCCGCTCAGGTTCTGCACCTCGCCGGTGTCGGCGCGGCTGAGACGCAGCCATGCCTCCTGCACGGCGTCATCGGCCTCGCTGAGCGAGCCCAGCATCCGGTAGGCCACCGCCTTCAGGTGCCCGCGGTGCTCCTCGAACCGGCCTGCCAGGAACTCGTGCTCGTCCATCCCGCTCCACCTCGCCATCTCGGTCATCACCACTCTGACGTTCCGAACGGGGTGGATGTGACGGGGGTCAGCGTTCCAGGCGCTCCCTGAGGACGTTCTTCTGGATCTTGCCGGTCGAGGTCTTCGGCAGCTCACCGAAATGGATCGCTTTGGGGGCTTTGAAGTGGGCCAGGCGGGCGCGTACGTGCTCGATGAGCTCGGCCTCGGTGACGCTCGCCCCCGCCGCCAGGCTCACGTAGGCGACGGGCACCTCGCCCCAGTGCGCGTCCGGCCGCGCCACGACCGCGGCCTCCTGCACGCCGGGATGGCCGACCAGCGCGTTCTCCACCTCGACGGAGGCGATGTTCTCGCCGCCCGAGATGATCACGTCCTTGGCGCGATCGACGAGCCGCACGTACCCGTCGGGGTGCACCACCCCCAGGTCTCCGGTACGGAACCAGCCGTCCGGCGCGGCCTTGGCCGTGGCCGCCGGGTCGCGGTGGTAGCCGGCCATGACGTCGTTGCCGCGCACCGCGATCTCGCCGATCGTGGCGGCGTCGGCCGGCACGTCCCCGCCGTCCTCGCCGACGACCCGGATCGGCTGGGCGATCACGTTGCCCACGCCCTGGCGGGCGGCCAGGGCGGCCGACTCCTCGACGGGCAGGCCGCGCCACTCGGGCTGGGGCTGGCAGATGACGGCGGGGCCGTACGTCTCGGTGAGCCCGTACAGGTGGATCATGTCGATCCCGGCCTGCAGCGCCCGGCTCAGCAGCGCGGGGCTCGGGGGCGCGCCGCCCACGCAGGCGAGCAGCCGCGGCTCCAGCGGGCCGGTGGGCGCGTCGGGGTGGGCCAGCAGCGAGGTCAGCACGGTCGGGGCGCCGCACAGGTGGGTGACGCGGTGGTCGCGGATCAGCCGCCACGCCGGGCCCGGCTCCACCTTGGGCAGGCAGACATGCCGCGCCCCTGCCAGCGTCACCGCCCAGGGAAAACACCATCCGTGGCAGTGGAACATGGGCAGCGTCCACAGGTAGCTGCTCGCGGCGTCCAGCTTGGTGTGCAGGGCCATGGCCAGGGCCTGCAGGTACGCGCCGCGGTGGTGGTAGACGACCCCCTTCGGGCGTCCCGTGGTGCCGCTGGTGTAATTGATCGACAGCGGCGCCAGCTCGTCCTCCACCGGCTCCAGCCTGGGCTCGGCCGTACCCAGCAGCGCCTCGCACTCAGTGGCGGACACCAGCCTGATCGCCCCCGCGACCACCCCGGACCCCGACCCGAACGCGGTCACGCCTGTCTCCGCCGCCGCTGCGTGGGCCAGGCCGGTGAGGGCGTCGTCGTGCAGCAGCACCGACACCTCGGCGTGGTCGAGGATGTAGGCCAGCTCGCCGGCGGACAGGCGAATATTCATCGGCACCATGACCGCGCCCGCCGCCGGCACGCCGAAGGTGGCCTCCAGCAGCAGGTGGCCGTTGGCCGCCAGCACCGCCACCCGGTCCCCCGGCCGCACCCCGATCCCGGCCAGCGCGCCCGACAGCCGTAGCACGCGTTCCGACAGTTCGGCGTAGGTCAGCTCCAGGTCGCCGTCCACGACCGCGAGCCGCGGCCCGAACACGGCCGCCGAGCGCCGCAGAAAGCTCGTGGGGGTCAGGGGCTCGTACGAAAGGCCGCGCATCCGCGATCTCCTATCCAGAAAAGGTGACGGCTGCTGCCATTGTGCGATGGCCATGCAGACCGGCGGCAGTCGTCCCATCGACCGATGCCCGGAAAACCGCAGGAGCCCAGGACCGTCCAAGCCTGCCGGTCTCCCTGCGGTCTCCCCCGGCTTCCGTCACCGTGTCCTGCGCGTTTTGCTAGCGATCGGGGACACTGACCATCCGGGAGAAGGCGTCCGGGGTCACGATCGGGATGCCGTAGGCGCGGGCCTTGCGCGCCTTGCCCGACATGGTGTCCGGGTCCGCGGCGACCAGCAGCCGGACCCGCTTGGTGACGTTGGGGTGGGCCCAGGTCGCGCTCGGGGTTGACCAGCGTGCTCCAGTCGCCGGTGATCCGCCCGAGCGGGTCGAGCAGGACGACGGCAGACTTCGATGATCCGGTCGTGCCACGACGGCCGCAGTCCACCGCTTCCGGACGGGCCCCTCTCCGCCAACACTCCCTGCGCCGGGAAGCGACGTCCACGCAGGTGGCGGTGCCCCAGCTTCACGGCTCTGGGGCACCTTGTCATCCTGTCCTTCTTGATGCGTAGGACCGTCCCCAGCCGTGCCGCAGTTCGCCCGAACAAAGTTGCCGGCGCGAACCGTCTGCTGCGCCCAGTGACCGATACCGCTCGCCTACGGTTGGAGCGTAGCCCGCGCGGTAGAGTTGCGTCCCGATGTCCGCCGGCTTCTTCGAGCTGCGTGGCGAGTGTGCCGCCGGCTCGTCACGGGGGCAGGTGGTCGATGACCGTGGCGGCCCTGGGTTTCGTGCCCCTGACCGTCACCACGAGGTTGCTGACCCGAACCCATATGGTGTCCTTCTTCTGGAACGCCTCGTCCCCCAGGCCCTTCACGATTTTGAATGGCTTGCTCCTGTAATGGGCGAACATCGCCTTGGCCACGGCGATCCCGCTCTTGCCGCCCCACGCCGGTGCGTGCCGTACCATGACGCCGGAGCGACACGAGGTCGCCGACAAGGGCTCGCCCCCCACCAGCGAACACGCGTACGGCGCCGCGGCGAACCGTCCGTCGGACGGGTTGGCGACGATCGGCGCCGGCCGCTTCACGGCCTCCGCCACCCACAGCGCGGCCTTCCGCGCATCGTCACGTTGCCGTTGGTCGGCCTGGGCGGACCCGCCTCCGAACGAGCTGCCATATCGGACGATGATCACCACATTACTGAGCCGGTAGCCCAGAACCGTGTTGGAGGTCGGCAGGTCGTAGACGACCGACTCATCACCCACTCCCGGAAAGGAGTTCGCAGCCGGGTCGGGGGTCTTGGTCAGTCCGGCAACCCACCACGAGTCACCTGATGGGTTCTGGAGATACGCGCGAGCTTGCGTGATGTCGGCGGCAAGATGAAAGCTGACGACGAGGTAGTAAGCCGACGCCGCCGGCAGAGGAGGACCCGACGGCTGCCAGACACACGCCGGCCCGCTGTAGGCTCCGCGGGCGAGCGGAACCAGCTGTTCCGCCTGCTCAGCGGTGAGCAGGGCGCACGGATCGAGAATCCTGGTGTACCTGCCTGGCCCGGTCTCCTGCGTGATGGACGCCTGCGGAGTGCGGGCGGCCTGGGAGGGCTTCGCGGGCGGATCCGCCGAGCATGCGGCGGTGAGCAGCAGGAGGAGGAGTGCCGCGAGCAGCCGTACGCGCGTCATGACAGACCTGCCACGATCCACCGGGCGGCCTGCTCGGCACGGGCCGGGTTCGTCGCCTTGACCCTGCCGATCAGGTTGGCCTTCCTGAAGATCACGGTGTTCCGGTCAGCGAGCGCCTCGTCCGCGATCCCGGCGGTCACCGACGTGTCCGTCTTCCAGTGGGAGACCATCTCCTTCGCCTGAGCGATCCCGTCGCCTGCCGGACCCCGCTGGGGTGCCCAGAGCTGCACGACCAGCCGTGGGTCTTTTAACAACTCTCCCCAGTCACAGGTGCCGGGCTCGCTGCCCAGCGGCTGGATCTTGCCGGCTTTCAGCTTCTTGATCTGTGCCGGGGTGAGCGTGGCGCACGCCAGCGGGGTCTCCGCGAAAGTGCCCGGAGGTGGCGTGGCGGTCCGCTCCGGAGGGCTCATCCGCCCGAGCGCGGTGGCCATGCGCTTGCTCACCTCCACCGCGCCCCGGCGCAGACGGTTCGCGCTCACCCGGCCGTCGATCCCGGAGTAACCGACCTCCAGGAGCACGTTGCCGACGCGGAAGACGACCTCGGCGTGCTCCAGCCGCTTTGAGGGAATGGCGAGGAGACCGACCTCGAAAGCCTCATCACCGACGCCCGCCACCGCGCGTGCCGCCGTTCTGGTCGCGGAGCGCCGGTCAGCGGTCGACACTCTGATGGCGGGATCCGACCAGATCGTCAGCTCGGATGGACGCAGGTCTTCGGCGTGCCGCTTCCGGTAGATCTCGTGCGTCCGCGCCGAGGTGCGGGTCCACGGTTCCACGTCCTTGTCGGTCCCATAAGTCTGAAGCAGTTCCTCAGAGGTCCAGAGAGATCCCTCCCCATTCGCCCCGACCGGCCGGACCTGGAGCCCCACACCCGGGCTCGCCCAGACGCAGTGGATTCCGTCATGCTCGACCTTTGCATCCGGTACGAGCCGCTTGACCAGGCCGGCGTCGACTACCGAGCAGAAGTCGATCGGAACGGGAAACCTCGGCTGGGCCGCCCCCGGCAACGGGTCGAGCCACAGCAGCAACGCAATCATCAGCCGCACAACCCGGCACGCTAACCGCCAGCGGTATGTTCCGGGTATACCGCCCACGCCTCTCCGATCCCGGGCCGAGCGCGACTGTGTGAGCGCCGGTGGCCGTACCCACCCTCACAGGAAGCCGGAGGCGATGCTCAAGGCGAAGGAGCCGAGCTTGTCAGCGGGCAGTGTGGCGACGATGCGAGTTTCCTGTCTGCTGTTCGCCGTGATGACCTGGCCGGTGGACGGGCACCAGCCGACCGCGCGGGACGGCGCCGCGCCGATGAGGTGGCATGAGGTGCTGCCCGGCTTGCCTGGACGCCTGCGTGGGGCTGCTGTCCAGGGCATCGATGCGGTGAGGCAGGCAAATGAGGTTCTTGATCGCCGGTGGTGAGGTGGCCAGGCTGCCGTCGGTGCACTTCCCTGTGATGTCGGGCTTCGCCGTGTCCCGGGTCTGAGGGCAGGTGTCTAGAAGTGCTTGATGGCCTCGGGAGGTTGAGGCATGTCCCGGGCGAGCAGGGCATGTAGTTCCTCCTCGGTGATGAGATGCACATCGCACAGAATTCGAGCCGACTGGTGCCAGCGCTTGCGTGCCTCTTCCCGCCGCCCGAGATCGTGCAGGGTGTCGCCGAGCCCCCACAGGCAGACGGCCTCCGTCGCGCGGTGACCGGCCTTGCGCAGGAGGTCGGCCGCCCTGCGGTATTCGGTCTCGGCCTCAGTGAGCCTGCCGGCGCGTCGGTACGCCTCGGCCAGCGTTTCGGCCGCCGTTCCCTCGCCGTAGGGATTGTCGAAGTCCGGCCAGATCTCCAGGCTTCTTCGGCCCGCGTCGATCGCGTCGTTCAGCCGGCCCATTCTCATCAGCACCCCGGCCTGACCGTTGAGTACCATCGCCTGGTAGTCGCGCAGGCCGCCGGCCGCCGCTGTCGTCAGCGACTCGTCGAGGGTGACAAGCGCCTCCTCGTACCGCCCCAGCTTGCCGTAGGTCGTGCCGAGGTTGTTGAGGGTGCCCGTCTTGCGCAGGGGCAGGCCCGCGCGGTCCCAGCACACGAGGGCACGCTCGAACTCCTCGACCGCGGACTCGAAGCGACCTTGGTTCTTGAGGATGCAGCCCAGCTGATTGTGCCCTCGGGCCTGGCCCGCCCAGTTGCCGGTCTGGACGGCCACCCGCAGGGCCTGGTGATGGATCTCGGCCAGGTCGACGAGCCAGCCCCGGTGGCTGAAGGGCCCGTTGAGGCCGGCGGCGAGCCCTTCGACCGTACCGGCATCGTCGATGCGGGTGGCGGCCTGCCGGGCGACGGCGATGAGGTTGCCGCGTTCGAGCTCGATCCAGTCGATCGCCTCCTGCGGAGTGTTCAGGCGAAGGCCCGGCTGGTCGGCTCGGAGGTTTCTGACGATGACGGAGGTGGGGGCGAGCAGGAGGCTGGCCGTCCGGGTGGTGGCGAGGTAGTGGTGAAGCGCGCGGCGGAGTGCGGCCGCACGCCCCGGCGCGGGCAGTTCGCGGGCGTAGAGGCGGACGAGGTCGTGCATCCGGTAGCGGCCCGGCCCCGCCGATTCGAGTAGGCGGGCGTCCATGAGGCGGTCCAGGACGGTCTCCACCGCGTGCTCGGGCCGGTCGGCGAGGGCGGCGGTGGCCGCCGGGGTGTAGGTGGGCGTGTCGAGGAGGCCGAGCAGGGCGAACAGGTGGGCGGCGTCCTGGCCGGCGGGCTCCTCCTTGAGGTGGTGGAGGCTGACCGCGATGCCGGCGCGTACGGCCAGGTCGTCGTACTGCAGGAGGTCCAGGCGGCGGGTGGCGTCGGCGAGCCGGTCGGCGAGGTAGGACAGCGTCCAGTCGGGGCGGGCGGCCAGGCGTGCCGCCGCGATGCGCAGGGCGAGGGGCAGACCTCCGCAGAGCCGTACGATCCGCCCGGCGGCCTCCGGTTCGGCGTTGACCCGGCCGGGGCCGGCGATCCGGGCCAGCAGCGCGGTGGAGTCGGACGGGTCGAGCTCGGGCAGGGTCAGATGGCTCGTACCGTCGAGTGAGGTGAGAACCTGCCGGCTGGTGATGAGGACGGCGCATTCCGGGCCGGCGGGGATGAGCGGGCGGATCTGGCGGGTGTCGAGGGCGTTGTCGAGGATGATCAGCACGTTCCGCGCCGAGGTGAGGGAACGGTAGCGGGCCGCGGCCTCCTCGATCGCGGACGGTATGGCGGAGCCGTCCAGGCCGAGCGAGCGCAGGAGCCGGCCGAGCGCCTCGATCGGCGACAGCGGCCGGAGGCCGTCGGTGGCGCCGTGCAGGTCGAGATAGAGGACGCCGTCGGGGAATCGGGCGGCCATGGTGTGGGCGACGTGAATGGCCAGGGCGGATTTGCCGATGCCGCCGGGTCCGTCGATCACGGTGATGGCGGGTCCGGGGGGCGCGGCTATCGGTGGTCCGTGGACGGGGATATCGGTGGGTCCGGGGGCAAGGCTGTCGGTGGAGGCGAGCGCCGCGCGGAGGCGGTCGATCTCGGTGGCGCGGGCGGTGAAGGCGCGGGTGTCGGCGGGCAGTTCGGCAGGCGTGTACGTTTCGCCGGCCGTGACCCGCTGGGCCGGGGTGGTCAGGTCGAGGGCGGGGTCCTTGGCCAGGACGGCCTGGTGCAGGCGGCTCAGGCCGGCGCCGGGTTCGATGCCGAGTTCGGAGACCATGAACCGGCGAATGTCCTGGTAGACGGCGAGCGCCTCGGAGGGGCGGCCGGCGCGGTGCAGGGCGAGCATGAGCTGGGCGGCGGGGCGTTCGCGTAAGGGGTGGGCGCGGACGTGGGCGGCCAGGTCGGCGGTCAGCGCGTGGTGGTCGCCGGCGGTCAGGCGGAGGTCGGCGTGGTCCTCCAGGACTGTGCGGTGTTCCTCTTCCAGGCGGGCGGCTTCGATGCGGGCCCAGGGGTGGGCCAGTTCGGCCAGGGGCCCGCCCCGCCACAGCCGCAGGGCCGTGCGGAACAGGGTGTCCGCGGCGTCTGTGTCCCCTTGCGCCTGGGCGGTGCGGGCGCGTTTGGCCAGGCGGGTGAACTGGTGGGCGTCGACGTGGACGGGGTCGAGCGCGAGCCGGTAGCCGCCGGGGCTGGTCTGGATGATCTCTTCGGCGGTGTGCGGTGCGAGCGTTTCTCGGAGTTTGGAGACCACGATGTGGAGCTGTTTGGCGGCGGTCGCGGCGGAGCCGTCCCCCCAGATGTCGGTGAGGATCCGCTCGGCGTGTACGGCCTGCCCGGCGTCCACGGCGAGCCTGGCCAGCACGCCGATGCGTCGTGGCCCGGTGAGCCGGACCGGTACGTCACCGGCCAGGACCTGCCACGAGCCGAGGAACCTGATCTCCAGCGCCATGCGCAGCGCTCCCATCCTTTCGACGGAGTCGGCATTGTAACGAGATGATCGGGGCTCATGCGCGGCGATGACGGACGAGAGGCCCCCGCCGCCCAAGTCCGGCATATCACCTCACCGCCGTTCCGCACCCCCGCAAGAGCCTCGACGATCTCCGCGCACGCCGGCACGATCCCGTCCCGCGCATGCCGGCGGCGGGCCCGTTGACAGCGAACAGTCACTCTATTACGTTTGTCAACAAATCTAATTTACTGGCAAACGTAGCTCGATCGCGGAAGGATCCACGTGCCTGTCTACGATCTCGACCACGTCACCCTGGGCGTACGCCACCTCTACGAGAGCGCGGAGCGACTGCGCCGCGAAACCGGACTGCGGAGCCACGAAGGGGGATGGCTGTCGATCATGCCCACCGCTCATCGGGTCATCCCGCTGCCGGGCGACGCCTTCATCAACGTCGAGTCGGTGATCGACCACTACGCCGAGCTGCCGGCCGGGGTCGACGCGTTCCGCGCCTGGTTCGAGGAGACCACCCGGCGCGGCGACCACTGGATGACCTGGAACCTCCGGGCGCGCAGCCACGCCGACCTTGAGGACGTGGCGCGCCGCCTCGGTGGCGAGGTCGTGACGTCCCCGGGCGCGCGGCGGCCTGACGGATCGTCCGCGACCACGGTCATGGCGCCCGGCGATGCCGCGCTGACCTGGGCGCGCGGGCTGCCGAACTGGTACTACCACGACGACATGGACCAGCACCCGGCCCGCCGCGCGCCGATGACGCACGAGCGTCCCGTGCTCTCGGTCGCCTGGCTTGAGCTCGGTGGCGACCCGGCGGAGGTCGAGGAGCACATCGGCACGGAGACGTTCGAGGCGCTGCCCCTCCGGTTCGTCGCGGAGCACGCGGGCCTGCACGGAGTGGGCCTCAGCACCGGGGACGGACAGGAGATCGCCATTCGCGCGGCATCGGGCGCGGCCGGCCTCGCCGAACTCGCCGCCCGGGCCCGCTGATGGCGGATCGGGAGTCCTGGGTGGTGTAGGCCGGCCACAACCCTCGGAGTGCATCCTGTACGTCTTGTAGCGCGGGCTCTGGCCGACGCCGATGAGGGCGATCTCACGCCTGCGATGAGCGAACCACCTCGCCGCGGATGACCCGCGGTGCGAGATCGAGGCGATGGTCGCGGCGGTTCAGGAAGCGCAGCGGAACGAGCGGGGGGAGCATTTCCTGAGCCTGTTCCGCGAGGAGGATCCGGTGTGGACGACCGGTCATGGCAGGCGGCTGACGGGCTGGGACGCCATCCGCGACTTCAGGCCACCTCAGAGGCGCCCATCAGCCTGCCCAGCTCGCTGACGGCGGTCCGGAGTTGCCCGGTCAGCGCGTCGCCGTCGTCGTTGGACCAGCCGAGGGCGTACCCGGCTCTGGCCCAGTTCGCGGTCAGGGGCGGAAGGCGGGAGCCGGCCGCGGCGAGTTGCCGGACGATCTTGACCTCTGTCAGGCCGTCCAGCACCTCCACCGGGGCGACGTTCCGGCGGACGGTGCCGGAAGCCAGCAGGAACCGCACCTCCGCCCGCCGGGCGCGGGCCGGGCGGTCCGCCGCGAGCGGCCGGCCCAGCGCCAAATGCGCCTGGTCGAGATAGAGGTCGCGGCCGTGCGCCGCCGACACCAGTTCGGTGATGTAGTCGCCCGCCGGTCGCACTGTCGCCTCCAGCGGGACCGGGCGGCCGCCGTCAAGCTTCACCTCGATGTGCAGGATGGCCGACTCGACCTGCCAGGCGGCGATCAGGTCGCGGACGAGCGCGTCGAGGGCGGCGTCGGGGCGATCTGCCCGGTCCGTGGTGTGGGCGATTTCGAGGAAACCGGTCGGCCCGCCCGTCTGTTTGCGGGTCAGCGAGGAGAAGACCAGCTCGCCGTCCCGTACCACGGCCTCGACGCTCGCCTCCGGCCCGGTCAGGTACTCCTCGACGATGCCGGTGCGGCTCGGTGAGATCGCCCGGACGCGCGGCCATCGCTCCAGCGCCTCCTCGACACCGTGTACGGCGAACACGGCGGCGCTCGCCGAGGAGTCCGCCGGCTTCAGCACCGCGGCCTGGACACCGGCGGCGAAGAACCGGACGAGGTCGTCTGGCCCGCTGACGGCCGAGTGCCGGGGACCGGGGAGGCCGTGCCGCCGGCCGGCCTCTCGCTGGCGGACCTTGCTGCGGGCGATGCGCGCCGCGCCGACGCCCGGACCCGGCAGGCCCAGCTCCCGCGCCACCGTCGCGGCGGTGATCAGTGATCCCTCGGCCAGTGTGGTCACTCCGTCGTGGCCGGCCGCCATCGCGGCCAGCGACTGCACATCGGCCCGCTCGTCACGCACCTCGACCGGATGGAAACGATCCACGGCGTGCTCGAAGCCGCCGCCGCTGACCCCGTCGGCGAGGGTGATCGACAGACCGGCGCGCAGCCACGCGGAGAAGGCCCACTCGCGGCGCGGGTCCGCGCCGATGACGAACAATTTCACTGTCCCGCCCTCCCGTCTCTGTGATCCGTGCCTTCGGCGAACCGATCGAACCTCTCGCCGCTGCGGTCCTTGCCTTCGGCGATGCCTCTGCGGTCCGTACCTTCGGCGAACTGGTCGAGCCGCGCGACGGCGGTCTGCCAGAGCAGGAGGACCTCGGCCTCGTCGTAGCGTTCCGGCTGGTATCGCAGGGCCACGCGCAGGCTGCCGTCGGCGTGCTCCGAGCAGTACGCGAGCAGCGTCCCGTCCGGTCGGCCCAGGTGGACCGGTATCTCCTCGACCTCGGTCCCGGCGAAGGGAGCGGGGTCCACCGCGGCGCCCATCCGCAGCGGCTGGGCGTTGAACGACAGGAAGGGCAGCGCCATCGGGCGGGTGAACCGGTCGGGCAGGGCGTCCGCGACGACCAGCGGCCAGGGAACGCGCGCCAGGTCCAGCGCCGAGACGACCGCCTCACGAAATGACCGCACATGCTCGCCCGGATCGGCGCGCCTGCCCCTGTCGACCAGCACCGGGACGTAGTCGGCGAACCAGCCGACCGAGCCGTGCAGGTCCGGCCGGGGCCGACCGGCGACCGTCACCAGCGTCCCCGCCGGCCAATGTTCTCCCAGCTCGCCCAGCGCCGCGTCCAGAGCGGCCAGGACGAGTTGCAGCCGGGTCAGCCGGAACCGCCTGGCGGCCGGCCGCAGGCGTTCGTAGAGGTCCGCCCCGAGCTCCCGCATGATCCGCGGAACGTCCGCCCGGCCTGCGGGCTCGGGACGGGGCGGGACCAGCTGCCGCGCTATGCGGCGCTGGGCGAGCCCGGACGCGGTCTGCACGTAGTCGTTCTGGCGCTCGACCCAGCCGGCGTACGCGGCCGGCGCCTTGGGCAGTGGCTCGGTCGATACGCCGATCTCCAGGTTGTAGAGGCCATACAGGTCGCCGACGAGGATCCGCCGTGACCACGCGTCGGAGACGAGGTGGTCGATCACCAGCCCGAGCAGCATCTCCGCGGTGCCGGAGAGAGGGATGGCGACCAGCCGCGCCAGCGGGCCCCGCTCAATGTCGAACGGCCGCTCGGCCTCCCGCAGCAGCGCCTGCTGGGCGTCGGCGAGGGGCGGCAGCCGTACCAGCTCGACGGGGGTGACCGGGTCGAGCCGCCACAGCGGCTTGCCCGGGTCGAAGGAGGTGAGCAGGACCGGGTGCCGCCGTTGCAGGTGGAGCCAGGCGCGGTTCAGCGCGGCCAGGTCCAGCTCGCCACGCACGCGCAACGCGGAGATCGTGTGCTGCGGCCGGTAGAGCCCGGCCGCCGCGTCCTCGACCAGCCGGGCCAGGCGGCTGCGCTGGTTCCACGACGGTGTGATCGTGCCGTTCACCCCAGGCTCCGGCCGGCGAGGTAGCGGGAGATCTCCTCGACGGTGGGATGGTCGAAGACCAGGCCGTACGGGATCTCCGCGTCCAGGGCGTCCTCCAGCCGGGCGGCGATCTCCATCGCGGACATCGAGTCGATGCCGAGCTCGAAGAGATCCGCGGTGACGGGGAGCGATTCGACGCCCAGGACCCGTCGGCAGGTCTCGACGATCAACGCCTTCGGCCCGTCCCCAGGGCCGTCCCCGGCTTCGGCCGGGTGCGTCGGTCCGGCCGGTTGCACCAGTTCAGCCGGTTGCGCCGGTCCGGCGGGTTGCGCCGGTTCAGCGGGTTGTGCCGGTTCAGCGGGTTGTGCCGGGGCGGCCGGTTGTGCCGGGGCGGCCGGTTGCGCTGGGGCGGTCAGGGTTCCGGCCTGGTCGCGTAGGCTCGTGCGGTCGATCTTGCCATTGGGCAGCAGCGGCAGGTCCGTACGCGTGACGAACGCCTCCGGCACCGCCGCGGCCGGCAACTCCCCCACGATCGCCTCGCGTAGCACACGAGCCGACGGCACATCCGGCTCACCCACGACATAGGCGACCAGCCGCACCTCCCCCACGGCGGCGGCCGCGTCCACCACGGCCACCTCCCGGACGCCGCGAACGCCGCGCAACACCCGCTCGACCTCCGGCAGCCGCAGCCGGACCCCGCGCACCTTGACCTGATCGTCCAGCCGGCCGAGCAGCTGCAGCCGCCCCTGCTCGTCCCACCGCCCCAGGTCGCCGGTGCGATACACCCGCTCCCCCGTGGGAGCCGTCGCGAAGGTGCTGTCGGTGCCGAGATATCCCAGCGAGCGGTAACGCGTCGCCAGCACCACCTCGCCGACCTCCTCAGGCTCCCAGGAACCCGGGCGCAACACGCTGACCGTGCACCCGGGCAACGGCCGCCCGACTGGCAACGGCCCGGCAACCGGCTCGTCGGGCACCTCGAAGAAGCACTGGGCCAGGGTGGTCTCGCTCGGCCCGTACAGGTTGACCACCCGGCAGTCGGGGGCCACCCGGCTCCGCCAGTCGTTCACCAGCTCCGCGTGCAGCGGCTCGCCGGCGAAGAAGGCAGCCCGCAGAGTCGGCACCGCGAGGTCCACGGCGGGGGCCGCCAGCCATCGCCGGACCAGTGAGGGAACCGTGTGGACCAGCGTGATCCCGTACGCCCGCGCGAAGGAGAAGACCCGTCCGGCGTCCCGCGACCGCGACCCGGGCAGGCACAACGTGGCGCCGCTGATCAGCGGGGTGAAGATGTCGCGCAGCAGCACGTCGAAGGACCAGTTCGTCAGCTGCGCCATGCGGTCGCCCGGCCCGACCTCGAAGGTGTCGCGCTGCCAGCGGACGAAGTGGGCGAGCGAGTCGTGCGCGCCCAGCACCGCCTTCGGCCGTCCGGTGCTGCCGGAGGTGAAGCAGACATAGGCGGGCGAGCGGGCGTCGAGACCGGCGGGCCCGGCCAGCGGCTCCACCCGGTCCGGGAGGGTCATCGGCCGGGCGTGGCCGGGCTCGAAGACCTGCCGGCCGTCCTCGCCGGCGCGCACCAGCAGGCGCGCGACGCCGGTCATGGTGTCCCGCAGCCGCGGCGACAGCGCCGGATCGATCGGCAGGATCACGCAACCGGCGTAAAGCGTGCCGACCAGGGCGGCCACCGACGCCGGCGTCCCGCCGTCCTCGACGGCCACCACCTCGCCCGGCGCGACGCCCAGCGCACGCAGCAGTCCGGCGAATTCGCGCGCCCGCTCGACCAGCGCCCCGTACGAGAGCGTGCCGGTCGGTCCGGTGATGGCCGGCTCGTCAGGACGTTCGGCCGCGACCGTTTCGATCAGTTGTGGAAGAAATGTCATCGTCAGATCCGTCCGTCGGTGTCATCTGTACGGGCCCGCCGCGCCTGCAGCGTCAGCACGGCCCCCGCCACGGCCAGCCAGCCCAGCCCGACGACCGCCTCGGCGGCGGCGTGCCCCAGCCATGGCCCGCCCGCGAGCGCACCGCGGATGGCGAGCAGCCCGTTGGTCATCGGCAGTGCGTGCGCCGGTGCCTCCAGCGCGTCCGGCAGCCGTTCGAGCGGCGCGACCGAGCCGGTGAGCGCCAGCAGCAGGTAGCTGACGAGGTTCGTGATGAAGGAGTCGACGCGCTGGGTCATCGCGAACGCCGCGACGGCCATCCCCAGCGCGCTGGTGGACAACGCCACCAGCACCACCAGCCCGGTGGCCGCCCACATGCCCGTCATCAGCGCCGGCCGGTCGAAGAGCAGGCACGCGGCCGTGGCCGCCACCATGCCGCCCAGTACGCCCTCCGCGGTGAAGATCCACCATCGCGTGGCGGCCACCACCGGCAGCGGAATCCACGCCAGCCGCATCCGGTAGAGGGTGCCGAAGATCCGCTCTTCGACCAGGATGTCGGCGGCCTTGATCACCGTGGCGATCGTGACCACCTGCATGGCCCCGCCGACCAGCGCGAAGTCCCGCCCGGCCGGACCGGCCGCGATCAGGCCGACGTACGCGACGAACAGCGTCTGCAGGATCGCGCGGGGCAGCGAACTCGCCAGGACCACCCGCAACGGATAGACCGCACGGTATTCGCGCCACGAGAGAGCCGCGACCGTCCGCAAGGCGGCGACGGTGCGCCAACCGGCCGGGGTGCGCTGGCCTGCCGGGGTGCGGTGGTCGGCTGGGGTGCGGTGGGCGGCCGGGGTGCGGTGGGCGGCCGGGGTGCCCTCGGTGGTGGGATCAGGCCAGTTCAAGGGTGCCCTCCGCGCGAATCTTCCGCAGCACGAGTCGCAGGCCGACGACGGCGCTCACCGCGTAACCGGTGGTGGTCGCGGCCAGCGACAACCAGTCGCCGGGCTGTTGTGCCCGTCCCGCGGCGGCGTCGAGCAGCAGTTCGCCCGCCCACCTGAGGCTGACCAGGGTGGAAAGCTGTTGCGCCCAGCCCGGCAGCAGACTGGTCGGCACCAGCAGCCCGCCCAGGATGAACACCGGATAGATGAGCGTCTCGGCGATCCGCACCGCCGAGCGGGACAGCAGGAACACCGAGCACAGCAGCAGGCCGAGCGCGGTCGCGGAGATCAGGGTGGCCAGCGCGGTGATCGTGAAGACGGCCGGCGCGGCGATGCGTACCGGATGCCCGGCCATCGCCGCCACCACGCCGACGGTCAGCGCCGTCAGGACCGCCGAGCGCACCATCGAGCCGAGGCTCTTGCCGATCAGCACCACCGTCAGCCCGGCCGGGCGGCTCACGAGGCCTGCGAGGATGCCGCGCTGCCGCTCCTGCCGCAGCACCAGGCCGAACCTCCACACGATCGCGCCCCACAGCCCGAGCAGCCCGCAACCGACCGCAGTACGGGTGCCGACCGCGGCCGGTCCGGCGGCGAGCAGGGTGACCGCCATGAACACCGCCGGCTGCACCACCCCGGCCATCACGCCGGCCAGCCGGGTCTCGCTCTTGAGCTGAACGCGGGCACTGGCCAGCAAACCACGGGCGATCATCGGCCGCCGCCCTCGCCATTCCGGCCGCCCTCGCCATTCCGGCCGCCCTCGCCATTCCGGCCGCCCTCGCCGCTCCGGCCATCCTCGCCGAGCCCGGGCCGCCGCCCGGCGTCGGAGCCTTGGCCGCTGAGGTCACGGAAGACCTGTTCCAGGCCCACCGGCTCGACGCCCACATCGACGATCTCACCGTGGGGCCACTGGCGGGCCAGTTCGGTCAGCGTCGCCGGCGACCACCGGGCCACCTCATAACGAGCCGTCCACATGCCGGGCCCGGCGGGCCGCGCGTCCATCAGCCGCACACCTGGCCGCCCGGCCTCCCCGCCCGCCCGCACCGGCTCCGCCCCGCGCACGTTCACCGTCACCGCGGCGGCCGAACCCGCCTGGCGCAGCAGTTCCTTCAGCGGCAGGTCGTGAGTGAGCCGGCCGTCCTGCAAGATCACCACCCGGTCCGCCAGATCCTCGATGTCGCGCAGGTAATGGCTGGTCAACAGGATGCACGGCCGAGGATGAGCGGCCCCGGCGGCCAGTTCGCCGATCAGCCGGCGCAACCGGTCCGCCTCCACGGGGTCGAGCCCGACGGTGGGCTCGTCCAGCATCAGCAGTCTCGGGGCGGTCATGAGCCCGATGGCCAGGTGCAGGCGTTGCTTCATGCCCCGCGAGTACGTCTCGACCGGCCGGTCCGCCACCTTGTCCAGGGCGACCATGGCGATCGCCTCGGCCGCCCGCCGCTCCAGCCGCCGACGGTCCAGGCCGGACAGGGTGCCGAAGAAGCGTGCGTTGTCCCGGCCCGAGAGCCGCCCGTAGAGTCCCTGCTCCCCGCCGAACACCACGGACAACATGCGCCGTACCTGCCGGGTCCCGGTGACCACGTCCACCCCGCCCACCCGGACGGTGCCGGAGGTCGGCAGCAGCAGCGTGCTGATCACCTTGATCAGGGTCGTCTTCCCCGCGCCGTTGAGCCCCAGCAGGCCGACCACCTCACCCGCCTCAGCCGTGAAGGAGACCTGACGCAGCGCCTCGACGGTCCCCGACCCGGTCTTGAAGGTACGGGTGACCGCGTCCACCTCCAGCGCACTCGCTGTGGCGTTCACCAGGGCACATCCCAGTCCTGCGCGGGCAGCACCCGTTCGTCGTACCGCTCCCGCCACGCGCTCCGTTCCGCGACGCAATGCTCCGCCGTGTCGAGGGCGGAGCCGTCGCACGGCAGCGCCACCGTCCACAGCGGGTGGAGCCGCGCGCCCCGCTCGGCCTTCACCCGCGCCGACTCGATGCCCAGGTGCAATCGGCGCAGTCCGGTGCGTTCCATGTACTGAACAGGCAGGTAGTAGGACAGGTTGAAGTATTCGTAGGCGTTCAGCAGCCGGTCGTAGTCGAAGCCGATCATGCGGGCGTAGAGCGTGTCGCCGAACCGGTACTGCAACGCGCCGGCCACCAGCCGCCCCTCCCACCGCACGGTGAACGCCACGCTGTCGTCGTCGAGGTACTCGGCCTGCGGGGCCAGCACCCGCCGCATCGCCTCCGTGGTGGTGCGGTGCCCGTACTTCTGTTGCAGGTTGGCGACCAGCTCGGCCAGCGCCGGCCAGCACTCGCTCAAGGGCTGCTCCGCCACGTCGTAGCCGGCCTGCTCGAAGCGCCGCCGCTCCCGCATCGTGCCCTTGCGCCGCCGGCCGCCGAGGCCGGCCAGATACTCGTCCCACCCGTCGGCGACCAGGCACGCCTCGACCGTGTCGAACGCCACCGACGCCCCCTCGGCGTGCAGCCACCGGGCGACGCGGGTCGGCGCGTACATCCACACCAGGCCGCGGGCCTGCCGTTCGCCGGCCAGCCGGAGCCCGGCCTCCATCAGCGCCCGCAGCGTCGCCCGGCGCCGCGGCTCCTCGCCGGACAGCAGGATCCCGCTGTGGTGACCGCGGCGACCCCCCGCCACCAGCCAGCGGCCGCCTCCGGTGAGGGCCCGGCGGTGCCGTCCGGGCGCGTAGAAGCCGCTGCCCTCGACCCGGACGTCGTAGACGGGCAGCGCGCCGACCAGGACGCCGTCCTGGCGGGCCAGAACGCAGTACGTGCTCGCGAACGGATCGCCCTCCAGCGTCAGCAGCCATCTGTACGACAGGTAGAAGTCGTCGCCGTCCGCCAGCCGATCCCAGTCCGCCTGCCCCACCCCGTCCAGTCCCTCCGTCGTCGAAATGTCCAAGCCCACCCAGTCGCTCCCGGTCCTGATGCCTGATCCCGCTGCGGTCGTGGCCGGTGAAACGTGTCGCCGGCGGCCTTCCGAGTCTGGCCGCCGGTTTGTACGCCGCTCCAGGGCAACGAGCGGACATCGGCCGGACATTCGTGTTGCCGCCCGGATTTATCCGGCTCATGCCCGGCAAATGTCCGCTCGCTGCCCTGGTTCCGCCGGACGACGAACTGGAAACGTGGCTTTTCAACCTCCTCAGGACTCGATGAAAGAAAGAGGAAGCCCGCCGGCTCCTCATATCGGAGGAAGACCACAAGATTTCGCGCGTAAATGCGCGCGTGAAGCCACAGAGGTGAAAATGGATAAGCCCGCCGCGCAAATTGTCAATTTCGCGGAAGCGTCGTGGCCTGCGCCGCATTCATCGGCGAATCGGCAACGTCGCGCATGAACGGAGCCGTACCCGAGAAAAAGCCCGTATCCGGTCCGCGCCTGCTCGCGCTGATGGAGACCGACCCGATTCTGCGTCTGCACTGCGCCGTGGAGCGCGACGGCCTGCCCTATCCCGACCACCCGGTCCATGGAAAGGCCACCCGCGCCGTGGACCCGGACGACGTCCAGGCGGGCGCCGGCGCCTTGCCCGCCTCACTGGCCCGGGTGTTCAGGATCGGCATCGACAGGTACGGCGTCGGCATCGGCATCGCGGGCCCCCGCTTCGAGGTGACGCCAGGAGGGTCGGCGACGGGCCGGGTGGTGCTGCCGGACACGACCGTCGAAGAGCTGGACGAGCACGCGGCACGTCGCGGCCTGGCGAAGCTGACCCGTACGATCACGCTGCTCGGGCGCGGCGCCGGCCTGCCGGCGGAGGCCGTTCAGCGCACCCTCGCGGCGGAGTTGCGCTTCCTGTCCCCCCGCGCGGCGGCGCTGCTCGGCGCCTCGGGGCGGGGCCCCGCCCACGCGGTGGACGACGGCCAGCACGCCGTGCTGAACGAGGTGCTGCGCCGGGTCGCCGAGCGTGCGCGCCGGAGAAGGAACGATCCCGCGATCAGGCCGCCGGCCGTGATGCTCGACATCGACATGTGCGCGCTCGATCCACGCGCCCGGGTCGTCCATGCCCTGACAACCGTCGGCGTCGATCCGCACCAGCTCGCGGCCCTGCCCTCCTATCACCGGCCGGCCTGGGATCGGTGGATCCGGCAGGCCGGCGTGCGGATCGGCCACGAGGACTTCTGCCGCGCCCTCTTCCGGCCGTGGGAGAACCTGCGCTGGGACACTCCGGTGCCGGGCCTGGCCCGCTTCGTGTGGCAGGTGTACGACGCCGGCGGCCGCGTGGTCTTCAACACGGGACGACGTGAGCGGGTCCGCACGCACACCGAGCACGCGCTGGCCGGCGCCGGCATCACGGGGGCCCGCATCGCCTTCCAGCCCGACGACCGCTCCCGGCCCGTTCACGAGCTGAAGGCCGACGGCCTGCGGAGCTTCGCCGACCTGGACATCGTCGCGGTGTTCGACGACATCTGCGAGAACCGGCAGGCGATGGCCAAGGTGCTCCCCGACGCCCTGTACGTCGCGGTGGCACTGCCCGGCTACGTGCACGAGCGGCCCTATGACGGTGCCGAGGTCGTCCGGTCCTTCGAGACCGTTCCGCACTGCGCCCGCACCGCGCCGGCCACCCGCCTTCCCGCGTTGTCACACGCGAACTCGCTGGCCGAACTGTCGCTGGCCGAGATGTCGGAGGGAGCGCTCGCGCTGGAGCACGCCGTACGGCTCAGCGAGGGCGAATCCGCGGAGATCATCGACACGCTGCTCGAAAACGCCGACCGTGCCGCGATCCGGACGGCCGCGCGGGCTCCCAGGAGCGGCGACCTCGTGGCCGACATCTACCATCTGCTCATGCGCCCGCAGTTCCGCAAGGGTGCACGGGCGAACTATTCCCCGGCCATGGCGAGGCGGGAGATCCAGCCCCGGGTGGCCGACGGCGTCCCCATTCCCGTCATCACCAGAGGCTTCCCGATCAAATTCCCGTACAACAAGCTCAAGGCGCTGGGCAGCCGGCCCGACCTGTCCGAACTCGCCGCCCTGATCCGGCTGCGCGAGTTGCACCGTACGGTGCGGGAGATCTATCCGCCGGGGCTGGCGATCACGGTGCTCGGCGACGGCAACCACTTCCGGCCGCACCCGCGCCCTCTGCTGCTCGCCTACCGGGAGAAACTACTCGCTTACCACGCCATGGTCGGCGGGACGGACGTTCTCACGATCGCCGACCTGAACGAGGTCGCGGAACAACGCATGGGAGTGCACGCCGTGCAACGGCACGCCGTGCTCGTCCCGCAGCGACTGGCGGAGATCACTGACGCCCTCGCCGGCTTGCCCATCCTTTCCGCCCCCGCCTCCGCGCTGGAGCGGGCCACCCTCCTGACGGCCCGCATGACCTGCGGCGATGACGGAATGGCGATCCCGCGCTTCGAGAACCTGTTCCGATCGCTGATGTACACCGTCTCCACGACACGGGACCATGACGCCGCCTCGGCCAGGCAGATCTACGCCGATCTGTTCAACCTGGCCGACCCGGCGCTCGCCGGCGAACGGCGCGCGGTGCTGTCCCAAGCCTGGCAGGACACCATCCGCTACATGGCGGTCCTGTGGGTCGATCGCGATCTGGGATTCGACGCGGCGATGTTCTCCCACCAAATCCGCCTGACCCCGAACCCACGCAGCGGCTGCCTCGGCTTCACCTACCTCGGCGGCTCGTCCGTGCTTCCCTGGCACGGCACGGCGGCCCTGGACGCCTCAGGCCAGGTGTCGACCGACTTCGCCGTCTCGCTGCTCGACCAGGGTTTCGTCCCGGCGTACTCACCCCTGCTCGGCCCGGCCCAGCCATGGACGATGGTCCCGGTCACCGCCACCGCAGGTGGACGCCTGCGCCCCGGCTTCCGTGCTGCGGTACGGCTCAGACGCCGCTGAGCCGGCCAAGGCCCTGGCGCATCCCTCGCGAGCGCTCATTCCCGGCCCGCCGTTTACCGGGTTGGGGCGGGGTAGGCGGCCGGGTATGACTGTCACGAGATTTCAGGATCTGCCCCTCGCCGACCGTGACCGCGAATGGGACGGCGATGCCGCCGAGAAGCGGGTGCGCAAATGGGCCGACGCCGAGGACGAGCCGGACGCCGCCTACCGTGACGCGCACATCTGGTACGACGGCGAAAAGCCCGACAATTTCACCAGCTACAAGCTGCTGATCGCCGATGTCATCGATGGCGGGCTCACGGCCGTGCCACGCGGCATCATGGCCGCCGGCACCATCATGCAGGGCGCCCGTGGCGGCATCGACCTGCCCAAGGACGAGATCGGCAGGGTCAAGGGCCACCTCGCCCGCTACTACGAGAAGATGGGCGACACTCCTCCCTGGGAGCGCTGATCGGTGGGACAGGGTTTACGCCCCTGCGGGTTCCGGTGCGCCTTCTCCCAGCGGGCGCAGGTGCCATTCGCCCCCACCGAGCAGTACGAGCTCACGGGCGTGGTGCTGCGTGACGGTCGAGCGGTGGCTGACACTGACGACGATGGTGCCGGGCAACTGCTCGCGCACCAGCCGGTAGAGGATGAACTCCAGGCCCTCGTCCAGCGCCGAGGTCGACTCGTCGAGGAAGACCACCCGGGGTTTCGTCAGCAGGATCCGGGCGAACGCGATGCGCTGCTGCTCTCCGGGGGAGAGCACCTTGGCCCAGTCCTGCACCTCGTCGAGCCGGTCCGCGAGGTGTGGCAGCGCCACCTCCCGCAGGGTGGCGCGCAGGCTCTCGTCATCGATGGCGCCCGCCGCGCCGGGATAGCTGATGACGGCGCGCAGGTCGCCCAGCGGCACATAGGGGAGCTGCGACAGGAAGAGCGTCTCGTTGGGCCCGCACGGCCGGGTCAGCGTGCCGGTGGTGAACGGCCACAACTCGGCGAGGCTGCGCAGCAGCGTGGTCTTGCCGCTGCCCGAGGGCCCGGTGACGACCAGGGTCTCCCCCGCTTCCAGTCGCAGGTCGAGTGGTTTGATCAACTGCCGTCCGCCTGGCGTGCGGACCTCGACGGCCGTGAGCCGGATCGTCCCGTCGGCGGAGGGCAGCGTCAGCACCTCCGGCAGCGCCCTGGCCTGCTCGTTGGCGACGACCAGGCCGTGCAGCCGGATGATCGCCGCCCGGTATCCGGCGAAGGCGTCGTAGGCGTTGCGGAAGAACGACAGGCCGTTCTGGATCTCGTTGAACGCCGACGCCGACTGATTGAGATCACCGAGGCGGATCTCGCCGGCGAACAACCGCGGCGCCTGCAGGAGATAGGGCAGCGGCACGATGCTCTGGCTGATCACGTAGTTCCAGGCGTTGAAGCCGATGGTCCTGCCCAGGTACCGCTTGTAGTTGGCGACGACGGGGGCGAACAGGCGCCGCAGCCCTGAGCGTTCAGCGAGTTCGCCGCGGTAGAACGCGACCGACTCCGACGCGTCGCGCAGGCGTACCAGGGCGTACCGGAAGGCGGCGTTGAACTTCTCGTTGGCGAAGGCCAGCCAGATGATCGGCTTGCCGATCCAGAACGCGATGACGGAGGCGATGAGGACGTAGACCAGCCCGATCCAGAACATCGCCCTGGGGATCTGCATCCCGAAGACGGACAGCGTGCCCGACAGGTTCCACAAGATCGCGGTGAACGACACGATGGAGGTGACCGCGGAGATCGCGCCGAACAGCAGCGTCCTGGACGTCCCTCCGTTGCTCGGCAGGTTGGGCAGGGGCCCGTACCCGGCGGTGACCAGGTCGACGTCGGACTGGATGCGCTGGTCGGGGTTGTCGATGGTGTCGTCGATGAACCGCGCCCGGTAGTAGGCCCTGCCGTCGAGCCAGTCTCCGGTCAGCCTGTCGGTGAGCCAGGCGCGCCAGGCCAGCACGAACCGCTGCAGGAGGAACAGATCCAGCAGCAGCCGGCCGATGTGGATGGCCGCCAGGATGCAGAAGACCAGCAGGGACATCCAGAAGCCGGCTTCGCCGGAGTTCCTGACCGGGGTGTCCCCGACGGCGATGCCCTGGACCGCGACCTGGAGGCTGGACAGCATGTCGTTGGCCTGGTAGCTGAACAGCACGTCCAGCCGGACGCCGGCGACGACCGACAGGAGGAGTGCGCCGAGCCTGAGCCAGACCCTGACGCTTCCGGGGCCGGTGAAGTAGGCGCCGGTGATGCGCCAGAACTGCCTGCCCCACGTCGTGAACAGGCCGATCGGCACGAGCACCAGCAGGCTGCACACCGCTGCGATCACCCAGGCTTTGGCGATCCATGCCAGCGATGTCCAGACCTCAGAGCCCCAGTCGAGCGCCGGGGTGAACAACTGCACTCCGGAAACGTACACGCACGGAGCGTGACGGGTGTTCAACTCGCGAAAAAGACCGGCGCTCCGGATCCGGGACCGCCAAGGGCGGAAACTTTTCCCTCACGTTCGACGTAGTCGCCCGCCGGGCCAATACCGCGAGATGTTTACGGCAGGCAGCTTTTCCGGAAAAGAGCAACTCTTGTTCCCTAATTCCCGCTAAGTCATGATTCGTGAAAGGCAAGTCAGGCACCAGGGGGAACAGGAAGGGCAACATGGGGATCAGCAAGCGTGTGCCGGGAGCGCTGACCGCGCTCCTCTTACTCACGGGTGGGCTGCTGGCGCCGGTTCCGGCGCAGGCGGCGTCCATCGGCGCCGTCCACACCACCGCCGCGTTCGATGACGACCCCGAGGAAGGCGCTCCCGAGGACGGGCTCGAAGACGGGCTCGCCCTGGACGCCGAGTCCTACGCCAAGGACTTCGGGGTGACGGCCGAGGAGGCACGGACCAGGCTCACGGCACAGAGTGAGTACGGCCGTCTGGTGGAGGAGATCGAAGCCGCCCACCCCGACATCTTCGCCGGATCGACCGTCGATCACGGGGGCGACTTCGGCCTGCGCGTACGCTTCACCGGCGACCAGGTGCCCGAGAAGGCCGCGGAACTCGTCAAGGGCGCGCCGGCGGTCACCCTTGAGGCGGGGGCGCGGTACAGCCTCATCGAAGCCGAGAAGATCATCGACTCGACGGGGACCAACCTCGACACTCATGGCGCGGTCGAAGGCGTCTTCTATGACTCGACCAACGAGAAGTTCGTGCTGGACATGGTCGGCGCGGCCACCGGCGACCGCTCGGCCGAGGCGGTGACGGCCTCGCTGCGCGCGACGCTGCCCGCCTCCCTGCCGGCCGAGATCCGCTCGGCCGAAATCCGGCTCACGCCGCAGTCCGCCGCCGACGGCCAGCGTGGCGGTTTGCCGATGACCTCCTGCACCAGCGGGTTCTCCGTCAGGAACGCCTCGGGCGTCAAAGGCATCCTCACCGCCGGACATTGCGGAAACTCACAGAGCTACCACTACTTCGGTTCCAGCACCTGGCTGGCCACCACCTTCCGGAGCCAGGCTCGTAACGCCACCAGCGATGTGCAATGGCACACCCGTCCCAGCAACCTCTCCTACCCGCGCTTCCATGCCAGCAGCACCTCCGCCACCCGCACGCTCACGGGACGCGTGGTGCGAAGCGGCCAGAACGGCGACTACGTCTGCCACCGGGGTAAGACCACCGGCTACAGTTGCGGCACCGTCAGCACCATCTCCTACCGCCCGACCTGGAGCAATGCCTGCAACGGCGTCACCTGCTCGGCCACCTGGATCCGCGTGTCCGGTTCCGGCCTGAAATGCTATCCGGGTGACAGCGGAGGCCCCTGGTTCAACGCCTACAAGGCGTACGGCATCTACAAGGGCCAATCATCCACCGGAACCGGGACCGCCGGCTGCAACTGGGCCGTCTACATGGCGATCAACTACATTTCCAACATCAACGTCTCCCTGCTGTACGGGTAGCCGAGGCGACGCGTAACGGCCCTCGGGAAACGTCCGGCCGGGAAGATCAGTGCGTCCGATGGCGAGACGCCCGACCGACCGGAGCACTCATGTATTCGATCAGGGCCGCAGCCGGCCTCCTCATCCTGCCCCTCGTACTCATCGCCTGTACGACCGGCGGGGAGCCCACGGCCGCGGCCCCTTTCGCCACCTACGACCGCTCCCGGCCCGGAGTGGGCGATGCCGCCCTGATGACCGCGACGCTGGTCATGGACCGGGGCTGCCTCTACGCCGACGGCGACGGGCAACGGTGGCTGCCGGTGTTCCCGGCGGCGGCCACCGAGTGGGACGCGGCGGCGCGGACTCTGACCGTGGACGGGCGAACCGTGGCGCTCGGCAGGAGCACGGAACTCGGCGGGGGAACCGCACGGGCGGAGATCATCACCTCGGCCCCGCAGGGCTGCGACCGCTCCCGGATCTGGCTGGTGGTCAGCGTCGGCACCTGACGGGCGCCCCTTTGCTTAGATGGACTTCTAATGTCCGACGGCAGCGCCGAACTGACCGGGTGACGAAAGCCGGAGGGCATGCGCCTCAAAGGGTTTCGTCGGGCAGCGCGTAGCGGTAGCCGACGCCGCGTACGGTGTGGATGATGACGGGGTGTTTCTCGTCGTCGCCGATGCGGCGGCGCAGGCGTTTGATGTGCACCGCGATGGTGTTGTTGGGCGGCGAGGCGCTGCTGTGCCACACCTGCCGGCTGATCTCCTGCCGGGTGACGGCGCGCCCGGCGTTGCGCATGAGGAAGGCGAGCAGTTCGAACTCGCGCAGCGGCACGTGCACCGGCTCGCCGCACACCCGGACCACGTGGGCGTTCTGGTCGAGTTCGACCTCGCCGACCCGCAGCCGCGCCTCCGCGCCGGGGATGACCTGGATGAGAGGCAGCAGTTCCTGGATCCGGTACGGCCGGGCCACGCAGGCGCTCGCGCCCGCCTGAAGCGCCTTGATGGCGATGTCCGCGTCGCCGGCCCGCGCGCCGAAGATGATCCGCAGGTCCATGCTCCGGCGCAGCGTGGTGATGAGGGTGACGGCGTCGATGCCGGGCAGGTCCGCACCCAGGAGCAGGATGTCGGGCTGCTCGGCACCGATGCGCAGCAACGCCTCCACGCCGTCGGCGCAGTGCACGACGTGGACACCGTACTGCGACAGGTCGCCCAGTTCGGTGTCCGGGTCGGCGACCAGCAGGACGGGGCCGTTCCTGGTGGTCGCCTCGCCGGTTCGCTGGACGGGCGTCGGTACGGCGGCGGCTGTCGCACGGCGCATGTGTGCTCGGCTCTCCTTCTGCTCAGCCGAAGCGTCCGGTGATGTAGCCCTCGGTGCGCTTGTCGGCGGGGTTGCTGAAGATCCGCGCGGTGTTGTCGAACTCGACCAGGCGGCCGTGGCGTACCCCCTTCTCGTCCACCTCGGCGGTGAAGAACGCGGTGCGCTCGGAGACGCGGGCGGCCTGCTGCATGTTGTGGGTGACGATGACGATGGTGTAGTCCCTGGACAGGACCTGCATGAGGTCCTCGATCTTGGTGGTGGCGATCGGGTCGAGGGCGGAGCAGGGCTCGTCCATGAGGATGACGTCCGGCTTGACGGCGATCGCGCGGGCGATGCACAGGCGCTGCTGCTGGCCGCCGGACAGCGCCAGGGCGTTCTGCTTGAGTTTGTCCTTGACCTCCTCCCACAGCGCGGCCCGTTGCAGGGCCTCCTCGACGATCTCGTCCAGACCTCTGCGCTGGCCGTTGACGCGCGGGCCGTAGGCGATGTTGTCGTAGATCGACTTGGGGAACGGGTTCGGCTTCTGGAAGACCATGCCGATGCGGCGCCGCACCTCGATGGGGTCGACGTTCTCGCCGTACAGGTCCTCGGTGTAGTACGTGATCTTGCCGGCGATGTGGGCGTCCAGGATCAGGTCGTTCATCCGGTTGAGGCAGCGCAGCACCGTGCTCTTGCCGCAGCCGGACGGGCCGATCAGCGCGGTGATCTCACGGGGGGCGATGCGCATGTTGACGCCGCGCACCGCCTCGTAGTCGCCGTAGAAGACCGACAGGTCCTTGAGCGTGAAGACGGGGTCCAGCACGTCGGCCGTTTCCTTGGCCATCTCGCCACCGGCCCTCACTGTGATTTCGGAACTCATGAAGATCTCTCACCATCGCTTCTGTGAACGATTGCGTACGTAGATGGCGATCGAGTTCATCGCGATGATCACGATCAGGAGCAGGACGATGGCCGCCGAGGACAGATCGTGGAACTCGGTACGGGACTGGCTGATCCAGCCGTAGATCTGGATCGGCAGCACGGTGTAGCCGCTGAGCAGGCCGTCGGGGACATAGGCCACGTACGTCAGGCCGCCGAGCAGCAGCAGCGGCGCCGCCTCCCCCGCCGCCCTGGACAGGGCCAGGATCGAGCCGGTGGCCATGCCCGGGATCGCCGCCGGCAGCACCTGGCGCCAGATCGTCTGCCACTTGGTGGCGCCCAGGCCGTAGGAGGCGTTGCGGATCTCCCCCGGCACGGCGCGGATCGCCTCGCGGGAGGCGATGATCACGATCGGCAGGACGAGCAGCGACAACGTGATGGACGCGGTCAGCACCGTGGTGCCGAAGCCGAAGCCGCGGGCGATGATGCCCAGGCCGAGGATGCCGTACACGATGGACGGAATGGCGGCCAGATTGGCGATGTTCAGCTCGATCAGCCGGTTGTACCAGCGGCGGTGGTCGGCGTACTCCTCCAGGTAGATGGCGCCGAGGATGCCCACCGGCAGGCAGAACACGGCGGTCATGCCGATCACCCACAGGCTGCCGAACAACGCGGACTGCGCGCCCGCCCGCTCCGGCCGGCGGATGGACGGGAAGTTCTCCCACAACCGGGGGTCGAGCCGCGACCAGCCCTTGTAGACGACGTAGACGAGCAGGGTCACCAGGAACGCCACGGCGACGGCCAGGCAGAGCCGCAGCAGCAGCTTGAACACGATGTCGCCCCACGGCACGCGCTGGCGGCCGAGCAGCACCTTGCGCTGTCCCGGCAGGGTGGGCGCGGTCATTCGTACACCTCCCTGAACCGGCGGACCAGGCGGGCGCTGATGAAGTTCATCGCGAACGTGATGAGGAACAGCAGGGCGCCGACCGCGAAGATGGTCTTGTAGTCCAGCGAGGCGGTCGGCAGGTCACCGGAGCCGGCCTGGGCGATGAAGCCGGTCATCGTCTGCATGGCGTCCAGCGGGTTGAACGACAGCGCGGGCTTGTTGCCCGACGCGATCGCCACGATCATCGTCTCGCCGATGGCGCGGGAGATGGCCAGGACGAACGAGGCCACCACCCCGGACAGCGCGGCCGGGAGCACCACGCGCAGGGCCACCAGCCGGGTGGAGGAGCCGAGTGCGTAGGCGCCGTCGCGCAGGCCGCTCGGCACCGCCGACATGGCGTCCTCCGACAACGACGCCACCGTCGGGACGATCATCACGCCCATGACCAGGCCGGCGGAGATCGCGTTGAAGATGTCCGGTTGCAGGCCGGGGGGCAGATAGGTCTGCAGCGCGGGGGTGACGAAGCGGAGTGCGAAGAAGCCGTACACCACGGTCGGGACCCCGGCGAGGACCTCCAGGACCGGCTTGAAGATCCTGCGGGTGCGGGCGTGGGCGTACTCGCTGAGGTACAGTGCCGCGCCCAGGCCCAGCGGAATGGCCACCACGATGGCGATGACCGTGATCAGGAACGTGGCGGTGACCAGCGGCAGCACCCCGTAGGTGGGCGGTTCGAACAGCGGCGCCCACTGGGTGCCGGTGAAGAACTCGCCGAAGCTCACCGCTCCGAAGAACTCCACCGTGGGCGGCACCAGCGACACCACGATGCCGGCCGTCGTGGCGACCGACACCAGCGCGGCGGCCACCAGCACGGCCTGGACCGCGCGTTCCCCGTAGCGCGAACGCGCCCTCCCCAGCAGCCCCTTCGGGCCGGGCGGGGAGGACGCGGTATCGGTCGTGCTCATCCGCCGGCCTGAGCCTTCAGCTTGTCCAGGGCGGTCTTGAGCTCGGTCTCCTGCTGCGCGTTGAGCGGGATGAACTTGGCGTCCTCGGCGATCTGCTTGTGGTTGGCCACGTAGTACTCGACGAAGGCCAGCACCTCGGGCCGCTTCAGCGACTCGGCCTTGGGGTAGATGAACAGCGGTCGCGACAGCGGCTGGTACGTGCCGTCCTGCGCCGCCTGCACGCTCGGGCCGACGCACCCGTCGCCGCCGTCCACCTGCACGGCCTTCAGCTTGTCGGCGTTCTCCTCGAAGTAGGAGAAGCCGAAGTAGCCCAGCCCGCCCTTGGAGCCCGCCACGCCCTGGACGGTGACGTTGTCGTCCTCGCTGGGGCTGTAGTCGGTCCGGCTCTTGCCCTCCTCGCCGTTGATGACGTCGGTGAAGTAGTCGAAGGTGCCGGAGTCGGTGCCCGCGCCGAAGAGCTTGAGCGGCTCGTTCGGGAACTTGGCGTCGATCTGGTTCCAGTTGCTCACCTTCGAGCCGGGCTCCCACATCTTCTTGAGCTGATCCACGGTCAGGCAGGTGGCCCAGGTGTTCTCCTTGTGCACCACGACGGTCAGCGCGTCATTGGCGACCGAGAACTCCTCATAGGCGATGTTCTTGGCCTGGCAGGCCGTCTTCTCCTCGTCCTTGATCGGGCGGGAGGCATTGGAAATGTCGGTCTCGCCGTTGCAGAACTTCTCAAAACCGCCGCCCGTACCGGAGGTGCCGACCGTGACCCGCACCTTGGCCTGCTGTTCGGCGAACAACTCGGCCGCCGCTGTGGACAAGGGCGCCACCGTGCTCGAGCCGTCGACCTTCACATCACCGGAGAGCTCTTGCGCCGCCTGGGTCCCGCCGGTCCCGCCGGTCGCCTGGGCTCCGGTGGCGTCGCCCGGATTCTGGTTATTGCCACCGCAGGCCACCAGCGCGACAGCGCATACCGCCACCGCAAGGAAGGCACGCGCCATCCGCACTCGATCGTTCACGATCTTTCCCTCTTCCTCGGTCCAGGCCCGCCCCCGACCAGGCGCCGTCACTCATGCATAGAAGACCGCCTATATGAACAACCGGCGAACACTGACTGATCGGGCGATAAATTCATAGATGGCCATCGATGCATTGCGGCCTGCCGGAAATCGCTCACACATAGCCACCGATCGGTGGCCGTCGATCCATAGACTTGACGGGTGCAGGATGAGCTCCACCGAACCGTCCAGGACCATGCCGACGACTGTCACACCGCCGTGGTGGCCGAGCCGATCTCGCGAACGCGGGCCGAGCAGCTCGCCGGCGCGCTCAAGGCCATCGCCGATCCCACCCGGCTGCAGCTGCTCAGCATGATCGGCGCCAGCGACACGGGAGAGGCCTGCGTCTACGACCTGACCGCGCCCCTCGGACTGACCCAGCCCACCGTCAGCCACCACCTGAAGATCCTGGTCGACGCGGGGCTGCTGACCAGGGAGAAGCGCGGCAAGTGGGCCTGGTACGCGATCGTCCCCGAGAAGCTGGAAACCCTGCGCGGCCTCCTCCCCTGAGCACTCTGGACAGGCATCCCGGCGCTCACCAAGATAGATGCGTGTCTATGAGTGGACCAGCACAGCCACCACTTCCGGCTGGAAGTGACTGCGCCGGCTCGCATCCCGGGCCACCCATGCCGTACGCGGCAGCCGCCGAACTGGCCGAACGACTACGGGCGATCGCCGACCCGGCCCGGCTGCGCATCCTGAGCGTCGTCCTCTCCCACGCCGACGGCACGGCCTGCGTCTGTGAGATCAGCGACGCGGTCGGGACGTCCGCTCCCGCCCTCGGGCGGCACCTCGCGGCGCTGCGGGAAGCGGGCCTGCTGCAGTCCGAGGTGAGGGGGCCATGGTCCGTCCACCGGGCCACCGAAGACGGACGTCAGCTGTACGCCCGGGTGCAGGGCTGCCGGCCACAGGAGGCACCGGCCGCGCGCTGACAGGGCCCCTTGACAGAGTCGCCATTTGATGTAAACGGCCATCGTCCGCCAATAAAACCGCCGAAATTGAGCAAGATCTGCGCCCTGTTTCCCGGAATTTCGCTTCATTGTTAGGAGGTCGGGCGACCCTTGCCGCGACAGGCAGCAGTATCCGGGCAACAGAGGCAGGTACTCATGGTCAGACGATCCCTGACAGCGTTATTCGCCGCCGCCCTCTCGGTCGCCGCGTTCGCCTTACCGGCTTATGCGGTGACGTTGGAGCAGAAACTCGCGGCGCTTTCCGGCTTCACCCAGGCCACCGCCCCCAGCGCCGCCTCCTGGCACGCCGCCTGGCAGAACCAGGGCTCCTGGGCGGACTACGCCTTCGACTGGTCCACCGACCTGTGCTCCAGCAGCCCCGACCAGCCCCTCGGCTACGACTTCCGGATGTCCTGCCGCAGGCACGACTTCGGCTACCGCAACTACAAGGCCGTGAGCCAGTTCCCGGCGAACAAGGACCGTATCGACAACGCCTTCTACTTCGACCTGCGCCAGGTGTGCGCCGGTTACTCGGGCGTCTCCAAGGCCACCTGTGACGGCCTGGCCTGGACGTACTACCAGGCGGTCCGGCAGTTCGGCGATCTGCGCGTCTCGGACGAGCAGATCCGTCAGGTCCAGCGGCAGGCCGAACTGGACGCCGCCCAGAACGCCGACGCCTGACCTCTCCCCGTGGGCACGCCTCCCTCGGCGTCGCCTGCCCGTCAGCCGCCGGGCAGGAGGTCGTCGAGGGCGGCGTGGATGCCTTGATCACGGAAGCGCGCTGATGCTCAGGCGCAGGTGTAACCGGACGGCAGGGCGGTGTTGCCGCCGGGTCCGCTCGCCTGGAAGCCGAAGCTCGTGGTAGCGGCTCCCGGAGCGAGCGTGCCGTTGTGGCCGGCGCTTCTGACCGTGACGGTCTGGCCGCTGGTGGTGACGGCGGCGTTCCACGAGCCGGTCAGGGTGTGCCCGGCCGGCAGGGTGAAGGTGACGGTCCAGCCGGTGATCGTCGAGGTGCTGGTGTTGGTGATGGTCAGCGGCTGGATCACATACCCGTTCCCCCACTGGGACTGCACGGTCGGGGTGGCCGAGCAGGCACCGGTCGTGCCTGCCTGCGTGGTGATCGGGACGGTGTCGGAGACCGGTGAGATGTTACCGGCGGCGTCGCGCGCCCGGACCTGGTAGCGGTAGGTGGTGTTCGCGGTCAAGCCCGTGTCGGTGTACGAGGTCGTGGCCGAGGTGCCGGCCTGGGTGAACGTGCCGCCCGTCGCGCCGGGAGCGCGCAGGATCTCGTAGCCGGTCACACCGATGTTGTCGGTGGAGGCCGTCCAGGTCAGGCTGGTGCCGGTCGCGGTGGTGCCGGAGGCGGTGAGCCCGGCCGGGGCGGTCGGCGGTGTGGTGTCGGCCGGGCCGGTGGTGGTCAGGCCGAAGAACTCGATGGCCTGGAGGGCCATGCCGCTCTGCGGAAGGACGTGCCCGGCACCCTGGATGCCGTACGCCTCCACCAGCACGTTGCCGGACGGATTGGCGTACCGGCTGCGGTTCCAGTTCGCCCGCGGGGTGTCGGTGCCGGTCGGGGTCTGGCTCAGCCCGAACACATTGGTCCACTGCTCGATCGACTCTCGCAGTAGCGAGTAGGGCACGAGGGTGTCGCCGGTGCCGTGCCACAACTGCACGCGCGGGCGGGGGCCGGAATATCCCGGGTACGCCTGGCGGACCGCATCGCCCCACTGCTGGGGTGTTCGGTCCATGCTCCCGCCGGTGCACCTGCTGCTTCCCGGCGGGAAGTCGGAGGCGCCGGCGAAGCAGTTGAAGGGCACGCCCATGAAGGAGGCCCCCGCCTTGAACACGTCCGGGTGGAGGGCCAGCAGGTGCTGGGTCATCATGCCGCCGGACGAGCTTCCCGTGGCGTAGACCCGGTTCGGGTCCCCCTGATGGGTCCGCTCGACGTAGCCGATCATCGAGGTGATCGAGACCGGATCGCTGCCGCCGCCGCGCCGCTTGGCCGCGTCCGACCAGGTGTCGAAGCAGTTGCCGAACCCCGCCGACTGGGTGGCGGTCGGGTAGATGACGATGAAACCGTATCGATCCGCCAGCGAGGCGAACTCGCTGCCCTGGTGGAAGCCGGGACCGGAGCCGCCGCAACCATGCATCGCGACCACGATCGCGAGCGAGGCCGGGCGCGAGTCCGGCACATAGAGGTGCATCCGCATGTTGCCCGGGTTGTTCCCGAAGCCGGTCACCTCCACCAGGGCGGCGGCGACGGCCGGCGATCCGGGTACCACGGTCATGACGGCAAAGAGCGCCGCGGCGCAGGCAGCAGCCAGCACGGTGGTCAATCGTCTCATTCGCGCTCCTCCTCTCCATATCCGCGGCGTGCCGCGGGGCAGTCCGCCGCGTATCGACCTCGGTCGCTGGAAAATAGAAGGGCCACAGTTCACCGTCAATGCGCGCGTGGTGCCCATGCCCACCGGTTCACCTGGCAGAGAGTGGTTTTCCCTGGTTATCAAGTAACTTGCTATCAAGGTCCTTGATAACGGGGCGGGAAACTTTCATGCGGCCCGTTGTGACGGCCGCGATATCGTCTCCTGGTGACCGATCCGGGTGTCCCCGCGGCCGCTGCGCCGGACGCACCGCCGCCCCGTGTGAGCTACCTGGTGTTCCGGCTGGAACGCCGCATCCGCGCCTGCCTGGACGAAGCGCTCGCCCGGCATGGCCTGACGACCACCGAATACATGGCGCTCAGCGAGTTGCGCCTGCGCGACGCCCCCTCCTCGGCCGACCTGGCCCGCATCGCCTTCGTCACCCCGCAGGCGATGAACCTGGTCATCCGCGATCTCGAACACCGCGGCCTGATCCGCCGCGACCCGCATCCCCGTGGCGGCCGCGCCCTGCGTACCCGCCTCACCCCGAAGGGCCTGAACACCCTGCGGCGGTGCGACCGCTCCCTCGACGGCATCGAGGCCGTCATGCTCGCCGAGATCGACGACCCGGACCGCACGACACTCGCGGAGACGCTCACGCTGTGCGCCCGAGCCCTCCACCAGGACACGCGGACCCTGACTCCGGTCCTCCGCTCGCAGAAGTCACGACCGTAGCCCGGCCACGGATCACGCACCGCCATCTGCGCCCGCCGGGCGTCGGCGAAGTTGTGGAGCGTGCCGCCCAGGAGCGCGACGGACCCGGAGCAGGCGACGATGACCGCCTGCGCGATCGCGGTGACCATGAGGGCGGCGAAGGAGAGCGCCCAGTGCGCGGCGGCCGGCAGCGTTTCATGGAATGCCCCATATCAGGGGCCTTTGCGGTGAAGAGGAATTGCGCCACGTAGCGCTGTGCGATGATGCCGACATGCCCGCCAGCACCACTGCCGCCACGCCGTTGCGTGTCCTGCGTGCCGTGGTGTTCGCCGTGGTGGCCTCCTGCCTGGGCGGTCTGGCTCATGTGGTCGCCGGTGGAGTGGTGCCCCTGGAGTCCGCCGTGCCGGCCTTCGCGATCTGCCTCGCGCCCGCGTACCTGCTGGCGGGCCGTGAGCGCGGTCTCGGCGCGATCGTCGCCGCGCTGACGGCCACGCAGGCCGCGCTGCACCTGATGTTCTCGGCCACGGACCTCATCGCCGAGGCGGCGGGGCACCCGCAGCACGCGCACCTCGGGCTCATGCCCAGTGCCGGCATGCTGGTCATGCACGCCTGGGCGATCGCGCTCAGCGCGCTGTGGTTGTCGCACGGCGAGACCCTGTTGTGGTCGCTGCTGCGCTCGCTGGCCGTACGGCTGCGCGTCGTCCTGCTCGCCCTGCCCGGCCCGGGCGCCCACGCGCCGGTCCCTGCGCCGTTCCGGCAGCCTGAGATCCCGCGCCCGGCCCCGCTGGAACACGAGCAGCCCAGGCGCGGCCCGCCCGCCGCCGCGTACGCGCACGCCCTCTGACCTCTGCCGACGCCGCGGCCGGAAATCCGCCTCCGCCGGCGGGGGTCATCGTGCGCGCCCGCGGCATGCACCTGACCCCTTGTCACCTGCGAAGAGGCACACCATGACGACGTTCCGCCGCTCGATCATCCGTTCTCTCGCCCTCGCGGCGATCGCTCTCCTCGCCGTCGCGAGCATGGGCGCCCCGGCCTTCGCGCACGCCGGGCTCAAATCCAGCGATCCCAAGGACGGCTCCACCGTCAAGGAGGCGATCTCCAGCGTCGAGCTCGTGTTCACCGAGGACATCCAGCCTAAATACACCACCGTCGTCATCACCGGCCCGGGCGGCGCGAAGGTCGCCGACGGCAAGCCCAAGGTCGATGGCGACACCGTCACCCTGGCGCTCAAGCCCGACCTGGCCGACGGCCGCTACGCGATCGCCTTCCGGGTGATCTCCGCCGACGGCCATCCCGTGACGGACGAGCTGCACTTCACGCTCAAGCTGCCCGAACCCGAGCCCACCCCCACCACCACCGAGGAGTCGGCCGACGCCGGCGCCTCACCGGCGCCGACGACAGCCGCTCCCGCACCGTCGTCGGCGGAGCCCGTGCCGGCCGCTGCCTCTTCGGCCGATGAGGGGAGTGCCGGAATTCCGGTCGTTCTGCTGGTGATCGGCGGACTCGTCCTGGTCGCCGGTGTGGTGGTCGTCGTCACCGGCCGCAGGCGTGCCGCCGGCTCGAAGCCCTGACAGAATCAGCACTCCTCCCGGCTCAGGAAACCGGCGGCCGTCGCCTACCTCGCGTCACCTGACGGCGGAAGTCACAAGGGCAGCAGGAACAGGCTCAACGGGGTGCTGACCACGGTGAGCGCGGCCGACAGCAGCAGGGCCCGCAGCAGGAGCGGGGTTCGGGCGGGCGCGGTGAGGCGGTCGAGGCGGGCGTCGATGTCGCCGTCGATTCCGCCCAGCGTGCCCAGCGGAACGGGCAGGCGGTCGCAGGCGCGGAAACGGCGCAACGCCGCGGACAGGGTGGCGTGGCCGTGCGCGCGGGCGGCGCTGTCGTCGGCCCGCATCTCGACCAGTGTCGCCGCCTGCCGCCGCATCGCGGCCACGGTACGGCTCCACGGAAAGGCGCGCTCCAGCACGGTGAACGGGAGCAGCGCGAGGTCATGCCGTTCCCGCAGGTGGGCGCGTTCGTGAGCGAGCACGGCGGCCAGTTCGCCGGCGCGCAGGAGCCCGAGCGTGCCGGTGCTGAGCACGATCGCCGCCTGCCGGCCGGGCACGCAGTACGCGGCCACCGCGGGGTGATCGACGATCAGCGCCTCGTGCGCCTCCGGGTCCTGACGGGCCACCAACTCCAGCAGCGTCCGCTGCCGTCGCCGCAGCCCGGCCAGCGTCCGGCAGGTCAGCGCGAACGCGGCCAGCACCCACAAGGTCAGCGCCACCCCCAGCCCGATCGCCAGCACGTGCGCGACCGACACGCCCGCGGGCAGAGCGCCCCGGGCCACGTCGGCGGTGAAGCGGGCCAGCGCGGGCATCACGCCCAGCCGGTACGGGGACAGCCCGGCGGCCAGGGCCAGGCCGACCAGCGAGGCGAAGCCCGTCAGCGCGATCGCCTGCCAGATCAGCACGCCGGTGCGGGGTGCCCGCACGACCCAGCGCGAGCGGGCCATCGCCGCCGCCGCGGCCCAGGCCAGCAGCAGCGTGACTAGGTGATGGGCGGCGTACGTCATGGCCGCTTCCCCGGCGGGTCGGGTGGCAGCGCCTCGCGCAGGGCCTCGGCCTCCTCGACGGTGACGGAGCGGGCGAAGTGGCCGAGCGCCGCGATCCGGTCGCCGGTCTCCGACAGCGCCGACAACATCAACTCCGCCACGTACGCCTCACGCCCGGCGGCCGGACGGTAACGCCAGGTGCGGCCGTCCTCGGTGCGCTCACGCAGCAGGAACTCCTTGCCCACGAGCCGGTTCATCACCGTCATCACGGTCGTGTACGCCAGGCCGCTGTCGCTGATCCGGTTGGCCACCTCGCGCACGGTCAGCCAGGCGTCGCTGCCCCACAACACGTCCATGATGCGGCGTTCCAGGCCACCCAGGCTGTTCACGCACTCTCCTCGACCCGATCCCGTACCGCGCGCAGGGCCAGCACCGCCACCACCGCGAGCCCGGCCATGACCGCCCCCGCCAGGTACGGCAGCACCGCCCCGAGGTCGAACAATAGCCCAGCGGCGGCCGGCCCGAAGATCCGCCCACCGGCCGCGGCGGACTGGCCGACCCCCAGCCGCGCCCCGCGCCGATCGGCCGGTCCCGCCGCCGCGAACAGGCTGGCCACGGTGGGGGTGAGCAACCCGTGCCCGGCCGACAACAGGCACACCGCCGCCACCGGCCACCATCCGGGCGTCAGCGGGATCACCGGCAGGCACGCCGCCATCAGTACGGCTCCGGCGGCGGCCACGCGCACCTCACCCCACCGGCGCGACAACCACGCGACCAGCCCGGCCTGCACCGCCGCCATGGACAGCCCGGCCAGCGTCAGCACCACGCCGATGGTGGCGGTGTCCCATCCGTGCCGGGCCTCGCCGAGCAAGGCCAGCGTGGTCTCCATGCCGACGAACGCCGCCATCGCCAGGAACCCGGCGGCGGCCAGCGGCACCAGCACGGGCAGCCGCCCGACAACACCGGCGACCGCCGCGGAGGGGCGCGACCGGGCGGGCTCGGGCAACCAGAGCCACGCGGCCACCAGGTTGACGGCCGCCAGCCCGGCGGCGGCGTAGGCGGAGGCGGCGAACCCCCACGGGGCCAGCAACGCGCCCAGCGCGGGCCCGATCACGAACGCCAGTCCGATGGCGGCCCCGAGCTGCGCCATCGCCCCGGTGCGCCGCTCGGGCGGGACCGCGTCGGCCAGGTAGGCGTGGGCGACGGAGATGCTGCCGCCGCACGCCCCCGCCAGCACCCGGCAGGCCAGCAACCAGCCCAGGGACTCCGCCGCGCCGGTCAACGCCAGCGAGAGCGCCGACCCGGCCAGCGTCAGCAGCACCAGGCGGCGTCTGCCGTACCGGTCGGACAGGCGTCCGAGCAGCGGCGCGCAGACGAACTGCGCGATCGAGTACGCGCTCATGACCAGCCCGAAGGCGGCACCGCCGGCGCCCAGCCGGGCCGCGAAGAACGGCAACCCTGGCAGGATCACGGTGAAGCCCAGCAGATCCACGAACACCGTGGCCGCGATGACCACCTGCGCCGAACGCCGCATCACCATCCTCCAGGGGGCATCGGACGAACACTTACTACAGCGTGTAATACTACGGCTTGTAGCAACCGGTCTCGCAGGGAGGTCGGAGGATCAGTTGTGGCCACACGGGGCTGTGACCTTGCCGTCCCCCGGTCCAGCGCGTCCCCGGTCAGCGCAAGGTAGGCGGACGGCAAATTCCGGATCACATCTCCTCGTGAGCGCGTCTGTCCGGAAGTCTCGGCATGAACATCGGGTTGGGACCTTTGAGGGGCCGCACCGGGAAAGGTGCCGGTGCGGCAGTTACACCACGTGACGTCAGGAGGGAGTCATGTCGATCAAGCACTATCTGGGTCTGCCGGGCTTCAGAGCCGAGCCGTACCCGATTCCACGAGGCGGCCAGGGCTCCGACAGCAGTCGCAGCGCCCGTCGTCGCCGGCGCCGCCGCTGAGCGGGGCCGACGTGCAAGAGCGGCGACGCAGGGCCGGAGGCCACCCGGGCCAGACGCCCGGCATGGCCTCAGCCCTGCCGCGCCGACCGTCAACGGAGCAACAGTCCGGCCCGCAGCCGCTGACCGTCCAGCTCCGCTCCCCCGGTCGCGCCGACCACCACGGCCTTCACAGGTAGGCAAGCGCCTCGCGTACGGCAACGCGGGAGGCGCGGGTGGCCGCCGCCTCGGTGGCCAGGGCCGCGCCGAGCAGGGCGAGCACGATCCAGATCCCCGCGCCGGGAGCCGACATCCGGAAGGGCAGCGGCGCGCTCATGAACAGGTTGCCCAGCCCGGCCCCCAGAAGCCAGGTGAGCACGACCGCCGGAACCACCGCCGCCACGCATCCGGCGAGCGCCAGGAAGAGCCCCTCGGCGACGACGATCCGGCGTACGACCCGTGGCCGGGCCCCGATCGCGTACATGATGCCGAATTCGCGCGTCCTGTCCAGATCGTTGGCGCTCATCGTGGAGGCCAGGCCGATGACGCCGAGCACCCCCAGGGGCACGGCGATGCCGAGCAGGACCAGCAGCAACGGCCCCATGTGCCCGGCGCCGATGGCTTCGCCGCGGCTGATCGAGGCCGCCGACCGCACCGTGATCCCGGCGTCGGTGAGCGCCTTGCCGGCGGCCGCCGCGACCGCGTCCCGGGTGCGTTCGTCATGTGCGCCGGTGAACACGCGCAGCCGGTTGACCTGCTGTGGCCGTCCCAGGGCGGCGGCCAGCCCTTCGGCGGTCACGTACACGCTGTCGCCCATTCGCTCCTCGACGATCCCGGCCACCCGCCAGGAGGTGACCCGTCCGTCGATGAACAGCCGCACACTGTCCCCGGCCGTCAGGCCGGGAATGGTCTTCTTCCTGGTCGCCTGGTTCAGTACGACCGCGCCGGTCTCGCCCGGGTTCAGCCGCCTGCCCTCGATGAGCTTCGCGGACGTGCTGACGCCGCGCGGCAGAGCCGTCACGGTGAGGCGGCCGTGTCCCTGGTCGGGGTAGGTCCGGGTGACGGGGAAGCCGTTCGGTCCGGCCACGCCCACCGGCAGGACGCCGAATCCTTCGGCCCGGGTGACACCCGGCACCCGCCGCACGGCCCCGACGACGGCGTCGGTCGGGGCCGGAGCCGCCAGTTGCAGGTCAACGTCCCATGTACGTTGTGCCGCCTGTTCTCGGGTGATGGCGTCCGCGCCCGCTTCGAGCGACATCCCGGCCACGAAGACCGCGCCGGCCGCCGCCAGTAGCCCGGTCGAGAGCCAGAAGCGGGCGGGCCTACGGGCCGTGTTGCGCAGTGCCATGAGCAGCCCCCGATCGAGCCGGGGCAGGCGGCTGAGCCGTACCAGCAGGCCGCCCGGTTTCGAGGCCGTGCCGTGGTGGTCGATGGCCGCGCGTACGGTCGTCCGGCTCGCCCGGATCAGCGGCGGGAGCGCCAGCAGCGGCGGCAGGCCGAGTCCTGCGGCCGCCATGACCAGGTACGCCCACCAAGGCGCGGCAAGGTTTTCCGGCTGGATGCCCAGCGTGGCCAGCAACCGGGCGACGAACGTACGGCCGATCCAGACCGCCGGGGCCAGCGCGATCAGCGTGGCCGCCGCGGCCACGAGCAGCGTCATGGCGAGGTAGTGCCGTCCGATGGCCGGCGACCGGGCGCCGCTGGACCGGACCTGCGCCCAGTACTTCGGCGCCTACCCGGGCGCGACCGGCAGCCTCGGCCACGAGGTCCAGGACGCCCGGCAGTTCGCCGCCTGGGGTGTCGACTACCTCAAGTACGACTGGTGCTCCCCCACCGGCACCATCGACGACCAGATACGCACCTTCGCGAAGATGCGCGACGCCCTGGCCGCCACCGGCCGGCCGATCCTCTACAGCATCAACCCCAACAGCATCCACGACAAGACCGGCCCGCAGCGCGACTGGGGCGACGTCGCCAACATCTGGCGCACGACCGAGGACATCACCAACGCCTGGAACACCGGCCAGACCAACGGCTACCCGATGGGCATCCAGAACATCGTCAACGTCAACGTCCCGCGCGCCGGCCGCGCCCGGCCGGGCCAGTTCAACGACCCGGACATGATGGTCGTCGGCCGGGGCGGCATGAACGACACCGAGATGCGCAGCCACTTCGCCCTCTGGGCCGTCATGGCCGCCCCGCTCATCGCCGGGAACGACGTCCGCGCCATGGACTCCGCGACCTCGACGATCATGAAGAACGCGAACCTGATCGCCATCAACCAGGACCCGCTCGGCCTGCAGGCCACCCAGGTCGGCAACGACGGCACCCGCCGCATCCTGGCCAAGCGGCTGAACAACGGCGACGTCGCGGTCGCCCTGTTCAACCAGGGCGGAAGCACCACCACGATCGGCACCACCGCCGCCGCCATCGGCCTGACCGGCGGCCCGTTCACGCTCCGCGACGCCTGGACGAACGCCGTCACCACGACGACCGGCGCCATCTCGGCGAGCGTGCCCGCGCACGGCACCGCCGTGTTCCGGGTCAGCGGCGGCACCACCACCCCGCCCGCCACCCGCCTCCAGGGTGCCGGCTCCGGCAGGTGCCTCGACGTGAACGGCGCCTCCCAGGCCAACGGCACCCCGGTGGTGATCTGGGACTGCCACCAGCAGAGCAACCAGCAGTGGACCGCCACCGCCGCCGGCGAACTGCGCGTCTACGGCACCAAATGCCTGGACGTCAACAACGCCGCCACCGCCGACGGCACCGGCGTCATCATCTGGGACTGCAACGGCCAGAGCAACCAGAAATGGCGCCTCAACACCGACGGCGGCATCACCGCCGTCGGCGCGAACAAGTGCCTGGACGTGACGGGCAACGCCACGGCCAACGGCACCAGGCTCCAGATCTGGACCTGCACGGGCGCGGCCAACCAGCGCTGGTCCCGGATGTAGGGACCGCTCACCGGCCTGCACGGATGCGTCGCCCCAGCCGTTGGCGAACAGGAGGAACTGCCGGTAGCTCGGCGGCAGTTCCATGCCGAGCCGCTCTTCGAGCCGGCGGACGTCCGCCTCGCCGGCCGGGGGGCGCAGGGCGTAGGTGTCCGTTGGTGACGGGGCGGCACCTTCGGGTACCCGGCCCTGCTCCGGGAAGAGGGCGGACCACGCGTATGGGGTGCTCATGGTGGGTGAAGATATCCATCGCGACCGACGTTTCCGGAGCACGGCCTCTGGCCGGCGGCGGTGATCAGCGGTGGAAGGTGAAGCCGTACAGTCCCGTGGCACCGGCCACCGCCACCCCTGAGCCGTCGGGGAACCACGCGACGTCGTCAAGGTCGCCGTCCAGCATGATCATGGTTTCGCACAGTCCCGTGCTCACGTCCCAGATCTGGAGGTGGCCTTCGGCCGTCGTGGTGGCGAGCCAGACGCCGTCGGGTGAGAAGGCGATTCTCCGCACCACCCCGTCCACGCCGGCCAGCCGCGTCACCAAGCCGTCCCGGGAGTCCCAGATCTCCAGGCCGCTCACGCAGTGGGCGGCGAGCAGGTCACCTGCCGGGGCCACGGCCAGTGCCCATACCTCGCCGTCGCACTTCATGGGGCCGCCCAGCGGCTGCCCGTCGGAGCGGTACCTGCGCAGGAGCCGCCCCGTGGCGGCGACCAGCCACGATGACTCGGGTGCGATGGCGAAACCGGAATGACCGGGGAGCCGCGCGCGCTCGTCGCCGTCGGGTCCGAGGATCAGCACGCATGGTTCGCGGGTGGCGAGCGCCATCCAGGCACCGTCGGGGGCGATCGCCACCGACGTGATCGGCGGCTCCGGCTGCCGCCGTTTGCGCGAGACCTCCTTGAGCGTGGTCCCGTGGGCGTCGTGCAGCCGCAATGTGCCGTCCGCGCCGCCGGTGGCCAGCCACGTGCCGTCCGGGGCGATGGCCACGGCGGTCATCTCGGCGGTGCTCGTTTCCGCCCGCGGCGTCCCGTCGGGGTTCCACAGGGTGAGACCGTACGCGCCGGCGGTGGCCAGCCACGATCCGTCCGGGGCGATGGCGACGGCGCTGGAGCGACGGCCGCGCTCGGGCCGGGGCGGTCCTTCGCGCACCGCGGTCGCGACGTCCCAGATCCGCACGGTGCCGTCATCGTCTCCCGAGGCGATCCAGGAGCCGTCAGGAGAGATCGCCACCGATTTCACCTGGCCGGCGTGGCCGGTGAGCGACGCCATCGGGGTGCCGTCCAGGTCCAGCATCGTCACCGTGCCGTCGGCGTCGCCCGCCGCGATCCAGGAGCCGTCCGGAGCGATCGCCAGGGCCGATTGAACGCGGCCGGTCTCGATCACGGTACGGACGGTGGCGTCGGAGTTCGTCAGCCGGATGCCGCCGTCCCAGGCCGTGGCCAGCCACTCGCCGCTCGGGGCGATGGCCAGCGCGCCGGCCGCCTTGGGCAGGGTCGCCTTCTTCTTGCGGGTGGTCGCGTCCCACACGGTGGTGGCGTTCGCGTCGCTGACGGCCAGCCATGTGCCGTCGGGAGCGATGGCGAGGCCACGCTGGTGTTTCTTGACGGTGGGCAGCGCGCCGCGTGGTGTGCCGTCCGCGTTCCAGAGCCAGATCCGCTGCCCGGGTCCCGTGCCGGCGAGCCAGGAGCCGTCCGGCGCGATGGCGACGGTCTCGACCTGCGCGCCGTGGTTAATCGTCAGCAGCGGCGACCCGTCGCGGTCCCACAGCCGCACGGTTCTGTCCCCGCCGGCGGTCGCGATCGTGGAGCCGTCGGCGGAGACGGCCACCGACGTCACCCCCTGGCCGTGGCCGGCCAGGGGTTTCATCGGCCATCCGTCGCCGTGCCAGCGCAGCACCTTCTCCTCCCAGGTCGCCACCGCGAGCCAGGCGCCACCCGGGTCGATCGCGATGGCGCGCGCCGCGGATGGACCGGGCAGGATACGCAGCAGCGCGGGATGCGGCAGGTCCGGCGGCGTCCACCGGGCCTCCAGCCAGGAGAGGCCGAGCTCGCCGAAATGCGCTCGCGACTCCCCCGCCATCCCCGGCACCGCGCGCAGACGGCAGGCCAGGGTGGGGAGCAGGTCGTACTCCCGCCCGCGCAGCGGGGAGATCAGGTGCGCGGAGGTCGCGAGGACGCGGCTCACCCGCAGGGCCCGCTCGGTGCCCGCGCCGGCGACGGCCCGCTCCACCTCGCGCGGATCGAAGATGCCCAGCCGGCGCGTCAGCCATCCCAGCCGGCACACGAGAGCGTCGAGTTCGTCGTACGCCTCCGCGGCCACGTAGTGGTCCACCAGGTTGATCCGCAACCAGGCCTCGGTGCCCGGCAGGTCCGCCCAGCCTTCGGGGACCTGGCTGAGGTCGGCGTCGACCAGCGCCCGGTGGGCCCGGCGCAGCCCCTCCGCGCCGAGCGTGTCCTGGGCATGGGACGCCACCGTGCCGGGAATCTGCAGGAACGGTCCGTCGGTGTGCCTGCTGACCAGGGACAACGCCTCCAACCTGGCGATCAGCGCGCCGATCTCGCCGCCGGTCATGTCGTGCCCGCTGCTCCACATGAGGGCCGCCACGCCGATGGGCAGCGGCTCGTGCCCGCGGAACGCGCCGAGTTGGAGGAAGCGGTGGGCGGCCCGGGGGTCCCGTTCGCGCAGCAGTCCGAGTGAGTGGTCGGCCAGCCTGGCGATCAGCGTCGCCCGGGAGGCGGGGTCGGCGAGGTCGACGCCGCCGGTCAGCCGCCGGGCGATCCGGTCCGCCACCGCGTCCGCCCCCGTGCCCTGTTCCACCTGGTCCAGGAGCGCCGCGCGGGCCAGGGTGAGCGCGAGTGGCCAGCCGCCGGTCAGCTCCGCGAGCCGTGCGGCGATGCCGTGGTCCAGGGTGGGCAGGCCCTGCCGCAGGAGCGACGCGCCCGTGCGCGCGTCCATGGGGCCGATCCGCACGGTGACGTCGGCCCGCGAGGTCCCGGCCTCGCGCTTGGCCGTGAACAGGCAGGTCAGGCCCGGCAGGCCCAGCGGTGGGGGCGGAGCGTCGCCGATCACGCCGTCGTACACCAGCAGGCCCGGTTCGTCAGGACCCGCGGCCTCACTCAGGTCCGGATCGTCGAGCCGCATCCCCCACGGGAGGGTCACGGCGTCCATCCACATGATGCCGCCGCGGAAGCGCTCGCGCACCTCGGGCCGGCGGCACGCCGCCGCGGCCACAGAGGAGATCCCCATGCCCTCCGTCCCGTCCGGGTCGGGCAGCAGCAGCACCCGGCTGTCCCCGCCGGACAGCGCCGCCACCACCCGGTCCACGTCCGCGGGCCTCTCGATCCATCCCGCGTGGCCTGAGCCGGTGTCCGGCATGGTGATCTCCCTGTGGTGCACGATGTGGATACGCCGGGGCGAGAGGGCTCAGCGGCAGGCGATGCGGCCGCTGTCGAAGGTCGGACGGTACCGTCCCACCTGGGCCCAGCCGGACACCCTCACGCAGCGGTGCTTGCCGTAGACCCGGACCGGGCCGGCGTAGTACTTGAAGCTGCCCTCGTCCCTCTTCCAGCCGCTCTTGGCGGTCCAGATGCCGATGTGGATGCCGCGCTTGCCGCGCGTCCCGGGACGCCACACGTTGACGGCGCAGTTGATGCCGGTACGCGCGTTGTAGTACAGGCGAATGGTGCTGATGGGCAGACCGCGTGAGTCGTCCAGGACCCAGTGGCGGATCTGCTGTCCGCTGCATCCCGAGGCCGCGCTCGCCGCCTCGGGAGTTCCGGCGAGGACGCCGGCGGTGACGAGTGCCGCCGTGGCAATCGTGAGCGCACGCTTGATCATGAATACCCCTGATGAGTCGAAATGGATGGTGGTCATGGAAAGATCTGGTCGGCAGGCCGACGCCGCGGCCGGATCGCCGTAAGGGGGACTGTGGAATTCGTCGGACGCGCAGCCGAGCTCGACGCCCTGGGCGCCGCCTACACGCGTGCCGTCCACGGGGAGGCGGCGGCGGTCGTCGTCATCGGTGAGGCGGGGATGGGGAAGACGCGGCTCGTGGGCGAGTTCGCGGACCGGGTTCCCGCGCTGCCGCTGACGGGCTGCTGTCTCGACATGAGCCTGTCGTTCGCCCCGTTCATCGCGATCCTGCGCCGGCTGGTCCGGGAGTTCGGCGCGGAGTGGGCGCACGGCGAGGGACGGCCGGAGCTGGCCCGGCTGCTGCCCGAGTTCGGCGCGGTGGAGCCGGATGACGGCCTCAGACGTACGCGGCTGTTCGAGGAGGTCCTGCTCCTGCTGGAGCAGGCCGCGGAACGGCGGCCCCTGCTCGTGGTGGTGGAGGACCTGCACTGGGCGGACCGGTCGACGCGCGACCTGTTCGTCTTCCTGAGCCACAACCTGACCCGGCCCGGCATCCTGCTCATCGGCACCTCCCGCCCGTACCCCGCCGCCCTGGGCAACGCCGAGATCATGGAGCTGGACGGGATGGCCAGGTCGGAGATCGCCGACCTCGTCGGAGCGGGGGCCGACGTCGAGCACATCTTCCGCCGCAGCGACGGCAACCCCCTGTTCGCGCAGGAACTGGCCAGGGCGGGCGGCGTCCTGCCCGCGCGCCTGCTCGACGTGCTGCTGGCGGGCGCCGATCGGCTGCCGCCCGGCAGCCGGGCCATGCTGGACGCGGCCGCGGTGCTGGGCGGGCCCGTCACCGTCGAACTCCTCGCCGAGGTGGCCACCGCCCCGGAGGCGGCGGTGCAGGCCCTGGTGGAGGCGCGGTTCCTGGTCGCCGACGACGGCGGTTACGTCTTCCGGCACGCTCTCATCGGCGAGGCCGTCTACGGCGAGCTCCTGCCGGGAGAGCGCAGGAAGCTGCACGCGCGGTGCGCCGCCAGGCTGTCCGGCCGGGCCCGCGCACTGCATCAGCGGGCCGCCGGAGACGTCCAGGGGGCGTTCACCGCCGCGTGGCGAGCCGCCGAGTCGGCGCACGAGTCCCACGCCTACGGCGAGGAGCTTGAGATGCTCGACCTGGTGCGCGAGTTGTGGCACCAAGTTCCCGACCGGCTCGGTCTCACCTACGTCACGGTGGCCGAGCGGGCCGCCCAGGCCGCGTACCGGTACGGGGACACGGCACGGGCGCTGGCCCTGCTCACCGCCGTCACCCGCTCGGTCCCGGTCCTGGAGCCGCAGGACCCCACGCGGGAGGAGGTGCTGCGCGACCTGCGCGAGGCGATGCCGCCGGCGTCCCCGCAGGAGCGGGCGAGCTCGCTCGCCCTGCTGGCCCGGATCCTGTTCGTCATCGGGAACGGCACCGCGGCCGGCAAGGCGGAAGAGGCCCTGGAACTGGCCACCGATCCCGAGGTCAGGGCGAACGCCCTGATCACCCTGTCCGGGATCACGGCCAGGACGGGCGACCTCGCCAAGGCCCTTCCGCTGTACGAGCGGGCGCGCACGCTGGCCCCGTCCGAGGCCACCCGGCTGTCCGCCATGGAAAGCGAGGCGGACGCGCTGGAGACGGCCGGCGAGCACGAGGCGGCGGCGGCCCTGGCCCGGCAGGGCATGGAGGCCGCCCTGCGCGCCGGACGGGTCCGCAGGCAGGCCGCGATCCTGGCCGCCAACCTGGCGGGATCGCTCACCTCTCTCGGGCGATGGGCGGAGGCGACGGAGGTCGTCCGCGGGATTCTCGCCCTGGATCCCCTGCCGATCCAGCGGAGCTATCTGCTGATCGTGCGCGGCACGATCGCCGTGGCCACCGGAAACTTGGACGAAGCGCGGCAGGCGCTGGCGACCGCCCAGCCGCTGCTGCGCCGGCGCCCCCTGGGCCAGACGTCCTGCCTGGAGGCGGATCTGCTGGAGTGCCGTCTGGCCGAGGCGCAGGACGACCTGTCGCGGAGGGACCGCGTGGCCGGGCACATCCTCGATGATCATGATCTGACCACCGCAGGGCGTGACGCGTGGCCGATACTGTCCCGTCTCGTCGGTTGCCGCAGAACGCCGGAGGTACGCTCCCTCGGGGAACGGCTGGCCGTGCAGGGTCGGCTCCAGCACGCTCACCGGGTCACGTTCGAGGCGAGGTCCAGCGGCGGCCGGGCGGGCTGGGCCGGAGCCGTCGAGGCGTGGCGGGCGGTCGGGCAGCCGTACGAGCTGGCGCGGGCGCTGTTCGAGGCGGGACGCCTGCCCGAGGCGGCCTCCATCGCGGCGGAACTCGGCGCGACGCCCCTGCTCAAGGCCATCGAGTCGCGCGCCGATCCGGCCCGCCGGCCGGAAAGCCTCGGGTTGACGCCGCGCGAGCTGGAGGTGCTGCGGCTGGTGGCCGACGGGCTGAGCAACATGGAGATCGCGGGCCGGCTGTTCATCACGCCCAAGACGGCCGGCGCCCACGTCTCGAACATCCTGTCCAAGCTGGGCGTCACCTCGCGGACGGCGGCGGCGGCCATCGCCCATCGGCGCGAGCTGTTCACCGGCTCCCCGCGATAGGGCCCGGCTTGGACCTGATGCGAACTCATGGCGTCGACGCTATGCGCCGACCTCCCGGCCGCACATTGGGAAAAATCCCAATCTGCGGGTGTTTTTGGGCTTGCCACAATGGCGCGGCAGGGGCGGGACGATGGCCGGGGTGAGCGTGGCCTGGTACACGTGGCTGGAGCAGGGCCGGGTGAGCACCACCCGGCAGGTGCTTGACGCGATCTGCCGGGTGCCCGGGATGGACGCGGCGGCGCACTGCCACACGCTCGCCCTCCGTCTGGCAGAGGTCAGCCCCCTGATCGTTCCTGACGGGGTCAGCGGTTCACGGGGCCACGGGCCGGGCGAGGATCGCGGTGAGGGCCTCGTCGAGTTCGTGCGCCGGGTTGGCGGCGGCGGTCCTGCTCCGCCACGCGATGACCGAGTCCGGTCGGACGAGCACGGCGCCGCCGGGTTCGACGTCGTAGCGGGTGTGCCAGGCGCCGGCCTCGTCCTGGAGCCCGTCGCCGATCCGGTGCGTGGTGATGGTGATGCCCTGCCGGTCGGCGGCCTTGGCGGCGGCGTCCGCCCAATCCGCGCCGGTCACGTCGGTGAGCAGCACGAATTCGCGCCCGAAGAGGTGGTGCGTGGACAGTGTCCGCCCGTCCCGGGTGAGCTCGACGTGCGGGGCGCGGCAGCCGGGCCGCCCGGTGGGGGTGCCGGGGTCCTCCTGCAGGCTTCCGTCGTCGTCCGGTTCGGTGCGGATGGCCGGCGAGTGGTAGCGGAAGCCGAGGAACTCGCGGGGCGTGGGGATCGGCTGCGTCGGGTCGGAGGTCGCCAGGATGCGTCCTTCCGACACCGACAACAGGGCGACCTCCCGTTCGAGGGTGAGGTTGACGACCGGCCGCCGCTCGGCCTGGTAGTTGTCCAGCAGCGCCGGTCCCGCCTGGCCCGTGAGCACCAGGGCGAGCCGCCACGCGACGTCGTACCCGTCCTGGATGGCGAGGTTGCCGCCCTGCCCGCCGACCGGCGGGCAGGCGTGCGCCGCGTCGCCGGCGAGCAGGACGCGGCCGACCCTGAACCGCTCGGCGAGCTGGTGGTTGAGCGCGAACGGGCGCGCGTTGACGATGCGGCACTCCAGGTCGGGGATGCCGACGGCGCGGCGGACCCGCTCCAGGCACCGCTCCTCGGTGAAGTCGGCGTCGGTCTGTCCCTGGTCGGGCAGGTAGTCGACCCAGAGGGTCAAGGTGCTGCCGTCGTAGATGATGCTGGTCCCCGTGCCGGGGATGCCGACGATGGAGAACCTGCCCTCCTCGAAGTGGGCGGACAGGTCGGCCTCGAAGGTGACCACGTAGATGTGCCCGACCTTGCCGCCGCCCTCGACGGCGACGCCCAGCTGGTTGCGGATCGGGCTGGTGTGGCCGTCCGCGGCCACCAGGTAGTCCGCCCGCACGGTGTACTCACTGCCGTCGGACACATCGCGTAGCGTCGCGGTGACCTGATCGGCGTCCTGCGTCCAGGACACCAGCTCGGTGCCGTAGCGCAGGTCCGCGCCGAAGTGCTCGGCCCGGGCGCGCATGATCTTCTCGATGGTCGCCTGCGACAGGAAGCACGCCGGCGCCGGCGTCAGGGCCTTCATCATCGCCAGCAGCGGCGCGGTGTCGATCTCGGCGAGCTTCGAGTCGACCAGGCTGGCGCCGTTGCGCAACTGCGGCAGGGCCGCGTCGCCGATGGCGGCCTTCAGCTCCTCCTCCATGCCGGGAACGGTGCAGAGCAGCTCCATGGTCCGCGCGTTGAGCCCCCACGCCTTCGGCAGCGTCGATGTGGTCGGCCGCCGCTCGACCAGCAGCGGCCTCACGCCCCGTGAGGCCAGTCCGAGCGCGGTGCTGAGCCCGGTGTAGGCGCCGCCCACGACGAGTACCGGGACCTTCTCGTTCGACATGCGAGCCATCTCTCTGTGAGACCAAGTTCGCGGCAGTCACTGCCACAAGACAGAGGTTAACTTGTGGCAGTGACTGTCACCACTGTGGGCGGTGTGACTCCGGTCTCACCGGGCGCGAACGCCCGTCAGGACAGCCGGGACGCGACGGGCACCGGGCTCGAACGCCCGTCAGGACAGCCGGGACGCGACAGGCACCGCGTCCGATCGCAGCAGGTCCAGCGCCTCGAGGGTCAGCTGCCGCAGGTCGGCCTGCCCGTCGGACTCGAACCACTTGCGGTGGGCGAGTATGAACACCGAACCGGTCTGCCGTACGGCCAGTTCGGCGACGAAGTCCGCGGACCGGCCGCCGACGCGGGTCGCGACCTCGCGCGCGAGGTCCATCTCCCAGATCTGGAGCATGTAGACGAAGTGAGCCAGCACCGACGGCATGTCCCGCGCGACCTTGTACGCGGTCATCAGCCGCTCCGGCATGCCGAGATGCGAGCGCAGCAGGCTCTCCAGAATCGTGCGCAGGACATCGGGCAGTTCGGTGCCCTCGGGGCAGGCACGAAGATCCTTCAGCCCGGTCTCGAACATGTTCGCGAAGCTACTGAGGACGAGCGACTCCTTCGTCGGGTAGTGGCGGTAGACGGTGCGCGCGCCCACCTCGGCCGCGGCGGCGATCTCCTCCACCGTGGTCGCCGCGAACCCCCTGTCCCTGAAGAGCGCCAGCGCCGTCTCGGCGATCAGGTCCCGGGTCCGCTCCATCTTCAGTTCGCGCAAGGTCATGAGGTGCTCCGTATCTCAGCCGTCGAGCCCGATTCTGCCACTTGACAGTGACTGTCAGATGACAGTGGAGTGGCGGCACAACGGGAGAGAGCGACGGTCCCGCCGGGCCCGTTTAGCCCACCTGAGCTGCGGATATTAATCACTACAGGACCGCGCATGCCCGAACATCGTCACCGAGGGCGATGATGTGACCACGTACCGCTCGCTCGCCTTTCCGGCGCGATGGCTGGTCGTGCTCACCGCGCTCTGGCTGGGCGCGGCGTTGTGGTCGCCCGGCTCCCATGCCTTCGCGGCCGAACCGATCCCCGCGGCCTCGGCCGTCCACGCCGGCGAGGAGTCCAACACCGAAGAGCCCGCTCTGCGCTGCCCGCAGCGCAGACCGGCGAAGCGGCCGCGAGCCGTGGAGGAGCCGGTGCCGGCCGCGCTCGCCGGCGGACCGCCCGTGCCCGTCGTCGGCGCGGCACGGGCCATCGTCGAAGAGGTCCCCACGCGAGGTGCCGGGCACGCGGAGCGTCTGGTCCGGCTGAGCGTCTGGCGCGTATAAGTCTGCGGCACCCCTTCACCGCCACGCCATCCGCTCATCAAGCTCTCTGGAAGTGCTTCGCCATGCGCGAAACCGACGTGTTCTCGGAAATCTGGACGTTCATCTGCCAGCACTGCTCGCACACCTGGCAGGACGAGTACGAAGCCCGCCACTTCGACGACGGCCACGGCGGCGACACCGTGTCCTGGCGCCATCGCGGCCTGCACAGCATGCCGCCCTGGGCCCATGCGACCTGCGCCAACTGCGAGACGGCGGCGATCAAGGTGCTGCCCGCGACGCCACGCCGACTCTGAAACCGGTCTTGATACAGCCAGCGCTGAATCAACTCTTGGCTTGATTCAGCATTGGCTGTATCGTCGCGATATGGAGAACCCCGAGCACCATGCCGTCGCCGTGGCCGTCAACGCCGAGGCGCTGGCCCGCGTCGGCACCGCACTGGCCGATGAGAACCGGCGGCGGCTGCTGCTTGAGCTGCTGAACGAGCCCGCCTACCCCGCCGACCTGGCCGAGCGGCTGGGCATGACCCGCGGCAACGTCTCGAACCACCTGGCCTGCCTGCGCGGCTGCGGGCTCGTACGCACCGTGCCGGTGGGCCGCCGGGTGCGTTACGAACTGGCCGACGCCAAGCTCGCACACGCTCTGGCCGAACTGGCCTCCCTGGTGCTGCTGGTGGACCAGGGCGGCGGCGCCCCCGCCGACGAGGTCTGCGCACCGGGCGACTACGCCTGCGCCGAAGAGGCCGATGGTGTCTGACGCCTGCTGCGCCCCCGACGTCTCCGGCAGCGTGCACCACGACGACCCCGTCACGGCCCCCTCGGCGATCTGGCAGGTACGGGAGTTGCAGGCGGCAGCCGCCTCCGGGGTGCTGTTCCTCGCCTCGCTGCCCGCGCCGGGCTCGTGGGCGACGGCGTTGCAGGTCGCGGCGCTGCTGACCGGCGCCGCCACCTTCGTCCCCGGCGCGCTGCGCGGCCTGCTGCGTGGCCGGCTCGGCGTCGGCCTGCTGATGACGATCGCCGCCGCCGGCGCGGTGGCCCTGGGCGAGTACGGCGAGGCCGCCATGCTGGCGTTCCTGTTCGCCGTCGCCGAAGGGCTCGAAGGCTACGCGGTGGCCCGCACCCGGCACGGCCTGCGCGCCCTGCTGGACCTGGTGCCCCCGACCGCCCGCGTGCTGACGCCCGGCGGCGGCGAGTCCGAGGTCGCGGTCGCCGGCCTGCGCGTCGGCGACGTGCTGCTGGTACGGCCCGGCGAGAAGATCGCCACCGACGGCGTCGTGACCGCCGGCCGCAGCGCGCTCGACATCTCGGTCATCACCGGCGAATCGGTGCCGGTGGAGACCGGCCCAGGCGCGGAGGTCTTCGCCGGGACCATCAACGGCCCCGGAGCGCTGGAGATCACCGTCACCGCCGCCACCCGCGACAACTCCCTGGCCCGCCTCGTCCACATCGTCCACGAGGCCCAGGAACGCAAGGGCGCCGGCCAGCGCCTGGCCGAACGTTTCGCCCGCCCTCTGGTGCCCGGCGTGCTGGTGCTCGCCGCCCTGATCGCGGTCGCCGGCAGCCTGCTGGGCGAGCCCGGCGTGTGGATCGAGCGCGCCCTGGTCGTCCTGGTCGCCGCCGCGCCCTGCGCGTTCGCCCTGTCCGTGCCGGTGGCCGTGGTCGCCGCGATCGGCGCCGCGTCCAAGGCCGGCCTGCTGGTCAAGGGCGGCGCCGCGGTCGAGGCGCTGGGCAAGATCAAGGTCGTGGCGCTGGACAAGACCGGCACCCTGACCCGCAACGAACCCGCCGTCATCGACGTCGTACCCGCGCCGGGCGTCGACCGGGGCCGCGTGCTGGACGTGGCCGCCGCGCTGGAGGCACGCAGCGAGCATCCGCTCGCCGCCGCGATCCTGGCCGCCCGGCCAGGGCCCGAGCCGGCCGGCGAGGTGGAGGCCGTGCCCGGCAGCGGGCTGCGCGGCAGCGTCGGCGCACGCCCCGCCCGGCTGGGCAAGCCGGGGTTCATCGCCGCCGGCCCGCTCACCGCGCGGGTGAGCGGGTTGCAGGACGCCGGGGCCACCGTGGTCCTCGTCGAACACGACGGTGCGCTGCTCGGCGCGATCGCCGTACGCGACGAGATCCGCCCCGAGGCCGCCGAGGCCGTCGCCCGGCTCAGGCACCACGGCGTCGAGGTGGTCATGCTCACCGGCGACAACGCCCGCACCGCGGCCGCGATCGCCGCCGACGCCGGCATCACCGACGTACGCGCCGAACTGCTGCCCGCCGACAAGGCCCGCATCGTCACCGAGCTGAAGGCCCGCGGGCCCGTGGCCATGGCCGGCGACGGCATCAACGACGCTCCCGCCCTGGCCACCGCCGACGCGGGGATCGCCATGGGCGTCATGGGCAGCGACGTGGCCATCGAGGCCGCCGACGTCGCTCTCATGGGCGAGGATCTGCGGCGGCTCGCCGACGCCGTCGCCCACACCCGCGCCGCCCGCGCCATCTTCACCCAGAACCTGCTGCTGTCCGGCGGCATCCTCATCACCCTCGTCCCGCTGGCCGCCGCCGGCGTGCTCGGCCTGGCCGCCGTGGTCGCCGCCCACGAACTGGCCGAGGTCCTGGTCATCGCCAACGGCATGCGCGCCGGCCGCCGCACCCACCTGCCCCGCCACGCCCACGTCGCACGTACGGCTCCGCGACCCGTACCCCTTGTGCGCCCGCAATTGATCGGCGGTTGCGCTTGCTACTCAAAGGAGCCTCGCTGAGGTGTGCCGCTCGGCCGGTACCCTGTGCTACTTTGTAGAAGTACTCGGTACTACGAAGTAGCCGGAGATTGCAGAGGACCCATGTGGACGACCTGACGGAGATGCTGAAGGGCACGCTTGAGGGCTGCGTGCTGGAAATCATCGGCAGCGAGGAGACCTACGGGTACGCCATCACCCGCCGGCTGAACGAACTCGGCTTCGCCGACGTCGTCGAGGGGACGGTGTACACCATCCTGCTGCGGCTGGAGAGGAACAAGCTCGTCCAGGTGACGAAGCGACCGTCCGAAATGGGCCCGCCGCGCAAGTTCTACGCGCTCAACGACGCGGGGCGCGACGAGCTCGCGAGGTTCTGGGCGAAATGGGAGTACATCACATCGCGGATCGACAAGCTCAAGGAGGGCGGGAAATGAGCTTCTGGGAGACCATGACGGGCAGCGATCTCACCAGGGAAGTGACGGCGTTCGAGGCTCGGGCCCAGGCGCTGCCGGCCGACTACCGGGCGGCGTGGGAAGAGATCAAGGGCAATCTGTGGCTGTACGGGGACTTCACCGGCCGCAACCTGATGCCGATTCTCGACAGCGCTCTGGGGTTGCTCGAAGAGACGGCGGCCGATGGTCAGAACGTTCGCGAGGTGCTGGGTGACGACATCCCGGGCTTCTGCGCGGCGCTGGCCGGCGGCGAGAAGGCCAAGACCTATCGCGACCGGTGGCGTGAGCAGTTGAACAGGAATGTCGCCAGGAAATTGGGCCGGCTGGGAGGCTGACATGGGCATCCGGGACATCATCGAGGGCAAGCGGCAGTGGCGGGCGCACATGGCGCGGGTGAAGGCGCTCCCGCCGGACTACGAAATCGTCTACAAGGAGATTCAGCGGTACTTCTTCAAGGTCGGACCGGTCGAGTTGCACGACGGGACCCTGCTCAACGGCCTCCTCGATTTCTTCGAGGAGGGCGCCGCGGCCGGTAAGGGAGTCCTGGAACTCATCGGCACCGACGTGGCCGCCTTCTGCGACGACCTGATCAAGGACTCACGCACCTACGCGGAGATCTACCAGGAGTCCATCAGCGGAAAATCCGGCAGCGCCGAGAACCAAGAGAACGGACCTCAGAAGTGACCCCCGGTGTGGAGGAAGGCTGGGGAAAAGTCGCCGACGCGTTCCACGCGAACTTCGAGACCCCCGGCGAGGTCGGCGCGGCGTGCAGCGTCTACGTGGGCGGCCGGCCCGTCGTCAACCTGTGGGCCGGGCAGGCCGATCGCGAGGCGAACCGGCCGTGGCGCGATGACACGATCGTCCATGTCGCCTCCACGACGAAGGGCGCCACCGCGATCTGTGCCGCTCTGCTGGCACAGCGCGGCGAGCTGGATCTGGACGCCCCGGTGGCCCGGTACTGGCCGGAGTTCGCCGCCAACGGCAAGGAACACATCAAGGTGCGCTGGTTGCTGTCGCACCAGGCCGGCCTCCCGCTCATCGACGGGCCGCTGACGTTCGAGGAGGCGTGCGCGTGGCATCCGGTCATCCGCGCGCTGGAGGCGCAGAAGCCGCTGTGGCAACCGGGCACCGAGCACGTCTACCACGCCGTCACCTACGGCTTCCTGGTCGGGGAGGTCGTACGCCGGATCACCGGCAGGTCGCTCGGCACATTCTTCGCCGAGGAGGTGGCCGGCCCGCTCGGGCTGAGCGCCTGGATCGGGCTGCCCGAGGAGCACGAGGAGCGGGTGTCCCGGCTGCACTACGCCGCGCCGTTCAGCGTGGAGGAGCTGCTCGCCGGGATGATCGCGACGACCGGGCTCGACGCGGAGACGGTCACCGCCTGGGTCCAGTCCATGTGGAGCCCGGGCTCGATCCAGATGCGGGCCGGCGAGCTCGGCGGCGCCTTGGACAACGCGTCCGGGGAGTATGTGCTGACGCGTGCCTGGCGCGCGGCGGAGTTCCCTGCCGCGAACATGCTCGCGGACGCGCACTCGCTGGCGCGCATGTACGCCGCCACGGTCAGCGACGTCGATGGCGTGCGGCTGCTCAATCCCTCAACGGTCGAGACGATGACGGCCGTCCAGACCGACAGGACGCGGATGTACGGGCTGCCGCCGGGCCTGGACATCCCGGCCGACCGCTCCTTCTACATGTCGCTGGGGTTCTGGCGAGCCTGCCCTCCTGCGCCGATGGTCGGGCCGGGGTCGTTCGGTCACCCGGGCTCGGGCGGTTCGGTCGCCTTCGGCGATCCCGACGCCGAAGTCGGCTTCTGCTACGTCACCAACCTCTGGAACTTCCGGCCCGACGACCCGAGGGCGTCAAACCTGGCCAAGGCCGTCAAGTCCTGCCTCGGATGACGATCCGGTCCGTGCAGGACGGCGGCTCCTCCGCCGCGGTCACGGCCAGGGCCGAGGCCGAGGCCGCGGTCAGTGAGGCGCGCAGTGCCTGGCGCCGTGACACCCTGGGATTCGGTCGTTCGTCTTCCACTGCGCTCCTCATGCCGACGATCAAGGTCACGTGCAGGGATCACCCAACCAACCCCGCCGTGAAAGCAGAAGAAAGATCATCCTTCGGGGAACGTTCGGTCGCGATTCGCACGCCTCGTGAGGGGCGCGGCTGGGGCAGGATGTCCCCATGACCACCGTCGTCCGCCTCGAAACCTTCGCCGACCTCGACGAGCGGGCCGGCGACGATCCGCACTGGGTGTCGGTTTCCGCGACGCTCTCAGCCGTTCTCGACGACGGTCGCCGGGTCACGCTGCTCGACGACCGTGGCTGGAGCGGCACCAGGCGTTGGGAGACGGCCACGGCCGGCGAGATCGAGAGCACCACCCTCACCGTGGTCGGCCCCGACGAGCCGGTCGAGGGCCAGACCCACGAGGAAGTGGCGGCGGCGCACTGGGCACACCTGGCCGCCGTCCTGGGTGAGGGCGGCGTGGCAGCGGGTCCGGACACGCTGCGCGCCCTTCCGCATGTCGTCGTGCTCAGCGACCGCCTGCGTGCCCGAACGGCCTGACAACCGCCCCTCCCGGCAGCGTCGTGAGCAGGCCCGTCGTGGTCAGGCTCGGTGGCGTATCGCCGCGTGGGCGATCGCGGTCAGGACGAGGGCGAGCGCCAGGTGAGCGGCTGTCTCGGCCCACTGGAGGGTCCAGAAGGGCAGGTCGAACCGCTCGCGCAGAGCCCGGCAGGCGAGCTGGCCGGTGCCGACCAGGAGCACCGACAACGGCATGGCGATGCGCGTGTGCCGGGTGACCGCGCCGAGTGCGACGCCGAGTGTCAGTGCCAGCAGCGCCCTGGCGTACGGGACCGGGCCATGGCTCTCGTAGTATCGCCACGCCATCGGATCACCCCCGGCGTCCGGCAGGAACCAGGTCAGTACGGCGGAGAGGACGGCGGTCGCGGCCAAGGCGCCCGCCGCCGCGACGGCGAGGACCGCGACGAGCCAGCGGCCCCGGGACACGCTCTGGGTCCAGGCGAGCTTGTGGGTACCGGCTTCAAACTCGCGCGCGATCAGCGGAGCGCCCCAGATCAGGCAGATCGCGCCGGCCAGGAGCCCCGCCAGTTGGAAGGTGAGCCCGCTCAGGTCCGGCTCCAGCCGCTCGATCGTGGCGGCGGCGCCGTACAGCAGGAGCAGCGCGGCGATGGCGGCGGCCTGGGCGCGCTGCCCGCGCCAGGCCACCCACAGCAGGCCGCTCATCGGGCCGCCTCGGGGTTGCGCAGGTAGTGCAGCACGAGTTCCTCCAGGTCGGTGGCGGGGTGGCTGCTCAGGAGGCCGGCGAAGCCGCCGCACAGCCGGACGCGGCCGGCGCCGAGCAGGATCAGGTGATCGCACACCCCGGCCAGGTCGGCCAGGATGTGGGACGACAGCAGCACGGTGGCCTCCAGTTCGCGCACCACGCTCATCACCTGCAGGCGGGCCAGCGGATCGAGCTCGGCCAGCGGCTCGTCCAGCACCACCAGGTCGGCGCGTTTGCCGACGGCGAGTGCGAGCGCGACCAGCGTGCGCTGACCGCCGGACAGTCGATCCACCCGCTCGCGCGGGTCTATGTCGTGCCCGGACAGCAGGGACCGCGCGGCGGCGCGGTCCCATCGGGGGTTGGTGGCGGCGCCGAAGCGCAGCAGGTCGGCGACGCTCCACCGGCGATACAGCGGCTTTTCCTGGGCGACGAACGCGACCGCGGCCGTCTCCATGGGCCGGCCGAAGATCTCCACCCGGCCCATGGTGGGCACCAGCAGGCCGGACACCAGGTTCAGCAGTGTGGACTTGCCTGCCCCGTTCGGCCCGACCAGCGCGACCCTGGCCCCGGACGGCACCGTGATGGTGGCCTCGCGCAGCGCCCATCGCCGCCGGTAGCGCTTGCCCAGCTCATGAGTCTCCAGCGCGTTCACCGCTCCTCCAGGCCCGTCAGCAGCTCATTGGTCATTTCGTCCTCCTGTCATCCAGCACAGTCGGGCGAGAGGCCGCGAAGGTTCACGCGGAGCACACTGGTGAGATCGAGGTGGTGTCCGGGGTGCGGTTTCGGCCTGAAATCCACCAGCGGAGTGAGCGGCGTGCAGAGCATGAGGAAAGCCTCAGTAGCCATGAGGCCGCAGCCGGCGGGGCCTTCAGCCGCGTATGACAGGCCCGGGGACCCCGGGCGGGCCGCACGGCCGGATGTTCGCCGGCATCCGCGTCATCGCAACCCCCGACTCGTCCACCAGATCACTCGCGGCCCGGGTCGTCGCCCGGTGGTGGCAGCAGGCAGGTCAGCGCGGTTCTCAGCGCCCGTTCGACAGCCTCGGCGTCGACCGCCTCGGGATCGGCGATGTGCTCGTTGACCAGGCCGTTGGTCAGGCAGTGCAGGATGAGCGCGGCCTGGTCGAGATCGACGGCGGGGCGGACACCGGTGCGCTCGGCGACTTCGGCGATCGAGCGGGCGGCCCCTTCGCGCTGGTCGCGGCGCATCGGGGCGAGGATCTGCCTGGTGTGCTCGTCGCGGGCCGCGCGGGCCGCGAACTCCAGGCCGAGGTGCCCGCGGCCGCTGTCTTCCACGATGCGCCGGGTGACCAGTGACGCCACCCTGCCGATCATTGTGGGCAGGTCGTCGAGGTCGCGGATCTCCTCCCGTACGGCGGCCAGTTCGGTCTCGGCGCCGTCGCCGAGGATGGCGCCGAACAGTTCCTGCTTGCCGCCGAAGTTCGAGTAGACGGCGCCCTTGGTGAAGCCGGCGCCGGCCGCGATGTCCTCGATGCGGGCGTCGGCGTAGCCGCGTTCGGCGAACACCCGCGTCGCTTCCGCCAGGAGCCGGCGGCGTACCTCCTCGCGCGGCAGACGCCGGTTCGGGTTCCTCTGCATACAGCCACAATACCGAAAGTACTCAATACTTTCGGTATCGTACGGGGTGACTTGATCACCTTTCGGTATCGGAGGCACCTTTGACGACGGCGGCAACGGCAACGACGACCAGGCAGGGCGGCGGGCGCCGGAACTACATCGACTGGCTGCGCAATCTGGGCATCCTGTTCCTGTTCCCGTACCACACGGCGCGGGTGTTCAACGATGGCGCGTCGTTCTACGTGAAGGGCGAGGTGAACGCGTTCTCCACCGTGCTGGTCCAGTTGTCCTACTGGTTCATGCCCCTGCTGTTCCTGCTGGCCGGCTCGGCCAGCTTCTACGCGCTCAAACGCAGGACGGCGGGGCGCTACGTCAGCGAGCGGGTGTCCAGGCTGCTGGTTCCGCTATTGTTCGGCGTGCTGGTCGTCGTGCCGCCGCAGGCGTACTACGCCCTGCGGTTCCACCGTGATCACCAGGGCTCCTACGCCGACTTCCTGTGGACGTACTTCACCGACTTCTCCGACTGGTCGGAGTACGAGGGCGGGATCTCGCCGGCGCACCTGTGGTTCATCCTGTTCCTCTTCCTCATCTCGGCCGCGCTCGTCCGGCCGATGCTGGCTCTGGCCAGGCGCGGGTACACGCCGGGCTGGCTGCGGCGGCCCCTGCCCGCGCTGCTGCCGGTCGTGCCGCTGACCGCGTTGTCGTGCCTGCCCGAGGTGGGCGGGAAGAACATCTTCGTCTTCGCCGCGTACTTCATGCTGGGCTTCCTCATCGTCACCGACGACTCGATCATGGACATGATCGAGCGGTGGCGCCCGCTGTTCCTGGCGCTGGCGGTGTGCGGGGGCGCGGGGGTGCTCATGCTCGGCGGCCAGGACGGCTTGCCGGCCACGGCCGTGCGCGACCTCGCGTGCTGGACGGCGTTGCTGACCATGCTCGGGTACGGCCGGCGGCACCTCAACGGCGGATCGAAGGCGGTGGCGTACTGCAACGAGGCCGCCTTCCCCCTGTACGTCCTGCACCAGACGTTCCTGGTCGCCGTGGGCTACCACGTTCTGCGGCACACCGACGCCGGGATCACGCCGTACCTGCTGATCATGATCGGGTCGTTCGCGCTGAGCCTGGCCACCTACGAGATCGTGCGGCGCTGGGGACCCACCAGATTCGCCCTCGGCCTCGGCCGTTCCCCTCGGTAGGCCATAAGCAGGCCGGTTCGGGAGATCCCCCGTGAGAGCTACCGCGAATGTCCGTTCCGGGGGGATGGCACGCCCCGTCGCGATCCCTAATCTCGTTCGGGCCGCAGAAAACAAGGCGGAACCTGATCGAGAGGATCGCGATCGTGGCGTCCACGAAGCACCCGGAGAACACCCTCCCGCAAGCCGGCCCTTCCACGGCCCGGCGCCGATTGCGCAGGTTCCGGTTCCCTGTCCTGCTGGTCGCGTTGTTCGGCGTGATGGTGGCGACGGCCGGGATCAACCAGCTTGTCGCGCCCGTGCCGATTCTCGCCCTGCCGGTGGGGGCCGGGCTGGCCGTCGCCGGTGTGGCCTGCTACCGGCGGCTCTGCCGGGCCGTCGAACTGCGTACGGACATCCCCGAACTCGGCAGGACGGGCAGTTGGCCCCTGTTGCGGCGCGGGGCACTGCTCGGATTCGGCCTGTTCGCCGGGTTGATGTCGCTGATCGCGGTGTTCGGCGGCTGGCAGGAGGTGTCCTGGGGTTCCTTCGGGGGTTTCTTCGGCACCGCGGGCATGATGGCCGGCGTCGCCGTCGCCGAAGAACTGCTGTTTCGCGGGGTGGTGTTCCGGATCATGGAGGAACGCACCGGAACCGTGATCGCCCTCGTCGTGTCCACGTTGTTGTTCGGGGCGACACACCTGGTCAACGCCAACGCCACGCTGTGGGGCGCGCTCTCGATCGCCTTGACGGGCGGAGCCATGACGACCGCCGCCTATGTCGCCACCCGCACGTTGTGGCTGCCCATCGGCCTGCACTTCGCCTGGAACTTCACCCATGCCGGGATCTTCGGCGTGATGCTCTCCGGATCGGACACGCCGCCCCACGGACTGCTGAGCGTCACATTGTCCGGCCCGTCCGCGCTGACCGGCGGCGCCTTCGGGCCCGAGGCCAGCCTGCTCGCGCTGCCGATCTGCCTGGCGCCCACGATCCTGCTGCTGCGGCGGGCCGCCCGCGCCGGCCAGATCCGGCGCCGCCCCCACCGCGCCGGGCATCCCGCCTGACCACCCGGCGCACAGGACCGACGGGTCAACCCTGGTCGGTGGGCACCAGGCCCACCCGGTAGGCGAGGACGACCGCCTGCACCCGGTCCCGCAGGTCGAGCTTGGTCAGGATCCGCGACACATACGTCTTGACGGTCTCGGCGCTGATGGACAACTTCGCGGCGATCTCCGCGTTGGACAGGCCCCCGGCGAGTTGTTCGAGCACTTCCACCTCCCGCGGGGTCAGTGCCCGCACAACCTCGTCGCGGGCTGTCCTGGCGGTGTCGGCCGGACGCAGGCGTTCGGCGAAGCGGCCGATGAGGGCGCGGGTGACGGCGGGCGCGAGCAGGGAGTCACCGCGGGCGACGGTACGCACGCCGTCCACCAGTTCTCTCGGCGGCGCGTCCTTGAGCAGGAACCCGCTGGCGCCTGCCCTGAGCGCCTCGTAGGCGTACTCGTCGACGTTGAACGTGGTCACCACCAGCACTTTCACCGGAGCGGCGACACCGGGTCCGGCCAGCTGCCTGGTGACCGCGATGCCGTCCAGAACGGGCATCCTGATGTCCATCACGACGACGTCCGGCAGCAGCCGCCGCGCCGCCTCAAGCGCCGCGCGGCCGTCCGCGGCCTCCCCGACGACGGTCATGTCGGGCTGAGCGGAGAAGATCGTGGTGTAGCCGGTGCGCACCAGCTCGTGGTCCTCGCAGATGAGCACCCGGATCGGCGGGCCGGTCATGTGGTGCTCCCGGACGGGATGAGGGCCCGGACGGTGAACCCGCCCCCTGGCCGGGCGGCGACGGTCAGCTCGCCGTCCAGCAGTTGTACGCGCTGCCGCAGCCCGTCCAGCCCCCGCCCGCCGGAAGGCACGGCGGGCCCCGCTCCCGGGTCCGGGCCGTCGGTGGTCACCTCGATGTCGATGTGGTCGGCGCGGTGGTGGACCGTGACCGTGGTGGGCCGGCCCGCCGCGTGCTTGACGGCGTTGGTGAGGGCTTCCTGAATCACCCGGTACGCGGCCAGCTCGGCGTCGATGGACCGGGGCAGGCGCTCGCCGTGCTCGGTCAGTTCGACGGGCTGGCCGGCTCTGCGAGCCTGTTCGACCAGGTCGGCGACCTCGCCGAAGGCCCGTGTACGGTCCGCGAACGCGGCGTCGCCGGTCGCCTCCAGCACGTCGAGCAGGTGCCGCAGCTCCGTCAGCGCCCGCCGGCCGGTGCCACCGATGGCGGCCAGCCCCTCCCCCGCGCGTCGCGGCTCGGTGCCGACCAGGAACTGGGCCGCGTCGGCCTGCACCACGATGGCGGTCACGTGATGGGTGACCACGTCGTGCAGCTCACGGGCGATGCGGGCGCGTTCGGCGGCGGTCGCCGCCAGCGCGCCGAGACGCCGCCGTTCTGCCTCCTCGGCGCGCCATCGGCGCATCCCGGCACCGGCCATCCACATCAGCGCCAGGAAGGAGTAGAAGGCGAGAAAGTCCGCGAACTGGTTGGGGGATCCCAGCTGGTGCAGGACCAACGCCAGCGCGGCATAGCCGGCGCTCACCGCTGCCGCGACCGCGCTCCGGTGCCGGGCCAGGTGGGCGCCTGCCGCGTACAGGGCCAGGTAGAAGCCGAGGCTGGCGAACGTCTGCGGATAGCTGAGCGCCTGGTGGACGGCGAAGGCGACGCCGATGACCGCGAGGCAGGCCGCCGGTCGGCGGCTGCGGAGCGCCAGCGGCGCCGACTGCGCCACGGTCAGCACCAGCGCCAGGGTGTCGGCCGGGCGCTTCGGCAGGTCGCCGAGCTGCGCCGCGATGGCGGACAGCGTGGGCACGAAGGCCAGCGCGGTCAGCGTCGCCGCTAGCGCGCCGTCCTTCACCGGGGCGGGGCGGGCTCTCCACCAGAGCGGCCATGAGCGCACGGCCGGGGGAACGCTCGCGATCACCGCCCCAGCCTAGCGGCGCGCCGCCGGCTCCTTCTCCTCCTGACGGGCGGGCCGATGACCTCGTTACAGGGCGCTTGAGGTCTTCTTCAACATCTCGGCGAGCGCCTGGTAGTCGGTTTCCTGCCCTTCCACGATGTCGGCGCACTTGCGCTCGCCTTTGCCCATCGAGCGGATGAAGCCTTTGACCGCGGGGATTTCGGTGGCGTTGAACACCATGAAGGAGACCTTGTCACGGGAGACGTAAACGACGGCCGCGTGCTTGCCGTTCTTGAGGAAGTGTGGCTTGCCGTATTGGAACTTCTCCTCCATGCCGGGAACGGCTTCGTGGATCATCGCGCGTAACTTCTCGCAGACCTCCTGCTGCCATGGTGGGGCGGCACTGATGTACTGGGTGACTTCGTCGTTCACGTTGTTCTCCCAAATGTCGTTTCGTTAACGCCGGAGCGGTTTTCCGGTCACCTGCTGGAGCAGCGTAGCGTTGATCATCTTGCGCTGGTAGGGCACTCCAGCCGTGGAGGATGTCGAGAACGCCGCGCCGGATCCGTCCCAGGGACGACAAGCGGCCGGGACGGGCCGCACGACATCTTCCACAGGGGAGAAGGACCATGAACGAGAACGAGATCACCGAAGTTCTGAACCGGCCGCTCAGCCGGGAACTGCTGGCCCGCGACGTGACCCGCCTGGCCTACGTCGCCAAGGACGGCACACCCCGCAACATTCCGATCATCTTCGCCTGGAACGGCTCGGAAATCGTCATGTGCACGCCGAAGAACGCGCCGAAACTTCGGGCCCTGCGGGAGAACCCGATGGTGGCGCTGACGATCGACACCGAGTCGCACCCGCCCAAGATCCTGCTCATCCGGGGGCGGGCCGAGCTGGACTACGTCGATGGCATCCCGCAGGAGTACCTCCAGACGACCAGCACCTACGAGATGACGCCCGAGCAGCGGGCCGAGTGGGAGGTGGAGGTGCGTTCGCTCTACCGCGACGGCATGGTCCGGATCGTGGTGACCCCGACGTGGGCCAAGCTGATCGACTTCGAGACGACTCTGCCGAGCCCGGTCGAGGAGCTGATCCGGCAGCGGGAGGAGCGTCAACGCGCCTGAGCTCCATCGCCCGGGAGCCGCCGTACCGCCAGGCCGGGTGTTCGCATGGCCTGCCGATCACCTGCCGTGGCCCATCATGGCGGCCAGTCCTTCGGGGAGGGCGATCGAGGGGCGGTAGCCGAAGGCCGTGGCGGCCCGGGAGATGTCGGCGTGGGTGTGGCGGGCCTCGTCGCCGCAGGCGGGGAAGGGCCGGATGTCGACGGGTCCGGTGAGGCGTTCGACGATCTCGATGGCCTCGTTGATCGAGGCGCGGGCGCCGCCGCCGATGTTGGCCACGCCGGTGAAGGCGGAGGCCGCCGCCGCGCGCATGGCCGTCACCACGTCGCTGACGTGGGTGAACTCGCGGGTCTGGTCTCCGTCGCCGTACAGAGGGAAGCAACCGCCGTGCAGGGCGGCGGCGGTCAGGCGGGCGAAGGCCATGTCGGGGCGCTGGCGGAGGCCGTACACGGTGAACAGCCGCAGGGAGACCGTGGGCAGGGCGTGAGCGGTGCGGTAGAGCTCACACAGGTGTTCGGCGGCCAGCTTGGTCACGCCGTAGGGCGACATGGGGCGGGGGCGCATGGTCTCGGTGGCGGGGCTGCCGCGCGTGTCGCCGTAGACGGAGGAGCTGGAGGCGTAGACGACCTTGCCGGCGCCGCCTTCCATGGCCGCCTGGAGGAGTTTGTGGGTGGCGTTGACGTTGTCGGCGAGATAGCGGGGAAAGTCGCGCGGCCGGGCGCGTACGCCCGGGCGGCCCGCCAGATGGTAAATGACGTCGGCGCCCGCGAACAACTCCCGTAGCGGCGTGGAGAGCAGGTCGCGTCGCAGCAGGCGGAAGTTCGGGCGGTCGAGCAGGCCGGAGAGGTTGTCCTCCTTTCGCGCGGGGTCGTAATGGTCGGTGAACGCGTCGATGCCCAGGACGTCGTCACCCGATGCCAGCAGGTCGGCGCACAGATGGGAGCCGATGAAGCCCGCGGCCCCCGTCACCACGGCGTACATTTCCTTCCCCCTTTGTCCCGATATTTCTAAACAATTCGGACATTTGTGGGTTCCCCTGTACGCATTTCATACCCACGATTAACGCGTTTATGGAAGTGGCGTTTCGGAGAAAACCTGACCAAGGGGCCGCCATTCACTGTTCTTGGGGGAAATATCATGTCGGCACGGATCGGGCTGGTCTTCCGCACGGTCGGCGAACGTACCAGTGACGCCGCCTTCGACCTGGCCGTGCGGCACGTGCGCCCGCACCAGGTGCACGTCGTGGAGGGGATCCGCCCGATCGGCGCGGCCATGCGGAAGATGCTGGAGCTCGACCATGAGTGCGACACCGTCGTCTTCGCCGACGCCGACTGCCTGATCACCGCCGACATCAGCGCCTTCCTGCGCGCCAACACCCTCCCCTACGTCGACTCCATCGTGCTGGACGGCCTGCGCGGGCACGTGCAGGCAGGTGTGCACGTGACCAGGATCGACGTGGTCAGGGCCATGCGCGAGCTGCGCGACATGGACGACACCCCGCAGTTCGTGGTGGAGCCGGAGGGCACGCTGCGCAGGCGGGCCATGCGGCGGCTGGGCCTGACGCACGCGTGCCGCCCCATGCCGATCCTGCACGACCACCTGCAATACCACGGCGACCTGTTCACCAAGTACGCCCGGCGGGCCGTGCGTCATCGCGACGGCTACTACCGGCTGCGCTTCGACACGCACCGGCGGGGCTGGCAACACTCGCCGTACGAGAGCGACCGCCGCATCGTCGAGCACGCCCTCGCCGACGCCCGGCTGCACCTGCCGGCCGAGCCGGACACCGCCGCGCTGAACGCCTACTTCGACGCGTTGCCCGGCCGCCTGCCCGCCGAGCTGGGGCGTGCCGGGCTGGCGGAGAAGGCGCCGCTGACCCGGGCCGAGGTGGCGGCCACCGTGGCGGCCGCGGCCCCCCGCGATCGGCCGCCGTTCCCCGGCAAGGTCTTCGGCATCGGGCTCATGCTCACCGGCACCGCCGGGTTGTGCTCGGCGCTCAACCGGCTGGGCCTGGCGGTGCCGTTCGCGACCGATGACTGGAACACCCTGCACGACCTGCGCGCGGGCCGGTACGACCTGTCCCTGCTGCGCCACTTCGACGGCGCGGTGGAGACCGTCACCCCGTTCTTCGCGCAGCTCGACCGGGCCTGGCCCGGCTCGAAGTTCATCCTGCTGCAGCGCGACCTCGACGCCTGGCTGGCGGACCTGTCCGTCCTCTGGGGCACCCGCGAGCTCTTCGCCGCCGAGCCCTCGCCGAGCGGTAAGCAACACCACCTGCGGTGGCTGCACCGGCAGAGCCACGGCACCTGCGGCTACGACCCCGACCGGCTCGCCCGCGCCTACACCGACCTGGCCACGCGGGTCCGCGAGCACTTCCGCGACCGCCCCGGCAGCCTGCTGACGATGGACCCGCACGCCGGGGACGGCTGGGAGAGGCTCTGCCCCTTCCTCGGCCTTCCCCCGCCCGACGAACCCTTCCCCGCGCCCGACGCCTCCTACGGCTGGCGGCTCGGGAGGCACGGCGATGTCATGTGAGCGCGCGAACAGCGGCGTGACGTTCATCGGCACCGCGAGCCACTCGGGATCGACGCTGCTCGGGCTGATGCTCGGCGCACACCCCCGGATCTTCTACGCCGGAGAGGCGTGCAAGATCAACCACTTTCTCAGCCCGAGCAGGCCCGCGCACAAGCGGCACTGCGCCGTCTGCGGCCCACGCTGCCGCATCTGGGCCGGACTTCGCCCCGGCGAGCGGCCCGACCTGTACGAGGTGCTGTCGCGGCGTTCCGGCCGGCCCCTGGTGTTCGACTCCTCCAAGAACACGACCTGGATCGGCGAGCAGACCGGCCTGTTGCGCGGCGTCGTACCGCTGCGGCTGATCGTGCTCACCCGCGACGGCCGCGGGGTCGTCAACTCCTACCTGCGCAAGCACCCGTCACTCCCGGCAGACGAGCACGTGCGCACCTGGTTGTCCCGGATGCGCGCCGTCGAACGGCTGGCCGGGCAGTGGCCGGGGCCGGTGCACCGGGTCCGCTACGAACACCTCACCACCGAACCCGGACTCAGGCTGCGCGAGATCGCCCGGTTCCTCGGGGTGCCGTACGTGCCCGAGATGGCCTCCCCCTGGAGCTGCGAGCACCATCCGATGGCGGGCAACAAGGGCACCCGCTCGCTCCTGAGCCGCGGCCCCGGCGCCCCCGCGCCGCCCGACCGCCCCTGGTACACCGCCGAACGCACCCGCCTCGCTCCCGACCTGCGCTGGCGGCACGAGCTGGGAGAGGCGGCGCTGGCGGTGTTCGAGGAGCTGGCCGGGGCGGCGAACCGGCCCTACGCCTGGGACGAGCCGTGAAGGTGTTCGGCATCGGCCTGTCGCGCACCGGCACCAAGACCCTCACCGCCGCCCTGGGCGTGCTGGGCTTCGACGTCGTGCACTACCCGGCCGACGAGACCAGCCTGGCCGCCATGGCCCGCGGCGATGGCCGCTTCCCGCTCCTGGACCGCCACGACGGCCTGACCGACATCGCGACCATCCCCTACCTGCGCGAACTCGACGACCTGCATCCCGGCGCGAAGTTCGTCCTGACCGTCAGGGACAAGCCGTCCTGGTTGCGTTCCATGCAACGGCACTGGGCCGGGCGGCCCGCCACGCCGGTCACCGGCACGCACGGCCAGGTGCGGCTGCTGCTGCGCGCCGCCGTCTACGGCTGCTGCGAGTTCAACGCCGCACGCATGTCCCGCGTCTACGACGACCACCTGGACCGCGTGCGCCACCACTTCGCCCACCGGCGGGACGATCTGCTCGAACTCGACATCTGCGCGGGCCAGGGCTGGGAGCGGCTGGCCCCCTTCCTCGGCCGCGCCGTCCCCGGGACGCCCTTCCCCGCCGTACGCCGCCAACGAGATCTGGACGTCTTCACGCGACGCCGTGACGGCTACTTGTAGGTCCACTCGGCCTTGCAGCGGTACTTACCGTCGAAGAAGGTCGTGCGGTAGGTGTAGTTCTTGCGCAGCGGGACACCACGGCTGTAGTGCGTCTGGCCCGAGCCCTTGCTGACCGACTCGCTCTTCATGCCGACGCCGTTCTTCAACTCCTTGAACTCGCCCGTGCGGCCCTTGGTCATGCGGCCCCAGGCGTAGGACTTGCCGTTGTAGGTGCCGGTGCGGACCTCGCACTTCAGGCCCAGCGGACCGGACCAGACGGTGTCGGTGTCCCTGGTCTTGACGTTGCTCGCCTTGCTCGGGTCGGAGAGCACGTCGGCCTGGGCGCCGGGCGCGTACACGGTAAGCCCGACGGCCGCGACGGCCAGGCCGCTCATGACGGCGGCGGTCCAGCGGAGCTTGTTCTTCGGTGCGGATTTCACGATCTTCCCTCGGGTCGATTCCTATTGACGGGCCCGAGCGTAGGAAGAGGCGGTATAGCGGGGGTATGTCCGCTGTCAGGTGATCTCGAGGTTGGCCATCATGGCCATGTCCTCGTGTTCGGCGTTGTGGCAGTGGAACAGGTAACGGCCCCGGTAGCCGTCGAAACGGGTGATGATCTCCGCCGCCTCGCCCGGCCGCAGGGAGACGGTGTCCTTGAGGCCCGCGTCGTGCGGCAGCGGCGGCCCGCCGCCGCGCGAGAGCACCCGGAAGCCGACCAGATGCAGGTGAATGGGGTGGTGCACGTCGGCGACCAGCCGCCACACCTCCACGTCGCCGAGGCGGGTGGTCACGTCGGCCCTGGCGGGGTCGAACGGGAGCCCGCTGATCACCCAGCCCCGGCCGCCGTGCGTCTGTCCGGTGCGGAAGGAGAGGTCGCGCACCCGGACGGCGTCCGACCGGCGCCACGCGGGCAGGTCGGTGCTGAGCGTACGGGGAACGCGGCTGTCGTCGGCGGCGCGGCGGGCGATGCGGAAGGCGAGCACGTCGCGGGTGCGGCCGGAGCCCAGCCGGTTGACGATCCTGACCAGGCCGCCGATCGGGACGCCGGAGAAGTCGACGATCAGGTCGTAACGTTCCGCCGGCGCGATCGGCAACACCCGGTGGGTGACCGGCGCGGCGAGCAACCCCTGGTCGGCGCCGATCTGCACGAGGTCGAGCCGGCGGCCGTCGCCGGTGACCGCCTCTAGTTCGTAGTGCCGGGCGTTGGAGGCGTTGAGCACGCGCAGCCGGTAGCGGGCCGCGTCGGCCTCGTGCACGGGCCAGGGCGCGCCGTTGACCAGGATCACATCGCCCAGAACCCCCGCGACGTAGGGTTCGCGCACGCCGGGACGCTCCCGCAGGGTGGGGTCCAGGGCCGGGTAGGCGAGGCTCCCGTCCGCGGCGAACGAACGATCGGCGATCATCAGCGGCAGTTCGCGCGGCCCGGAAGGCAGGCCGAGCGCGTCCTCGGCGTCGTCGCGGACGATGTGCATGCCCGCCAGTCCCCGCCAGATCGCGGGGCCGGTGAAGTCCATCCGGTGGTCGTGATACCACAACAGCGTCGGCCGCTGCTCAAGCGGGAAGGTGTAGTCCCGCGTCAGCCTGGTCACCACGGCCCGCGGATCGTGCATGCCGCCGGCGCCGTGCCCGCCATGCCCACCATGCCCGCCGTGTTGTCCTTCGGGCAGGACGAGGTCGGTCGGGTAGCCGTCGGAGGCCGCCGGGGTCCGTCCGCCGTGCAGGTGTACGACGGTCGGCACGGGCAGTTCGTTGCGGTGCGTCACGGTGATCGCCCGGCCGCGGCGCGATTCGATCGTCGGCCCGGGGAAGGTGCCCTCGTACGTCCATAGCGGCGTCCTGACCCCGGGCAGGATCTCCGCGCTCGTCTCACGCTGGGTCATCGTGTAACGATCGGCCCCGCCCGAGGTGCCGATCGGCTTCAGCACGGCGGGGATCGGCAGCGGCACCTGGAAGGGCGGCGGCAACGGCACGGCGCTGCGCAGCTCGGCCCCGGTGAAGGAGGGATGGCGGGCCAGCGCGGCCGAGGCCGACAGGGCGGTGACCGCCATCAGCCCAAGCGACCCGCCGATGCCCAGCACCCGCCGCCGGCTCAGGCCCCCGGCCCTGCCCCCTGCCCTGCTCCCGCTCCCTGCCCTGCCCCCGCTCCCGGCCATGCCCCCGCTCCCGGCCATGCGCTCGTCGGGCTCACGCATCTCGGGCCTCCCGCCGCGCGAGGGGCCGGCGCCAGACGGCGATGAACTGGACGACGAGCGCGGCGACGGTCATCACGCCCAGCGGGATGTGCAGCCACAACGCGCCCTCCAAGCCGGCGAAGTACTGCACCGTCTCGGCCGCCACCACCAGCGCCGTGACCAGGAACGGCCCGGCCTGGCGCAGCCGGACCCACACCACGATCGCCGTGATCATCTGCAGGTAGCCGATGGAGGTGACCACGTCGGCGCCGATCGCGTGCCAGCGCAGGCTGTCGAAGTCGCCGGTCAGATAGACCCCGGCGAACACCGGCTGCCCGGCGATCGCCACGAGGTGCGCGCTGACCACGGCCCGGAAGGCCCATTCGACCGGCCTGGTCCGAGGCGCGATCGCGGATCCCGCCATGAGGGATCCTCCTCACTCTGAGTGTCGTGGATGAACGCCTCCGAGAATATGACTGTTGAGTTATCTTGGCTAAGATCAATATTGTTATGGTGTTATGTATCGAGGAGCATGATGGAGCTGAATTCGCTCAGGCAGTTCCTGGTCGTGGCGCGGTTGGAGCACCTCAGCCGGGCAGCCGACGAACTGCGCGTCGCCCAGCCGTCGCTGAGCCGGGCCATCGCCCGGCTGGAGAGCGAACTCGGCACCCCGCTGTTCGACCGCGGCGGCCGGCTACGGCTGAACCGGACGGGGCGGCTCTTCCGCGATCATGTCGAGCGTTCCCTCGGCGAGCTGGAGGCGGGACAGCGCGCCGTCGCCGAGGCCACCAGCCAGGGCCTGGGCACCGTGAGGCTGGCGTCGGAGACCTTCCTCACCCTCACCGGCCCGCTGGCGGCCTACAAGCGGGCCCATCCCTCCTCCGAGATCGAGCTGCACTGGTCGCCGGCCGAGGACATGCCCCGCCGCCTGCGCGGCCAGGACGTCGACCTGTGCGTCGCCTCGCAGCGGATCCACGCCGAGGGCCTGGAGTCGGCGCGGCTGTTCGACGAGGCGGTGGGGGTGGGCACGCCGCTCGATCACCGGTTCGCGGGCCGTACGTCCGTGAGCATCGAGGACCTCGCCGGCCAGCCCCTCATCACCGCCCGCAAGGGACACTGGATCCGCCGCCTGCTCGACCGGCTCTTCGCCGCCCGTGACCTCACCCCGAGGATCGTCTGCGAGAGCGACGAGCCCGCCGCCATCGCGGGCCTGATCAGCGCGGGGATCGGCATCGGCCTGGTCCCCGCCTTCGCCCGCCGCGTCGCCACGCACACCGAGGGCGCGTGGATCCCCGTCGACAGTGCCGACTGCCGCCGCACGGTCATCCTCTATTGGGGCGCCGACAACCACCTGTCGGCCGCCGCCCGCCTGATGCGTACCACGATCACCGGGTGGGACTGGAACGCCGACGTAGACACTTGAGCCGGCGGGTGCCCTTACGCGCCGTTACCGGATGTTCGTTTTACAAGACATGTCCGGTCCTGATCGAATACGGTGGCCCCCGTTGAAGATCGGCCCAGCCCGTAAGCGTTCTGGAGCTCCCACCATGCGTACCGCCGCAGCGGCAATTCTCTCCTTCCTACTCACGTTCGGCCTGCTGCCCGCACTCCCCACCATGGCATCCGCCGCGGCCCTGCCGGGCGGCAAGACCACCTTCGTCGTCTCACAAGGCCACCTGAAGGCCGCTTCCCAGCAGAACTGGGTACGCCTGGGCACCTACCGCTTCGCCGCGAACGGCACGGTGAGCTCCTCCATGTACCTGTGGTGGCAACGCCATCCGCAGGCCAGGCAGGGCACCGGCACCATGCCCGACGGAAGCTGCACCACCAAGGCCGGCGGCAAGCAGTCGCGGCCCCGCACCTGCGAGGTGCTGACCGCCGGCGGCTTCACCGGCGCCCCGGACGAAAGCCGCACCGGCACCTACACCGTGTCGGGCGACACGCTCACCATCCGGTGGAAGATCGCCCAGAAGTGGACCGAGCAGTGGCGGGTACGCACCGCGCCCGACGGCAAGCTGGCCGGCCTGGACCTCAAGCAGAGCACGCTGGCCACGCACGGGTACGGCTACGGCAGCAAGGCCGCGGCCGGCACCCGGCGCGCGATGAGCTCGGTGAAGGCGTTCCCCGGCTCGCTACGGCAGGACCTGACGAGCTGGGCGAGCGGCAAGATCGTCAACTCCGCCAACCAGCCGTTCGGCCACTCGGCCTTCCGCGCCTGCGCCTCGACCACCTCGTGCCTGACGTACCTGCAGCCGTCCTCCAACAGCGCGTGCAAGAAGGAGGGCGGCTGCCCGAAGTACGGCGGCGGGACCAGCGCGAACGTCACCTCCATCCAGTACTACCTCACGATGGTCTCCAAGTCGGACCGCCGCGACACGCTGTGGCACTGGTGCACCTGCCTGGCGATGGAGCGCGGCGAGTTCTGCTACGACGGCAACTCCCACGTCAAGCCGCTCATGCAGATCATCGATGACTCGGGGGCGTTCCGCGGCTGGGTCGGCGCGGAGGCGTCCTTCTCGACCGGCTCCCGGGCGACGGACATGCTGGCGGTGCTGCGCCTGTCCGACTTCCGCTAAGCCCCGCGCGCCGGTCACCTCCTTCCGCTAAGCCCGGCTCCCCGGTCATCTCCTTCCGCCAAGCCCGGCTCGCCGCTCTCTTCCTTCCGCTAAGTCCGGCTCCTCTCGCGGGCCGGAACGGCGGCTGTCGAGGCCGGCCAGCAGGTGGCCGAAGCCGCCGGGGGCGCGCGGGCTGCGGCGGGCGGAGGTGACCACGCTCACCGCGGTGGTGCGCAGCACGCGCCTGCCCGCGCTCTCCAGGGCCGCCACCAGGGCGTGGTCCTCGCCGGTCGGCAGCTCCGCGAACCCGCCGACCGCCAGGTAGGCCGCGGCGGTGAGGCCGAGGTTGGCGCCGTGCACGTGGGAGTGCCACGCCCCGGCGCGGCCGGCCGCGTAGCGTTCGAGGTAGCGGCCGCGGCTGTGCGGCGGGTAATCCTGCCAGTCGGTGACGGTCACGGTGCCGACCACGGCTTCCCAGCCGGCCTCCGCGTACCTGAGCTGGCGGCTGAGCCAGCAGGGCGGGACCAGGGTGTCGGCGTCGGTGGTGGCGATCCACAGGGTACGCGGGTCCAGGTCCGTGGTCCTGCGCAGCAGCGCCAGCGTCCCCGCCCTGCGTGCCCCGCCGACGTTGCGCAGGTCCACGTCGACCACGACGGCCCCGGCCGCGGCGGCCAGGTCGGCGGTGCGGTCGGTGCAGGCGTCGGCGGCCACGACCAGGTGGACCGCGATTCCGGGCAGCAGCCGGGCGGCCAGGTCGAGCGCGGCCAGGCAGGAGGGCAGCAGGTCGGCCTCCTGGTGCGCGGGCACGACCACACCGACGGCCCGCACCGAGCTGTGGATCACACCGGGCCCCCGGTCTCGGCGGCCGCAGAGGAAGTTGCTCACACCAGGCCCTCGGCTGCCGAGCGGGAGGTTGCTCACACCAGGCCCTCGATCTCGGCGACCGAGGGGGCAGTTGCGCCGCGCAGGTAGATCTCGGCCAGGAAGTCGGCCTCGCGGTGCTCGGCCAGGCGGGCCAGCCCGGCGTGGCCGGCCAGCGCCCGGTGCACCTCCTCACCGCCCCGGGGGTACTCAGCCACGGGATGGCGCCAGTGCACGGCCAGCAGCGTGCCGCCCGGATGCAGGGCCGCGGTGATCAGGCCGATCATGCGGTCGAGTTCGGCGCCGGGGAAGTAGTAGAGCAGCTCCGAGGCCGTGATCAGGTCGAAGCGGCCTTCGTCGCCCGGCCACTGCCCGGGCAGGGTGCGGCGCTCCACCCGTACGTGCCCGAAGGCCGCGGTGCGCTCGCCGGCCGCGCGGACCGCGATGGGTGAGACGTCGCAGGCCAGCAGCCGGTCGCAACGCGGCGCGAGCAGGGCGGTGAACACCCCGATGGAGCAGCCCAGTTCCAGGGCCCTGCGGTAGCGGCGCTCGGGCAGCAGCGCGAGGCTGAGGGCGTACTTGCGCTGCTCGTACCAGCGTGAGGTGAAGCCCCACGGGTCGGCGGAGGTCTCGTACAGGTGCCGGAAGTACTCCGGGGCGGGGATCGACGGCTGGGCGCTCATCCGAACAGCACCTCCTCCCCGCGGTCGAAGTGCGCCAGGATGCGCGGCGGCAGCACCGCCTCCAGGCCCTGGCCGCGCGGTTCGAGCTGGCTGGCGAAGCAGCCGATGGCCGCCTGCTTGCGGGTACGGGCGCGCGGCGGCAGCGGGACGCGTACCGCCTGGTCCCAGGGCAGGCGCGGGTCGGCGGGGCGGGCCCAGTGCCAGGCCCAGATCGGGTAGAACAGGGGGCTCAGCCCGGCCGCCACGGCCGCGCGTCCCGCCGCCTCGTGGTCGGCGTGCACGTCGGCCTCCCACGGCGCCAGGCACACCTCGAACCCGGCGGCGGCCTCCCGCAGCGTCCTGGCGAGTTCCTCCTGGCGGATGTCCAGGCCGGTGTCGGGCAGGCCCAGCCGTACGATCTCCATGGCCGGGGCGCCCAGCGCGGCCAGTGCCGCCCGGCTCTCCCCGACCCGGCGGGCCGCGAGGGCGGCGGGGTCGGGAGCGTCCGGGTGGGACGCCTCACCGTCGGTGATCGCCACCAGCCGCAGCCGTACGCCCGCCGCCGCCAGCAGGGAGATCAGCCCGCCGACGCCCAGCACCTCGTCGTCGGGGTGTGCGGCGATCACCACCGCGCTGCGCCAGGTGGAATGCCGCAGGACCGGCAGGGCGGCGAGCCCGGGCCACGCGCGCCACCGGCTCTCCGGCGTTCCCGGCGCGTCGATCGCATTGACCGCCTCTTTCACCGCCTGGCCTGCGGGCACCACCTGACTCGCGGCCGCGCTCACCACCTGACTCGCGGTCGCGGGCACCACCTGACTCGCGGTCGCGGGCACCACCTGACTCGCGGTCGCGGGCACCACCTGACCTGCGCCGGTCGCGGGCACCACCTGGCCCGCGCTCACCAGCGGGTGCCCTGCTCGGCGACCAGGGAGCCCAGGGCGGCCAGGTCGCGTTCGGCGTGGTGCTGGCGCAGGTAGACGGTCAGGTCGGCGACCCGGCGGCCGTGTGGCCCGTCGTGGCCGAGCGGCCCCGCGCCCAGCGCCCTGCCCACCCTGGACAGCACCTCGCTGGCCGCCGCCTCCACCAGCGACTTCAGCCGCAGCGAGCGCATCCGGCCGGCCGACTTGTGATCATGCGGGTCCGCGTCGATCTCCTCCGCCGCCCGTTCCAGCGCGGCCCTGGCGTTGTGCAGCGTGATGTCCACCGCGCCCAGATGAGCCAGGGCGTGCGGGCCGATGTCCCGCTGGGTGGCCGCGTCGAGGAGCGTCGCCGCCACGGCCTTGGCGCCGCCGTACCAGCACGCGGCGACCCCCGCGCCCCCATGGTGGAAACCGGGCCGCTCGACGTAGGCGCCGACGGGACCGACCGGCTCGGCGGGTACGGCGGCGAAGCGCACGTCCAGGGTGTCGCTGGCGGCCATGCCCGTGGCCGGCCAGCTTCCCGGCAGCGGGGCCAGCCCGGCGACCGGCAGGGCGAACAGCCGAATGCCGTCCGGGGCGTCGGCGGTGACCAGGGCGTGGGTGCACACCCGCGCGCCCGAGCAGTACTGCTTGGTCCCCTCCAGGACCCAGCCAGCGCCCGTCGGCCGGGCGGACAGCGAGGGTCCCGGCGGCTGCGCGGCCCACACCCCCCACCGGCTGCCCGGCTCGGGCCGGGGCCCCGCCAGCTCGGTCAGGATGGCCACGGCGTCGGTGTGCCCCTCGCACAGCCGGGCCAGCGACAGATCCCGCTGGGCCAGCGCCGCCAGCGCCGCCCATCGCGCCCCGGTACGGCCGGCCCCGGGCAGCGGCAGGTCCAGCAGCCCCGACTCCACCGCGGTGACGAACTGCCCGGCCACCTTCTGCCAGCCGGGCACGTCCCCAGGATCCATGCTCATGGCAGGGTGCTACCCCCGCCGACCTGCCGATCTCGCACGTGACCCGAGATTGGTCTCCCCCTTACGCGCCGTTTGCCGCAACTGCGACATGTGCGGATTTTCGAAAACGTGTTGCCATGGATTGCCGCGAATCATATGGTTCTGCGCTTGTGATCACTGTGGTGGAGCGGGTCCTGCCGGCCCGGCTGGGGACGGGTTTCCGATGGTTGCTGGCCTCAAGCTGGCTGACGAACCTCGGTGACGGGATCGCGGCCGCCGCGGGCCCGCTGCTGATCGCGTCGCTCACCCGCGACCCGTTGATGATCTCGTTGTCCGCCCTGGTGAGCTGGGCGCCGCCGCTGCTGTTCAGCCTGTACGCGGGCGTCCTGTCGGACCGGTACGACCGGCGCAGGATCGTACTTATCGCGAACGCGTTACGCGCCCTGGTGCTCGCGGCCCTCGTCGCACTCACCCTGACCGGCACCGTGACCGTGGCCACGGCCCTCGTCGCGCTCACCCTGCGGTCCATCGCCGAGGTGTTCGCCGACAACGCGACGTCCACGCTGACGCCCATGCTGGTCGACAAGGACGATCTCGTCATCGCCAACGCCCGCCTCGGCACGGGTTTCATCACGCTCAACCAGCTCGCCGGGCCGCCGGTCGGCGCGGCGCTGTTCGGCCTGGGCCTGGCGTGGCCGTTCGCGGGCCAGCTGCTCCTGGTGCTGGCGGGGATCGTGCTGGTCTCCCGGATCACGCTGCCGCCGCCCGACCCGCAGGCCGGCGCGCCCAGGCCGAACGCCGCACGGGAGCTCGTCGCCGGGTTGCGCTGGACCATCCGGCACGCGGCGGTCCGCACCCTGTCGCTCACCATCCTGATCTTCAACTTCACGTTCGGCGCGGCCTGGTCGGTCCTCGTCCTCTACACCCAGGACCAGCTCGGCCTCGGCGCGATCGGCTTCGGCCTGATGACCACCATCGGCGGGATCGGCGGCCTGATCGGCACCGCCCTGTACGGGGCCATCACCCGCAAGGTGAGTCTCGGCGCCCTGATGCGGATCGGGCTGATCATCGAGACGGTCACCCACCTGGGCCTGGCCCTGACCCATTCGCCGTGGGTGGCCGGGGTCATCTTCCTGGCCTTCGGCGCGCACGCCTTCATCTGGGGCACGACCTCGGTCACCGTCCGCCAGCGCGCGGTCCCGCGGGAACTCCAGGGCCGGGTGGGCAGCGTCAACGCCCTGTGCTCCTACGGCGGCCTGGTGGTCGGCTCGCTGGTCGGCGGCATCCTGGCCGCCCGCTTCGGTGTCGCCGCGCCCTTCTGGTTCGCCTTCGCCGGCTCCGCGGTGTTCGTGGTGCTGCTGTGGCGGCAGCTCATGCTCATCGCGCACGACGACTGAGTGGGGCTACCCGCGATAGCGGTGATCGCTCGCGTACCCCACACCGGGGTGGGGCAGCCGGGGCGGAGGTGTGCCGGCGCGGTCCGGGCGGTGCTCGAAGTGCCACCATTCGTTGTCGTAGAGGCGGTAGAGGTCGTAGCGGGCGCCGTGCCGTTCGAGCCAGCGCGCGCCTTCGTGCGGGCGCACGTCCAGCGCGATGCCCTTGACGTGGCTGGATTCGGCCGGGGGCAGCACGAGCATGCGGGCCAGGGCCGGGGAGCCGGAGCGGCGTACCTCCTCGTCGAACATCTGCTGCTGGACGAAGGGGTCGCGGTACCCCGAGGTGAGGCCCAGGAGCTGGCCGTGACGCCAGAGCGCGTCGGTGCGCGCCGCGGTGAACGCCGCCCTGGTGCCTTCGGTGAGCCCGGTGAGGTCCTCGGCGGGGAATCGCATCCCCAGCGCCCAGCGGCAGGCCAGTTCGCGGGCGCGGCCGGGATGGCGAACGAATGCCGCGGGGAGCAGGAGCACGGCGAGCACCAGCGTGAGCACGGCGTACAGCCGGTCCCGGGGCCGGGGTGGGATCGTGCGTGGTTCGTCCATGTCGAACCACGATTGGCGCAGGATGTACGCGCGCCGTCCGCCGCATGTCACCGTTTGTCGACGGGCTGCCGTCGTCGGCGCGACAGTGACACGACCTTGACACGACCATGACACGGCGAGAACGAAGCGGGGGACACGGCGGGAATCGGGGCCGTGCGGGTGGTGTTGTCGTCGGCATGGCCAACGAGACCGTGGAATTCAGCCCCACCAACTGGGTACAGGACCAGACGAAGCGCATCCTTGAGACCGGGACCACCGAAGGCATCAAGGTCCTCGGGTCGCCGATCGTCCTGCTGACGCTGCGCGGCGCGAAGACCGGCAAGCTGCGCTACACCCCCGTGATGCGGGTGGAGCACAACGGCAGCTACGCCGTCGTCGCCTCCAAGGGCGGCGCCCCCGAGCACCCCACCTGGTACTACAACATCAAGGCCCACCCCGAGTTCCCCTTGCAGGACGGGACCGTGACCAAGGAGTACGTGGCACGCGAGGTCGAGGGCACGGAGCGGGCCGAGTGGTGGGAGCGGGCCGTCGCCGCGTACCCGTCCTACGCGGAGTACCAGGAGAAGACCGACCGGCAGATCCCGCTGTTCGTGCTCGACCCACGCTGAAAAAGCGCATCCTCAGGGGCTTCGAACTGCACGGGTTTTACTCAGCGTTCGTCAGTGCCGGTCAGCTTTCCTCGGTTTGGTGGGATGGGTCTCGCGCCAGGCGGCGATCTCCTTCCGGCTGCGTGGGGAAGCCCATCCCATCCCATCTGAGTGGGGATGAGGAAGCCGTTCAGGCGGCGGACATGGCGGTACGGGAATCGGACGTTGCATACCGAACAGGCGGGCGGCGGTGTCAGCGCCTGCGAACCCGTCCTGGCACCCTGCCAACAGTGCAAACATTTGGTAACATCACCACCACTCAGCGTAAAAAAAGGGGGGGTGGGTGATGCAGGCCATCCAGGCCTACCGCTACGCCCTCGATCCCACCCCCGCCCAGGCCCGCGCCCTGGCCGCGCACTGCGGAGCGGCGCGGTTCGCGTTCAATTGGGGCCTGGCGCTGATCAAGGCCAACCTTGGTCAGCGCGCCGCCGAACGCTCCTACGGCATCTCTGGCGATGAGCTGACGCCGTCGTTGTCGTGCTCGATGTACGCGCTGCGCAAGGCGTGGAACCAGGCCAAGGATGACGTCGCGCCGTGGTGGCCGGAGTGTTCCAAGGAGGCCTATGCCTGTGGTCTGGAACGCCTGGCCGCCGCCCTGAAGAACTGGGCCGACTCCCGGACGGGCGGGCGTAAAGGCCGGGTGATGGGGTTCCCGTCGTTCCGATCCAGGCGCAAGACATCCCCGTCGGTGCGGTTCACCACCGGGACGATCCGCCTGGACGGGCGCACCCATGTGGTGCTGCCGAGGCTGGGCCGGATCAAGACGCACGAGTCCACCCGCAAGCTCGCCCGCCGGATCGAGGCCGGCACTGCGCGCATCGCGTCGGCGACCGTGCGCTGGGAGGCGGGCCGCTGGCAGGTGGCGTTCAGCGTGCACGTTGAACGCCCCGTCCGGGTGCCGCGCCGCGCGGACGCGGTCGTCGGCGTGGATCTGGGCGTGCGGACGCTCGCGGTGTTCTCCGACGACCGGCCACCGGTCGCCAACCCCAAGTATCTGGCCGGCGCGTCCAAGAGGCTGCGCCGGGCGGCCCGCGCGGTGTCACGGAAGATCGGCCCGGACCGGCGCACCGGACAGCAGCCCTCCGGCCGCTGGCTGCGGGCCAACGCCGTCCGCAACCGGGCGCAGCACCGGGTGGCGGCGCTGCGCCGCGACGCCCTGCACCAGCTCACCACTGGCCTGGCGCGCGAATACGGCGCCATCGTCATCGAAGACCTCCACGTGGCCGGCATGCTCCGCAACCGCCGCCTGGCCAAGGCCATCTCCGATGCCGGTTTCGGCGAGATCCGCCGCCAACTCGGTTACAAGACCGTCTGGAACGGCGGTCGGCTGATCGTGGCCGACCGCTGGTACCCCTCCTCCAAAACGTGCTCGGCCTGCGGGACAGTGAAAACCAAGCTGCCCCTGTCCGCGCGCACCTTCACCTGCCCGGCCTGCGGACTCGCGATCGACCGGGACCGCAACGCCGCACGCAACCTCGCATCCCTCGTACGGCACGTCGCCGGGAGTGGCCCGGAGACGGTAAACGGACACGGAGCCGACCAGAAGACCCCGCCACGCGGGGCCGGTGGCTGTGAAACGTCAACCCCGCACTGGGCAACCGGGCAAGACGGGGACCTTCACCCAGCAATGGGCGAATCACTGAGATTGACTGATATCCAGTGAACGGCTCCCGGCATGAACTTCCGCCGGGTCGTGATACTCCAATCACAGGTAACGATCTGTACGGGCACCCACTGACGAGGATGTACGCCATGAAGATGATTTTCGCAGCGCTGACCGGCGGGGCACTGCTTCTCACTGGTACGCCCGCGCTCGCCCAGACCGCCGCGCCCACGCTGGGCCCCCACGGGTACGGCCAGGTCAGGCTGGGCCTGAGCGCGCAGCAGGCGAAGGCGACAGGAAAGCTCAAGCTCAAGCTGGCGGGCAGCGGCGGCGCCTGCTCCGGCTGGGACCTGAAGGCCCACCCCACCGGTAAGGACAGTGTGGGCCTCTACGTCTCCAAGAAGCGGGGCGTGGCGGTCATCTTCGCCGCGAAGGGCATGAAGACGCCCCAGGGCATCGGGATCGGCTCGACGCTGAAGCAGATCAAGGCGGCCTACCCGAAGGTGAAGACCCCGCGTGACTTCAACCCGTACGTGTCCGTGCCCGGCAACCCCAAGGCGCACTACACGTTCGGCGTCAACAAGAAGGGCAAGCTCGAAGAGCTGTCGCTCGCCCTCAACACCCAGGATTGCGTGAGCTGACCCTGCCGGCCCGCCGGCCGCTACCTGCGTGCCGGCGGGCCCGACGTCATGGCCGGGCCGGCGAGAGCGGCGGTGGCCGTCCTGCGGTCTCCCCGGAGCATGACCGTCGTGGGGGCCCGGGTGTGAAAGTTTCACCTGCGGCGTGTTCTCCCCGGAGGCGAATGTCCAGGCGGGGAGACGTTCTCGCGGCAACGCCCTGAACCCCTCCGTTGACGCCGGGTCCGGCCGTCGGATGTACTCCGCGTCAACCGCACTCACCGAATCAGGCGAACAGCCCTCCGGGATCGAATGTTAACGCTAACAGTCCATGCGTCGAAGGAGCCCTCATGTCGTTGAGCCGTCGCAGGCTCCTGCGGGCAGCGGGCGCGACGGTCGCGCTCTCGGCCGCCGGCCAGGTCATCGGCGTCTCCCCCGCGCTGGCCGCACTCCCCTGGGCCAGGCCCGACATCGGCGTGTCCGCCTACGAGTTCGACCTCGGCCAGGTCCGGCTGACCTCCGGCCGCTGGCTGGACAACCAGAACCGCGCCCTGAACTACCTGCGTTTCGTCGATGTCGACCGGCTGCTGTACGTCTTCCGCGCCAACCACCGCCTGTCCACCGGCGGCGCGGCGGCCAACGGCGGCTGGGACGCGCCCAGTTTCCCGTTCCGTTCCCACATGCAGGGCCATTTCCTGACGGCCTGGGCGCAGGCCTACGCCGTGCTCGGCGACACCACCTGCCGGGACAAGGCCGCCCACATGGTCGCGGAGCTGGCCAAGTGCCAGGCCAACAACGGCGCCGCCGGGTTCACCGGTGGTTACCTGTCCGGCTTCCCCGAGTCGGACATCACCGCCGTGGAGAACCGCACCCTGACCAACGGCAACGTGCCCTACTACTGCATCCACAAGACCCTGGCCGGACTGCTGGACGTGTGGCGGCTGATCGGCAACACGCAGGCCCGTACCGTGCTGCTGGCCCTGGCCGGGTGGGTGGACACCCGTACCTCGCGGCTGAGCTCCAGCCAGATGCAGGCCATGCTGGGCACCGAGTACGGCGGCATGAACGCGGTGCTGACGGACCTCTACCAGATGACCGGCGACTCCCGCTGGATGACGGCGGCCCAGCGGTTCGACCACGCGGCCGTGTTCAACCCGCTGGCCGCCAATCAGGACCAGCTGAACGGGCTGCACGCCAACACGCAGGTGCCCAAGTGGATCGGCGCGGCCCGCGAGTACAAGGCGACGGGCACGACCCGGTACCGCGACATCGCCGCCAACGCCTGGTCCATCACCATCGGCGCGCACACGTACGTCAACGGCTCCAACAGCCAGGCCGAGCACTTCCGCGCGCCCAACGCGATCGCCGCCCACCTGAGCAGGGACACCGGCGAGGCGTGCAACACCTACAACATGCTCAAGCTGACCCGGGAGTTGTGGCTGCTGTCACCGACGCGGGCCGACTACTTCGACTACTACGAGAACGCGCTGCTCAACCATCTGATCGGGCAGCAGGACCCGGCCAGCGCGCGCGGCCACGTCACCTACTTCACCCCGCTCAACCCCGGCGGGCGCCGGGGCGTCGGCCCGGCCTGGGGCGGCGGCACCTGGAGCACGGACTACGACTCGTTCTGGTGTTGCCAGGGGACCGGCATCGAGACCAACACCAAGCTGATGGACTCGATCTACTTCCACAACGGCACCACACTGTTCGTGAACCTGTTCGCGCCCTCCACGCTCAACTGGAGCCAGCGCGGCATCACGGTCACCCAGACGACCTCGTACCCGGTCGGCGACACCACGTCGCTGCAGGTCACCGGGAACGTGAGCGGATCGTGGACGATGCGCGTCCGCATCCCGGCCTGGACCCAGGGCGCGACGATCAGCGTCAACGGGGTCGCGCAGTCCGTCGCCACCACCCCGGGCTCCTACGCCGCACTCACCCGCTCGTGGACGTCGGGCGACACCGTGACCGTCCGGCTGCCCATGCGGGTGGTCATGAAAGCCGCCAACGACAACGCGAACCTGCAGGCCGTCACCTACGGCCCGGTCGTGTTGTCGGGCAACTACGGCAGCACCAGCCTGTCGGCGGCCCCGGCCCTCACCACCGCGTCGATCGCCCGTACGAGCACGTCGTCCCTGGCCTTCACCGCGACCGCGGGCGGCGCGAACGTCAATCTGGGCCCGTTCTACGACGCCTCCAACCACAACTACGTCGTCTACTGGAACACCGGCGGCCAGGGGTCCACCGGCTTCCGGCTGCTCAACGCGGCCTCCGGGCTGGTGCTCGGCATTCAGGACATGTCCACCGCCGACGGCGCCCCCGCGCTGCAGTGGACCGACAACGGCACCGCCGACCACGACTGGGTCCCGGTCGTTGACGGCACCGCCGTGCGGTTCCGCAACGCGCACAGCGGCAAGGTGCTCGGCGTGGAGAACATGTCCACCGCCGACAACGCCCGCGTGCTCCAGTGGGGCGACACCGGCACCGCCGACCACCGCTGGACGATCACCGACGCCGGCGACGGCTCCGTGAAGATCCGCAACGTGCACAGCTCCAAGCTGCTCGGCATCCTGAACGGCTCGGCCGCGAACGGCGCCCAGGCGGTGCAGGACCCCGACAACGGCAGCGCGGACAACCTCTGGCGGTTCGTGCCGAGCGGCGCGCGCCGCATCCAGAACGCGGGCACCGGCATGGTGCTCGGCGTCACCGACATGTCCACGGCCGACGGCGCGCTCGTCGTCCAGTGGGGCGACAACGGCACCGCCGACCATCTGTGGACGGCGATCGTGGACACCGGCGGCTACCTGCGGCTGCGCAACTCGGCCAGCCAGAAGGTGCTGGGCGTGGAGAACATGGGCACCGCCGCCGGGTCGCGCGTCGTGCAGTGGGCCGACAACGGCACCAGTGACCACCGCTGGCGGCTGCGTTACGGGACGGGCGCGACCTTCCGCATCCAGTGCGCCAACGGCGGCCGGGTGCTCGGCCTCGGCGGCACGTCGCAGGGCGCGCAGGTGGTGCTCGCCGACGACAACGGCGCGAACAACAACCTCTGGAGGTTCCTGTGAGGCGGGCCTCCTGCTCCTAAGGTCCCCCGGGGCCTCGGGTACGGCGGCTGGGAGCACCAGCCGTGCCCGGGGCCCATGGGCGCGGACGGCGGCCGGGAGCCCGCATGGTGGCCGGGCGGCCGACTAAACTCGTCGTGTGTTCCATTCGCCCGACTTCGATCTGGCGTCCTACGCCGACTTCGACACCTCGGCGTACGCGCGGCACACCTACAACAGCTGGGACGACGCCGGTTGGCGGTCACTGCTCGTCCAGGGCTTCGACCACTCCCGCGAGGCCGAGTACCTGCCGCTGCCCGCGGTGTCCGACCTCCATCTCGTGCTCTGTGTCGCCGGAAGCGCGGACGTGCGCATGGACACCGGCGCGAAGCCCGTCCGCCGCCGGTGGGTGCCCGGGCATCTGGAGCTCATGGTCCCCGGCCGCGCCACCTCCTTCAGCTACCGCTCGGCGACCGGGTGGAGCACCGTGCAGGTGCACATTCCCGCGCCGGCCGTCCGGCGGGTCACCGGCGCGCTGGGCGGCCGCCCGACCGACTTCGAGGCGTTGTCCGCCGGTCTGGGGGCGGGGGATCCGGTGGTCGAGCAGCTGCTCCGTTCGCTGCCGGGCGCCGGCGACGTCGGCGACCTGTACGCGGAGTCCGCGGCGGCGTTCCTCGCGACGCACCTGCTGTCCCGTGGCGGGGACGAGCGCCTGCCCGGTCCCGAGCACGCCGCGGTACGGGCGGGTGTCGCCATCATGCGGGAACGCCTGGCGGAGCCGCTGACGCTGGCCGTCATCGCGGCCGAGGTCCACCTGAGCGTGTACCACTTCGTCCGCGTCTTCCGGGAGGCCACCGGGCAGACGCCGCACCGGTACCTGACCCGGTTGCGGATCGAGGAGGCGCGGCGGCTGCTGTCCGCCACTCCCCTGAGCATCGAGCAGATCGCCCGGCGGTGCGGGTTCGCCAGTCCCGGCGCGTTGTCGTCGGCGTTCCTGCGCCAGACCGGGGTACGCCCGTCGGCGTACCGACAGAACCAGGTGCGGCCCTCGGCGTACCGCAAGAACTGATCGACCTTCCGCAATCGCGCGCATGTCCCTGGCCGGCGGCGCTGCCTACGTTGGGCGCATGTCCCATTCCTATCGCGTGACCGCACGCTCTCAGGCCGCCCCCGGTGCCGTCTACGCGGCGCTCACCCGCGCGGCCACCTGGCCCTCCTGGTCGCCGATCGGCTCCGCCGAGGTCGAGGGCGGCGACGCCGCCGACCAGCAGCGGGTCGGCGACCTGAGGATCTTCCGCACCGGCAAGCACGTCGCCCGGGAGCGGGTGCTCGAACTGGTCCCCGACCGGCGGTTCGTCTACGACAACGTGGGCGGGGTGTTCCGGTCCTACCGGGGGACGGTCGAGCTGGCTCCCGCGCCCGGCGGCGGCACCGACATCACCTGGTCCGGCACCTTCGTCCCCAAGATGCCGCTCTCGGGGGCCTTCTGGCGGCGGTACCTGACCCGCTTCATGCAGGGCATGGCCGACGGGGTCGCCGCGTACGCGAGCCAGCCATAGATACAAGCATGCATCTATGTTTGCTACAGTCGGGCCATGGCCGAGACCACGGGGCGCGCGTCCGCCGCGCAGGCGGTGTATGCCGTCACCAAAGAGCTCATTCTCAGTGGCGAGCTGAGCGCCGGCACGCTGATCAGCGAGGGCGAGATCGCCGAGCGGGTCCAGGTCAGCCGGACCCCGGTCCGTGAGGCGTTCCTGCGCCTGGAGTCGGAGGAGTTGCTGGCGCTGCATCCCAAGCGCGGCGCCGTGGTCGTGCCCGTGCCCGCCGGAGAGGCCGCGGACGTGCTGGAGCTGCGGCAGGCGCTGGAGCAGGCCGCCGCGGAACGGATCGCCCGGCACGGCCTGACGGCCGAGTCCGAGGAGCACCTGCGCGGGCTGATCGGGCGGCAGCGTGAACTCGCCCGTGCCGGGGATGTGGACGGGTTCGCCGCGGCGGACGAGAGGTTCCACCGGGGCATCGTGGAGGCGTCGGGGAACCGGCTCGCCGCCCGCTTCTACGCCACCCTCGGCGACCGGCAGCGCCGGATGAGCATCTCCGCACTGTCGCCCCGGCCGCAGCGGCTGGGGGTGCTGGCCGGCGAGCACGAGAGCCTGCTCGCTCACCTCGTGGCCGGCGCGCCCGCGGCGTTCGGTCAGGCCCTGCGCGCACATCTCACCGCAACCCACGGCTCAGCGGTGCCACCTGGCGACACCTGATCGGACCAGCGGCGCCAGATCCCCGGTGCCGCCGGCGACGCCTGATCGGACCAGCGGGCGCCGGCCTCCGCAGGGGGCCGGGTCCCGCAGGGTGGCGCCTGATCAGACGGGCGGCGTCATCTCCACAAGCAAGGAACGTGTGATCACCATGCCCGACGCGATCGTGGCCCGTCCAGGGGCGTGGCGATGGGTCGCCGCGGCGATGTTCGTCTGCGGCTGGGGCGGCAACCAGTTCACGCCTCTGCTGCTGATGTACCGCCGGCTCGGCGGCTACTCGGCGCTCAGCGTGGACGCCTTCCTCGGCACCTACGTCGTCGGGCTGGTGCCCGGTCTGCTACTCGCCGGGCCGGTGTCGGACCGCCGTGGCCGCCGCCCTGTCCTGGTGTTCGGGACGGTGGTGTCCGCGCTGGCCAGCCTGGTGCTGTGCTTCGGCACAGGCGGCGCCTGGACGATCTACCTCGGCAGGCTGCTCACGGGCGTCGCGGTCGGCATCGCCATGGCGGTGGGCAGCAGCTGGGTCAAGGAGCTGTCCGGCAACCCGAGCGACGGAGGCGCGGGGGCTGAAGGCGCAAGCACCCGAGGCGCAGGTGCTGAAAGCGCGGGCAACCGAGGCGCGGGTCCTGAAGGCGCAGGCAGTGGAGGCGCGGGGGGCGGAGGCGTGGGCGATGGGCTTGCCGCGCGTCGGGCCGCGCTCTGCCAGACGGCGGGGTTCGCGTTGGGCGCGGGTGTCGCGGGCGCGCTGGCCCAGTGGGGGCCGTGGCCGATGGTGACCCCGTATGCCGTGCACATCCTCATCACCGTCGCCGTCCCCGTGCTGCTGCTGCGGGTCCCGGAGACGCGTGCGCCCGAACCCGCCCCGGGCCGGGGACTGCTGCGCTCCCTGGTGGACGACCTGCGCGTGCCCGCTCCCGCGCGCCGCCGGTTCCGGCTGGTGGTGCTGCCGATGGCGCCGTGGGTGTTCGGCGCGGCGGGACTGGCGTACGCGGTGATGCCGCACCTGGTCGCCGCACGGGTGGGCCACTGGGAGCTGGCGTACGCGACCGGCCTGACGGTCCTCACGCTGGGCACCGGCGCGGCCGTGCAGCCGGTGGTCAGGCGGCTGCACCGGGCGGCGGGCGCCGGCCAGGGGCGCGCCTGCGTGGTGGCGATGGCCGCGATGTTGCTCGGCGCCGCGTTGTGCGCCGGCAACGCCGTGCTGCGGTCACCGCTGCTGGCCGTGGCGGCCGCGATCACCCTGGGTGCGGCCTATGGCATCGCGGTCGTGTCGGGACTGATGGAAATCCAGTCGATGGCAGGCGAGAACGACCTGGCCGGCCTGACCGGCATCTACTACATGCTCGCCTACTCGGGCTTCCTGCTGCCCACCGTGTTGTCCGCGCTGTCGCGGCTGCTGTCGTACCCGGTGATGTTGTCGGCGGTGGCGCTGGCGGCCCTGGGTTGCCTCGCCCTGACCGCCTACGGCACGAGGCCCGATCGGGCGAGCGCCTGAAGGCGCATCAACCGATCGGTGGGTTCCGGGCTCAGCCCCAGCGGTGGCGGATCATGGCCGGGCGGGCGATTCGGGCCAGGGGGTGTGCGGCCGAGGCTTGAGGCATGGCAGTCATCGAGGTGAGCGGCCTCAGCAAGAGGTACGGCGGGCTCGGCGTGGTGAACGAGGTGTCCTTCTCTGTGGAGCAGGGCGAGATCTTCGGCATCCTCGGGCCCAACGGAGCAGGCAAGACGACCACCGTGGAGTGCGTCGAGGGGTTGCGGCGGCCCGATTCCGGGTCGGTCAGGGTTCTCGGCCTCGACCCGGTCAGGGACCGGCGGGAGCTGAGCCACCAGGTCGGCGTGCAGCTCCAGCAGTCGCTCCTGCCGGAGAACATCAAGGTCGGGGAGGCACTCGACCTGTACGCCTCCTTCTACGACGCCCCCAGGGACTGGCGGGAACTGCTGCGGGAGTGGGGTCTGGCCGACCGGCGCCACGCCAGGTTCGGGACCCTGTCCGGCGGGCAGAAGCAGCGGCTGTTCATCGCGCTGGCGCTGGTCGGCGACCCGAAGGTGGCCTTGCTCGACGAGCTGACCACGGGGCTGGACCCGGCCGCCCGCCGGGCCACTTGGGAGCTGATCAAGCGGGTCCGGGACACGGGGGTGACGGTCGTCCTGGTCAGCCACTACATGGATGAGGTGGAGGAGCTGTGTGACCGGGTCGCGGTGTTCGACCGGGGCCGGATCGTCGCGCTGGACAGCCCTTCGCGCCTGATCTCGGCCGTGGACGCCGACCAGCGGCTGCGTTTCCGGCCGCTGACGCCGTTCGACGACGCCGTGCTGGCGGGGGTGCCCGGGGTGGTGTCGGTGACCCGCTCCGGCGACCTGGTGATCGTCGCGGGCCGCGGCGACTTCGCCGGGGCGGTGACCTCCGCGCTGGCCCGCGCCCAGGTGCCGGTGGCCGAACTGCGGATCGAGCAGCACACGCTCGACGACGCCTTCGTCGCGCTGACCGGCCGTCCTTTCGATCCGCAGGAGTCCCGATGACCGGCACCGCCAAAGCCTCGCGGAGTCCTGATGGCCGGATTCCCCAAAGATTCGCGGGAGTCCTGATGACCGGATTCGCCAAACGTTCGCGGGAGTTCTGATGACCGGATTCGCCAAACTCGCCCAGGTCGAGGGCAAGCTGCTGCTGCGCGACCCGGGCGCGATCTTCAGCATGGCCGTCCCGCTCTTCATCCTGGTGATCTTCGGCAGCGGGACCGGCCCCGGCGACACCGCGCTGCCCTCGATGTCGATGACGCTCGCGGTCGGCCTGGTGGGGCTCTACATGGTGCCCACCACCCTGGCCACCTACCGGGAGCGGGGCATCCTGCGCCGGATGTCCACCACGCCGGTCAGCCCGCTCGCCCTGCTGAGCGTGCAGCTGATTCTGCAGCTGGTGTTCGCGCTGCTCGCCTCGGTGCTGCTCGTCATGGTCTCGGTCGTGGTCTTCCAGGCGGCCCTGCCCGCCAGCGTCGCGGCGATGTCGGCCGCCTTCCTGCTCGGCGCCTCGGCGATCTTCGCGATCGGCCTGCTCATCGCGGCCACCGCGGCCACCGGGCGCGCCGCCAACGGCGTCGGCGTGCTGCTCTACTTCCCGCTGGCCTTCCTCGGCGGCCTGATGCAGCCGGTGGAGTCCATGCCGGAGACGCTGGCCGCGATCGGCGGGTTCACCCCGCTCGGCCTGTTCAGGCAGGCGATCCACGACGCCTGGAGCGGCGCTGCGACACAGCCTCTGCCTCTTGCCATAATGGCGGTGTATGCGCTGGTCATCGGTTTTGTCGCGGCCCGTTTCTTCCGCTGGGAGTGAGGCGGCGGTGACGCCACGCGATCCGCTCGACGTCGCGGAGGGCCGGCTGGCCACCGGGCTGGCCGTCGTACCGTACGTGCTGCTGGCCGTCTCGGCCGGACTCGCGCTGCTCACCGGGGACGGCCCGCAGGCTCAGCGGCTCGGGATCCTGGGCCTGACCGCGCTCGCCGCGGGATGGACGTTGTGGATGGTCACCCTGCACCCCGCCTGGATGGCGAACGGCAGGGCGGCGGGCCTGTACATCGCCGGGCTGGTGGCGTTCATCACCGCGCTGGGCCTGCTCGACCATTATTTCGCCAGTTTCTATGCCTTCACCGGTTACCTCCACTCCTGGCACTTCCTGCTGGGCAGATGGCGGATCGCGGGTGTGGCCGCGACGGCGGCGGCCGCGGTGACCGGCTACTTCGGCGGGCTGCCCGGCCCCGATCCGGCCGTCATCTCGTCCTACGTGCTGTTCATCGTCGTCATCGTGGTCCTGGTCGTGCTGTTCAGCCTCTTCGGCGACGTCACCGCCGACCGGAGCGCCAGGAGGCAGCAGATGGTCGACCGGCTCGCCGAGACCAACGCCAAGCTGGAGGAGACGATGCGGGAGAACGCGGGGCTGCAGGCCCAGCTCCTCCTGCAGGCCCGCGAGGCGGGCGTCACCGACGAGCGTCAGCGCATGGCGCGGGAGATCCACGACACGCTGGCGCAGGGCCTGGCCGGGATCATCACCCAGGTCCAGGCGGCCGCGCGGGCCGAGGACGACCCGGCGGAGTGGCGGCGCCACCTCGACAACGCGGCCCGGCTGGCCAGGGACGGCCTGGCCGAGGCGCGCCGTTCCGTGCACGCCGTGGCTCCTGCCGAACTGGAGTCCGCCCGGCTGCCGGAGGCGCTGGCGGAGGTGACCAGGCGGTGGCAGGACGTTCACGGCGTCCGGACCGAGTTCGCCACGACCGGCCCGGTCCGGCCGCTGCACCCGGAGGTCGAGGTGACATTGCTGCGGGTTGCGCAGGAGGCCCTGGCGAACGTGGGCAAGCACGCCGGGGCCGCCCGGGTGGGGGTCACCGTGTCGTACATGGAAGACGTGGTCACGCTGGACGTGCGCGACGACGGCGCCGGGTTCGTGCCGGGCGACGGCGGCGGGGGTTTCGGCATGACCTCCATGCGGCAGCGGGTGACCAGGCTGGCGGGCAGCCTGGAGATCGAGTCGGAGCCCGGCGGGGGCACCGCCGTCTCGGCCACGGTCCCGGCCAGGGAGGTCCGGTGAGCGAGCGCCCGATCCGGCTGATCGTCGTCGACGACCATCCCATCGTCCGTGACGGCTTGCGCGGCATGTTCACCGGCGAGCCCGGCTTCGATGTGGTCGGGGTGGCGGGCGACGGCGCGCGGGCGGTCAGCCTGGCCGAACAGGTGCGGCCCGACGTGATCCTGATGGACCTGCGGATGCCGGGGACCGACGGGGTCACCGCGATCAGGCGGCTGGCCGAGCGGGGCAGCACGGCCAGGGTCCTGGTGCTGACCACGTACGACACCGACAGCGACGTGCTGCCGGCCATCGAGGCGGGCGCGACCGGCTACCTGCTGAAGGACGCCATGCCCGAGGAGCTGATCCGGGCCGTGCGGGCCGCGGCGCGCGGCGAGGCGGTGCTGTCCCCCTCGGTGGCCACCCGGCTGATCGGCCAGGTACGCGCGCCGTCCGATCCGCTGAGCGCGCGGGAGCTGGAGGTGCTCGCGCTGATCGCCCGCGGCTCCACCAACCGCGAGGCCGCCTCACGCCTTTTCATCAGTGAGGCCACCGTGAAGAGCCATCTGCTGCACATCTACGCCAAGCTCGGGGTCAACGACCGTGCCGCCGCCGTCGCGGTGGCCTTCGAGCGGGGGCTGTTTCCCCGCCCGTGACAGGGCCGTCACCAGCACGAGGGCGAGCAGCGGCACGATCAGGACCACCGCGCCGGCCACGTGCTGGTCGGTGACGAGGTCCGGCGCGCCGGGCGGCGTCGTCATCGCGAACCACCGCGCCGCGACCGGCGGCCCGGCCAGCAGGTACGCGCCCACCGCCAGATGCGTTCCGGCGACCACCGCCAGCAGCGGCACCCGGGGGAACGGCCGGGGCAGCGGATCGACGCCCGCCAGCACCCATGACGCCGCCAGGCCCAGGCCGAGGAAGAGCAACTGGGTGGCCAGGTGCTGCGCGTACCCGGACAACGACCAGGGCAGCCAGTCCGTGCCGTACAGCAGCAGGAACAGTGCCGGATAGGCGATCAGCAGGAGTCCGGGCGTCATGACGCGCCGGCCGTACCGGGAGGTGGGCCGGCGCGCCAGCGTCAGAGGCGCGCCCAGGCAGAGCAGCAGCGGCACGACTACGGCGAGGACGACGTGCTGGAGGGCCTGCACCGAGAGCATCGCCCGCGAGTACCCGGCCACCCCGGACAGCAGCACCAGCGCGGCCAGGCCCAGCCCGGCGTACCAGGCGATCGTCCGGCCCGCCGGCCATGTGACCGCCCGGCGCACGCCGAACAGGTAGCCGGCGGCGGGCAGCGCGAGCAGCAGCACCACCAGCGAGTCCAGCCGCACCTCGCCGATCAGCGCGCCGGGTGAGAAGGGCGTCACGACGTACTCAAGCAGCGGATGGACGTGCTCGCCGCTTTCGGCGCCCGGCGGCGGCGGGGTCCGGGACAGGCCCACCGCGAGCCCCATCGCCACCGCCATCACGCCCAGTTCCCCGGCCGCCAGCCGCACGAAGGTCCTGCGCACCCCGCGATCGGCGACGCCCTCGACCGTACGGCGGCGATGGCTCCATCCGAACCAGCCCAGAACTCCCAGGGTGGCGGCCTTGGCCAGCAGGAGCAGCCCGTACGGGGTCTGCCACAGGTCCGCGGGCGTGCCGAGGCGCGTCCAGCCGCTGACCGCCCCCGAGAAGGCCACCGCGGCGAAGCAGCACAGCGCGATCGTGCTGAACCGGCGCAGCACGATCGGCAGGTCGCCGGAGCGGCGGAAGCAGACCAGCACCGCGCCCAGGCCGCCCACCCACAGCGCCATCGACAGCAGGTGCGCCATCAGCGCGGACACCGCCAGATCATGGTCGCCCGCCGAGGCGGCGTGGCCGACGTAGGCCGGCGGCAGCAGCCCGAACAGCGCGACCGCCAGCGGGATCCACCTCGGCAGCCGCGGCACGAGCGTCGCCACCGCCACCACGAACGTCACGGCCACCACGACCAGCAGCGCCCGCGCCTGCGGCAGCTCCGTCCCGGAGCTCAGCAGGCCGGGCACGGACAGCACGTCCGCCACCGGCATCGCGATGAAGCTCGACAACGTCAGCAGATAACTCAGCAGCGAGGAGAGCGCCCAGCCCAGCGCCCACCATCCGGCCGCGCGCAGGCAGCGCGCCGACTCGGGCGAGGCGGCCGGGGCCAGCACGGCCGCCGCCAGCAGGGTTCCCACGCACGCCACCGCGCACAACTCGTGCACGAGGCGCATCACCGGCAGCCCCCAGTCGGTCAGCGGCCCCGCCGTGGGCAGCCCGGCGATCTGCGGCGCCCCGGCGCCACCGCCGAAGCGCAACGCCGCCACCAGCACCAGGACGCCCATGCCGATGACGGCACCCGCGTACAACCGTGCGGAAATTCTCATTGCACACACCCGCCACGTCGTCCGAGGCCAACCCACCGCGATATTCGAGGTACGCACCACCTCCGGCCGGGGTTCAGCCCGGCCCGGGGCCGCCCTTGAAGCCGTGATATCGCGGTAGGGGTCGCCGCGTGGCAAAGTTGGTCCCGCCGCGCGGCCCATCCGCGCCGCACGACTCTTCATCGGGTCCCGGCTGGAGGGTGAATCAACTGTGGTGACACAACGCGATGTCGCGCGGCTGGCGGGGGTCTCGGTGCGGACCGTCTCGAACGTCGTGAACAACTTCGCCTACGTGGCGCCGGAGACGCGCGCCCAGGTGCAGCGGGTCCTGGACGAGCTCGACTACCGGCCCAACCTCGCGGCGCGCAGCCTGAACCGGGGGCGCTCCAACCTGCTGGCCCTGGTGTTGCCGCTGGACGTGCCGTACTTCACCGAACTGGCCGCCCACGTGGTGGACCAGGCCGAGGAGCGCGGGTACACGGTGCTCATCGACCGCACCGAGGGGGTGGCGGAACGGGAGCGGCAGATCGTCATGCGGCGCGACCGGTCGGCGCTGTTCGACGGGTTCATCTTCAGCCCGCTCGGCCTCGACGCGGACGAGTTGCGCCGATGGGCGGGCAACTGCCCGGCGGTGATGCTGGGTGAGATGCGGGTGGACGGCGTGGATCACGTCGCCATCGACGACACCGCCGCGGCCAGGGCCGCCACGGAGCACCTCATCTCGCTGGGCAGGACCCGGATCGCCGCCATGGGCGTGCCGCACGTGAAGCGGCAGCAGCCCGGCCGGCCGGCCAGGGCGACCGCGGCGCACCGCTCGGCCGGGTATGAGCAGGCGCTGGCCGAGGCGGGCCTGACCGTCCGGCCCGAGTATTCCGCGATGGTACGGCGCTACCAGCGCCAGGACGGCAGGGACGCGATGGAGGCGCTGCTCGACCTGCCCGAGCCGCCGGACGCGGTGTTCTGCTACAACGACCTGCTCGCGGTCGGCGCGGTGCGGGCCGTGTTGTCGCGGGGGCTGCGGGTGCCGCAGGACGTCGCCGTCGTCGGGTTCGACGGCATCGAGGAGGGCCGCTTCGTCACCCCGCCGCTGACCACCGTCGCGCCCGACAAGGAGAGGATCGCCGAGCTGGCCGTGAGCCGTCTGCTGGCCCGCGTGGAGGGTGACCAGAGCCCGCCTGTCCAGCTTGAGGCGCCCTGGCGGCTGGTGGTCGCGGAAAGCACCACGGGCATGGGGTAGGCGCCGGGCCTGGGGTGGCGCGGTCTGCCGGGAGCTGCTGCTTCTCGCACAGCGCGGGCCTTCCTCAAAGCCGCGCGCTTTCCTCACAGCCGCGCGTTTTCCTCAGACTTCCTCAGAACCGCGAGCTTCCTCAGAACCGCGAGCTTCCTCAGAATTGCGGGCCTGTCTCACAGCCGCGGGTCGATGTGGATCTTCGGGCCGGGGCCGGCGCCGTCCGGGCGATGTCCGGCCAGGACCTCGGCGGTTTGGGCCAGACCGACCGTGGCCGCCACCAGCGGGCGGGCGTCCACGGAAGCGTCCGCGTAGGCTTTGATGGCGTCGGCGAGCCCGGCCGAGCCCCCGAGGATGCCCACGGCGGTGACGTCCTTGAGCAGCAGGTCACGAGTGTCGAGGGTGCTCGGCGTGCCGGCCAGCCCGATGTAGACCACCCGCCGGGCGGGCTCGACGAGCTCCAGCGCCAGGGCGGGCAGTTCGGCGGCGTTCGAGGCGTCGACCACCGCGTGCCAGACCGTCGCGGGCAGCGTGGGCCGGGTCCAGATGCCGGTGAAGCCCAGGGTGCGCGCCAGGCGCAGGCCCTCGGCGTCCCGGCCCATCAGGTGCACCTCGACGCCGCGGGAACGCGCGAAGAGCGCCACGAGCAGGCCGATCGTGCCCGTTCCCAGGACCAGCAGCCGCTCCCCCGGCCGCAGCCCGGCGCCGTGGAAGGCGCGCAGGGCGTTGCCGCCGGGCTCGACGAGCGCGCCGAGCGTGGTGTCCACCTGGTCGGGCAGCGCGTGCAACGCCGTCGCCGGTACGGCGAGCCGTTCGGCCAGCGCTCCGGCGTACCCGCGGCTGATGCCGATCTCGGCCAGGTCGGCGCAGACGTGGTGGCGGCCCGCCCGGCAGCGCTCGCAACGACCGCAGCCGATCATGGTGTCGCCGGTGACGCGCCGGCCCAGCCAGCCGCGATCGACGCCCTCGCCGAGCGCGGTGACCTGTCCGCACCATTCGTGGCCAGGGCGCAGCGGGTACCAGGACCGGCCGGTACGCAGGTAGTTCATCTCGCCGGTGAACAGCTCCAGGTCGGTGCCGCACACGCCGACGCGCTCGATGTCGACGATCACCTGTCCCGGCGCGGCCACGGGCGGCTCGACGTCCTGGACCGCGGCCTCGCCCGGCCCGGTGATGACCAGCGCGCGCATTACCGGACCGCCGGAACCGGCCCGGCCGGCGCGGCCGGCGCGGCCGTCGAGCCTCGGACGACCAGGCTCGGTGTGACGGAGAAGCGCACCGGTGTCATGCGGCCTTCGACGCGTTCGAGCAGCAGCTTGCCCGCGGCCCGGCCCATCTCGCGGCCGTCCTGGTCGACGCTGGTCAGCGCGATGTTGGGCAACGCGGCCAGGTGGGTGTTGTCGTAGCCGGCGACCGATACGTCCCCCGGGACCGACAGGCCCGCCTCGTGCAGCGCGGCGAGCGCGCCGAGGGCCGCCGAGTCGGCTCCCGCGAAGATCGCCGTCGGGCGCGGCGCGCGGCCGAGCAACCGGCGGGCGCCGTCATAGCCGCCCTGCTCGCTGTAGAAGCTGGTCGCGATCGCGATCTCATCGGCGAGCCCGTGCTCGCGCATGACGCGTTCGTAGCTGCCTGATCGGATGTTGTGCAGCAGGTCGCCCGGCCGGGCGATGCTGTCGTCCTGGTGCGTGATGTGCGCGATCCGGCGATGCCCCAACTCGATGAGGTGCTTGACGACCAGTTCCGCGCCCGCCTCGTCGTCGTCCAGCACCGAGTCGTAGTGCGGGGAGCGTTCGTGGCGGGCCAGCACCACGAGCGGCTTCTCCTTCGCCACCTCCTCCAGGCGCGCCTTGGATGCCAGCGGGGCGACCATGATGATGCCGTCCACCTGCCGGTCCATCAGGGCGTCGACCGCCCGGTGCTCGACCTTGCGCGCTGCCCCGCCCGCGATCATGAACGCCTGGTAGTCGGTGCTCTCCAGGTAGGCGGTGAGGCCGTCGAGGATGTCGGCGAAGAACGGGTTCCTGATGTGCGGCAGCACCAGGCCGATGGTGAAGGTACGCCCGCGCATCCCCCTGGCCACCGCCTGCGGCCGGTAATTGAGCTCCTCGATGGCCGTCTTGACCTTGTTCTTCATCGCCGGGCTGACGCCGTAGGCGTTGTTGATCACCTTGGAGACGGCCGTGATGGAGACCTGCGCGTGGCTCGCCACGTCGGCGATCGTCACTCGTCGTCGTCGAGCGGGCGTGACCATGAGACTCCATCTCCGAGGCGTGATCCGATTCTATGAGCCGGAACCGGGGGCCTGGTCGCAGTCCGCCGCGATACGGGCGTTCAGCGGGAAGCCGTCCAGGATCCGCCCGCAGCCGGAGAAACCGTGGGTACCGTTACCTCCAGAAATCCCCCGCTGGCCCGTTGCCATGGGAAAAGCGCGGGAACCGTTCCTCAAACGCTCTTGACGGCTTTCCGGCCGGAGCTTACGTTGACGGCACCCGCGAGTGTGTAAATCGTTTTTCGCAAACGCCGCTTTCCGCACGGAAGTGGGAGTGCCCCGTGTCCTCATTACGTCGCCGGATATCCCTGTTGGCAGCGTTCCTCCTCATCCAGCCGCTCAACGCTCAGCCGGCCGCCGGCGGGCAGTCGTACGTCGAGGTCGTCGACCTGCGCGTGGACGGCAGGCGGGATCAGCCCCTCGGCATCGACAGCCCCGCCCCCGTGCTTGGCTGGCGCATGACGCCGGTCGGCCAGTGCGCGCGGGCGACCTGCCCTGCCGACGCGCAGACCGCGTACCAGATCCAGGTGGCCGCGAACGAGGGCGACCTGCGGCGCGGGCGGCTGATCTGGGACTCGGGGAAGGTGAGCTCGGGCGTGCAGTCCGGTGTCCGCTACGGCGGCCGGGCCCTGGGTTCGCGGCAGCAGGTCAGCTGGCAAGTGCGCGTCTGGGACGCGGGCAGGCGGCCCTCGGATTGGAGCAGGCCGTCCTTGTGGGAGATGGGCCTGCTGCGGCAGGACGACTGGGGAGCGGCGCGGTGGATCGAGTACCCCGGCCGCACCGAGACGCAGCCCATGCCGATCTTCGCCCGCGCGTTCGACCTCGACCGGCGCAGGCGCGTGGCCGGTGCCCGGCTCTACCTGTCCGGCGTCGGCCTGCACCTGCCGACCCTGAACGGCCGCGAGCTCGGCGACGAGGTGCTCGCCCCCGGCAACTCCAACTACCAGCTCTCCAGCGAGTACCGCACCTACGACGTCACCGGCGACCTGCGCGCCGGCGCCAACACGCTCGGGGTCCGGCTCGGCAACGGGCCCGCCTACGTGCGGCGCAGCGTCACCAACCCGGCCGTCGGCCGTACCGCGCCCTACTCCTGGTGGCAGAGCCAGCTCAAGGGCAGCGGCACCCTCACCGCCGCCACCGCCACCGGCGCCACCACCGTGGCACTGAGCGGTGTCACCGGCTACCACGTCGGCGGCACGATCAACGTCGACACCGGCGACGGCGGCGACGCGCTCGAATCCCGTACGATCACCGCGATCGGCGCGTCCGGCATCACCTTCACCCCGGCGCTGGACAAACCGCACCCGGCGGGCGCGACGGTAACCGGCTCCGGCAACAACATCGCCGCGAGCGACCCGAGTGCCGGCGCGGCGGTGACGCCCCGCATGATCGCCCGCCTGGAGATCACCTACGCGGGCGGCTCCTCCGACGTCATCGTCTCCGACCGGAGCTGGCGCACCGCGCTCGGCCCGCTGGTCACCGACGCCTGGTACTCGGGCGCCGACCACGACGCCCGCCGCGAACAACCGGGCTGGGACCGCCCCGGCGCCGACCTCTCCCCCACCGCCAGGCGGCGCGACGGCTCGGCCATGGACTGGACCTCCGCCGGCCTCTCACCCCCGCCGAACCTCGCCACCCGACTGGTCGCCCGCACGGCCGAGCCGGTCAAGGCGGTCGAGACCTTCAGGCCGGTGTCGATGACGAACCCGGCGCCCGGCACCTGGGTGTTCGACCTCGGGCAGAACATCGTCGGATGGCCGGAGCTGCACCTCAAGGACGCCGTGCCGGCCGGCACCGTCATCCGGATGTCACCCGCCGAGTCGCTGGCCGCCGACGGCACCGTGGACCAGGCGTCCCTGATGGGCGGCGGCGGCAGCCGGGGCCGCGACCTGTTCAACACCTACACCACCGCCGGCCTGCGCGACGGCGAGACCTGGCACCCCGACTTCACCTACTTCGGCATGCAGTGGATCCAGGTCACCGGCCTACCGGAGGGCTACACCCCCGACAAGAACCTGATCACGGGCATCCGGCTGCAGGCCGACACCCCCGTTTCGGGGCAGGTGACCACCTCCAACGCCCGGATCAACCGGATCCACAAGATGGCCCGCTACTCCTTCGCCTCCAACATCATGTCGGTGTTCACCGACTGCCCAGGCCGCGAGAAGCTCTCCTACCCGGCCGACTACACGATGCCGATGGGCGCCATCCACCGCAACCACGACCTCGCCGCCTACCTCAGAACCACGATGCGGCACCTCGTCGAAGGTCAGTCGATCGCCGACACCCCGATGCGCGGCAACGTGGCGCTGAAGACCCCCGTCTACGACTGGGGCTACAGCGGGCGCTTCGGTGACGAGATCAACTGGGGCAACGCCATCATCCTGGTCCCGGCCATGTTGTACGAACTGTACGGCGACACCTCGACGATGGCCCGCCACTACGACCAGATGGTCGATTTCGCCGACTACATCCAGCGGGAGAAAGCCGACGCGCACATCGTGGACGCCGCCCTCGCCGACTGGGTGGCCGCCGACCAGACCTCCGGCCGGATCACCGGCACCTGGGGCTACTACACCATGATCACCAAACTGGCGAAGATGGCCGAACTCACCGGCCACACCGACGACGCCACCCGCTACCGGGCACTCGCCACCGACATCAAGACCGCCTTCAACACCCACTTCTACAACCCACAGCTCCGCCGCTACACCGACGGCACCGCCAGCGCGACCCAGACCGCCCAGGCCCTCGCCCTCGACGCCGGACTCGTCCCCGACAGCGAACGCCAGGCCGTCCTCGACGCCCTCGTCGAACTGGTCTACGCCTACCACCCCAACGGCGAAGGCCCGCACTTCAGCGGCGGCACCATCGGCATGGCCCCCACCGTACGAGCCCTGGCCGACGGCGGCCGCGACGACGTCCTGTGGGAACTGCTGCAAAGCGACGCCCAGCCCAGCTACGGCTACTTCATGGCCCCCACCCCCGCCAACCCCGGCGGCATGACCACCATCGGCGAACGCTGGAACCGCGGCGACTCCAAGAACCACATGATCCTCGCCCAGATCGAGGAGTGGTTCCACACCGGCCTGGCCGGCATCCGCCCGGCCCCGGACACGATCGCCTACCGCAAGCTCGTCATCCGGCCCAAACCGGTCGGCAACCTCACCTCCGTCAAGGGCCGCTATGAGACGCCGCAGGGCACGGCCCGCTCGGAATGGACCAGGACGGAGGGCCGGTTCAGGCTGATGGTGGACGTGCCGCCGAACACCACGGCCGAGGTCTGGGTGCCGGCCAAGGAACGGCGCCTGGTCACGGTGCAAGGCCGGGCCACGTTCCTGCGGATGGACGGCGGCCACGCCGTGTACGCGGCCGCCTCGGGCACCCACACGTTCGTGACCACGAGCGACTGAGGCCATGATGCCGGTTCACTTACCGCGCGCTGTTCGTCAGTGCGTCCTGGAGTCGGTGAAGCGGCGCATGGCGTCCAGTCCCGACAGGCCGTAGACGTCCTCCACGGCGTCGGCCAGCAGGTGGCAGGTTCTGAACCGGTCGAGCGGGGTCAGGCCGAGCCGGGTCAGGTGCAGGTAGGTGTAGTTGAGCAGGATCCGGTAGCGCCGGAAGGCGGGACTGGCGAAGATCACCTCGTGGTAGGCGGGGTTGTCGAAGACCAGGCGTTGCAGTTCGCTGGGCTCGCGCCGGGGCGCGGGCGGGCCACCGGAGCCCGGGCGAAGGCCCTCGCCCGGCTCGAACGCGGGCGCGAGCAGCCTTCCGTCGTCCATCAACGTTGCCACCTGCCGCCGGTACTGTTCCAGCAGCGCCGCCCACTCCCGTACGAACGGCACGGGCGGGGTGGCGTTGTTGTCATCGTCATCGAGGCAGGCGACGACGTCACGGACGCGCGCCGTCAGGGCCGTCCGCCGTTCCGTGAAGTCGCGCTCGAAGGACGCGCGGGCGTGTTCCGGGTCGGCCGCCCAGTTGAGGTAGCCCTCCGCGTGCATCCGGAACGACAGGTAGCTGCGGTCGATGCGCTGCGAGGTGTGCGCGACGGTCAGCATGAGGCCCAGGGCCAGCCCGATCTTGCTGTCGCGGCCCGCGCGCACGTGCTCCAGCATGCCGAACAGCAGCGGGGTCGCGTCGGTGTAGAACGCGCTGAGCAGGTCCGCCTCCTCGTCGCTGCCCAGGACGTGCCGGCGCGAGTCGTACGGCGCGTCGCCGATGGAGTTGTCCGGCGGCCACGGTGTGAGCGGGCCCCGCTCCTGCTCACGCATGGCGAGCAGGCGGTGCCTGGCCAGGCTCGCGGCCGGGTCGAGCACGGCCGTCGAGGGGTGTTCGCGCAGGTAGGCGCCGATTGCCTCGCTCACGCGCGGGCGCACGGCCCGCTTCCAGGCGGCGGGTGCGGTCTTGATGTTGATCCGCAGGTGCGGGCCCTGCCGCCAGTGACGCAGCACGTACGCCGCCTCGACCTCGCCGCGCAGCCCGTCGAGCAGGGGCCGCACGGCGTCCAGCAGCAGGCCGTCCTTGTCCGGGGCGTGGTAGTAGACGTGCACGCTGTGCCAGGTGGGGGTTTCGGTCAAGGGGACCACCTCCGGAGGTCGGCGAGGCCGGCGATGGCGCGGCCTGCCAGGAACGACATGTGGTACTCGGTGCCGGCGCGCAGGCCCAGCCGGTTGTGGAACAGGTGGACGCAGCGCATCAGGATCAGCGGCACCGTGCGCCGCTCCGGCGGTGCGACCTGGGCGAAGGACGCGTGTGGTGAGCCCGCGTCCAGGGGCTCGCATCGGCCCGCGGCGTGCAGCGCGTCGAGGTCGTCGCGCAGGGCTCGCACGGAGGACGCCCACTCGGCCAGCAGACCGCCGCCGGACTCCGGCGCGTCCCACAGCCTGCGCGTCTGGGCGAGCAGAGCGCCCTCGCGCCGCCGCCAGTCCGCCTCCATCCCACCGGGAACGGGCCCGGCCGTGGTCGCTTTGCGGGCGGCCGTGGTCAGGCGGTGGGCGGCGGTGGGGAGGTCGGGCTCGCAGATGGCGGTCGCAATGGTCAGCGCGGCCAGGCCGATCGCCGCGCGCCGGCCCATCTCCGTCCCGGCGGCCAGTACGTCCAGGGCGAGGCGGCTCGACACCGCGAAGTGCCGTTCCGCGGCGGACACGCAGGCGGCGTCGCCGTATGCCTCGTTCTCGGGCCGGTAGTCGATGAACGCCACCGAGCCGGCGGGGTGCAGGCGTTCGTCGTAGGACGTGCGCCGCTCGCCCGCGGCCATGGCGGCGGCGAAGGTGCGGTAGGAGGCGGGGTCGATCGGGGGTGAGGGGTGCGCGGCGAAGTGGGCCGCCGCGCGTTCGCGGATCAGGTTCCGGACGTGGGGCAGCCGTGCCGGGTCCGGGACCTCCAGCCTCAGCCGCACGTGCTGGCCACCCTCCCAGTAGCGCAGGAAGAAGGCGCGGCGAGCCGTGCCGTCCGCCGCCAGTTCCCGCGTCACCGGGCCGACCACGCCGGTGATCAGTGGATCGAGGTCCCCGAAATGGAACAGATGCGCACCAACCCACCGACCGTCGCCGGCCCTGGTGCCGGTGCCCGCCCAGCTGCTTCTGGCCTCGGCCGCATCGGCCGCGAGGCCGGTGCCGGGTTGCGGGGTCGTCATCGGCGCGGCTTTCCGGAGAGTTGCACGATGTACTCGGTGACCCGGCCGCCCGCGCCGTACCGGGGCGCCTGCCCGGGATCGGGCAGGGCCTCTTCGAGCACCAGCAGCGCGCCGGGGTCGCGCAGCCTGCGTACGAAACCGGTCAGCAGCAGCAGGTCGGTGACGTCCACGTACATGGGCTTGCGGTCCTTGCTCAGCAGCCCGGCCAGCAGACCGTGCCGCAGGTCAACCACCCGGGCGAAGAACCGGCGGGGCACCCCGTGCGAGGCCAGCCACTCCCCCAGCCTGGGCAGGTAGGCGGCCTGGTGCTCGCCCTTGGCCGGAGCAGGGAAGGCGCCGGCCCGCAGCCGCCACACGGCCCGCGCGAGCGTCACCCGCCCGAGGTCGAGCCGCGGCCAGCGCTCCACCGTGTCCCCGTCCGGCAGTTCGCGCCGGGTGCGGAACACCCAGCCGGGCACCATCGCCGTGGACGGTTCGCCGAACGCCCGCACGAGGAACTGCAACCACGGCGGCAACCAGTACTGGGCCGTCATGCCCAGGTGGACCGGCCTGACCGGGCGGCCCGCGCCGTCGTACAGGGTCAGCCGGTCGTTTCCAGGGTCGTAGCCGACCGTGAGGTCCGCCGGCGCGGCGCTCGGGAGGTGTGCGTCGGGGGCGGTGAAGGGGTGGTCGAGGGCGAGGTCGGCCGTGGCCGGGCGGACGTTGAGTCCGCCGCCGACGAGCCCGCGGCACTCGGCCACCATGACCTCGCCCTGCGCGGCCCGCAGGCCGGTCGCGGGAGGCGCCTCGCCGCCGGCCAGGGTGACCAGCCGGTGCAGCCGCGACAGGCCGCGCCCGTACCCGGCGGAGACCGAGTTGACGACCGCGCGCACGCCGCCGGGCCCCGGCACGGCCTGCAGGTAACAGCAGATCGAGCCCGGCGGCCGGACGAAGCGCGGCCAGTCCCCGGCCAGGGCGGCCAGGCGGGCGGCGGTGAGGTCCACCACCGGTTCCCCGGCGTCGGGTCCCGCGCCGGCTCGCTCCCAGAAGCCGCGCCGCAGTTCGGTGAGCCGGGTCAGGCCGGGCGGGGGTTCGGCGTCCGGCATCGCGCGGGTGCCCGCGACCGGGTCGCGCAACATGCCGCGCAGCAGCCTGCCGCCCTCGCCCGGCGCCTCGGTGTGGATCGCGCGGTAGAGGTCGAGCGCGGGGATCCGGGCGTCCGGGCCGTGCCGGTCCAGGAAGTACGCGGTGGCGGCGATCTTGACGGGCAGGTCGGGGTCGAACAGGCCGAGCAGCCCGCGCAGCGCGTCCAGGTCGTCGCACACCCCGCGCCAGGCCGTCGTGCCCAGCCGGCCGGCGACGCCGGGGATGACGGCGCTGTGCCAGAGCAGGTTCTTGTCGGGCAGGGACGGCCCGGGTGGCAGCACCTCCCGCAGCGCCGCCCGGACGACTTCGGCCGTCTTCGCGGCGCCGCCGGGATCGGTTCCGTTGTCCCGGAGTGCCCCGGCGGCGCGGGCGATGGCCCGCGCGTACGGTGCGGGGCCGTCTTCGGCCAGCCACGACGCCAGCTCTCCCACAGGGTCGGGGCCCTGCTCATCGTAGGGCGGGACGAACTCCAGCAGGCCCGCGTCGGCCAGCGGCTCGATCCCGGGAGCCGCGGAGAGGGTGGCGTTGTCCCGCCCGCGTACCCAGTCGAGGGCCTGCCGCACCTCGGCGCTCGCGGGCACGCCGGACAGCGGTTCACCGTGCCCGGCGGTGAGGAACCAGATCCGGTCGCCGTCGTCGGCGGCGGACGGGTTGACGCGCAGGCGGGCCCGATCGCGTACCCGCCGGTGCCGGGTGAGCACCGTCCACAGCGGGCGCAGGACCGCGCGGTCCAGCTCGACCCGCACCTGCCAGGACGGTTCGCCGCCGGTCCGCACCGCGGGCCCGCCGGCCTCCCACCGGCCCAGGCCGCTGAGCGTGAACGTGGCGTACGGGCTCGTCTTGACGCTCGCCCTGGCCAGGTAGCGGGCCAGCCGCAGCAGCTCCTGCCGCTCCGGCGGACGGTCGGCGGGACCGGCGAGCCAGGCTTCGAGGCGGCCGGCCAGCACGGGGCTGCCCTGGGCGAGACCGTGGCGGAAGCCCGCGTCGGACACCGCCTCGCGCAGCAACGCCGTCTTCTCCCGCGCCTCCTCCACCAGCACGGCGGGCAGTCCCGCGCGCAACGCCTCCGCGCGGTCCCGCAGGGCGAGCCACGCGCCGATCCGGGCGGCCAGGTCCGCCGGCAGGGCCGCCAGCACCTCGGCGGACAGGGCCCGGCCGCTCGGGCGGCGTCCCGCGAACACCGCGCGCCGCAGCGCCACCAGTTCCGGCTTGAGCGGGCCCGCCGCCGCCTCGCCGATCAGCGCGTACAGCGGGCCGGACAACTCCGCGCCCTCGCGCCGCAGCCGGGCCGAGAGGTCCACCAGCTCGTCCACCAGCCGCCACGTACGGGTGCAGCGCATCCGGTCGAGCCCGGCCACCGGCAGCCCGGCGACGCGGACTGCCAGAACGGGCGACAGTGCATAATCGGGATCAGCGAGCCTCGCAGGGGCGCCGTCCCCCGTGACGGGGACGGCGTGCGCTACCTCGGTCAATGAAACGCGCTCCTCGAAGGGTTCGTCAGGGGCCGAGGGCGCCCACGGCACGGGCGCCCTCGGCCTTGCTCGTCATCCCGGTGACCGCGCGCGGCTCACCGGAGGGCCGACGCCGGTACTACAGCTCCGGGGCCCAGCAGCTCATCGCCGTCAGGTACGAGGAGCAGTAGCCCGGGGAGGAAGAGGCGCCGGTCTCGATGGTGCCGTGGCCCTCCACCGCGATGGAGTCGGCCGACACGACGTCGATGGTGTCGACGTCCAGGCCGCGCAGGTCGAGTTTGAGGTTCTCACTGGACATGTGTGTCTCCTTCTGTGATGGGTCGAACGTTGTCGGTGCCTGCTACGGGGGTGGGCATCACCTCCTCGTTCACCAGGTGCGGGATGGGGCGGGCCAGGAGCGGCCCGCCGGTCGGTGGGGTGCCCAGGGCCAGGAAGGACAGGCTCCGCAGCGGGCCGCCCGCCAGGCCGAGCACCTCGTCGGTGGTCTCGTTCGCGCCGTCGGAGTGGATGCGCGCGGCCAGGCCCAGCGCGGCGGCGCTCAGCGCGGCCCGCTGGGCGACCAGGCCCGCCTCCATCTGCTGCATGCGGTACCAGCGGTCGCCGAACAGGCGCGCGCCCGCGACCGGATCGCCCACGGGCACCAGCACGGCGGCGGCCCCGCGCAGCGCCACCCGCGTGTTGGCCAGCAGCTTGCCCGTGGCCACGGTCTCCACCCCGGTTTCGCCGGTCAGCTCGTGGAGCAGGTGGCCCGCCGGGTCGTACCAGTAGGCGCCACGGGGCAGTCCGTCCACCCGCAGGGACAGCAGGCAGAGCGCGGTCGCGGCGGGTCCCGTGGCGGTGCCGGGCAGGTCGGCCGGGTAGCCGCCGCCGGCCGCCGCGAGGATCGCGCCGAGTGCCCCGCCTTCGAGCGGCACCGGGCGGTAACCGGCCGCCGGGGACGTGCGGCGCGCCACCCCTGCGGCGGGCGGGGGGCCGGTGGCGGGATCGGGAGCCGGGAGGGTGCGGCTCGCCCGGGGGCGCAACTCCTCTGGTGCGGCCGCGTTCCATGCCCGGTCAAGCTCCTGGAGGCCGCCCTCCGGAGGCGCGGACGAGCCGGGAAAGGGGGATGCGGCGGCCCGGTGCAGGGCGGCGGCGAGCCCGTCGGGCATGGCCCGGGGTCGTGGGCGGCTCTCCTCCGCCGCGGGCCGCGCCGTCAGCTCCCCGGCCAGGGGCGGGGCCGGCCGCTCGCCGGGGCCGGACGGGGGTGGCGCGCCGCCGGGCGGGAGGGTGAGGGTGAGCACGGCCAATGTGGCCTCCCGGGCGCCGTCGATGGCGAGCAGCCGGTCGACCTCGGCGTCGGGGAAGCGGAGGTGCGCCCGGGCCGCCGCTCCGAGCCGCCCGCCGACGGTCAGCGCCTGGGCGATCAGTACGCCGGTCTCCTGGCAGATCAGGCGGTAGCCGAAGTCGCCGTACTTGAACATCGACCGCCAGAAGACCGCGGTCAGGACGATCACCACGTCCGCCGCGGCGGGACCGTCCGCGAGCAGGCCGGTCAGGGCCGGGACGTGGTCGCCGGCGCGGACGTTCTCCAGGACGTGGTGCACGGGGTCGTAGTGGTACAGGGCCGCGGGCAGGAGCGGCGCGCCGGCGGCCACGTACGCCTCGATCGGGTACAGGCCGCCGCCCGACGGCGCGGGCCGGCCGGTGAGCAGCATGGGCGGGCGGCCCAGGGGCTCGCCGCCGTCGCCGAGGTGGTGGGACCACACGAGCCTGGTCACGCCGAGCAGGTCCCGCAGCAGCTCCCCGAGCGGCCCGGGCGCGGGACCGTCCGCGGTGGCGGTCCACGGCAGTGGTACGCGTCCGGCGCCCGGGTAGCGCTTGTGCCGGGTCGGCGCGGCGGCCCAGTCGATGGACAACGGGCCCCGGTTCCGCATGGCGGCCAGGTAGCGGCCGGTGGCCGCGCCGGTCTCCGTGGTCTGATGCACTCGGGGTCTGCCTCGCTTCCTTCGTCGTGCTCCGGGGGCCGGTCAGGGGAACGGGTGCGGGTACGGGTTCAGCTCCTCGGGCCGCAGGTCACGGTCCCGATGACCGAGCAGCCGTGGCAGGCTCAGCAACCGCGGCAGGCCGTGGACGCGGCGGTAGCGGTGGCCGAACGTCATGGACATCGACCCGGGCACGAAGACCTTGGCGGCGGACATGCCGCACGCCCGCGCCTCGGGCGAGGTGATGTCCACGGCGATCACGTCGAGCCCGGAGGCCAGGTAGCGTCCCGCCAGTTCGGCCACGTCCGCGCAGAGGTCGTCGTGCTCGGGCCAGCCCACCCGGGCCGTCACCTCGGCCAGGGACAGCGCGGGGCCGTCCGGCGGCAGGAAGCCCAGCCGGTCGAACGCGTCAGGGTGGCCGTAGGTCAGGGGATGGTGCTCCAGCAGCCGCACCCGGTCGGAGTCGGCCGCCAGCCGCGCCGACGACTCGGGATCGTAGCGTTCGACGTGGCCGGCCAGCATCGGGCCCAGGTCCTCCAGGGCCCGGCGGAGGGCACGTTCGGGGTCCAGGTGCGAGGCGGATCCGCACAGCGCGCGCGGCCGGTCCGGCCGGCCCAGCGCGTCCACGGCCATCACCCAGAACACCGGGACGCGCTGTTCCAGCAGCGCCACGTAGGCGTGCACGTCGTAGCCGAGCCGGTCCCGTACTCGCTGGGCGAGCATCGGGATGCGGCGGTCGGCCGCCGAGCCCAGGTCTACGCGCGGCAGGGGCAGGCGGGCGTACCAGGTGGCCAGGGCCGCGTCCCGTTCTGCCACCTCCAGCAGGCCGTACAGGATCGCCTCGGCCGGATGGCCGCCCAGGGCACAGCCGTTGGAGCACTCGTAGACGAAGCCGAGGTCGTTCGCGGGGCGGGGGCCGAAGAAGGCGTAGCTCTCCGGCACCAGGATCGGCGCGTCCCTGCCGAACGAGTACGCCCACACCCAGGTCGTGGGCCGCTCGGGGCGGAAGCGGGTGAACAGGAAGCCGGGCTGGTCGTACCAGTCGTCGGGGTAGAGGCCCAGGGTGCGCGGGTCCAGGGCGTGGTCGGCGAGGTCGGCGTACGCGGCGCGCACGACGGTCCGGCGGCCGCGCGGGTGGATGCCGGCGATGCGCTCCAGGGCCTCGGCGACCGCGGTGGCCCGCGCGGAGGCGAAGTCGTCGCCGCGGCCGTAGCCGTGGTGGCTCTCGTGCTCGGTGCGGGCCGGGCTGAGCCGGGCGATCGCCATCGGGCCGCCGCCGCGTTCCTGGGCGAGCAGCGCCTGCACGATGCCGGTCTCCGCGTCGACGAACCGCTCCTCCAGCTCCGGTCCCCGGCCGCTGATCCCGCCGACCCGGAACGTCGCGGGGTCCGGTTTGGGCGCCGGGCGCGGGACGTACCGGCCGGATCGCGGGTTGTCGTCCGGGCGCGCGCCGCAGTCGGGGCAGAGCGGGTCGGGCAGGAACGCGTGCCGGCGCACCGTGGCGGTCGGCAGGTGCACCTTCAACAGCGTGCCTTCGGTACGCGCGGAGCCGGGGTCGTGCCTCAGCCGCCGCACCTCGTCGGCCACCAGCGCGGCGATCGTACGGGTGAGTAGCGGGGTGAGCAGGGCGGTGGGCCGGGTGTCGAGGTCCGCCGCCCATCGTGCGCGCAACGCGTCGCGCGCCACCGCGTCCTGCCGGTTGCCCGCGCGCCTGCGTGCCACGCAGGTCGGGCAGCCGGGCCTGGACGGCCGGACGGACGGGCCGATCAGCGCCCAGCCGGCCTCTACGCGTACCGGCAGCGACGGCACGTTCCTCTCGGCCGCCTGCCGGGCCACCGCCCGGTACGGCCGCATGTCGTCGGCGTCGCTGACGACCACGATCGCGCCGCCGCCGCTTGGTGCGGCGGCGAGGGCCTGCCGGATGGCCGCGTGCAAACGCCCCTCACCCAGGACCGTCACCGTGCCCTCAGCCGCCGTGGTTTCAGCCGCCGTGGCCTCAGCCGTCGTGGCCTCAGCCGTCGTGGTTTCACTCATCGTGGTTTCAGTCATCGAGCAGGACGACTCGGGTGACGAAGGGCAGCAGCCGGAACGCCTCGGGGTCGCCGTCGAGCGGCACCGCCACCGGCACCTTGCCCGCGCGGCGCAGCGCCCCTGCCATCGTCCGCACGGCCTCGGCCGGGTCGCCGTCCGGTGACCAGAAGGGACGGGCCTCGGCGTACGCGTGCTGGTCGGTGGTCCTGGACTGCCAGCGCAGCAGCACCCGTTCCAGGGCGTCGCGCACTGCGTCTGGAACGGTCGCGGCCACTGACACGAGCGTTTCCCGGCCGGGGATCGTCAGGGCTACGGCGGGCACACCGAGGACGTCGGTGTGGTCGCGGATCTGCGGTGTCTCGCCGGCCAGCATGAGCTGCCGCAACAACGCCTCCGCGAGCGGATCCTCCCGGGTCTCCAGCCGCGCGGTCGACTCAGCGCGGTCGGTCGCGAGGGTGGCCGTCGTGAAGGTGCCTGCCGTGGGGGTGCCTGCCGTGGAGGTGGCCGCCGGAGCCGACGTCCCGGCCGGACCGGCCGGATCGGCCTGGTGATCCGGAGTGGCCGACAGGTGGGTGGCCAGCAGGTGCTCGCAGTGGGACCGCAGACCGGCGGCCAGCGCCTCCAGCCAGCTCAGGCCAGCGCCGGTGCCGATCGGCGGGCGCGGTGTGCCCGTGCCCGTGCTGGTGCCGATGCCCGTGCCGGAACCGGAGCCGGAGCCGTTGCTGACGCCAGTGCCGGTGCCGGTGCCGGTGCCGATGCCCGTGCCGGTGCTGGTGCCCCTGCCGGTGAGCCGGAGGCTGGTCTCGGGGACGGGGTGAGGCAGGCCGTCTGGCAGGTTCACGCCCCAGATCGTCCCTTTCCTGTCGGGGGCGAGGGCGAGCAGGCCGTAGGTGGCGAGGGCGGCGAGCAGGCAGCGCAGCCGGGCCGTCCGCTGGTCGGGCCCCCAGCCGAACGCCCGCGGTCTCGGCGCCCAGCCGGGCAGCGCGCCGAACGGGTCGGAGACGACCGCCTGGCACACCGCCAGCGGGGATTGGGCCAGCGCCTGCTCATCCAGCATGCCGAGCAGCCCCAACCGGGAGTCGACCAGCTCCTCGGTGAGACGACCGAGCAGTTCAGACGGCTCAACGTCCGCCGAGGGCGCGATACCGGGGGCGGGCGCGATGCCGAGTGCGGGCGCGGTGCCGGGGGCGGGGGCGTGTGGTGCCAGGGCCTTTGTCAGCTCTTCGATCGCCTCGGGGCCTCCGCCTGGGCGGGTGGCCGCGCGGGGATGGGGCAGGAACCGGTGCGGGAGTGTGTCGAGAGTGCGCAGGTCCACTCTGGTGAGTGTGCGTTCCGAGCCCGTGTCCAGCCCGGTCACGTGCGAGAAGCAGGCGAGCGCCGGCATGGCGGCGACCACCGTGGGCACCGGCCCTGCCAGCAGGTCCTCATCCGGCGCGACCGGAACGGCGCCGGACAGCCCGGCCAGCCGATGCCAGCCCGACTCGGCCGCTGTCACCGAGGGCCGCCCCACCTGGCTCATCCAGACCTCTGACGGGCCGGCGTAGACCTGGCCCAGCACGACCCCGGCCGCCTCGCAGGCGCGGGCCGTCGCCACCAGACTGTCGAGGTCCGCACTCACCTGGAGCACGACGTCGGCGTCCCCAGGGATCACCCAGCCTGGCGCGTCAACGTCCCCGGCGATCACCCGGTCGGGCTTGTCCGCGTCGCCGGCGATCACCCGGTCGGGCGCGTCCGGGTCGCCGGCGATCACCCAGCCGGGCGCGGCCGGGTCGGTGGCGGTGGTGAGTGTGCGGAATTCCTGGGCGGGGTCGCGGCGGGCGGCGTTGGCGGCGCGGGCGGCCGGTCCGGGGTCGGGGCCGATGATTGTGACGTGTCGCCAGCCAGTGCCGACGCATGCTCCCACCAGCGCCTCCAGCAGCGGCCCCTCACCGGTCAGCACCAGGCGGGCCCGGCGTATCCGCTCGAACCGTTCCTGCGGCGAGTCCAGCGCGTAGCCGATGAAGGCGATCTCCTCCGCGTACACGCTCAGCTCAGCACCGGTCAGCCCATGCGGCCGGGCCTGCCGGGCGTCCACCACGAACCGCTGCTCGGCCAGGCGGCCCACGAGCCCCTCGACCATGGCCCGGCGGTCGCCGGGAAGCTGGGCGGTGAGTTCGGCCAGGGTGTGGCGGCCGGTCAGCGCGGGTGCCAGTCTGGCGAGCCAGGCGTAGGCCTGCCGTCCGCGCAGCGTGCACGCACCGTAGTCGCTGTGCACGTAAGCACCCTCAGGGCTCTTGATGAATCGTACGTCGTCTCGTAGCTGCGGTCTCATAGCCGGATCGGCTTTTGGGAGCGCTCCCATGAACGTGATGTTAGAAATGAAAGCCGTTTATGTAAACCCATATCACCTCTTTCATGTGTCTCAAATGGCAGTTATAATCGCGAATTTCTGGATTTGATTACGGAATGCCACTTACCCGTTGAGCTGCCCGTCCGGGCCGGTGCACGACGGCGCCGCGCATCCGGACCCGGCCGGACGATTCATGAACGTTTCAGCGTTCGAGGTCGGCGACCGGGATCCGGCTGAGTTGCACGTCCTCCTTGTTGGTGCCGTAGGCCGCGTACAGGAAGCCCCGCCACACCACGCTCTTCGGGTAGCTGTACCCGGCGGACTTGTACAGGCCCTCGTAACGGCGCGGCTGCAGGTCCGCGGCGGTGCGCAGGTTGTACGCCCGGTCGAAGGTCACCCCGTCGGCGCTGGTCAGAACGGTGAGCGGATACCGGTTGCGGGTGCCGGTCGGGTTGCCCACCAGGTAGGCGGTGCCGTCCGGCAGGTTGCCCGCGCTCTGCTTGGTGCGCGAGTCGGGCACGTTCGTCTCCACCGACTCCGACCACGTCTCCCCGTTGTCGGTGCTGACCGCGGCGAGCTTGCGGTACGTGCCGCCGCCCTGGTCACGGAAGACCATCACGATCGAGCCGCCGGCACGCCGGTACCAGCTCGGCTCCAGCTCGCGGCTGATCTCCGGCGTGTTCGGCTGGTTGTCGAAGTCGCCCCGCGTCCAGCCGGAGACGCCCAGCGGGTCGTCGGTGTAGTACGGCTTGACGAACAGGCCCGGCTGCACGTGGAACGCCGTCAGCACCCGCCCGCCCGGCAACGCCTTGACGTCCTGCTCGATGATGCCGTCAACCGGCTTGCCGTCGGCGCCGGTCACCCGCTTGGGGCTGCTCCAGTTCCGGCCGTCGGTGCTGGTCACGTACTCGGTGTAGCCGCCGCGCGGGGTCAGCGCGCGCGGCCAGACGTTGAGGTAGGCGACGAGGGTCCGGCCGTCGGTCCACCAGCCGCCGCTGGAGGTGTACCCGTCGGCGCGCGGCTTGGTGAGTGGGATCGGCTCCGACCACTTCCTGCCGTTCCTGCTGGTGGCGTAGGTGACGATCGTGTCGGGGGCGTCCTCGTCCACGGCGGAGCTCTGCCACTGCGCGTACAGGCGTCCCTTGAACGGCATGAGCACGACGCCGTGGTTGTACTTCAGGTCATCCTCGCCCGGCGCGAAGACCGTGATCGTCTTGGCGTTTCCGGCGCGGTCCAGGCCGAGTTCGGCGGGGTCGGAGGTGTCGATGAGCCCGTCGGCCACCTTCAGCGGCGGTTCGCCGGCGGCGTGCGCCGGGGCGGCGGTCAGGGTGAGCAGGGCCGCCAGGGCGAGGGCGGCAGTGCGGGTCCGGGGGCGAGTCTGGAGGCGGGTCTGGAGGCGGGTCTGGAGGCGGATCGGGGGGCGGGTACGCGTCATGGCAGTCTCCGTGGGGGGTGATCAGTGGTGGAGTGGCAGGTCGCGGGCGAGTCGCCGCAGGGCTTCCTCGTCGGGGGGCGGGATCGGCATGCGTGAGCGGCCCACCGGCCGCCCGGCGAGGCGGTGCACGGCGAGCATCCGGGTCGCCTCGCCGCGGATCGCGTCCACCACCTCGTCCACGTCGCCCTGCAGGCGCGCCACCGCAGCGGCGTCCGCGCGCCGCAGCGCGTCCCGCATCGCGACGAACGGCTTGGCGAACGCCGACGCCACCCCGGACACGATCCCGTCGGCGCCCGCGGCGACGGCCGTCGCGTACTCGGCGTCGCTGCCGGTGTAGATGAGGAACCCTTCGGGCAGGCAGGCCCGGTAGGAGGCGATCGTGTCCAGCGGTTCGCCGCTGACCTTGACCCCCACGACGTTCGGCAGGGCCGCGAGCCGTACCAGCAGCTCCTCGTCCACCGCCACGCCGGTCCGCGCCTCGAAGAGGTAGACGAACATGTCCAGCCCGTCGGCCCGCGCGCTGACGTCCCGGAAGAACGCGAAGACCTCTTCGGGCGGCGCCGGCAGGTAGAACGGGGTGAGCACGGCGATCTCACGGGCGCCGGCCGCCCGCGCGCCCTCGATGAGCTGGCAGACCTCGTATTGGCTGGCGGCCCCGACGTGCACGATCACCCGGATGCCGGGCAGTTCCCGCACGGCGAGCGCGGCGACGGCGTTGCGCTCCGGGATGGACAGGGACGGGAACTCGCCGGTCGTCCCGAGCACGAGCCCCCCCTGGACGCCGGAACCCGCGACGTACGCGAGGATCTCACGGGTTCCGGCCAGGTCGAGCGAGCCGTCCTCGGCGAACGACACGGGTACGGCGGTGATGATGTCATGAGACGTGGTAGTCATGGGTCTTTCGCGGGAGACGGTGACAAGAGCGGGAGACGGTGACAGGAGTGGAGGACGGTGACAGGAGTGGAGGACGGTGACAGGAGCGGGAGATAGGGGGCGGGGCCGGGTCACCCGGTGCCGTACGCCTCGTCCATCGACGCCAGGACCTGCTTGACGTCGGCCTGTCCGGAGAACAGCTGCTGGATCCCGGCGAAGTGGGCGGCCTGCACACGCGCGCTCGGCCACCCGGTGTCCGGGAAGGGCGCGGTGCGGCCCTCGGCGATGATGTCGATCGCCTCCTGGACGGCCGGCTCCGCCTTGATGTCGGCCCCCTGGATCGCGGGAATGCCGGGCGCCGCGCCGAACCACACCTTGGTGGCCTCCGGCGTGGCCAGCCAGTCCACGAAGCCGAGGGCGTTCACCCTGTTCTCCGCCTTGTCGTTGACCGCGAAGCTGACGCCGATGCCGCGCGGGACCGGGTTGGCGCCGCTGTCACCGCCGGGCAGCGGGAAGAACCCGAACTCCGCGCCCTCCGGGGCGGTGGAGGTGATCTGCGAGTAGGAGGCGAGCACCTGCACCACGCCGACGGCCTTGCCGGTGTTGACCAGCGAGTAGGAGGCGGTCACGTCGGTGCCGAGCGGGTCGTCGTTGAAGCAGCCCGCCTTGCTCATCTCCTGGTACTTGGCGAGCGCGCTCTCCCACCCGGAGCCGACGAAGGTCGCCTGCCGCTGCGCCATCTTGTCGTTGAACCCGGGATCGGCGGCGTAGACGGTCGAGGCCACCAGCGCGTACGGGATCAGCTGCGTCACCCAGTCGGTCTGGATGCCCAGCGCGAAGGCGACCTTGCCCTTGGCCTTCACGTCCGCGCAGAACGTGAGCAGCTCGCCGTAGGTCTTCGGCACCTTCAGGCCGGTCTCCTTCAGCGTGGCGGTGTTGTAGATCGCGCCGACCGCGTCGAGCTTGGACGGCAGCCCGTACGTCTTCCCGCCGATCTTCAGCTGCTCGGCGGTGCCGGGCTCCACCTTCCCCGCCCACGGCCGGTCCGACAGGTCGGCCAGGTACCCGGCCTTCTGCAGGATGGAGATGGCGCCGGGATTGCCGCTGCCCGGCCACACCGTGAACACGTCCGACGCCGTGCCCGAGGAGAGCTGGGTGCGCAGCGTCGTCTGGTACTGCGCGGTGTCGGCCACGGTCAGGTTGATGTCGAGGCCGGTCTTCTTCTTGTACGCCTCGATCACCGCCTCCATCGGCTCCTGGTTGTTCGACGTGGTGGCGATCTTGAGCGCCTTGGTCTTCTCGTTGCTCGGCGCCTGCGGCTGCGACCCGCAGGCCGCCAATGCCAGCGCCATGGCCGCGAGAGCGGCGATCTTCCTGTTGAACATGCTGGTTGTCACTCCAAGAGATGAGAGGTGGGAAAGCGGAAGCAATAACCGCCGGGCTCCAGCCGCAGGCGGGTGTGTCCCCGCTGCTCCGCCTGGACGGTGACCCCTTCGACACAGGTGACCCCTTCGGCACAGGTGACCCCTTCGGCACGGGTGACGGCCCGGCCGCCTTCGGTGATCGTCGCGGCCGATGGCGCCGGGAGCACGGCCTCCGCGGCGGCTCCCGGCGGGATCTGGACCGACCATTCGCACCACCCCTCCCCGTCGCGGCGCCAGGAGCTGCCGATGCGCCCGCGTGGGCTCTCGATCGAGCCGCGCGCCCAGTCGAGGGAGGGATGGAGTTGCGGCGCGAGCCTGATGTCGGCGTATCCGGCCGAGCCGGGCGCCTGCCCGATGCCGAGCACGCCGGTGAACATCCATTCGCCGACCGCGCCGAGGGAGTAGTGGTTGAAGCTGTTCATCCGCGGCGACTGGAAACCGCCCTCGGGTGTCCAGCCGTCCCAGCGCTCCCAGATGGTCGTCGCCCCGTTGCGCACCGAGAACAACCATGACGGGTAGCGGTCGTCGTTGATCAGCTCGTACGCCAGATCCGACCGGCCGATCGCGGTCAGCACCGGGCACAGCAGCCCGACCGTGATGAAACCCGAGGTGAGGGAGACGCCACGGCGTTCGATCGCCTCGACGAGCCGCCCGGCCACGGCGTCGCGCTGCTCCTCGGCGCACAGGTCGAAGGCGAGGGTGAGCAGGTAGGCGCCCTGGGTGTCGCCGTGCACCCGGCCGTCGGGGCCGACGAACTCCGCCCGGTAGGCGGCGCGCACCCGTCCGGCGAGGCCGGCCAGCTCCCGCGCCTCGGCGTCGCGGCCCAGTGCGGCGAGGCTGCGCGCGGTCAGGTCGGCGCTGTGCGCGAAGTAGGCGGTGGCCAGCACGTCCTTCGGGGTCTCCGCGCCGACCTGCAGCCAGTCGCCGTAGTTGTTGCCGACCCGTTCGCGCCAGATCAGGCCGGGGTTGTGCCGTTCGACGTGCCGTACCCAGGCGACCATCGAGTCGGCGGCCTCCCGCAGGACGTCGAGGTCGCCGGTCGCGCGGTAGACGTGCCAGGGGATCGTCGCCCCGCCGTCGCCCCAGGCCGGCGCGCCCTCGCGCAGGTGGATGAGGCGCGGCGAGATGTCGGGGAACGCGCCGTCCGCGGACTGGCCGATGCGCACGTCCCGCAACCAGCGGCGCAGCAGCGGGGCGACGTCGGCCAGCAGCAGCGCGGTCGGCGCGAACACCTGCGCGTCGGCGACCCAGCCGAGCCGCTCGTCACGCTGTGGGCAGTCGGTCGGGATCGACACGAAGTTGCCCCGCAGGCTCCAGGTGATGTTCGAGGCCAGCGCGTTCAGGTCCGCGCTGGAGGTCTCGAACGCGCCGGTCAGCGCGAAGTCGTTGTGCAGGACAACCGCCTCGACCTGCTCGGGGTTCAGGTCCCCGGTCAGGCCGGACACCTCGGCGTACCGGAAGCCGTGCAGGGTGAACCGCGGCTCGAACACCTGCTCGGGCGAGCCGTCGGTCCAGAAGACGTCCACGGGTTCGGCGGTGCGCAGGTTCGCGGTGTAGAGCTCGCCCCGCTCGTCCAGCACCTCGGCGTGGTTGAGCTGCACGCGGGTGCCGGCGGGCTGGTCCGTCAGGGTGAGCGCGACGCGGCCCACCAGGTTCTGGCCGAAGTCCACCACGAAGCGTCCCCCGCCGCGCGGGGTCACCGTGAGCGCGGGCAGCCGGGCGGTCACCCGTACCGCCGGGTCGGCCTCCGGGACCAGCATGGAGGTGTCGGTGGAGGTCACCACCGCCCGCGACCAGGCCGAGGTGTCGTGGCCCGGCAGCTGCCAGCCGGAGTCGGCGCGGCGCGAGTCCTCGTACTGGCCCATCAGCAGGTCGGCGTAGAGGATGTCGCTCGGCGACTCCTTCCAGTCCGCGCCGCTGACGATCGACCGGCGCGAGCCGTCCGGCCCGTCCACGTCGAGCTGGACCAGCAGTTCGGGCTCGGTGCCGTAGTGCTGCGCCTGGTGGCGCCGGTCGGTGCCGATGAATCCCGTGTACCAGCCGTCGCCGAGCAGCGCCGCGACGGTGTTGCGGCCGGGCCGCAACAGGCCGGTCACATCCCAGGTCTGGTACGTGATCCGCTCCCGGTACTCGGTCCAGCCCGGCACCAGCTCGTCCCGCCCCGCCCGCCGGCCGTTGACGTAGAGCCGGTAGACGCCCTTCGCCGAGGCGTGCACCCTGGCCGAGGCGGGCGGTCCCGCCAGCTCGAAGTCGTGCGCGAAGCGGCGTACCGGCTGCAGCTTGTTGACCGTGTAGCTGATGTCGGTGTCCTGCGGCGGCGAGGCCACCTGGCGGTAGACCGGGTTGCGGCCGATCCACGCGGCCCGCCACTCCCCCGCGTGCACCACCCCGGTGCCGAACCGGGCCCGCGCCACCGCGCGGGCGCCGGTCTCGTCCTCGACCTCGGCCTCCCATTCGTAGGCCGACGACGACGTCAGCGGCCCGCCGTCGTAGCGGGCGGAGTTGCTGCCCGCCGGCTCCACCATGCCGGAGTCCCACACCAGCACCGCGCCGCCGGTCGGGGGCAGGTGCCATACCCGGACGCGGCAGGAGTGCGGGCGCGCGCCGCGCCGGTCCGATTCCAGCCGCCAGGAGAAGGTGGGGGCGGCGTCCACGCCCAGCGGCTCGTGTTGCCCGCCGGTGCGCAGGTCGTACAGTCGCAATCCGGTCATCCCTTCAGTCCTCCCGCGAAACCGCTGATGATCCGGCGTTGCAGCAGGAAGTAGACGATGAGCACCGGCACAATGCTGATCACCAGGCCGGCGAACACGATCGGCCAGTTCGAGACGTACTGGCCGACGAAGGCGTACAGCGCGACCGTGACCGTCTGCTGCGGCGTCCCGCTCAGGTAGAGCAGCGGGACCAGGAAGTCGTTCCACACGGTGATCGCGTTCAGGATGACGACGGTGCCGGTGACCGGGCGCAGCAGCGGGAAGATGACGTTGCGGAAGGTGCGCAGCGCGCCCGCGCCGTCGATGGCGGCGGCCTCCTCGTACTCTCTCGGGATCGTGCGCAGGAACCCGGTGTAGAGGAAGATCGAGAAAGGCACCTGCATGCCGGCGTACAGGATCACCAGCGCCCACAACGAGCCGAGCAGGCCGACGTCGCGCATCGTCTGGTAGAGCGGGATGAGCGCCACCTGGAACGGGATCAGCATGCCGGCCAGCACCAGCCAGAACACCGTGGACGACAGCTTCGAGGTGATCCGGGCCAGCGGGTAGGCCGCCATCGAGGAGATGACCACGATCAGCGTCACGCTGACGCCCGTCACGATCGTGCTGTTGAGCAGCGCGCCGGCCAGGCCGGCCTGCTCCCAGGCGGCGACGTAGTTGTCCAGCGTGGGCGCCGTCACCGGCAGCAGCGGCGAGGAGACGTCGTTGGCCGGGCGCAGGGACAGGTTGACCAGGATGTAGACCGGCAACACGAACACGAGGGCGACCAGGAGCATGACGACCTCACGCGCGAGGACGCCCTTGGTGTAGCGGAACATCAGCTCACCGCCTTGCGGTTGGACAACCGGTACTGCGCGATGGAGAACACCGCGACGACGACCGCCAGCACGAGGGCGAGCGCGATGCCGTACCCGAACTGGTCGAACTGGAAGGCCGACTTGTAGAGCAGCGTGGAGAGCGTCTCCGTCGCGCCGCCGGGACCGCCGCCGGTGAGCACGTACACCTCGGTGAACATCTTGAAGCCGCCGATGATGGTCAGCATCACGTTGATCGTCGTCGCGGTGGCGAGCAGCGGCCAGGTCACCGACCAGAACCGGCGCCAGGCGCCCGCGCCGTCCACCGCGGCCGCCTCGATCACCTCGGGCGGGATCGACTGCAGGCCCGCCAGGTAGATCACCATCGAGTACCCGGCGTGTTGCCACACCACGATCACGATCACCGACACCGCGGCCCACGTCGGGTCGCCGAGCCAGCTCTGCCGCAGCGCGCCCAGCCCGACCGCCTCCAGCGCGCCGTTGATCGCGCCGTCCGGGGTGAGCATGAACTTCCACAGGTACGCGACCACGACCGGCGTGATCACGACCGGGGCGAAGAAGATCACGCGCAGCACGTTGCGCGTCTTCAGTCCCGTGTGCAGGCCGACCGCGAGCAGCAGCCCGACGCCGTTCTGCAGCACCGTGATGGCCAGGGCGAAGACGAACGTCATGGTCAGCGCTTCGAGCGAGCTCGCCGTGGTGAAGATCCGTACGAAGTTGTCGAACCCGACGAAGGCGTAGTCGGGAGACAGGCCGTCCCAGTCGGTGAAGGCCAGCGCCCCGCCGCGCAGGGTCGGCACCACGACGGCGAAGCCGTAGAACACGAGCGCGGGCAGCGCGAACCACAGCAGCTTGCGTGACGGGGCCGCCGGGCGAGCCTTGGTGATCCTGGGCTTGCCGCCGGTGAGGCTGGTCATGATGCGGCCTGCCCGGTCGGGACCGGCTCGGCCTCGATCATCGCCAGGACCGCGTGGCCCATCCGGTCGCGCGCGCCGCGCAGGTGGGCGCGCATCGCGGCGGCGAGCAGGTCCGCCTGGCCCGCGACGATCAGCTCCAGCAGCCGCCCGTGGTCGTGCGCGGACGGGTGCAGGTCCACGTCCTCCTCGACGGTCAGCCGCATCAGGCTGGCGATCAGCGGCTCGTAGTCCTCCCACACGTCGGCCAGGCGGCGGTTGCCGCCCATGGCGTACAGCAGGGCGTGGAAGCGCAGGTCGGCCTGGGCGAAGTCGCGGGCGTGGGACCGGTCGGCGGCGGCCACCATCTCGGCCACGATCGTGCGCCCGGACGCGATCTGCTCCGGCGTGGCCAGCCTGACCGCCCGGGTGACGGCGACCACCTCGATCGCCTCGCGCAGTTCGTACAGGTCCTCGATGTCGCGCCGGGTGAGGCCGACGACGAAGAAGCCCCGCCGCCGGGATTCCACCAGGCCCTGGGCCTCCAGCAGGCGCAGCGCGTCGCGGACCGGGCCCCGGCTCACGTCGTACTGCGCGGCCAGCGAGTCCTCGACCAGATGCGTCCCGGGTCGTAGCACGCGCCTGACGATCTGTTCCCGCATGACCCCGGCGAGCTGATCTCCCAGGGCGGGCCTCTTCGACGTGAGCACTGCGAAACCTCCCGTTTACCGTTAACGGTGGACAGTTAACCGTTAACGAACAAGGAGCGTCAATGGGCGAATTGCTGCGGTCGGGTAACGCTGCCGATGACACGGCATCGCCCACTACGTGCGGGATCGCCGTTGATCTGCGGAACGTGTAGGGTCGGGAACCATGTTCCGCCCCCTGCAGGCCGGCGAGCCGACCCGGTTGGGTGACTATCGCATCGTCGGCGGCCTCGGCGAGGGCGGGCAGGGCGTGGTCTACCTGGGCGAGCGGGCCCCGGGCGAGCGGGTGGCGATCAAGGTGCTGCACGCCAGGCTGGCGGGGCAGAGCGAGGCGCGCGAGCGCTTCTTACGCGAGGTGGACGCGGCCATGCGGGTGGCGCCCTTCTGCACGGCCCGCGTGCTGGACGTGGCGGTGGACGGCGACCGGCCCTACATCGTGTCGGAGTTCATCGACGGCCCCTCGCTGCAGGATTCCGTACGCGAGCACGGCCCCAGGTCAGGGGGCGCGCTCGACCGGATCGCGGTCAGCACGGCCACCGCGCTGGCGGCCATCCACCGGGCCGGGGTCGTCCATCGCGACTTCAAGCCGTCGAACGTGCTGCTGGGCTCCGACGGGCCCCGGGTGATCGACTTCGGCATCGCGCGTGCCATCGACATGACCGTCACCGCCGGTTCGGTGGGCACGCCGACGTACATGGCTCCCGAGGTGATGCACGGGGAGCCGACGCAGCCCGCTTCCGACGTGTTCAGCTGGGCGGTGACGGTGGGCTTCGCCGCGACCGGGCGGCCCGCCTTCGGCCAGGACACGGTGCCCGCGGTGATGTACCGCATCCTGCACGACCAGCCGAACCTGGACGGCGTGCCCGAGCCTCTGCGCGGCCTTCTCGTCCGCTGCCTGGCCAAGGCGCCGCAGGAACGTCCCACGGCGGCGGAACTGCTGCACCTCCTCCTCGGCCGCGACCAGACCGGCACCGGGATGCCGGCTCCCACCTTCTCCACCACCGGTTTCCCGTCTCCTGCCTCTTCCACCACCGGTATACCGTCTCCTGCCTCTTCCACCGCTGGTATTCCGGCTCCCGTCTCTCCCACCACCGGTATTCCGGCTCCCGCCTCTTCCACCGCCGGTATGACGCCTGCCGGGCCGCCCTTGGCCGGGGCGTCGGCCACCGTGGAATCGCGCCGCAAGCGGTCCCGGGTCCTGGTGGTGGCCTCGGCCGCCTCCGCGGCGGTGCTGGTGAGCGTGATCGTGGTGGCCCTGCGCGGAGGAGCGAGCGATCCGCCGTCGCCACCCGCGTCCTCTGAGACGGCCTCCCCGCCGCCGCCCGCCGCCACCGTCACCGCCCGGCCGTACGGCGAGAGAGTGGCGAAGGCCGTGCTCGGCGGCGAGGTCAACAGCCTGGCGGTGAGCAGTTACGGCGGGCGGCGCGTGGTGCTGGCCGGCAGCACCAAGGGGATCGCCAAGGTGTGGACGTTCGACGTGCGGCCCAGCGAACTCGCCCAGCTCAAGGTCTCCGGTGACGCGGAGAAGGGCGCCGCCATCGACGTGGGCGAGGTGGACGGGCAGGCGGCCACGTACCGGCGGTTGCCGGACGGCGGGGTCATCGCCTCCCACGCCGACAACGACGAGCCGCTCGGCCCCGTCTACAAGGGCCACGGGAAGATGGTCTACACGATCGCCTCCGCGCAGGTGTCGGGCGAGACGGTCCTGGTCAGCGGCGACGAAGGCGGAACGGTCCACGTGTGGGACCCGGAGACGGGCACGGACTCGGGGCCCCAGCCCAAGACGACGGGTGGCGATCCCGTGTTCGGCGTCGCGACCGCCACGGTGGACGGGCATCCGTTCGCGGTGACCGCGTCGGCCGACGACACCGCGCAGGTGTGGAACCTGGAGACCGGCGCGCTGAGCGCCACCTTCCGCGGCCACGGCGGCGACGTCTTCGCCGTGGCGACCGCCGTGATGGACGGCACGCCGGTGGGGATCAGCGGCGGCTCCGACCGCGAGGTCCGCGTCTGGGACCTGCGCAGCGGCACCGCCCTGACCTCCTTCGCCGGGCACACCGCCGAGATCGCCGGCCTGGCGGTGGGCCGGGTGAAGGGGCGGGCGGTCGTCGCCTCCGGCGGGTTCGACGGCACCATCCGGGTGTGGGACCTGCGTACCGGCAACCAGCTCGGCGATCCGCTCAAGTCTCCCGGTGGGCGTGTCTACTCGGTGGTGATCGCCGAGGAGGACGGGGAGTCCTGGCTGGCCGCCGGCGACGTCAAGGGCAACGTCACCGGCTGGAGCCTCGGCCCGGCCTCCCCTTAGAGGGCTTGAGCCTTTGAGGGCTTGGGCCTTATAGGGCTTGGGCGGCTCAGGTCCTGGCTCGTCCTTGGGCGGCTCAGGTCCTGGCTCGCCTTCGAGTGGCTCAGGTGCCGGCTCGGTCGCGGTTCACCAGGACACGGGCGAGAACGGCCGTGATGACGCCCGCCAGAACGACCGACAGCAGGCCGGCGCGCAGGCTGATGAGGTCGGCGACGAATCCGACCAGCAGCGGCGAGATCAGGAAGCCGCCGCGCAGCAACCAGCTCACGATGGTCAGGCCGCTGCCGGGGGGCAGGCCGGGCAGTTCGTCGGCGGTGTGCATCGCGGCCGGGACCAGGGTGGCGAAGCCCAGCCCGGCCAGCGCGAAACCAGCCAGGGTGGCGGGGATGGACGGCATGGCCAGGGCCCCGCCCATGCCGGCGGCGGCCAGCAGTCCCCCGGCGCGGGCGACCGTACGCTGACCGAAGCGGTCCACGACGCGGTCGCCGGTGAGGCGGCCGATGGTCATGGCGGTCTGGAAGGCGACGACGGCCAGGCCGGCGATGGCGGCGTCGGCGTGCAGGCCGCTCAGATAGAGCGCGCCCCAGGACGCGCCCGCGTCCTCGGCCAGCGCCCCGCAGGCGGCCAGCACACCGAGCGCGGCCAGCATCCGCACGGCCGGGGCGGTGAACGAGCGCCGGTTCGCGGGTACGGCCGGGCGGTCGTCGGATGGTGCCGGGCTCTGGGCTTCGGCGAGGCGTTCCGCATCTTCCGGGCCCGGCAGCAGGAACCGGTAGGCGACGACGGCCACGGTGGCGAACAGCAGCGCGGAGATGGTCAGGTGGACCGCGAGGGGAAGGTGGAGACCGGCGGCGGCCGAGCCCATCAGGCCGCCCAGGACGGCGCCGACGCTCCACACGCCGTGCAGCGAGTTGACGATGGAGCGCCGGTAGAGCCGCTGGACGCGCAGGCCGTGGGCGTTCTGCGCGACATCGACGATCGCGTCCACCGCGCCCACGACGAACAGCGCGCCACCGAAGGCGATCCAGCCGGGCGCGAAGGGGATGGTCAGGGTCACGAGGGTGGTGACGACGATGCCGAACGCCGCCACGCGGGCGGAGCCGAAGCGGCGGATGGCGGCGCCGGCGAGCAGCCCGGCCAGCAGCGCGCCGATCGGGCCACCGGCCACCGCGGCGCCGAAGACGGCGTTGCCCACGTCGAGTTCGGCCTTGATCTGCGGGAAGCGCGGGACGATGTTGAAGTACACGGCGCCGTTGGTGAGGAACAACGCGGCGACGGCGGCACGCGCATGGCGCGCCTGGCGGGTGGGCGTGGCGGGAGGGGCGGCGGACATCGGCTTTCCGATCACGGTGACGGAGGGGTGGATGCGGGGTGGTGGCGCGGTTGTCTGCGAGTGGATGCGCAGTGGTCGCGGGACGGGTGCGGAGTGGTGGCGCGGATTTCTGGCGGGTCTATGCGCAGCGGTAGCGGGGCGGGGGGAACGGGAGGGGTCAGCGCAGGAACCGGTGGATGGCGTGGCGGATCTGCTCGGGCGTCATCGGGTCGGTCGACAGTGCGCTGTGCAGCACCAGTCCTTCGATGAGCGCGTCCAGTTCGCGGGCCGTGGTCGCGTCGAAGTGCCGTTCCAGCGCCTGTCGGCTCCGCGCCATCCAAGCCTGGGTGACGGCCCGCAGCGCCGGGTTGCGCGCGGCCGCCACGTACAACTCCACGGCCAGTACGAGGTCGTGGTCCGAGCCGAGCAGATCGTCGGCCACCAGCGCGATGACGGCCTCGATCGCCGCGGCCCGGTCGGGGGCGGCGCTCAGCCGCTCGTCGAAGACCCGGGCCACGGAGTCGGCGTGCCGCGTGAACGCCTCGGCGAGCACCTCTTCCAGCGAGGCGAAGTGATAGGTCATCGAGCCCAGCGGCACGTCCGCTTTCCGGGCGATCTCCCGATGCGTGGTGGCGGCCACGCCGCGCTCGGCGATGACGGTGAGCGCGGCGTCGATCAACCGGTCCCGCCGCCCGGGGTCATGCCGCCGTGGCCGTCGCGGAACGGGCGGGCGGGCGGGGCGCATCAGAACCGCTCATCAGGCATCATATGTACGACTGTACACATGAAGCACTGGTAAGCACAAAAGCACCAGAGCGGCACCTGCCGTCGTGGGCCCGCCCTCATAGAGCCCGCGTTCATGGGCCGCATTCGATGGTGCCGCACTCATGAGGCCCGCACTCATGAGGCCCGCACTCATGAGGCCCCACGTTCGTAAGCAGCGCGGTCGCGGGAGGCGCGATCGTCTCGGGCGTGGGGGCGGGGGCGGGGCGCAGCCCCGGAGGAGCGGGGCGGGGCACAGTCCCAGAGGCGCGACCGTCGCGGATGCAGGGGCGGGGTGCAGTCGCCGAAGAGCGGTGGGGGCGGGGGGGGGGGCCCCGCCCGGGGTGGGCGTCGCAGGT
>NZ_JBFAKB010000031.1:138754-146487 GCF_040655495.1 Nonomuraea sp. NPDC050404
GGAGATGGTGGGGCGGTCGGTGCGGGTCGTTTCTGACGGCGCCGCGGGTGCGGCGACCGCGCGGTGGGTCAGATCCAGGTGGGGAGGACTTCCTCGACGTAGCGGGCGCCGTAGCCGCCCGTCGGCAGGATCTCGGCGATGGCGTTCAGGTCGGCCTCGGTGAGGGTGAGGCCGGCGGCGGCGGCGTTCTCCTCCATGCGTTGCGGGCTGCGGGTGCCGGGAATGGGCACGATGTCGTCGCCCTGGGCCAGCACCCACGCGAGCGCGAGCTGAGCGACGGTCGCGTCCTTGGTCGCGGCCAGCTCCGTGAGCCGCTGGACGGCCTCCAAGTTCTTCTCGTAGTTGCCCGGCTGCCAGCGCGGGTCGCTGTTGCGCAGATCGGTGGAGTCGTACTGGCCGGCGGGCTTGGCGGTGCCGGTGATGAAACCGCGGCCCAGCGGGGAGTAGGCGACGAAGCCGATGCCCAGCTCCCGCAGGAGCGGGAACAACTGCTCAACCTCCCGCTCGAACAGGGAGTACTCGGTCTGCAGGACGGAGACCGGCTGGACGGCATGCGCGCGGCGGATGGTCTGGGGACCGGCCTCGCTCAGCCCGAAATGCTTGACCTTGCCCGCCTCGACCAGTTCCTTGACGGTGCCCGCCACGTCCTCGATCGGCACATCGGGGTCCACGCGGTGCTGGTAGAACACGTCGAGCTGGTCGACACCGAGGTAGCGCAGGCTGTTGTCGGCGACCTTGCGGATGTTGTCGGGGCGGCTGTTCAGCCCGGCGGGCCGTCCGGTGCTCATGTCGAAACCGAACTTGGTGGCCAGGACGACCTCGTCGCGGACGTCCTTGAGCGCCTTGCCGACCAGGATCTCGTTGGAGCCGGTGCCCCAGCCGTACAACTCTGCGGTGTCGAAGAAGGTGACGCCCAGGTCGTAGGCGCGCCGGATGGCGGCGACGCCCGCCTGCTCGTCCCCGGGACCGTAGGCCATCGTCAGGCCCATCGATCCGTAGCCGATCGCCGAGACGGCCAGGCCCCGGCTGCCCAGAGTGCGCTGCTGCATGGAGGATCCCCTCTCAGGGGCAAAACCAAACCGTTTGGTATTGACGTTCCACACCATACTCCGCGCGCTCGCCGGGTCAAACCGGATGCTCCGGATCACTAAGGTGAATGGCATGGCCAGCACCGACTCCACCCGCGACCGGATCGTCGCCGCCGCCCGCGCCGAGTTCGCCCGGTACGGGATCGCCGGCGCCCGGGTGGATCGCATCGCCAAGGCCGCCCGCAGCAGCAAGGAACGCGTCTACGCCTACTTCCGCAGCAAGGAGGAGTTGTACGCGTTCGTCGCGGCACGGGAACTGGTGGTCGCCGCCGAGGCCATCCACCTGGATCCCCGTGACCTGCCCACCTATGCCGGGCAGATGTTCGACCACTTCACCGCCCACCCCGACCGCCACCGCTTCATCGCCTGGGGACGCCTCGAACTGCCCCCCGACACCAAACCAGCCGGTACGGACCCATTGGGCGCCGAACAGCCCTTCCTCGCACCGACCGACACACGACCGGCCGACACCGATCCAGCCGAGCCCTCTGCGATAGCGGAGTCTGCGGGTGCCGGGCCTGCCAGGGGCCAGTCAGCTAAGGCCGGGGGCCAGTCGGTCGAAGCCGGGGGCCAGTCGGTCGAGGGCCGGAGTGGTGGTCGTGGGCTCAGCCCTTATCGCCGGGCCATCCTCGGCAAGATCGAGAAGATCCGCCGCGCCCAGCAGGCCGGCGACCTCGACCCGAGCTGGGACCCCGTCGACATCATGGCCCTGATCTCCCAGATCGCCAACACCTGGGCCGACCAGTCAGAGATCACCTCCCTGGCCCCGCAGGCCGCCGCCGACCCCACCCTCGCCGCCCGCCGCGCCGCCGTCGTACGCGCCGTCAGCGTTCTCTTCCCGCCGACCCAGCGGCCGGGAACCACCGCGTAGACCGCTTTCCACGACCGCGACCCCGGCGGGTTCGAGGATGAGTTCGTCGCCGGCGTCGAGTACGCGGCCGGTCAGGAGGTCCGTCCCCCGCCGGTCGAGGCGCAGGGCCGCCTCGCCGTCGCCGTGGTTGAGGAGGAACAGGAACGCCCGGTCACCGGTGCGGCGTTCGGCGACCTCCACGCCGGCGGGCGCCGCATGGACGGGCCGCACGCCCGCGCGATCGAGCACGCCGCGCACGAGAGTCTCGAAGCTGTCCTGGTCAAGGCGGGTACCGAGGTAGACGGCACGCCCCGCGCCGAGGGAGTTGTCCAGGACGGCCGGCTGACCTGCGAGGTAGCCGTCGGCGTACTCGGCCACGACCTCGCCCCCCTCGGCGACCAGGTCGTCCTGCCAGCGGGTGGCCGTCGCCGCCCCGATGAGGCTCTGGCCGGCGACCGGGCGGACGGTCACCGCCGAGGGCGAGTACCTCCTGCCAGGAGCGGGTGCCCGTGCCGCCGTGCGGCAACATCGCCGAGTGGAACTTCTCCTGACCGTGGCGCGCCTGCCGCCACTGGAAGAACATGATCGCGTCAGCGCCGCGCGCCACCGCCTGGTAGGACCCCAGCCGCATCCGTCCCGGCCGCTTGACCAGGTTGAGCGGCCACTGGCTGACCGCGCCGGCCGCCTGCTCCATCACCATCCACGGGTCGCCGCCACGCAGGGACCGCATCAGGTCGTACTGCAGCGCGGCAGTGATCGGCATCGACGGGCTGGAGGCGGGCACCTATGTCTCGCCCCGGCTCACCACGGTCGCGGTGGACATGGACGCGGTAGCCGCGGCGACCGTGGAGATCGCTCTCAAGCTGGAGCGCGGGGAGGCGTCCGGCTCCCGGCTGCCGCGCAGGACCGTCCGCCCCCGGCTCGTGGCCCGCGAATCCACCTGAGTGGTCCGCGAATCCGCCGAGGTGGTCCGCGAATCCACCTGAGCGATCCGCGGATCCGCCTGAGTGGCCTGCGGATCCTCCTAAGTGGTCCGCGGATCCACCCGGACCCACCTGGCCTCAGTTGGAGGAGGCGACGCCGGCCTGGGTGAGGTGGAGGTGGGCGTAGCGGCCGTCGGCCGTCAGGAGTTCGGCGTGCGTGCCCTGTTCGACGACGCGGCCGCGGTCGAGCACGACGATCCGGTCGGCCTGGCGCACCGTGGACAGCCGGTGCGCGACGACGAGGGTCGTACGCCCCCGCATGAGCCGGGCCAGCGCGTCCTTGACGAGTTCCTCGGACTCCGAGTCCAGCGCGGAGGTCGCCTCGTCCAGCAGCAGGATGCGCGGATCGCGGACGAGCGCCCGCGCGATCGCGAGCCGCTGCCGCTGCCCGCCGGACAGCCGCGCGCCACGCTCCCCCACCACCGTGTCCCAGCCCTGCGGCTGGTCCTGGACGAACGCCCACGCGTTGGCGTCGCGCAGCGCCTGGGCGATCCGCTCGTCGGAGACCTCCGGCAGCCCGTAGGCGATGTTCTCGCGGATGGTCCCCTCGAACAACACCGACTCCTGCGGTACGACCGAGACGAAGCGGCGCACCGTACGCAGGTCGAGCTCCTGAATGTCGGCGCCGTCGAGCAGGATGCGGCCACCGGTCGGGCGGACGAAGCCGAGCACCAGGTTGAGCAGTGTCGACTTGCCCGAGCCCGACGAGCCGACGAACGCGACCGTCGTCCCCGAGGGGATGTCGAGGTCGATGCCGTGCAGGGCGTCCTCGTCCGCTCCCGGGTAGCGGTGGGAGGCGCGTTCGAGCCGGATCGCGCCGTCCACGGCGCCGACGACCCGCTTGCCCTCGTTCTGCTCCAGGTCCGGCTCCTGGATGACCTCGGCGATCGACCGGATCGACTCCACGCCGCGCGCGGCGACCGGGATGAGCAGGAGCAACTGGGTGAGTCCCTGGGTGAGCAGCGCGAAGTAGCTCGACAGCAGCACCACCTCGCCCGCGGTGATCGGCAGGAAGCCGGTGAGGGAGAACACCGCGGCCAGGACCAGGCAGCCGACCCCCAGGAGCTGCATCGTCACCCAGGACAGGGAGGCGACGTGCCCGTTGAGCATGTCCAGGTTCAGGCCGGCCCTGCGCACGCCGTCGGCGCCGTTGGCGACGCGGGTGACCGCGGTCTCCTCCAGGCCGTGCGCGCGCGTGACGGGGATCAGCGACGCCATCTCGCCGACCCGGGCGGCCAGCCCCTCCATCTCGCGGCGCAGGGCCTCGTTGCGGCGGCGCGAACGCCGGCCGAGCACGGTGCGCAGTACGAGGGCGATCGGGACCGTCAGCGCGTACACGGGCAGGAACTGCGGCACGGCGATCGCGGTCATGGAGATCGCGCCGATGAGGACCATGGTCGCCGACAGCAGCGGGTGGGTCACCTGCTGGAGCATGAGCTCGACGTTCTCGACGTCGCGTACCATCTTGTTCTGCACGATCGACGAGCTCACCCGCGTGTGGTAGCCGATCGACAGGCTCTGCAGCCGCGCGGCCAAGGCGTTGCGCAGGTCGGCGCCGAGGTCGCGGACGACCGTCATGAAGTTGCGGGTGTAGACGATGTGGTTGGGATAGTTCTGCAGCAGCAGGACGCCCGCGAGCGCGAACCACCACAACACGGAGGTCACGGTTCCGCCGTCGGCGACGACGTCGATGATCGCCGCGGTGATGACCGGCAGGAACCAGAGCGGGATCTCCTTCAACGCGAAGGCGAGCAGCGCGAGTAACATGCGACCGGGACGGCGCGCGAGCAGCCGGCCGACGGATCGGGCCGGATGGGCGCCGTCGATCAGGACGGAGACGTGGAACGGGGACTTCACGGCTGGCGGGTCCTTTCTCACCACTGCGATCGGCCGCGGAATGCGCCGAAAGCGGCGGGATCATGCAACCACACGCCCCCCGGCTCAGCCGCTCGGGGGCGGCTCGTCAGGCGCGGTGAAAAGATCCCTCAGGCGCCGCGAAAAAAGATCCCTCAGGTGCCGTGGAAAAGGTCCCTCGGGTGCCGTGGAAAGGGCCCCTATGGGTGCGTGCGCACGACGGCCCAGACGGTCCGCCCGCACGGGAGGACGGGGATGACGCCCCACTCCTCGGAGAGCATCTCCACCAGCAGCAGCCCGCGCCCGGACACGTCCTCCAGGCAGGGCTGCCGGATCGTGGGCTCCACTTCGTACGCGCCCTGATCGGTCACCTCGATACGCAGCCGGCCGTCGTCGAGTTGCAGGCCGCACGAGATGACGTCGCTGACGCTGTGCACGAGCGCGTTGGTGACGAGTTCGCTGGTGATCAGCTCGACGGTGTCCGCGGCGTCCTGTGAGACGGAGTGCCGCAGCAGCCACTCCACCGTCCTGTGCCGTGCCTTGGCGACAGAGGTGCCGTGCATGGCCAGTACGAAGGCCTCGTGCAGGACACCGGTGTCCATCGGTGGCACGGGTCAGTCACCGCCGTTCCCTTGTCTCATCCGCTGCGGGTATGTGCACCACTATGCGCTATGAGATCTTCTCCACACAAGGTTCACTATGATAATTTCATAATGGAATCTACGCCCCCGCTTGGATCGCGCCGTCATGTGCACGGCCGCGTTCGGAGCAGTACACAGAGGTGAGGCGCGGCCTGTGACTCAGGGACAGTCGGTGAACGCCGCGACCGTCCGGTTGCTGGTGCTCGGCAGGCGGCTGCGCGACCTGCGTGAGGCGGCGGGCAAGTCGCTGGAGGACGCCGCCACGAGCCTGGGGCTCAGCGTGCTGGCCATCCGCCGCATCGAGCTGGGCCAGGTCAAGTGGAAGCTGCCCTACATCAAGATCCTGCTGCAGGAGTACGGCGTCCAGGGCGAGGAGGCCCAGGCCTTTCTCACGCTGACCAAGGAGGCCAACCAGCCGGGCTGGTGGCACCGCTACCGCGACGCGCTGCCGGAGTGGTTCCGGGCGTTCGTCAGCCTTGAGGAGGAGGCCTCCCTCATCAGGGCGTACGAGCCGCACTACATCCCCGGCCTGCTCCAGACCGAGGACTACGCGCGCGCCGTGTTGCGCGCCGGGCTCGACGACCACGAGGAGATCGAGCGCCGGGTCTCCCTGCGCAAGGAGCGCCAGCGGCTGCTGACCCGCCCGGGCGCTCCCGACCTCTGGGTGGTGATCGACGAGACCGTGCTGCGCCGGCCGATGGTGCCGCCCGAGGTGATGCGCGGGCAGATCGACCACCTCATCGAGGCCACGACGACGCTGCCCAACGTCAAGCTGCAGGTGATCCCGTTCGCCCTGTGCATCCACGACGGCATGTACGGGCCCTTCCACCTCTTCCGCTTCCCATTTCCTGAATTGCCGGACATCGTCTACCTCGAGAACGCGCTCGGCGCGGTCTACCTGGACCAGTACCCCGACGTGACGGCCTTCCAAGAGGCTCTGGACCGGATGAGCGCGCAGGCGCTCCCACCTCAACGCACCGAGGCGTTCCTCGGTGACATCCGCAAGGAGATCGGGGCATGAAGCACATACCCAACGCCGCCCGGCATCTGGGCGCCGATGGCTGGCACAAGCCGTGGAGTGGTCACAACGGCGGCTCCTGCGTGGAGATCAAGTCACTGGCCGACGGCCGGTTCGCGCTGCGCCAGTCGGAGGAGCCCGACGGCCCGGCCCTGCTGTTCACCGAGACCGAACTCGACGTTTTCGCGCACGGCTGGGCTCCGCACAAGACGGTCGTGCGGGCATCCTGATCCACCCGGCCGTGGCCGCCCGCCGCCTCGGCGGCGGGCCGCCCCGCCATGCGGTACCCACCGGGGGCGTACAGGCCCGGCGTCTCCGGTGTCCCTTTGCGGGCCGTTTCTGAAGGAGGAAGTTGCGACATGGCCGGGGATGCGGATTGGACGAAGCGCGGGCTCGACTACGAGCCGCCGCACATTGACACCAGCAAGGCGCACTCGGCGCGCGTGTACGACTATTTCCTCGGAGGCAAGGACAACTACCCGCCCGACAGGGAGGCCGCCGAGCAACTGCTCAAGGCCGTGCCCTCCGCGCGGACGTCGGTGCGGCAGAACCGTATGTTCCTGCACCGGGTCACCCGGTACCTGGCGGCAGAGCACGGCGTGGACCAGTTCCTCGACATCGGCACCGGCATCCCCACGTCGCCGAACCTGCACGAGATCGCGCAGCAGGTCAACCCGGCCGCGCGGGTCGTCTACCTCGACGACGACCCCATCGTGCTGGCGCACGCCCACGCCCGGCTGACCAGTTCCCCCCAGGGGCAGGTGGCCTACATCCACGCGGACATGCGCGAGACCGAGGCGGTCCTGGCCAAGCCCGACCTGACCACGACCCTGGACCTGAAGCGGCCGGTCGCGTTGTTCATCCTGTCCACGCTGCACCTGATCCCCACCCAGGAGGAGACGATCGACCTGCTCCGGCGCTACATGTCGGCGCTGGCCCCCGGCAGCTTCCTGGCCCTGTCGGTGAGCACCAACGACCACACCCCGGCCACGGGGAACCAGGCGCAGTCGGTGCTCAAGACGCACGGCATTCCCGTGCTGGCGCGTACCAAGCCGCAGGTGGAGGAGCTTTTCGACGGCATGGAGCCGATCGAGCCCGGTGTGACCCTGGTCCACCGGTGGCGGCCGGACGCGGAGTCGGAAGAGGTGCGGGCCTCGGAGGTCGGCCTCTACTGCGGGGTGGCACGCAAGCCGTGACGGCAACCGCTAGCCCCGTTTTCCGCATGTGAGTGATCTTCAGCGGAGGTCTCGTGGATCGATGTCAAGAAGATCCAGGAGGTGGAGTTGGAGGTCGGTGGGT
>NZ_JBFAKB010000032.1:0-145830 GCF_040655495.1 Nonomuraea sp. NPDC050404
CTGCTGGCCAAGCAGGCCGTCACGCTGGGCGCCGAGCCGGTGCCGCTGCAGGTGGAGACCGCCGCCGGCGACCCGTTGTTCTTCGAGTTCACCGCTGCGGCGGGGCTGCTGAGCGGCGCTTCGGTGCAAGTGGGCGGGGTGGAGGAGGCCGCGACCGTGTACAGCCCGGCCCCGGAGGGGGTGTACGGGCGGCCGTATCGGGGCTGGGCGTATGTCGGGTACAAGGGCAACGGTGACCGGGCCACCCAGCCGGTCAGGCAGGGCGATCTGGACAGCATGGAGGATCTGCAGTCCGAGTTGCCGCAGGACGTGGACGTGGATCGGGATCGGCCCGGGTTCGAGCAGGACCCGCGGGTCACTCCGCCGAACGCGATCCTCTTCGTGCCGGAGCCGGATCGTAACAGCTGGGCCTCGGGTGCGGACCTGTCGATCTCGGGCGCGACGGTGACCAGTTCGCGGCTGGGTGGGCAGTCGATCGGGTTGCCCGCTGCGGCGGATGTCTCCGGTGTCCGCGCGGTGCCGCGCATGTCCCGTTCCCAGCAGATCTCGGTGACCGGCAGCGTCGGCGGCGGGGTGGGCAGTGTCGGTGGCAGTGTGTCCACCGGCACCTCCAGCGGCGAGCTGGACTACTTCGACATGAACGCCGACCGGTTCCCCGACGTGGTCGGCGCGGGCGGCATCCAGTACACGGGACCAACCGGGGTGCTCGGCCCGGTCCGCGGCGACACGCCGGGCGGAACCGTGCGCTCCTCGGACAACGTGTCCGGCAACGCCAGCGCCGGCAGCGCGGCCAGGACGATCACCACCGGCCGCGGCGACGCCGCACCGAGCGGGACGACCTCGGCCAACACCTCCTCCTCGGGCAACGACATGCCGCCGCTCGGCATCGGCGGCAACCTGGGCACGGGCACCTCCGACGCCGAGATCGACCTGCTGGACATCAACGGCGACGCGCTGCCGGACCGGGTGTTCGAGGACGGGCGCGCGGCGCTCAACCTCGGCTACCGGTTCGCGGCCCCCGAGCCGTGGCCGGGCGGCCCGCTGAACGACGGCAGCAGCGACAACTCCGGCGTGAACATCGGTTTCAACACCGACTTCTACGGCTTCGCCGGCGGCGCGTCACTCAACCAGGGCGACAGCACCAGCACCGCCACCCTGACCGACGTCAACGGCGACAACCTGGCCGACCGGGTCTTCGCCGGCTCGCCGATCAAGGTGGCGATCAACACCGGCAGCGGGTTCGCCGCCCCGGTGGCGTTCGGCGGCAGCCTGTCCGGGCTGAACGGTGACGTCAACGCCCGGCTGGGTGCGGGCGCGTACTTCACCATCTCGATCCCGATCGCGTTCGGCATCGGCGGGTTCGTCATCATCAACCCCGGCGCCGACACCTCGACCGGGGCCTCGCGCGCCTCACAGGTGCTGCGGGACATCAACGGCGACGGCTTCGCCGACCACCTGGCTTCCGGCGCGGACGACCAGCTCACCGTGGCGGCCAACCAGACAGGCCGCACCAACCTGCTCAAGACGGTCAAGCGGCCGCTGGGCTCGACCGTCGAGCTGGACTACACCAGGGACGGCAACACCTACGACCTGCCGGCCTCGCGGTACGTGCTGAGCTCGGTCAAGACCCACGACGGCCTGGCCGGGGACGGCGCGGACACCCAGCACACCACCTTCGACTACGCGGGTGGCGTATACGACCGGCTGGAGCGCGAGTTCCGCGGCTACGGCACGGTCAAGGCGCAGGCGCGCGACCAGGACGGCGCCGTCTTCCGCACGATCATCTCCGAGTACGACACCCGCAACCACTACACGCGCGGCTTGGTCACCAGGACGCTCACCACCGACAGCCAGAACCGGCCGTTCAACGAGACGCTGAACATCTACGAGCTGCGCGACGTCGCCACGGGCGAACCCGCGGATGGCCGCAGCACCTCCGCGGTGATCTTCCCGCTGCTGGTCAGGACCGACCGGCGCTGGTACGAGGGCCAGGCCACACCCGGCAAGCAGACCCGTACCGACATGACGTACGACAAGCACGGCAACCTCATCAAGGCCACCGACTACGGCGAGAGCGGTGATGCCGACGACGTGGTCACCACCACCGGCTACACCGACTGCGCCGAGCCGCACATCATCGGCGTGCCGAACAAGTCCGAGGTGCGCGGCGGCGGGAAGGTGATGCGGCGCAGCGAGGCCGACGTCGATTGCGCCACCGGCAACGTGACCCGGTACCGGGCCAAGCTGGACGACGACAAGGCCGCGGTGATCGACGCGACCTACAACCCGACCGGCACGCTCGCCACGGTGACCCAGCCGGCCAACCACAAGGGGCAGCGTTACAAGCTGACCTACGGCTACGACGACGTGACCGGCACCCACATCGTCTCCACCAGGGACAGCTTCGGCTACCACTCCACGGCCAGCTACAACCTCAAGTTCGGCGAGACCGAGACCTCGGTCGACATCAACAACCAGTGGCTGGCCCACACCTACGACGACGCGGGCCGGATCGCCACCGTGACGGGGCCGCTCGACCACGGGGCCGGCAAGCCGACCATCGCCTTCGAGTACCACCCCGAGGCGCGGGTCCCGTACGCCGTCACCCGCCACCTGGACCGGGCGGCGGACAACTCGGTCAAGGCCGACACCATCGACACGGTCACCTTCACCGACGGCCTGGCCAGGGCGGTGCAGGTCAAGAAGGACGCCAGGATTGGCGGCGTCGACCAGATGACCGTCTCCGGGCGGGCCGTCTACGACGAGTTCGGTCGCATGGTCGAGCAGTACTACCCGGTCGGCGAGGCCAAGGGCGCGGCCAACACCACCTTCAACGCCACCTTCGACCGGGTGCGCCCGACCGCGAACACCTACGACGTGCTGGACCGGTTGGTGGAGACCGTGCTGCCGGACGGAACGGGCAGCACCACCGCCTACGGCTTCGACAACGACCGCTCCGGCACCCGGCAGTTCTCCGCCGCCGTGACCGACGCCGAGGGCAACACCAAGGCCACCTTCACCGACGTGCGGAAGCTGAGGACCTCGGTCCGCGAGCCGAACCCGGTCAACGGCGGCCCGCCGCTGTGGACCAGCTACGCCTACAACCCGCTGGGCCAGCTCACCAAGGTCACCGACGACCAGAACAACCAGACCACCAGCGCCTACGATGACCTCGGCCGCCGTACGACGGTGACCAGCCCCGACTCCGGGCGTACGACCACGGGCTACGACCTGGCCGACAACGTGACCAGCAAGGTCACCGCGAACCTGGCGGACCGGGACAAGAAGGTCACCTACGAGTACGACTTCAACCGGATGACCAAGATCGACTATCCGGTCTTCCAGGACAACGACGTCCGCTACACCTATGGCGAGCCGGGCGCGCCGTACAACGCGGCCAGCAGGATCACCAAGGTCGAGGACGCCGGCGGCGTGACCACCCGCCAGTACGGACCGCTCGGCGAGATCACCTCGGAGACCAAGATCCTGCCCGGCCCCGGATACCACCAGAAGAAGACCTTCACCACCGGCTACCGCTACGACAGCTTCGGCCGGGTGCTGCAGCTCACCTACCCCGACGGCGAGTCGCTGACCTACGGCTACGACTCCGGCGGCCAGGTGATCACCGCCACCGGCGTCAAGGGCGCCTACACCTACCCGTACCTGCGCGACATGTTGTACGACAAGTTCGAGCAGCGCGCCAAGATCTCACTCGGCAACGGCACCTCCACCACGTTCACCTACGACGCCGCCGACCGCAGCCTGGCGCTGCTGAGCTCGACCCTGCCCTCGGGGTATGAGTTCCAGCGCTACCGCTACAGCTACGACGACGTCGGCAACATCACCCGGCTGCAGAACGACACCAACATCCCCGACGGCTCCACCTCGCCCAAGTTCGGCGGGCCGTCAACGCAGACCTACATCTACGACAACCTCTACCGGCTGACCCAGGCCAGCGGCCAGTACACGCCGGACATCCACAAGACCGACACCTACGCCTTCCGCCTGACCTACGACACCGTTCACAACATCGTCGGCAAGCACCAGCGCCAGGCCATCGTGGACGCCGACGGCGTGGAGAAGGTGCAGCAGGACACCAGCTACACCCACGTCTACAGCTTCGGCTCCCGCCCGCACGCGCCCACCGAGGTCGGCCCGCACGACATGCGGTACGACGACAACGGCAACCTCATCAACCAGGAGTCCGACCAGTACGGCAAGCCCCGCCGCCAGCTCATCTGGGACGAGGACAACCGGCTGGCCTGCGTGCACGACACCGCCAAGAACGACACCCAGCCACAGGACCCCTCCGCCTGCGACGACCACCGCAAGCCGCCCACCGTCCGCTTCACCTACGACGACCAGGGCGAACGGGTGGTCAAGGACAGCTCGCAGACCACGCTGTACCCGAACCAGAACTACACCGCCCGCAACCAGACCGAGTTCAAGCACGTCTTCGTCGGTACCAGCAGGATCGCGACGAAGACCTCCAAGCCGGGCAACTACTTCGAGAAGGACCAGTTCTTCTACCACGGCGACCAGGTCGGCTCGACCACGTTCGGCACCGACGGCAACGGCCGGCTGGCCGAACATCTCAACTACTTCCCCGGCGGCGAGACCTGGGTCGAAGAGAGTCCAGGCCAGTTCAACCCGTACCAGTTCACCGGCAAGGAACTCGACCCGGAGACCGGCTACTACTACCACGGGTCGCGCTACTACGACCCGAAGCTGGGCCTGTGGAAGTCCGCCGACCCCGTCATCGGCGACTACCTCGACGGTGAGGGCAACGACGGCGTCTACAACCCCGGCAACCTCAACCTGTACGGATACGGCTACAACAACCCCGTCCAGAACACCGACCCCAGCGGCAGCCTCGTCTTCCTGATCCCGGCCGCCGTCCTGGTCGGCAAGGGCGTCATGTGGGGCATGACCGCCTACAGCGCCTACCAGGGCGCCAGAGCGGTGGCCAGCACGGTCAACGACGTCGCCGAAGGCCGCAAGACCCTCGCGGAAGGCGCCACGGAAGCCAGCTGGGCGGTCGCCCAGGCAGGTGCGGAAGCCGCCGCGAGCCGCCTCCGAGTGGTGGAACGGGCCGCCGGCTGGATCGGCAACACCCAGGTCGGCCGGCAGGCCAGGGACTGGGTGGCCGAGAAGGCGGAAACCGTCGCCCAGCGGTTCAACAGGGCCGAAGCCCCCGGCGGCCGGACGGACGCCCCCGGCGGCAGGACCGACGCCACCGGCGGCTGCGCCCTGAACAGCTTCGTCCCCGGCACCTCGGTGCTGATGGCGGACGGCAGCACCAAGCCGATCGAGAAGGTGGACGTCGGCGACAAGGTCCTCGCCACCGACCCCGCGACCGGCCGGACCGTGCCCAGACCGGTGACCGCCCTCATCACCGGTGACGGCGACAAGAACCTGGTCAGGATCTCCATCGACCAGGGTGGCGAAAAGGCCGACCTCACCGCGACCGAGGGACACCCCTTCTGGGTCGAGAGGCTGAACAGCTGGATCGACGCCGGAGACCTCCGGCCCGGCATGTTGCTGCGCACCTCCGCAGGCACGTACGTCCAGGTGGAGGCGGTCAGCAGGTGGACCGCCGCGCAACGGGTGCACAACCTGACCGTTGACGGCCTGCACACGTACTATGTCGTCGCGGGCGGCACGCCGGTCCTCGTGCACAATGCCGGTCCATGCCCCCCTGGCAAGGATCCCGACTTCCCGACCATCGATCTCGACAATCACCGGGGGAGATACAACGCATGGCTGGGCCGCGAGGGCCTGAAGCGGCTGCCGGACAACTGGGCCGCCCACCATCGCATCCCGGACGTCTTCCGGCGGCTGGAGCACCCGGAGTTCAAGGACTTCGACTTCCACTCCCCGTCGAACATCCGCGGCGTCGCCGGCAGCGCGATGAAGGACCGCAGCAAGAACATCCACCAGGACATCACCAACGAGTGGGAGAACTGGCGCAAGGAGAACCCGAACGCGACCCGAGCCCAGATCGAAGAATTCGCCAACAAGATTGACGAGAAGTTCAGTGCCCATTTCTGGACCGGAAATTGACGACTGGATCGACGAGATGTCGGCCCTGGCCACGCGGTTCGTCGCCGGCTTCGAGGCGGCGTACGGATACGTGCCGGGTGGGAACTACGTGTCCAGGGCCACCGGCGACGGCGGAGACGCCCTCGCCGGGGCTCTGGGCGACGGCAGCGCGCGGGATCTCGTCGAGTTCTACGCGCGCGTCGAGGAGGTCTGTCTCGCGGACGTCGGGTCCGGGTATTTCGTGCATCCCGTGGACCACGTGGTGCACGGGATGCTGGGCGACGCCAAGCCGACCCGGGTGGTCAGCACGCGCAACAGGGAGATCGTCGCGTTCGGCTCCGACGGCGGCGGCGCGTTGTTCGCCGCCGACCGCCGGACGGAGGAGATCATCCGGCTCGGGGCCGGCATCCTGCTCGGTGACGTGTACGAGGTGGACGACCTTCTGGTGGACGTGATCGCAGAGGACTTCCCGGGCTTCCTGCGCTTCCTCCACGACGAACTGCTCCGGCACATGCCGTAGTGAGCGCGGCGGGGCGGACCGGCAGCCGCCGGCCCGCCCCTCTGCTCAAAGACGTTCGGCCTCACGTACGGCGGCGCGGGCTTCGCGGGCCCGGCCGAGCTGCCCGAGCTGCCTGCCGAGCCACGTCAACGCGTCGCGGAAACCCTCGCGGTGGGTGTCCGGCTCGCGGACGTACAGCGGGCGGAGCAGCGCCACGGCCTCCTCCGTCGAGTCCAGGGCCTCGCCGTGGCGGCCCAGGTGCCCCAGGGCGACACCACGGTTGTAGAGGCTGCGGGCCAGCCCGGCCGGTGAGCCGGCGTTTTCGCGCTGGAGGCCGATCGCCTCCTCCAGCGGGGCCAGGGCGTCCTTGAACCGCTCGACCGCCAGCAGCGTCCAGCCGAGGTTGTTCAGGGACGAGGCGAGCTGCGGCCGGCGCCGGTCGTCGGTCATCGCCGCGGCGCGGTGCAGGCGTACGGCGCGTTCGAGGGGTTCGACGGCTTCGCCGTACCTGCCGAGCCGGGACAGCACGACGGCGAGGTTGTGCAGCGGAGTGGCCAGCCTGGCGTCGTCGGCCGGCAGGCCGATCACCTGCTGGAATCGCGCGGCGGCGTCGTCGAGACGCCCCGCCCGCATCAGGCGCAGCCCTTCCTCGTTCAGCTCGGACACCCGCTCCGCGCTCTCGCGGCGGAAACCGGTCGCGGTCACGCGGTAGCCGTGCCGCGCCAGCAGGTCGTCGATGAAGACGATGAAACCGGGCCGGGTCTCGCGGACGTGGCGGTGGTAGCGGGCCGCCAGGTCCTGGTACGGCGCGGCCTCCTCCTCGCGGCCCATCTGGTGCAACTGGTGGATGAGCGCGAGAAGCCCGCCCCAGTGGTCGATGGCGTCGTCCGTCGAGCCCGCCTCGATCAGCGGACGGCGTAACTGCATCGCTTCGAGATGCGCTCCGAGCGCCTCGTCGGCCTGACCCATCTCGCCCAGCTTGATGCCGAGATGCTCCAGGGACGAGGCCAGCCGCAACTCGGAGCCGTGACGACGGCACAACTCGACGGCCGCACGAAGGGAGACGAGTGCCCGGTCGTGGTGGCGCAGCTCGGCGAGCTGGTTACCGAGATTGACCAGCGCCGAGGCGAGGCTCATGGCATGCACACCCGGACCGCTGCCACCGCCGCTGCCGCTCAACTCACGGAAGAGATCAACGGCCTCTTCAGCGACCGCAACGGCCTCAGCCCTCCTGCCCGCCAGGCCCAGCAGCAGGGCGCAGCGATCCAGCGCCACCCCCAGACCGGGCAGATACAGGCCGGGATCGCTCACCGCGAGCCGCCGGTACTCGCCCACCGCCTCCTCCGCCTCGGCCAGCTCCTGCGCCAGGTCCAGACGCTCGTGCGGGTGGGACACACGGCGACCCTAACACCCGGCACCGACGGTGAAATGCGCGGTGCGCCGGCCGCCCGGCTCGGTAGAGTGTTCGGATGGCGGGTGAACAGGGGAGCGCGCGGGTGGACAGCTGGATCTGGTCCGTCCGGCTGACCAAGACCCGGTCGATCGCGTCCGACGCGTGCCGGGGCGGGCACGTCCGGGTCAACGGGGTACGGGTCAAGCCCGCGCACGCGGTCAAGGCCGGCGACGAGATCCGGCTGCGGCACGACGGCCGGGAACGCATCGTGGTCGTCTCCCGGATCATCGCCAAGCGGGTCGGCGCGACCGTCGCCGCCGAGTGCTACATCGACAAGAGCCCGCCGCCTCCGCCGCGTGAGGAGGCCGTCGCCGTGCCCGTGCGCGACCGCGGCGCGGGCCGCCCGACCAAGCGCGACCGCCGCAACATCGAGAAGCTGTTCGGCCGCCGCGACTGAAACCCCCGGCTTCGCGCTCCCGGCCGACCCGGCCGTCTGCCGGCGGCCTGCCGGTGCCTGCGCGGCGCCGGAAACGGATCGCTATCTCCGGCTGCCCAGCAGCAGGTGGGCCAGCAGCATGTCCAGCGGTCGCGGCACCTGATCGAGATCGAGCGCCGCGACAAGCAGGCCCGAGTAGCGGATCTTGCGGCCCCCGCCCGACCCCATGAACCGGCGAAGCTGGTCGTGAGTGGTCCTCTCCCGCCACACGAGCTGCTTCTGCAGCGTACGAAAGGAACCGAGCTCCCCCTCGGCATCGACGACCCGCTCCACCGCGGCGGTGCCGAGGGCCCGGATCAGCTCATCCTCCAGGTCGGCGACACACACGAAGAACCCGAGCGCCTCCAGATCACTCCGGCTGAGCTCGGACCCGAGGCCGGCGCCCTCGAAGGCCCTCCGGAACTCCTCTTCCTCGCCGGCGTCGCACAGACCGGCCAGCCGGAGACCACGACCGGCAGGACCGAACCTGCCGACATGGGCCCGGATGTTGGTGGCCCCGCCCATCGCCACGACCACGATGCCCTCGCCCGCCAGGTCGAGGCCACGACGCCCGGCCAGCGCCTCGACGGCCGACTTGTCGCTGACACCCTCGACCAGGACCACCGTTCGCGTGTCGATCACGAGCCCAGCCTCGCACCGAACCCTGCGAGGTTCATCCTCTTTTCAGCGTCGTCACTCGCCCGGTCAGCGGACCTGCCGCCAGAGGCCCGGGCCTCCTCGGCGGCCGTCTCGGCGCCGGGCACCGGCGTGAACGTGATCCGGTCACCGCCGACGTAGACGTCACCCGGTTCGTCGTCCGGCAGGATGACCCCCCGCAACCGCCACGCAGGCACACCGCACTCCCTTCTTCAACCGACAAGGTCTCCTTGATTCTCACGGGGGATCGGGCATCAGCGGAACAGCCGCAGCGGCACCGCCGCCGCCATGGCCTGCGCACCGGCGTCGTTGACATGCAGGTGGTCGCCGCTGTCGTACGCGGGACGCAGCCGCAGCGGCCGGGCCGGGTCGCGCACGGCCGCGTCGAAGTCGATCACGGCGTCGTAGGCGCCGCTGGTACGGATCCAGTGGTTGACCGCCTGCCGCTTGGCCTCGATCTCCTCACTCCAGAAGCCGAACCGCGCGCCCTGGGACGGCGTGACGGTGCCGCCGTACGCCTTCAGCCCGCGGGCGTGTGCCTTCGCGATGAGGCGCCGATGCCCCTGGATGAGCTGCCCGGCCGTGACGGTCTCCGACACCGGCGCGGACGAGCCGGGCTGGCCCAGGTCGTTCGCCCCCAGCAGGACGATCACGTGCCGGGCGCCGGCCTGGCCGAGCACGTCGCCGGGGAACCGGCGCAGCGCCGAGGGCCCGAAGTAGGCGGCGTGCGCCTCGGCGGGCTGCCCCGCGGGCGGGTTCGGGTCGTGCAGCAGCCGGTTGCCGGCGATCCCGACGTTCGCGACACCGGGACCGGAGGCGCGCAGCCGGTCCGAGAGCAGGTCGGGCCAGCGGCGGTTGGCGCCCACCGTCGTCGCGACGCCGTCGGAGAGCGAGTCGCCCAGGACCACGACGGCCGAGGTACGGGGGCGGGTCCGGACGTTCACTCCGGACAGGAACATCCACTGGCTCGGTGCGGCGACCGGCCGTATCGTCCCGGCTCCGGCGACATTGCCGTCCGCCACGGCGTTCACCTGCATCGCGTAGCGGTGCACCGTACCGACTTCGGTGCGTTCCGGCAGGTAGAGGCTGATCACCAGATCGGAGTCCGGCGCCACGTCCAGCCTGACCGGATCGCTCACCACCCGCGCGCCCGCCGGAACCGTCACCTCCTGCCTCCCGCCGAAGGTCACCTCGCGGTCGCCGGCGGGGTCGATGTCGGTTCCCGTGCTGCCGGCGCGCGCGGCCACGTGCACCGCACCCAGGCGCAGCGGCCCGTCGCCGTGCTCGTTGGACAACCGCAGCGTGAGGGCGTCCCCACCGACGCTGGTGTGCACCACCTGCCGCACGGTCTGGTCCTCAAGGTAGGTGGCAGGCTCCGGGACGGCGGTCATGCCCGCGGCCCACGTGGCGACCCACCTCGGGCGCGGCACCGTGGCGGCCGACGGGGCACTGACCCCGCCGATGAGCGCACCACACAGCAGAACTGACGCGATCTTGGGGTACGGGAGCATCATCGTCTCCTCCGATCAGGGCGGGCATCAAGGACACCGGCCATCGTGGCGCGGCAGCCGTCCCGGATCGTCAGCCCTGGGGCGTAGCGCGAACTCCACAAATGACACGTTCCGGCTCGCGCGCCGCACGGCCACAGCCGTGTGTCGTCATCCAGGAGTTGCGACGGCAACTCCACCGCCGGTCGCATGTGTCAGCGCCGTCGTCCACGCCTACGAGACCGGTCCGGTCAGCCCGGGCTGGGACGCCCGTACGTGATCACCAGGCCAGGTCAGGCGGAACTCGGCGCGCCCGTAGCCGCATCCCGGGTCAGGCGTCTCCTGATCAGGATCTCCACCACGATGAGGTTGACCACCCATCCGAGCGCCTGCCCGATCGGGATCGTGGCCTCGGCGTTGGCGGCGATCGAGTCCATACCGCTGAACGGCAGCTGGGCCAGCAGGAAGAGCGGCACCAGGATCCGTGAGGTGACGGCGAGGAAGGTGAGCGCGTAGTTGCGCATCATCCAGTTCCGGTGGGCCGCGAAGTCGCGCCGGCGCGCGGCCCGGACGGCGAGCCAGCCGGTGACGAGCCACAGGACGGCGGGGATCGTCAGGCCGATCTGGGTGATGAGCCGGCCCGACAGCAGCGCCACCGGTACGGCGGTCAGCGCGGAGGGGAGCACTCCCGCCAGGAGATAGCAACGTCCGATCACCCGGTGCACCCGCCTGCGCGCCCGGATCGCCGGCACGAACTGGAGCGGGCCGAGCACGAGCGCGACCAGCGCGGTGAAGATGTGCGCGACGAGCAGGTAGTAGTGCGGCCCGCCGCTCACGTCGAGCCGGCTGTCGTCGAGGTCGAGCCCGAAGTAGGGGCCGGCGAGCACGGCGCCGACCACCGCCGCGACCACGAACATCAGCCAGACCCGGCCGGTACGCGCCGTCCCGCTCCGGCGCTTTCCCAAGATCCGCATTCGATGAGCCCTTTCGCTGTCCCGAGCCGACGACTGCTCATCATGCGATGCGGCGGGGGCGCTCTTCGTCAGCCCTGGGAAGGCGGTTCGGCTACGCGAATGAGCGTACGCACGGGGATCCTCCAGCGGCGTCAAGACGCGTCAGGGCGGGAAACGCGGACGCCGCATCCTCCGGGGGGAGTAGACGCGGCGGCATCCGGGTCCCGTTCGTCGTGCGGTGGCCGGGCCGCAAGGTTCAGAGCGGGCGGCCGTAGCAACGTTGATCGATATCCAGCCGGTCGTTGTCGTGGCCATTGCCCTGTAGCAGGGTCCGCTCCACGTTCTTGCCGACTATGGAGATCCGGCTGTAGGGCGCTCGCGAGTAGTCACGGCAGACCGTCTGCGAGATCACGCTGTCGTTCGCCAGGAAGCGCACTATGCCGTTCATTTCCAGAAAAGTCACCATGCGGTCGTCTGTGTGGATGATGTGGCCGGTAAGCGCGGTGTTGGTCAATGATCCGGGAGATGGCCGGAGTTCGACGGCGACGACCGGCAGGACCGGGATCTGCACGAAACGAAACAGGAGCACCGACAGAAGGAGCACGCCGATGTAGATTCCGCCGCCGTCGAAAAGTGCCCGCGCGGCCAGTGCGGGGAGCCGCCGGTTCAGGATCAGCGCAAGCGGGGGAGGGGCGAGCAGCATCGCGCAGAGATAGGCGTCACCCTCCTTCCAGGCTTCGACGGCCGCTGGCCAGATCGCCCCGTAGTAGGCGGCGATGGCGAGCACGGGAAGGCACAGACAGGCCAATGGCACTATCCAGGGGCGTGCCGTTCGGTGGTGCCTCGATGCGAGGCCGATAAGAGCAAGTGCCAGCATCAGGAGTATCGACAGATACTGGATCTCCCATGCGAACAGGGCCATCAGAAAGCTGGACCAGGTGACCCACGCGGGAATGCGCGCGTCGATCCGGACGAGGCACGACCGGCTCGGTTCGGCCAGGACGAGTTTCAGGCTGGCCGCGATGTACCTGACGACGAGAACCGCCGTCGGCACCGTCCACAGGATCGCCAGCGAAAGCGCGCTCAGCAGCGCGAGCGGGTTGATGTGCTGAATCAGTAATTGTGTGGTCTCGGCGTTGTAGTCGCTGAGATACCAGACCTTGAGCATGAGGAGCACCACCGGCACTCCGGGGGAGATGGCAATGGCCCACTCCTTGTCGTAGCCGCGCGCCCGTACGTCATCAGAGGCCACTACTCGCGAAATCCCGGCTTCGCGATGGTGGGCGGCTGACCGACCGCCACCTGCACGTCCTCTCCGACGACCGGCTGCGCGCGGGAGAAGTAGGCATCGTAGAGGCGTTGCCACTCCCCGCTTCTCACCAGCTCGTACAGGGCGGCATCGACGAGTTTCCTCCTGGCCTCGCTGACCGGCACGGTCGTGTGCCCGACGTGTATTCCCCACCGCTCCCAGGCCGACGGGCCGATGTCATGGGCCTTGAAGTCGCCGGGGTCACGGACGATGAAGCCCGCCAGGATGGCCGCATCGCTCCGCACGGCCGTGACCTTTCCGTTCCGCAACTCCGCGATGCAGTCGTTCAGAGTGTGGCGCCCGATGTAGGTGATCTCGTTCTCCACCAGAATGGGCTCCGCCGTGGAGCCGGTCAGCGTGCAGATCTTCTTTCCGCGCAGGTCTCCCTCGCTCTGGAGCGTGCCATCGTAGTCCGCCAGTGTCATCACCGCCTGTCTGGTGTACAGATATGCCTCCGAGAAGGTCACGCCCTCGTCCTTTCGCGGCTGCGTGATGCTGAATGCCGCGACCACCAGATCGACCGGGACGAACCGGCTTCCTTCCTGGCCCTGCATCTCCACTCGCCGGCCTATCTTGATGGAGGCGAAGCGAACCTTCTCCGGAGGGAATTTCAGGTATTTCGCGACCGCCAGCGCCACGTCCACGTCGAAACCCTTGTAGGTGCCGTCGGGCCGGCGTTCGGCGATGCCGGGAAGGCCGTCGCGTACCCCGATCGTGATCACGGGCATGTCCGCGCCGGTGAGATCGGCCTCCGCGAGCAGGTCATATATCGACTCGGTGTTGGCCCGGGTCACCGCCTGAACGGCGGCGAAGGTGCCGAGGGCCAGCAGGGCGAGCATGAAGAGGGCGACGAGGGTGCCGACGAAGGCGTCGATTCGCCGGGCGGTTCTGTCGGGATTGCGACGTCTGCGCAACATACAAAGGGAGCCTTTGAGAGGACACACGGTTACTGGTGCTGATCGGGCGCACGATTGGCGGGAATGATGGGAAGGATGTTACGCCCGGCGGATCGCGCCTGAATGGCTGTCGATGAGTTGTTGGCGTATATGGCATGATTTGCCTTTGTCTTTTATGTCCCGTTTTCGCGCGCCTCCCGACAGAGGCGGAGGGCCGTCTTCCGCGGACGCCGTTGACAGGGAAAACAACCAAGCGCATGCTCGGTTCCATGGCCGGATCAGAGAGATCGTCCAGCAGCCTGAGCCCTGCTGGCCCCAGCCGCCGAACCCTGTTACGCGGCGCCGCCGCCACCGGAAGCGCCCTGATGGCGGGCGCCGCGCTGGGCGGCGCGCCCGCCCGCGCCGAGGCCGAGTACGACGTGGTGGTGGTCGGCGCGGGAGCCGCCGGGATGACCGCGGCGCTGACGGCGGCCAAGCGCGGGCTGCGCGCCGTCGTGATCGAGAAGGCGCCCACCTTCGGCGGATCGGCCGCCCGTTCCGGCGCCGGGATCTGGATCCCGAACAACGAGGTCATCCTGGCCGCCGGCGTCCAGGACACCCCCGCCAAGGCCGCCGCCTACCTCGCCCGCGTCGTCGGCGACACCGTGCCGATCGAACGGCAGCGGGCGTTCCTCGCCGCGGGGCCGCCCATGCTCTCGCTCGTGATGCGGAACAGCCCGCTGCGCTTCCGGTTCATGGAGGGCTACTCCGACTACTATCCGGAGTTTCCCGGCGGCATGCCCGGCGGGCGCTCGATCGAGCCCGCCCAGCTCGACGGCAACCTCCTGGGCGCCGAACTGGCCCGGCTGAACGGCCCGTACATTCCGAGCCCGGCCGGCATGGTCGTGCACAGCGCCGACTACAAGTGGCTCACCCTCGCCGCGGTCCACCCCAAGGGCCTGGAGGTGAGCGCGGCCTGCCTGCTGCGCGGCACCGAGGCGGCGTTGCGCGGCGAGAAGCCGCTGACCATGGGCCAGTCGCTGGCCGCCGGCCTGCGCGCGGGGCTGCACGCCGCCGGCGTACCGGTGCTGCTGAACACCCCGCTGCTCGACCTGAGCAGCGAGGGCGGTCGCGTCACGGGCGTCATCACCCCGTCAGGACCGATCAGGGCCAGGCGCGGCGTGATCATCGGGTCGGGCGGGTTCGAGCACAGCGCGGCCATGCGCGCGGAGTTCCAGCGCCAGCCCATCGGCACGAACTGGACCATCGGCGCCAAGGAGAACACCGGCGACGGCATCGAGGCCGGCGAGCGGGCCGGCGCCGCGCTCGACCTGATGGACGACGCCTGGTGGGGCCCCGCGATCCCGCTGCCCGGCGAGCCGTACTTCTGCCTGGCCGAACGCACCCTGCCCGGCTGCCTCCTGGTCAACGGCAACGGCGTGCGCTTCGTCAACGAGGGCGCCCCCTACAGCGACGTCGTCCACGTCATGTACGACCGCAACACCCCCGCCGCCCCGCACATCCCCGCCTGGCTGATCACCGACCAGCACTACCGCAACAAGTACCTGTTCCGGGACGTCGCGCCGCTGCTGCCGCTGCCCGGCGCCTGGTTCGACAGCGGCGCCGTGCACAAGGCGTGGAGCATCGAGCAACTGGCGCAGAAGATCGGCGTCCCCCAGGCCGCGCTGCGCGGCACGGTCAGCCGGTTCAACGGCTTCGCGACGACCGGCAGGGACCTCGACTTCCGGCGCGGCGACAGTGCCTACGACCGCTACTACGCCGACCCCCTGGTCAGGCCGAACCCGTGCCTGGCCCCGCTGTGGCTGCCGCCCTTCTACGCGTTCAAGATCATCCCTGGGGACCTCGGCACCAAGGGCGGGATGCGCACGGACGCCCGCGCGCGCGTGCTGCGCGCCGACGGTTCGATCATCACCGGCCTGTACGCCGCCGGCAACGCCAGCGCGGCCGTCATGGGCCACAGCTACGCCGGCTCCGGCTCCACCATCGGCCCCGCCATGACCTTCGGCTACATCGCCGCCAACGACATAGCCGACACCGCGTTTATTACAGCCAGCCTTCGTCCCTTGCGCGCATGAGAGCCTTCGTGCGGCTGCCCGCGCCGAGCCGGGCGTACAGGCCGCTCAGCAGGCGGTACATCATCCGCTCCGAATAGCCCACCAACTCGGCCAGCCGAGCGACGGTCATGCCGTCGGCCAGCCGGCGCAGCCACTCGATCTCACCGTCGGAGAGCAGGCGAGGAGGCTGCTCGGGCGCGCCACCGGCGACGAGCGTGCGCAGCACGTCCACGGGCAGCAGGCTGCTGCCGCTGACGGCGGCACGCACGACGTCGCGCACCATGGCCGGCGAGGCGTCGCGGGGCAGTACGCCTACGGCTCCCGCGGCGACGGCCCGGACGTAGGCGTTCGAGGTCGCGTCGGAGAGCACGATCACCACGATGGCCTCCGGCCGTACCCGCAGCAGATCCCTGAGCCCGGCCCAGTCCCGGTCGTGCTCGACGGTCAGCAGGACGAGCGGCACTCCCGGCGCGGACGCCCACTGCAGCACGTCCTCGGGGGCGTCCGCCCTGAACCCCTCGTCGTCCAGGGTGGCGACGAGGCCGCGGGCGAACATGGGCAGCGGATCGACGACGGCGACCCGAACCGTCATACGGATCATGCCTCCCCGTGGAGCAGGCTCGCATCGCCATGGTCGTACGGTCCAGCCCCGATGGGGGTGTCCGTATTCTGCCGGGATGTGGCAGGAATACGACACAATGCGGCCGGGGGATTACCGGGTGCCGCCGCCCGAGTGGTCGTGGACCTGCGCTTCTAGCGTTGTGTAGTTTCGCTCTCACGTCTGGCCACCGGGCATCGCCGGACATAGGGGATCTTCGTGCTCTCAATAGGGAGGGCGACATGGTCAATGAGAATTTCGGCTCCGATCCGAGCCGCCTGCCGCTGCGGCAGCGTGAATCCGGTCGGCAACCGCGCCCCAACCCGGCCGCCGGGTCGTTGCGGCAGGGAGACATCGTCAAGCCGAACTATGGGAAGGCACAGGACCGGGACGATCACCCGCCTGGCAAGATCCTTGGCATCGACAGGGGCGAGGCGCTGGTGCGTTGGCGGGACGAGCCGACCACGCCGCAGAAATACGAGCTGAAGCTGCTCATCAAGTTCGAGGAATAGCCGGCTGTCTTCCACCGCCGGCCGCATCGAGTGCCTGCTGGAGGATCGCCTGTTCGGCTGCCGGGCGGAAGAGCAGAAGGTGAGTGCAGGCGTTCTGCCGGGCGCCGTCCACCGGCGCCAGGCCGCAGGCTCGCCGGTACATTTCCACGGACCGGTGGATCCGCTCGGGCTCATCGCAGAGTGCCAGGCCGCACAGTGCCAGCCCGGCAGCGTCATAGGTCTGGTACTCGCGTGGTTCGCGTTCTATCCGCAGCCATGCCTCAGTGCAGGCGATATGGAACGCGGCCTGGGCATCGCCGATCTTGTCCTGCCGGTACAGGACGATCCCGTAGGTCACCCATGCGCCCAGCGCCCGGATGCCGGACGGCTGATGGACGGCGGCGCTGACCGCGGCCGCCGCGCTGTCAAGACGGCCCGCGTGCAGGTAAGCCTGGGCAAGGCTGACATTGGCCTGGCGCGAGAGGGTCGGGTTACCGGTCATGACACCGATTTCGGCCGACTCCTTCGCCAGGGGGATGGCGCGGCCGTACTCGCCCCTGGCACACTGCAACGCCGCCTGAGCGTCGAGAAGCTGGCCTTTCAGCCAGTGACCCTCCACTTCATCTGCGATCTTCAGGCCGTCGGCGAGCAGCTTCAGGCCGCGATCGTCGTCGCCGAGCTGGCCCCACAGCCATCCCTGGTTCAGCCGGGTGCGGGCGAGAGTCTGCGCGGCTTCCCCGCCTTTCACCTCCGACAGCAGTCGTTGCGCCCGGTTCAGCTCCCGGTCCGCCGCCGGGAATCGCCCCAGGCGGGCCAAGGAGCTGCCCAGGTTGGTCCTGGCCTTGCCTTCCTCGTACCGTAGCAAGTGGAGCCGGCTGCGCCGGGCCGCCGCCCGATACACCCCGATCGCCGTGGTGATCCAGCCGTCGTCCAGGTAGCTGTTGCCGATCTGGATCCGCAGCAGGATCTGGTCGCGCAGCGGTTCGGAACGTTCCCGCAACTGCCGCAGGAGGTCGGTGAGTTTGGCCGTGTCCGAACCGGTCGGATCCTCTTCTCCATGACGGGCGGCGATCCCGGCGGAGGTGTTGTCCGCCCGCTGCCGGGGGGAGAGAGACCCGGCGTCGAGCAGGTCGCGCCATGGTGCGAGCATGTTGCTCTGACCCCACTTGGCCAGATACGTCGTGTCGAGATGGTCTATGAGTTGCAACGCCCGCTGGTTTCCGCCCGCGGCGATGCGCAGGCGGATCTCGCTGAGCTGCGGATACAGATGGTCCACCTGCTTCGCTTCGGTGTCCGCCTGCCTGGCGACCTCGCGGAAGTAGTCGGCGGCGAAAGGCAGCAGCCACGTCCGGGCGTAGAGCGGGTGCGGACTCTCGTAGTCATTCGCGGAGCCCGGTGGCACGGTCTCCAGGACGTGTTCGGCATCGGGTTTGGGCGGGAGAAAATATCGTTCACCGTCGCGGCGTATCAGTCGCCTTTCCTCCAGGCTCCGGAGGAAAGGCGTACTGTTGACCCCGGAGACATATTCCTGCAACAGGAAGTCGACGGCCTCGGGGCGCACCGGCAGGCCATACACGGCCAGCGCCTGGACCACGCGTTGCTCGGTCCTGTCCAGACGGCTGATGACATCCTGGAGCAGGACGGTCGTCGCCTCCTTCCGATCCCTGCTCTGATCCTCGATCTTCGATATGACCCTGTCCAAGGTCAGGTTCGGGTCGGAGCGCAACAGGCAGTAGACGAGCTCTATGAACCGAGGAACCCCATCGCTGACTACAGCGAGGCGGCGGATCTCGGCGTCGGGGAGCGCCGCCACGCCCAGCAGGCCGCCCTCGTCCAGGCGCGCCAGGAACGGCCTGGTCTCTTGCGGTGGCAGACCTTCCACCAGCCCGCACGAACGGATGCGCTGTTGATACTTCCGCTGCCATGAGATCAGTTCTCGTTTGGCGGACAGCAGGAGCCGGATGCCGTGATCCTCGCGGCGCACCAGCCTCTGGATGATGAGGCCGAGGTCCCTGTCCCGCAGTCGCTCGGCGTCGTCGAGGAGGTCGTCGAAGTTGTCGATGGCCACGACCACCGGGGTCGAGCCGAGCGCGGCCAGCACCAGGTCGAGTTTGTCCTCCACGGAGATGGCCTCACGCAGGCTGCGGCCGAGGCGCACGCTCGCCTCGCCCGGGACCAGAAGCCTGAGATCATGCAGGAGCGTGCCGGCATAGATCTGCCGGTAGCCCCCCACCGCCAAGTAGACGAATCCTGCGGCCTCGAAGGCGAGCGTCCTCGCGCCCAGACGTCGTCGTACCTCGGCGATCAGGGAGGTTTTGCCTTTGCCCTCGTCACCGGGGAGCAGGATCGCGCGGACCGAGGGGTCGTTCAACGCGTTCTTGACCTCCTCCAGCCTGGCCACCTGGTCCTGGAACTTGGTCGGCGCCGGGATGGGTATCTCGTTGACGCAGCGCATTCGGGCATCGTCGCGCACGTCATCGCTGACTTCCCGCTCGCGGCGCAGTCCCTCCCTGATGCGTTCCTCCGCGGCTACCAGCGCGCCTTCCGGGTCTGCCGCCCGGGCGGATTCCTCCTGCTGGCGCTGCCTGACCTCCTGCGCGAAAGCCTGATGCCGGAGGCTGGGCGGGGGATCCGCCGAGGGGATCCGCTGGCCGAGCTTGTCAGCGGAGTGCTCGGGTTTGGCATACGTCTCCAACTGCTGGACCAGTCGTGCCCATCCCTTCTCCCGATCGGCGGCGAATTCGATGGGCGTCAGTGTCTTCAGGGACAGCGGGGGATCGACGTCGTCATGCATCCTCACCACCATGATGTCCCTGTTCAAATCGAGGGCCATGGCGATCTCTTTACGACACCAGGCACTCTCACGGAGAGCGCGCGTCAGCACGACGATCACGACATCAGCGGTGCTGAGCCTGTTCTCCAACTCCCGGTCGAACTGCTGCTCCGCGCGGATCCGCTCGCCGTACCATGGAGCGAAACGCGGCGATGCCTCGTGCAGGTCCCCATGCAGGCGGCGGGTGAAGTCGGTGCCGTCCTGTGTGGCGTAGCACAGGAAGATGTAGAGCTGATCCAGGCGCTGGTTTCTGTCCATGAGACCCCTGGCCAAAATCGGCTGATTGCAGTTCTACGGCCAATTCATGGCAGGGTCAAGCCGCCGTCCGGATGCTCAGCCGGGGACGCCGCCGAAGCTGATCTCGTTGCCTTCCGCGTCCTGATAGATCACCTTGGTCACGCCCCCGTCGAACGTCTCACGCCCGGCGGGCTCGATGCCCCGCCGGGCGATCTGGGCGACCCGGTCGTCCAGATCGCTGACGTATGAGAACACCAGGGCGTTCCCGGCCCGTTCCGGCTGCTGGACGATGTAGATGTACCGGTGCTCGGCCACCTCCCACACCGCCTCGATCTCGTTCGGCAGGAACGAGGGCTCCTTGCCGAAGAGCCGCTCGTACCACGGCAGTGCCGCGGCGTAGTCGGTGACGGGTATTCCGGCGAAGAGGTCCAGCCCCATGTCGTCCTCCATGTGTAATCGGGTGTCGCCGATATCGACTCCGATGGTGCCGGAAACTCATCGATCGGGAGGGAGGTCAGTCCCGCCGCGCCGCCCGGTGTTCGGCGGCCGCGATCATGCCGAGGATGTAGCCGTATCCCTGTGCGTAGGCCTGCGAGCGCGACGGGTCGGCGTCGCTCGGAGGGACGTGATCGGGGTCGACCGCGCCGTCGTACCCCTCGTCGGCCAGGATGTTGATGATCTGCGCGTGGTCGATGTCGCCCTCGTCGGGCCACGTCTCGACGAAGTCGTTGCGCCGCCCCTTGATGTTGCGCAGGTGGATGTTGAACACCCGCTTGGTGGCGGCCAGTCGCCGGACGATGGAGTAGATCTCCCGCTGTGGGTTCCACAACATCTCCGCCAGCGTCCCGCAGCAGAGGTTGAGGCCGTGGTACTTGTTGCGGCGCAACTCCAGGAATTTGAACAGGCCCTTGCCGCCGGGGACGCTCAGGACGTTCTCCACGACGCCGCGGTAGCCGCCCGGCGGCGTGCCCGGATCCTGCGGATGGCAGGCCAGGCGCACCTTGTACTGCTCCGCGACCGGGACGACCCGCTCCAGGAAGTAGTCGATGCGCTCCCAGTACGTGTCAGGATCGACCTTGCCCGCGATCGTGTCCGGCAGGTTGTAATCGAGGTCGCTCGCCCGGAACTGGCGGAGCTTGGAGCCGCCGCGGCCGGGGATCTCGCCCGTGCTGAGCACGCCCAGGATGCTCATGTTGTACTTGACGGTCCCGACGCCGGCGCGCCCGCAGGCTTCGATGTTGCGTTGGATGTCCTCGATGTCCCGGTCCCGGTCGGGGCTCTTGCCCATCATGATCGCGGGACGGTGGTCGGTGTCGATCAGGGACGATTCGAGGAACGGCAGGGCGACCATGTCCATCTGGAGCCCCTGGCTCTCGATGCGCTCCTTCTCCTGCTCCACCTCGGACACGAGCCAGTACCCGCGATCTCCGGTCTTCTGGTCGTAGGGCGGGTCCACCGGGTAGCCGCACACGCGGGCGACGCCGTTCCGCTTGAACTCCTGGAGCACGGCATCGGAGGCCGCGCGCCGCTGGGTGCCCAGGACCATCCGGGGCTTGGAGGTGTCGGCGCGGGCGTCGGCGGGGGCCGCCGCGGCGGTGTCCGGCAAGGTCATCATCGAGGCGAGGCCGGCGCCGGCCGTCACCGCGCCACCGCGGAGCAACGATCGGCGGTCCACGTTGATCGATCCCATGTGCTGGCGTCCTAACTTTCCGGGGGGCGGACGCGGTCACGGTAAGAAGCATTGACGATGCTTGTCCAAGATCGCTTCCGTATCGTGTGATACCGCAATGGCATCGTCCGCCGTGAAAGCCGAGGTCACCGCTCGGGGTGATCGTTCCTCAGGGCGTGCAGCACCCGGCCGAGCGCCGGGTTGCGCGAGTGCCGCGACCACAGCAGGTGCAGTTCCACGGGTTCGGGCTGGTGACTGGCCAGGGGCACGTACTCCACGCCCGGAATGTTGTTCATGGTGGCGGAGGCGGGCACGAAGGCGATGCCGCGCCCCGCGGACACCAGCCACAACATGGTGAGCACCTGGCTCACGCTGTGCACCACGCGTTCCTGCGCCAGCGGCACGGTGCTGACCACCAGGTCGTAGAAGTAGCGGGCCCGCTGCTGCGAGTGGAAGATCAACGGCTCGGCGGCGAGGTCGTCGGCCTGCGCCGGCCGGCCGAGCGCGGTCAGCCGGTGTCCGGCGGGCACCGCCAGCAGCAGCGCCTCGCGATACAACAGCAGGGAGTCGAATAACTCCGGATCGAACGGCGGGCGCGCCAGGCCGAGGTCGAGGTCCTCACCGGCGAGGGCCGCCACCTGCTCGCGGGTCACCATCTCGAAGAGCTCGACCTGGACGTCCGGCAGCCTGTCCTCAAGCCGGTTGAGCATGTGGCCGAGCACGCCGAACGCGGCCGTGGCCGTGAACCCGAGGCGGATCAGGCCGCGCGCCCCGAAGTGCACGCGCTGCGCCAGGTCGGATGCGGCCTCGGCGATGGACAGGATGCGCCGCGCCTCGGTGAGGAAGGCCTCACCGGCCGGGGTGAGCTCCACGTGCCGGTTGTCGCGTTCCAGCAACTGCACGCCCACGACCGATTCGAGCTTGCGGATCTGCCGGCTCAGCGGCGGCTGGGTCATGCGCAGCCGCATGGCCGCCCGGCCGAAATGCAACTCCTCGGCCACGGCGACAAAGCCTCGGAGTTGCTCCAAGGTGTACATCATGCGGGGAAGGTATCACTCCATGCCCTAAAGGTCTCAAACTGCGCCGGGCGCCACCTCAGCGCAGAATGCGTGTCCGGGCCCGGAGCAGGGTCGCCACGATCGTCTTCTCCCGCTCGGGGTCGAGGCGGACGATGGGGACGGAGCAGCTGAGCGCCTCGTTGGGCGGCGAGGTCAGGTCGAGCGCGACGGCGAAGCAGCGCAGGCCGATGGTCGACTCCTGCTCGTCGATGGCGTGGCCGCGCCGCCGGATCGCCTCCAGCTCGGCGCGCAGGGCCGCGCGGTCGGTGAAGGTGTGCACGGTGCGTGGCTCCAGCGTCTCGGGCAGGACACGATCGACCTCCTCCCACGGGCGGCCCGCGAGGATCGCCTTGCCCAGGCCGGTCGCCCAGGAGGGCAGCCGCCGGCCGGGGCGGGAGACCACGGCGAGCGAGTGCCGGGAGATGTTCGTGGCCAGGTAGACGATCTCCGCGCCGTCGAGGCGGGCCAGGTGCACGGTCTCGCCCAGTTCGTTGTTCAGCTCGTTCATCGCCGGTTGCGCCCGTTGCACGACGTCGTCGTGCTCGACGTAGGAGGCTCCGGCGCGCAGCGCGCGCAGGCCGATCCGGTAGCGGCCGGCGCCGTCGGTGTCCACCCAGCCCGTGGGGGCCAGCGTGGTGAGCAGCGCGTACGCGCTCGCCCTGGGCAGGCTCAACGCGGTGGCCAGCTCGCGCAACGAGCACGCGTGGTCGGCCGAGCTGAGGTATTCGAGCACCGCGATCGTCCGCTCGGCCGATTTGACGCTGCGTACGCCCCCGGCCGTCGCGGAGGGTTCTGGCGATAAGTCCGTCATCAAGCACCTATTGACGTCCGTCGAAATCCCGACTTAATGTCTCCGCTACCAATAACTCGGCTACGAATATAGACACTGTCTTCATATGTAGACAAGAGGATTCTCTCTATGCCGCCAGGAATCATGAACAACACCCCCAGCCGCCGTCGCGCGGCCTCCGCCTTCCTGGCTCTCGGCGCGATGTTGTCCGCCGGCGCCTGCTCGGTCGCCAACAGCGGCCCGGAGCCGTCGTCCGGCGCGGCGGCGAGCACCGTTCGCATCGTGCTGCCGGAGGAGCCCCCGACGCTGGAGCCGTGCGACGCCTCCCTCACCGCGACGGGGCGCGTCACCCGGTCCAACCTCACCGAGGCGCTCACCGAACGGGACCCGGCCAGCGGAGAGCTGAAGCCGGCGCTGGCCACGGAGTGGAAGCAGGACTCGCCGACCGAGTGGACCTTCTCCGTCCGCCAGGGTGTGAAGTTCCACGACGGCACCGCGTTCGACGCCAAGGCGGCCGCCTTCTCCATCGACCGCGCCGTCGGCTCCAAGATCGACTGCAATGTGGACGGCTACGTCTTCGGCGGCGTCGAGCTCACCGCGACGGCCGTGGACGCCGCCACCCTCAAGGTGAAGACGGCCAAGGAGGACCCGATCCTGCCGCTGCGGCTGTCCTTCGTCGAGATCGTGCCGACGACCACCAGCACGACCGGCAAGGTGCGCGAGCCCGTCGGCACGGGGCCGTACAAGATCGCCAAGTGGGACACCGGCCGCAGCCTGCGCCTGGAGCGGTTCGCCGGGTACTGGGGCAAGGCGCCGGACTTCGCGGCGGCCGAGTACGTCTGGCGCGGCGAGGGCAGCATCCGCGCGGCCATGGTCAAGAGCGACGAGGCCGACATCGCGGTGGGCCTGGCCCCCGAGGACGGCGCCGGCGACGCCGCCGTGCAGTTCCCCAACAACGAGACCTCCTACCTGCGCATCGACGCCACCAAGGCGCCGCTCAACGACCTCAGGGTGCGCCAGGCGATCAACTACGCCCTCGACAAGGACGGGCTCGTGGCCTCGGTGTTCGCCGGGCTCGGCAAGCCGGCGGGCCAGATCGTCCCGGCCGGCGTGACCGGTCACAGCACCGCGATCCAGCCCTGGCCGTACGACGCCGCGCAGGCCAAGAAGCTGATCGCGGAGGCCAAGGCGGACGGCGTGCCCACCGACACGCCCATCACGATCATCGGCAGGAACGGCATCTACCCCAAGGCCGCCGAGGCGATGGAGGTCGTGCAGAACTCGCTGACGGAGGCCGGGCTCTCGGTCAAGATCCAGATGCTCGACGTGAACGCCTGGCTGGAGTACCTGCTGGCCCCGTTCCCCAAGGACGCCGGCCCCACCCTGCTGCAGGCCCAGCACGGCAACCAGGCCGGTGACGCGGCCTTCACCATGGGCCAGATCTACGGCACCAAGGGCGCCCAGAGCAGCTACGGCACCAAGGAACTGGACGAGCTGATCACCACCGCCGAGCAGTCCTCGGGACAGGAGCGCGCGGCCGCGTTCGCCAAGGCCCTGGAGTACCAGAACAAGGACGTCGTACGGGACGCGGTCCTCGCCCACATGACCGGCATCCTCGCCCTGTCGAAGAAGGTCTCCTACAAGCCCGACGCCGCCACCAACGACGAGATGCGCCTGGCCGACATCCACCCGGCCGGCTGAGAGGGAGCGAGCGTGCTGACCTTCCTGCGGCGTCGCATCATCTCCAGTGCGATCCCGCTGGTCGTCGTGATCCTCGGCGTGTTCTACCTGGCGCGCCTCACCGGCGATCCGGCGAACCTGTACCTGCCGCTCAGCGCCACCCCGGAGATGCGGGCGGAGTTCGCCGCCCGGCACGGGTTCGACCAGCCGCTGCTCGTCCAGTTCGGCGACTACCTGACCCAGGTCGTCCGGCTGGACTTCGGCGAGTCGCTGCGTACCGCGGAGCCCGCCGCCGACGCGGTGCTGCGCGCGTTCCCGGCGACGTTGCAACTCGCGGGCACCACGATGATCCTGGCGATCCTCGGCGCGGTCCTCGTCGGGAGCTGGGCGGCCTACCGCCCGAACTCCCTGGCCGACCGGGTCGCCAGCTTCACCTCGACGGCCGCGGCGAGCATGCCGGACTTCTGGTTCGCCATCATGGGCGTGCTGCTGTTCGCGGTGACCCTCGGTTGGCTGCCCACCTCGGGCACCGAGGGCGCGGCGGCGTGGGTGCTGCCGGTGCTCACCCTGCTGATCCGGCCGTTCGGCGTGCTGGTGCAGGTGGTGCGCGGGGCGATGGTCTCCGCGTTGTCGGCGCCGTACATCAAGGTGGCGCGGAGCAAGGGCGCGGGGGAGTCGCGGGTGGTCTTCGGCCACGCGCTGCGCAACGCCGCGCCGCCCGCGCTCACCGTGGCCGGCGACCTCGCGGTCGGGCTGGTCAACGGCGCGGTGGTGGTGGAGACCATCTTCGGCTGGCCGGGCATCGGCAAACTGATGATCACCTCCATTCTCCAGCGCGACTTCGCGGTGTTGCAGGCCGCGGTCCTGGTCACCGCGATCACGATCTTCGTGCTGAACATCGTCATCGACGCGTGTTACGCGCTGCTCGATTCCCGCGTCCGACAGGGGGTGACGGCATGAGCTGGTGGCGGCTGCTGCTGCGGGACAAGTTCGCCTGTGTGGCCGTGGTGATCCTGCTCCTCGTGTTCGCCTGCGCCCTCGTGGGGCCGCTGCTGCTGTCCGACCTGGCGACCAAGCAGAACCTGCGGGCGGTCAACCGGCCGCCGTTCAGCCTCGACGACGGCTGGGCGTTCCTGCTCGGCAGCGACTCGCTCGGCCGCAGCCTGCTCGCCCGGCTGATCGTGGCGAGCCGGACGACGCTCTCCATCGCCGTTCCCGCCGTGGTGATCTCCCTGGTCATCGGCTCGGCCCTGGGGATGTGGGCGGGATACCACCGCGGCTGGCGGGAGAACCTCGCCATGCGCGTCGCCGACGTCATCCTCAGCTTCCCGTCGTTGCTGCTGGCCGTCGTCGTCCTGTACGTGTTCTCGCCCAGCGCCGGGAACATCATCCTGGTCCTGGCGATCGCCCGGATCCCGATCTACCTGCGGGCCGCCCGCGCGGAGTCGGCCGAGTTGCAGAGCCGGCTGTTCGTCGACGCCGCCCGCACGTTCGGCGCCAGGAGCTGGGCGATCATCGGCAGGCACGTGGCGCCCACCGTGCTGCCCACCCTGTTCACCGTCGCGACGCTGGACTTCTGCTTCGTGATGCTGACCGAGTCGTCGCTGAGCTTCCTGGGCATCGGCATCCAGCCGCCGGACATGAGCTGGGGCCTGATGGTCGCCCAGGGGCGCGAGGTGCTGCAGAGCGCCTGGTGGATCGCCGTCTTCCCGGGCCTGGCCATCGTGGTGACCACCGTGTCGGCGACCGTGCTCGCCTCCTGGGCGCGCCTGGCCATGGACCCGGGCCAGCGGTGGCGGCTCACCCTGCCCCGCAGTGCCCGTAAGAGCGCCGTCCGCAAGAGCGCCGTCCGCAAGAGCGCCGTCCGAAAGAGCGCCGTCCGTAAGAGCGCCGTCCGAAAGAGCAAGGAGGTGAAGTCGTGACTCCAGTGCTGGAGGTGGATCGGCTGGCCGTCGACATCCGTACCCCCGCCGGGACGGTACGGGCCGTGCGCGAGGTCAGCTTCTCCGTCCGCTCCGGTGAGACGCTGGCGCTGCTGGGCGAGTCGGGCTGCGGCAAGAGCATGACGGCGCAGGCCATCGCCGGGCTGCTCGATCCGGTGGCGCACGTGGCGGGCGGCGCCGTACGCCTCGAAGGGACCGACCTGCTGACCCTGCCGCCCGCGCAGCGCAGGAAGCTGGCCGGTCCCGGTCTGGCCATCGTCTTCCAGGACGCGCTCACCGCCCTGAACCCCGTCCAGACGGTCGGCGCCCAGCTCGCCGAGCCGTTCCGGATCCACGAGCGGCTCTCCCGCCGCGCCGCGCTGGAACGGGCCGTCGAGCTGATGGAGCGGGTCGGCATCCCCGAGCCGCGAGCACGGGCCCGCGCGCATCCGCACCAGTTCTCCGGCGGCATGCGCCAGCGGCTGCTCATCGCGATGGCGATGGCCCTGCGGCCCAAGGTGCTGCTCGCGGACGAGCCCACGACCGCGCTCGACGTCACCGTACAGGCCCAGATCATGGAACTGCTGCGTGAGCTGCGCACGGAGCAGCAGACGGCGCTGATCCTGATCACCCACGATCTCGCGGTGGTGGCCGAGGAGGCCGACCACGTGGCCGTCATGTACGCCGGGAGCATCGTCGAGGCGGGCCGGGTGACCGACGTCTTCTCCCGGCCCCGCCACCCCTACACCCGCGGGCTGCTGGACTCGGTGCCGGCCGAGGTCGCCCGCGGCGTCAACCTGAAGTCCATCCCGGGCAGCCCGCCCGACCTGCACGCGGTGCCCGCGGGCTGCGCCTTCCACGCGCGCTGCCCGATGGCCACCGACGTGTGCGCGGAACGACGCCCGGCCCTCACCGAGGCGGGCCCCGGCCGCCTGTCCGCGTGCCACCACTGGAAGGAACTCGCCGATGACTGAGGCTGCGCTGCTGGACGTGGCGGGGGTGAGCAAGACCTTCCACGTCGCCGGCCGGGGTCGCCTGCGCGCGCTGGACGGCGTGGACCTGCGGCTCGGCCGCGGTGAGACGCTGGGCCTGGTCGGCGAGTCCGGCTGCGGCAAGTCCACGCTGGCCAGGGTGCTGCTCCTGCTGGAGCGGCCCGACCAGGGCCAGGTCAGGTTCGACGGTACGGACCCCTTCGGCCTGCGCGGCAAGGAACTGCTCAAGTGGCGGCGCCGGGTCCAGATGGTGTTCCAGGATCCGTTCGCGTCCCTGAACAACCGGTTGTGCGCCGAGGACATCGTCGCCGAGCCCTGGCGGACGCACCGGGAGCTCGTACCGGCGAAGGAGCGCGGCAGGCGGGCCGCCGAACTCCTGGAGATGGTCGGGCTGCGGGCCGGCGACGCCCGGCGCTACCCGCAGGAGTTCTCCGGCGGCCAGCGCCAGCGGCTGGGCATCGCCCGCGCGCTCGCGCTCGAACCCGACGTCATCGTGTGCGACGAGCCCGTGTCCGCGCTCGACCTGTCCGTCCAGGCGCAGGTGCTCAACCTGCTCACCGACCTGCAGGCCAGGCTGGGCGTGTCGTACGTGTTCATCTCCCACGACCTGTCCGTCGTCCGGCACGTCGCCGACCGCGTCTCGGTCATGTACCTCGGCAGGATCGTCGAGACCGGCCCGACGAAGCAGGTGTTCGACCGGCCCCGGCACCCCTACACCGCCGCCCTGATGTCCGCGGCCCCGGTGCTGGACGTCACGCCGGGGGCGCGGCGCGAACGCATCCTGCTCAAGGGCGAGGTGCCGTCCCCGTTCGATCCGCCGTCGGGGTGCCGCTTCCGTACGCGCTGCCGGCACGCGCAGGACATCTGCGCCCGGGAGGCCCCGCCCCTGGAAGCCGCGGCCGGCGAGCCGGCGCACGCGTCCGCCTGCCACTTCCCGCTCCAGGAGGTATCCACTTCCGCTACCGGCAGATAGCGGGAATCGACACGAAACCTCGGACATGATCGATAAGGTGCCGGGATGAGTGAAGCGTTTCCCCGGCACGTGTTGTGCTTTCTCGGCTCCGGCCTGGACCTTTCCGAGATGGAACGGATCGCGAAGGGTTTTGGCGGTTTCGTCCTCGACCGTGAGTACTCCGAGGCCGAGCCCGACCCCCGGATGCCGGACGCGTTCGAGGCCAGCATGGCGGCGGCCTCGTTCGACGAGGATGACTGGGACGCGGTGGAGTCCCACGACACTGTCGGTTACCTGCTGTCCGCGCCGATGATGCGGGAGCTGGCGTTCGACACGTCCCGGCGGCTGCTGGCGGTGACGGCCGCGTTGCTGCGGTCCGGTGCCACCGCGGTGAAGAACGAGAGCAACGGGCTCGCGCACGGCCGGGACCGCTGGCTCGCGCTGGCCGACGCGGCGGCAGATGAGGCGGCCGACGCCACGGACGAGGATCTGGCGGACGCGCTCGTCACCGCCTGGGTGAAGCGGCCGATCTACAACGGCCAGGTGCTCTACAGTTGCGGCATGCACCTGCTCGGCGCGCCCGAGGTGGAGATCGAGGTCGGCGGGGAGCCCCCGGCGGGCGGGGAACTGCTCGACCTGGTGGCGCACCTGGACGCGCTGGCGGTCTACCTCCTGACCGATCCGCGCGCTCAGGAGATCGAGGACGGCGCCGGGTTCCGGATGAGCGAGGACGCCCCCCGCTGGCTGCTGCGCACCGGCGCGTGCACCCGCTACGACGAGGACGACCTGTTCTTCAACCCGTACGGATACGTCCGGTTGACCCCTGCCGGGTAACGGAGGCGCCGCTCATCCGTCGGAGCCCGCGGCCGACGGCGGGACCTCGACGACGAAGACCAGGAAGGCGAGCTTGCCCTCGCACTCCCGGAACTCCTCGGGGAACAACTCGCGGGCGGCCGGGTCGGGCTGCGGCTCGCTGATGACGGACAGCCGGAAGCCGGCGGCGGTGAAGGCGTCGGTCATCGCGTGCAACGGCCTGCACCAGAAGGTCAGGGGGAAGGACCGCCCGTCGAACGTCCACTCGTCGGTGTAGCTGGTGTTCGCGAGATAACTGGGCCGGGGATCCTGCGTCAGGTGCTCCACGAACGGGTGGTTCACCGAGGCGATCAGCCGCCCGCCGGGCCTGAGCACCCGCCGCATCTCGGCCAGCGTCGGCCCCCAGTCCTCCAGGTAGTGCAGCACCAGCGACGCGATCACGTCGTCGAACGCGCCATCGGCGAACGGCAGCGGATCACGCAGATCGGCCACGCGCAGGTCCGCGTCCTCACCGAGCCGCCGCCTGGCCACCGCCAGCATCCCGGCGCTGGCGTCGATGCCGGTGACCTCGGCGCCCCGCTCGCGCAGCGCGGCCGACAGGGGGCCCGAGCCGCAGCCGGCGTCCAGGATCCGGCGGCCGGCCACGTCTCCGGCGAGCGCCATGACCGAGGACCGCGCCCAGTACTCGTTCAGGACGTTGTTCTCGGTCTCCGCCGAGTACGCCTCGGCGAAATTGTCGTAGTTGTTCACCTGCTCCGGATCCACGGGGTGGGTCGCGGGCGAGATCCAGGCGGGATGAGACCCTGCGATTGCGCGCTCCATCCTCGCAGCCTAGCGATCTTCGCTCGGTTGCGGCCGTGTTCCGCGTGCGCCCGGCCGGCCTGCGTTCTGCGCAGTGATCCGACTGTCACCTTGACGGTGGTGGGGAGGGGCTTGTGCCGGGTAGGGGCCCGGCAGAGGTCCAGCAGCGGGCTTCGTCTCGACGGACGTACGAGGCGCGCCCGGAACTGGACTCTTGGCCTGGACAGGGCGGCCTGCCACACATGAGAGCAGGGCATATCGTGACCGTCCAGGGCAACGACCCCGAGGACATGACCGCGGAAGAACTTCTCGTGGAAATGGTCCGGCCGGACATCTCCGATCGGCGCAGGTCCCGGTTGCGGGAGCGGCTGGTGGAGATGCACCAGTGGCTGATAACCGAGATCACCATCCGTTACCGCTACCGCGGCGAGCTGATCGAGGACCTGCGCCAGGCCGCCTATCTCGGCCTGGTCAAGGCGATCAACGGGTTCGACGCCGGCCTCGGCCACGACTTCCGCGGCTACGCGGCCGTCACCGTGGCCGGCGAGGTCAAGCGCCACTTCCGCGACCGGACCTGGGCCGTACGGGTGTCGCGGCTGCACCAGGAACGCCGCAGCGAGATCAACCGGCTCACCGCCGACCTCACCCAGCACCTGGGCCGCGCACCGACCATGGCGGAGCTGGCCGAGAATATGAGGCTGCCGGAGGAAGAGGTGCGGCAGAGCCTGGAGGCGGCCACCGCCTACAGCACGCTCTCGCTGGACGCGCCGGTCGGCGGCGGCGACCCCGCCGACGCGGCCTGCCTGGGCGATCTCATCCCCGACCACGACGCCGCGCTCGACACGCTCATCGACGCCCACGCCATCCGGCCCCTCATCGACGCCCTGCCGGATCGGGACAAGCACATCCTGCTGCTGCGCTTCTACGGCAACCTCACCCAGGCCGAGATCGCCGAGGAGTTCGGCATCTCCCAGATGCACGTCTCCCGCATCCTGCGCGCCACGCTGACCCGGCTCCGCGAAAGCCTGCACACGGCCGACCGCGCCCCGGGCACGCTCAGCCCGGCCGCCTGATCACGCCCGGCGGCCGGCCGGTCTATGCCGCGTACCGGGACATGTGCAGCCGCAGCCGCGAGCCCTTCTCGTTCTGCTGCACCTCGACGCGGTCACACAGGTCCTGGATCACCCACAGGCCGTACCCGTGCGAGCCGATCGGGTCGATCTCGGCCTTGGCCAGGTGGTCGCTGGTCAGCCGACCGGCGTGGTCCTCGATGTCGACGGCGATGCCGTCGCCGCTGCTGCGGAGTGTGACCGTGCCGGTTCCGTGCGCGTGGTCGAGGACGTTGGTGACCGCCTCGTTGACCGCCAGTACGAGATCGTCCAGGCGCTCCCCGCGCAGGCCGCCGCACCGGGCATGCCGGCGCACCAGGCCCCGGATGGCTTCCAGGTTCGCCGTGATGGAACAGCGCAGCTCGTAGTTCGGCTTCATGTCATTGAGCTCGCTCCCAGCCGGTACGCGGGACGGCCACGCCACCTCAGCTATCCCCACGTGAGCCCGTCAAACGGCTGCCCGTCCCGGGACCCGGCGGGCTTGGAGATCGTCCGCCGGGATGGGGCAGGTCACGGGTGGCGCGCGAGGCCGGCCAGGCCATGCCGATTTACGGAAATCCATGGTGGGCCGCCCCGACCCGGCGTCCTTATAGGGAATGAATTCATTCCACGTCATCGCAGCTCAGCGGGGGCATAAAGCAAGAAAGAAACTGTTGTATGCCTATTGACCGTCTGTTCTTGCTCAGGCATGATTTCGGCCATGACACCGCCGAACGGACCAAATTCATTCCATAAAGGAATGAAATCGGAATGGGTCGCGAGCAAACTGCGGGAGCACATCGCCGACGAGCACTGGCCCATCGGCACCCGGCTACCGACCGAGCCGGAGCTGGCCGCGACCCACGGCGTCGGCATCAACACCGTCCGCCGGGCGGTGGGCATCCTCGTGGACGAGGGCATCGTGGTACGGCAGCAGGGTTCGGGCACCTACGTGGCGGCCAGGCCCGCGCCGACGGGTCGCCGGCTCATCGGCGTGCTCGTCCCCTCGACCTCCTACTACTACCCGCGGGTCATCGAGGGCATCGAAAGGGCGCTGACCGCGGCCGGCGCCGGAGTCATCCTCGCCAGCTCGGAGAACCAGCCCGGCCTGGAGCACGTCCAGATCCGCAGGATGCTCGACAGCGGGGCCGAAGGGCTCATCCTCGTGCCGAACCTGAACGTCATGGACGACCCCCAGGCGCACATCGAGGCCCTGCGCAAGTTGCCCGTGCCGTATGTGCTGGTCGAACGGCGTCCTCCGATGCCGGAGCCGGACGACCCGACGTCCTACGTCGTCACCAACCACGTCGGCGGGGTGCACACCGCGGTCCGGCACCTGGTCGGCCTCGGCCACTCCAGGATCGGCTTCGTCGGGCGGGTCAGAACCGGGACCGGCGACATCGTCGCCGAAGGATTCGAGCGTGCGGTCCGGGCCATGGGCGTCGAGCGGGTCCCCGAGGCGGTCGTCAGGCGCACGGCGTGGACGGCCGAGGAACTGTTCGACTTCGCCAGGGACTGCCGCGACCGCCGCGTGAGCGCCGTCTTCTGCCACGGCGACCGCGACGCGGCCGCGCTCGTCGTCCAGGCGCGCAGGCTGGGCCTGCGGGTGCCGGACGACCTGGCGCTCGTCGCCTACGACGACGACGTCGTGGACCTGACCGACCCGCCGCTCACCGCGGTGGCCCCGCCCAAGCCGGAGGTGGGAGCGCTGGCCGCGGAGCTGCTCCTGCGCCGCATCGACGACCCCGCCAGCCCCGCCCATCGGATCGAGTTACAACCCCGGCTCGTCATCAGGTCCTCCTGCGGCGGGACCGCCACGCCCTCCTGAGCCCGCCCCGGGAACGACCGATCGGCCTTTCGTCACCCGGCAGGTGACGCAGCACCCCCACTGAGAGCAGGTCCCCCCATGCCTCGAAGACAACGTTCCAGGATCGCCGTGCTCGCCACGGCTGTGGCGCTGACCGCGACCTCGGCCTGCGGCGGAGGCGGTGATGACGCGGCCGGCGGCGACGTGCTGACGCTCGGCTACTACGCCGAAGCCGGCGGCCCCGCGGACGGCACGATGCGTGCGCTGGTCGAGGAGTTCACCAAGGCCAACCCCGGCATCAAGGTGAAGATCGAGACCGCCGACTACGACGAGTTCTACAAGCGCCTGCGCACCCAGCTCGCCGGCGGCAAGGCGCCCGACGTCTGGTTGTCCGACGGCGTACTGGTCCAGGAGTTCGCCGGCCGCAACAGCCTGCGCGACCTCACCCCGTACGCCGCCGGCCTCAACCTCGCCGACTACTACGGCATCGACCTCATCAAGAAGGGCGACCCGCAGGGACGCCTGTTCGCCTTCCCGCAGGGCGCCCAGTCCACCGCGCTGTTCTACAACAAGGCGATCTTCGCCAAGGCAGGAGTGGAGCCGCCGACCGCCGACTGGACCTACGACGACCTGCTCGCCGCCGCCAAGAAGCTCACCCGGGACACCAACGGCGACGGCAAGACCGACATCTACGGCTTCCGCGCCCACTCACCCAGCTTCGTGGAGAGCTGGTGGCCGATGGTCAAGGCCTTCGGCGGCGACGTACTCGCCGACGACGGGAAGATCGCCATCGACAGCCCGCAGAGCCGCGCCGCCTTCACCTGGATGAACCGGGCGATGCACGAGGAGCGGGCCGCCCCCGACCCGGTGACCACCGAGGCGCTGGGCAAGTCCCAGATCCTGTTCCCGAGCGGCATCGTGGCCATGCAGTTCGGCATCTACGCCCGGATCCAGACCGCCGCCCAAGGCAAGATCGACACGGGCGTCGTACCGCTGCCGAAGGGGCCGGACGGGCGGCGCGGCGACCTCGCCAACGTCAACTCCTGGGTGATCAACCGCGCCGCGTCCGAGGCCAAGGCCGAGTCCGCCTGGAAGTGGATCAAGTTCTTCGCCGGCGAGGGGCCGCAGACGAAGTGGATGTCCATCGGCGAGGCCATCCCGATCAACAGGAAGGTGGCGCAGTCCGCGGCGTTCCTCCGCCCGAGCACGCCCCCCACCGACCGCAAACCCTTCATCGACGCCCTCGACACCGCCGACGACCTGGGCCTGAACCCGGTGTGGAGCGAGTACACCGCCGCGATCACCAAACAGGTCACCGGCGCGCTGTCCAGGCGGATCGGCATCGATGAGGCGCTGCGGACCGCGCAGGCCGACGCCCAGGCCGCCATCGACCGCTTCAGGCCGGCCGGATGACCCAGCACACCAAGGAACGGGAAGGCAGGCGGGAGGCGACGCCCATGCCGCCGCCGCCCGACCCCCGGCCCGCCGGATCCGGGCATCGCGCCGAGAAGTCGTGGGCGGTCCTGTTCGCCTCGCCCTATCTCGCCCATCTCGTCCTGCTCACGGCCTGGCCCTTCCTGGCCCTGACCTATCTCAGCTTCACCGACTACGACACCCTCTCCTCGCCGAACTGGATCGGCCTGGACAACTACACCAGGCTGCTGCGGGACGAGGACTTCTGGAACAGCCTGCTCAACACGGGCCTGTTCGCGCTCATCTACGTGCCTCTGCAGACGGTGCTGGCGCTGGTGCTGGCGGTCGGACTCAACCAGCGGCTGAGGTTCATGCCGTTGTTGCGCGGCGCCTACTTCGTCCCGGTCGTGTCCTCCTGGGTGGTCGTCGCCTACGTGGCCGACGCGGTGTTCAATCCGCGCACCGGCTCGGCCAACACCGTGCTCGGCTGGTTCGGGATCGACCCGCAGACCTGGCTGGACAGCCCCGCGCTGGTCATCCCGACCCTCGCCCTGGTGGCGGTCTGGAAGGGCGTCGGCTACATGATGGTGCTCTTCCTGGCCGGCCTGCAGTCCATTCCGGGGGAGTTGTACGAGGCCGCCGAGATGGACGGCGCCGGACCCGTCCGCCGCTTCTGGCACATCACCGTGCCCGCCGTGTCAGGCACCACGTTCCTCGTCCTGGTGTTGTCCACGATCTCGGTGTTGCAGGCATTCGAGCAGGTCTACGTCATGACGGGCGGCGAGCCGGGCGGAGCCAGCGAGGTGACCGTCCTCTACATGTACCGGCAGGGCTTCGAGTACTTCCAGATGGGTTACGCGGCCGCCGTCGCCTGGGTGTTGTTCGGCATCACGCTCGTGCTCACCCTCTTCCAGCTGCGCCTCCAGAGAAAGTGGGTGCACTATGCGTAGCGGCGTGGCCAAGCGCCGCGTGCTGGCCTACGTGTTCGTCGTCGCCGGCGCCGCGATCATGCTGCTTCCGTTCGTGACGTCCCTGTTCAACTCGCTCAAGTCCTACGCCGACTTCATCGCCATCCCGCCGTCCCTGCTGCCCGACCCGCCGGTCTGGTCGAACTACTCCGAGGTGTGGAACAGGGCCCCGTTCGGCACGTACGCACTCAACAGCTTCGTCATCGCGGGCCTGGCCACGGCCGGGGCGGTGATCAGCAGCGCGATGGTCGGGCACGCGATGGCACGCATGCGGCTGCCGCTGCGCGAGGCCCTGCTGACCGCCGCGCTCGCCACGCTGATGTTGCCCACGGTGGTGACGATCATCCCGACGTTCATCCTGTTCCGCGAGTTCGGCTGGCTGGACACCTTCCTGCCGCTGATCGTCCCGTTCTGGCTCGCCACGCCCTTCGGGATCTTCCTGATGCGGCAGGCGTTCCTGGCCATCCCCACCGACTTCATGGAGGCCGCGGCCCTCGACGGCGCCGGCCTCTGGAAGATCTTCACCAGGATCCATCTGCCGCTGGTCAAGCCGTCCCTGGCGACGCTCGCGGTGTTCACGTTCATGACGTCCTGGGGCGCGGTTCTCGAACCGACGGTCTACCTGACCTCCCCGGAGAAACTGACCCTCCCGATCGGGGTGATGGGCCTGCGCGGCCAGTTCGTCGGCAACGACCAGCTGGTGACCGCCGGTGCCCTGATGTCGCTCGTCCCGATCCTCGTGGTCTTCGTCGTCGCCCAGCGCTATTTCGTACGCGGTGCCGCGGCCTCCGGCCTCAAGGGCTGAGCCCGGCCAAGCCTAAGGAGTTGTTTGTGCCTACCAACGAGCCCCCTTTTCGGCTCGGCCTCATCGGCACCGGTATTGTCGGCGACCTGCATCTGCGGGCCGCGCGGAACCTGCCCCATGTCACGGTCGGCGCGGTCTGCGACATCCGCGCCGACACCGCGCGCCGCGTGGCCGGCGAGGCGGGCGCCACCGCCTACACCTCGCACACGGAGATGCTCGCCCGCGAGCGGCTGGACGGCGTGATCATCACCTCGCCGCACAACCTGCATGCCGAGATGACCATGGAAGCGGCCGCCGCGGGTGTGCACGTCCTGGTGGAGAAGCCGATGGCCACCACGGTCGCCGACTGCACGGCGATGATCGAAGCCTGCGCGGCGGCGGGGGTGCGGCTCGCCGTCGGGCACGTGCTGCGCTTCGGCGCCCGCGCCCGCGAGGCCGAGGCGCTGCTGGCCACGCAGGAGCTCGGCCCGGTCCGCGCGATCTCGCACCGCAGGACGGCCCACTACGGGCGCGGTTCACGTCCCGACTGGTTCTTCGATCCGGTCGTGGCCGGTGGCGGCATCGTGATGAACGTCGGCACCCACGGCCTCGATCGCATCCAGTGGCTCGGTGCGGGCATGATCGAGTCTGTTCACGCTCATTTGTGGAAGCGGGGTGGCCTGGACATCGAGACCGACGCGATCGGCGTCGTCGACCTGTCGAGCGGGGTGAAGGCGAGTTTCCTGTTCACGAGTGCCGAGCTGCCGTACACGGACGAGACGGTGGTGATCTGTGAACGCGGCTCGCTGCGCTGGTCGGCCACCGAGGGCACCTTCGTCAGCGCCGCCGGTGCGGAGAGGCAGATCGCGCCGGGCGGGGAGCATCCGGAGGCGGCCTTCACCGCACAACTCGCCGACTTCGCCGACGCCTGCACGACGGGCCGGCCGCCGCTGGTCGGCGGCGACTACGGGCGGTCCGTCGTGGCCGCCGTCCTGGCGATCTACGAGTCGGCCGGCAGCGGCCGCCCCGAACCGGTCGGCTCGGCGCTGCTGAGGAGCACCGCATGAGCGGCCACCCGGCCACCCCTGGTCGCCCGGCCTTCAGCGCCCCCGGCCACTCGGCTTCCAGCACCCCCGCTCGCCCGGCTTTCAGCACCCTTGGCTGCCCCGGTGCGCCGGTGGAGCAGGTGATCGGGCTGGCTCGCGCGTACGGCTGCGAAGGCGTCGAACTGCGCTGTGCCGACGGCGAGATCCTTCCGCCCACGGCCACGGACGCCGAGGCCGGGATGGTCGGAGCCCGGTTCGCCGAGGCGGGCGTCGAGGTCGTCTGCCTCGCCTCCTACGTGCGGGTCGGAGCGCCGGGCCAGGAGACCGCGCTGGCACGGCATCTGGAGCTCGCGCGGCTGGCCGGCGCGTCGTTCGTGCGGGTCTTCGGAGGCGACCCGGACGATCCCGGCGTGGCGGCCCGCGCCGTCACGACCCTGCGGGCCGGAGCCGAGACCGCCGCCCGATCCGGGGTGCGAATCCTGCTGGAGACCCATGACGCCTTCCTCACCGGACGCGCCGTCGCCGCCGTGCTCCGGCAGGTCGCCTCCCCGTACGCCGGAGCCCTCTGGGATGTCGTCAACCCATGGCGGGCGGGCGAACCCCTGCCCGTCACCGCCGAGGCGCTGCGTCCCTGGCTGGCCCACGTACAGGTGAAGGACGTCGCCTCCACCACCGACCTCGCGCCCGTGCTGCCGGGAACCGGAGCCGTGCCTCTCGGCGGGTTCGCCGCGGAACTGACCCGTCTGGGGTACGGCGGCTGGACCTGCCTGGAATGGGAGGCCGCCTGGTACCCGCAGGCCGCGCCCCTGGCCGAGGCGCTGTCCGCCTTCCGCTCGCTGACCTTGGAGCAGACCCGGTGATCGCAAACTTGCACGATCTGCGCGAAGCGCTCTCCGCGCCGTCCGACGAGGTGGCCGACGGCCTCGCCCGTACCGGCGGCGACCTGATGTTGCTGGGCGCAGGCGGCAAGATCGGCCCCGACCTCGCGGTGATGGCCCGCCGGGCCCTGGACGCCCGCGGCTCCACCGCCCGGGTCATCGCCGTCGCGCGCACCCTGTCCGCGGAGGACGAGGCGGTCATGAAACAGGCAGGAGTGGAGATCGTCCGGGCCGACCTGCTCAACGACGCCGACCTGGCCCGCCTGCCCGAGGCCGGACGCATCGTCTACCTCGCCGGACGCAAGTTCGGCACCAGCGGCGCCGAGCACGGCACCTGGGCGCTCAACACCTACCTCCCCGGACGCGTCATGCAACGTTTCCCCGGATCGCGCATCGTCGCCTTCTCCACCGGCAACGTCTATCCCCTGGTGCCGGCGACCAGCGGGGGAGCCGACGAGAGCACCCCCGCGAGCCCGGTCGGCGAGTACGCGCAGTCCTGCCTCGGCCGCGAACGCGTCATCGAACACTTCTCACGAACCCAGGGCACCCCGGTGGCCATCGTCCGCCTGAACTACGCCGTCGAGATGCGCTACGGCGTCCTGCTCGAACTGGCGCGGGCCGTGCACCAAGGCGAGCCGATCGACCTGGCGACGGGCAGCGTCAACGTCATCTGGCAGGGCGACGTCAACGCCATGACGCTGCGCCTGTTCGAGCACTGCGCCACCCCGCCGCTGGTGCTCAACCTGGCCGGGCCCGAGACGGCGTCGGTCCGCTGGCTGGCCGGGCAACTGGCCGCCCGCCTCGGTACGGTGCCGCGTTTCACCGGCGTCGAGGAGCCGACGGCGCTGCTCTCCAACGCCGCACGCGCACACGCCCTGTTCGGCTACCCGGCCGTTCCGCTGCGGCGGCTCCTGGACGCCATCGCCGACTGGGTGGCCGCCGGGGGAGTGGTGCACGGCAAGGACACCCACTTCCAGGAACGGGAGGGGCGTTTCTGATGCCGGCCGTCCTGGCGCCCTCCGCGGCGCGAACCCTGCTCGAAGGCGTCATCATCCCCGCCCACCCCCTCGTCATCACCCCGGACGGCACGCTCGACGAACGCCGCCAGCGCGCCCTGACCCGGTACTACCTGGACGCCGGAGCGGGCGGGCTGGCCCTCGGCGTACACACCACCCAGTTCGGCATCCGCGCGGCGGGTCTGCTGGAGCCGGTGTTACGGCTCGCAGCGGAAGAGGCCGCCGCGAACGCCGGCCGGATGCGTGCCGCGAGCGCCGGCCGGATGCGTGCCGCGAGCGCCGACCGGGCGCGTGTGGACGTCGGCCGGGTGCCTGCCGCAGATGAGGACGCCGCGAACCGCCCGGCGGTGCGTGGTTCGGTGCCGGTGCTGGTCGCGGGCGTGGCCGGTGGTACGGCCGAGGCCGTCCGCGAGGCCGGGCTGGCCGCCTCACTGGGCTACGACCTGGCCATGCCCATCCTGCGCGGCCTGGACCACCTGTCCGACCCCGAGCTGATCACCCACCTGGCCGAGATCGGCGAGGTGCTGCCGCTGTGCGGCTTCTACCTGCAACCGGCGGTGGGCGGCCGCATCCTCGGCGTGGACTTCTGGCGCGAGGCCGCCAAGCTCCCCGCCCTGCGCGCGGTCAAGATCGCGCCGTTCGACCGCTACCGCACCATCGACGTCGTACGCGCGGTCTGCGAGTCCGGCCGGGCCGACGAGATCGCCCTGTACACGGGCAACGACGACAACATCCTGATCGACCTGTTAACCGAGTTCTCGGTGCCGGTGGAAGGCAGGCCGGTGACCAAGCGCATCGTCGGCGGCCTGCTCGGCCAGACCGCGGTGTGGACCCACCGGGCCGTGGACCTGCTGCGCCGCGCCCACGAGGCGGCCGGCAGCGGCCGGGTGGACGCCGGACTGCTCACGCTCGCCGCACGCCTCACCGACGCCAACGCGGCGGTGTTCGACGTGGCGCACGGCTTCGCGGGCTGCATTGCCGGAGTGCACGAGGTGCTGCGCCGCCAGGGCCTGCTGACCGAGGTACGGCTGCTCGACCCGGCCGAGGGCCTGTCGCCCGGCCAGGCCGAGGAGCTGGACCGGGTCATCGCCGCCTACCCGGAACTCGTGGACGACGAGTTCGTCGCCCGGCACCGCGACGCGTGGCTGGGGACGGCATGACGGCGTACCTGCGGCCCTATCACCCCGCCGACCTGGCCGGCATCTACCGCGTGTGCCTGCTCACCGACGGGGCGGGCCGGGCGGAGCCGGCCCGCTTCCACCACCCCGACCTGCCCGGTCACCTCTACGCGGGGCCGTACGCGGTCGCCGATCCCGCGCTGGCCTTCGTCGTCGCCGACGAGCACGGGATCGGCGGCTACGTGGTCGCCACCGCGTGCACCGAGAGGTTCCTCGGCTGGGCCCGCGAGCACTGGTGGCCGGTGCTGCGCGAGCAGTACCCCCGCCGTCGCGACCCCGGCGACGGCACGCTCGACCACCGGTACGTCGATGAGATCCACGACTACCCGGACGCGCGCCGGCCCTGGTTCACCAGCCATCCGGCCCAGGCGCACATCAAGCTCGCGGCGCGGCTGCAGGGCCAGGGCTGGGGCCACACCCTCATGTCGGCCCTGATCGCGGCGCTGCGGGAACGGCAGGTGCCCGGCCTGCACGTCGGCGTCGCCGAGAGCAACGGCCGGGCCCTGGGCTTCTACTCCGTGCTCGGCTTCGCCGAAGCCGAGCGTCACCCCTGGGGACGCACCCTCGTCCTCGACCTCTGAATCAGGAGCCAGAAATGAGAGGAAAGGTCCTCGCCGCCCTTGTCTCCCTGTTCACCCTCATACCCGGCACCGCCCTGGCCGCCCCCAAGGTCAACACCTTTGAACGGCCGGAGCGGGGCACCGCGTACAACCTGAGCCAGTGGGCGGCCGACGGCTGGACCGCGCCCTGGGAGGAGGGCATGAGCACCCGCACCTGGATCGACGGCTACAACTTCAGCCACTCCGGCGGCAAGTCGCTGCGCGTCTTCTACCCCAAGGGGAAGATCGGACCGGCCGACTCCGGCGCCCAGGCGCCACTCCAGCTGACCCCGGCCCGCGAGTACTACCTGTCCTACTGGGCGCGTTACAGCAGCGACTTCAGCTGGGGCGGCACCGAGTACGCGGGCAAGCTCGGCATCGGTCTGGCCGGCGGCGCCTCCTGCTCCGGCGGGCAGGTCTGCGACGGCTACAACGGCTTCAGCTCGCGCATGATCTGGCGGCGCGCCAACGGCCAGGCGGCGATCTACTACTACCACATGGGTCACGCCGGGCAGTACGGCGACTACGCCGTGCTCCAGCGCAACGGCGCCGAGATCCTCTATCCCAAGGGCCAGTGGTTCAACATCGTCCAGCGGCTCAAGGTCAACACCGTCACCAACGGCAACGCCAACCCCGACGGCGAGATCGAGATCTTCTACAACGGCGTCTCCGCCGCCAAGGTCACCGGGCTCCGCTTCGTACGCAACGGCGACCAGGTCGATCGGGCCTACTTCTCCTCCTTCTTCGGCGGGGCGACGACCACCTTCGCGCCCGCGAACGACTCCTACATCTGGTACGACGATCTCAAGGTGTCGACCAACCGGGCCGACATCTGCGAGCTGGCGCCCGGCGGCTGCCACACCCGTACCTTCCAGGCCGAGAGCCACACGGGCATGAAGGGGGTGACCGTGCAGCCCACGGCCGACACCGGGGGCGGGCAGAGCGTCGGCTCCTTCGACAGCACCGACTGGATCTCCTTCGGCGGGGTCAACATCCCTTCGGCCGGACGTTACCTGGTGGAGTACCGCGTCGCCTCCCCGAACAACGGCGGGACGATCTCGCTGGACATCAACGAGGGCCGCACCCCCCTCGGGAACGTCACCGTGCCGAACACGGGCGGTTCGACGAGCTACCGCACGATCTCCCGTGAGGTCGACCTGCCCGCGGGGACGCACCAGTTCGGCATCTACGCGGTGACCGGCGGCTTCGACCTCAACTGGTGGAAGATCACCAAGATCTACTGAACCGGCCGCCCGGGTCAGGCCGCTCATGAGCGGCCTGACCGGGCGGCGCCCACACGGAAAGGCCCGAAGTGTCCGTGAGAGACCCGCTCCGAGATCTCGTGGTCGAGGACATCGAGTGCTTCGTGATCCCGCTGGCCGCGATCCGTGACTTCGCCATCGCGGGCGGGACCGTCGCCCGCGCCGGCGCGAGCCACCCGCGGGTCCTCGTCAAGATCGGCGCGGGCGGGGTGTGCGGCTGGGGAGAGGCGACCCCCACACCCGCCTGGACGTACGAGACGACCGAGACCATCGCCGCCACCATCGTCAACCACCTCGCCCCGGCGCTGCGGGGACGGCCCGCCTGGGACATCGACGGCGCGCACCGCGCCTTCGACCGCGCCATCAACCCGGGCTACACCATCGGCGCCCCGCTCGCGAAGGCCGCACTCGACCTGGCCCTGCACGACCTGGTGGGCCGCGCGCTCGGAGTGCCGGTGGGCGAGTTGTGGGGGCAACGACGCCTGCGCCGGATCCCCCTGTCCTGGATCGTGTCCGGCGCCGACCCCGAGACGAGCGCGGCCGAGACCGCGGAAGGGCTGCGCGCCGGATACCGGGCCTTCAAGATCAAGGTCGGCCTCGGCGCGCTCGACCTGGACGTCGCACGGGTCGCGGCGGTGCGATCGGCCGCCCCCGGCGTGCCGATCTGGGTGGACGCCAACCAGGGCTACACCCTGGAGCAGGCCGTACGGCTCGCGCGCAGGCTGGAGCCACTCGAGGTGGACCTGCTCGAACAGCCCCTGCGCGCCAACGACCCGCTGGGCCTGGCCCGGTTGCGTGCCAGGAGCGATATCCCCATCGCCGTGGACGAGAGCCTGGTGCATCCGAGTGATCTGGCGACGTTCGTCCGGCTGGAGGCGCTGGACGTCGCGGTGAGCAAGGTGCAGCGCAGCGCCGGTCTGTACCTCGCACGGCGGCTCTGCGCGCTCGCCCAGGACTGCGGCATCGGCCTGGCCGGATCCGGCCTGACGGACTCCGACCTCGGCCTGGCGGCCTCGCTCCACCTGTTCTCCGCCTTCGGGATCGATCGGCCGGCGGATCTGAACGGCCGGCAGTTCGTCGTCTCGCACTACGCCACCGGCACGACCGTCGAGGTCCGTGACGGGACGGCCCTCGTCCCGACCGGCCCGGGGCTGGGCGTCGAGGTCGACGAGGACGTCGTACGCGCCCTGGCCGTCGATCCCTTCGGCGACCCGCACGGACCAGCACCCCTCGACCCAAGGACAGCCCCATGAGTCTCGTTCCCCTGCCCGCCGCCGTGACGCCCGCCGACGGCGTCTTCACCCTCACTACGAAAACCGGCCTGACCGCGCCCGACGCGCTGCACGGGGTCCTGGCCTGGTTGCAGGCGACCATGCGCGCGGGGACCGGGCTGCCGCTGCGCGAGTCACCGGCCGGGTCGATCCGGCTGGAACTCGCCCCCGGCCTGACCCCCGAGTCCTACCGCGTGCGGGTCACCCCCGACGGCGTGCTCATCGAGGGTGGCGACCCCGCGGGCGTGTTCTACGGTTGCCAGACGCTGCTGCAACTGCTGCCGCCCGCCGTCTACCGCCGCTCGCCCGTGGCGCCGGGCACGGGCTGGCGCATCGGGGCGATCACCATCGCGGACGCGCCGCGGTTCCCCTGGCGTGGCGTCCTGCTCGACGTGGCCCGGCACTTCATGCCGGTGCACGGCGTCCTGCGGCTCATCGACCAGATGGCGGCGCACCGGCTCAACCGGCTGCACCTCCATCTCACCGACGACCAGGGCTGGCGCCTGGAGATCGGCCGCTACCCCCGCCTGACCTCGGTGGGAGGGTGGCGCACCGAGAGCCAGGTCGGTTCTGGGCCGGACGCGGGGAGCGACGGCCGGCCGCACGGCGGCTACTACACCCATGACGACATCCGCGAGATCGTCGCCTATGCCGCCGGGCGGTTCGTCACGGTGGTGCCGGAGATCGAGATGCCCGGCCACGTCCGCGCCGCCCTGGCCGCCTACCCCGAACTCGGCGTCGGGGCGGAGCGGCTGCCGGTGTGGACCCGGTGGGGCATCGACGATCACGTGCTCAACGCCGAGGAGTCCACCGTCAGGTTCTTCTGCGACGTTCTCGACGAGGTGGTCGGGCTGTTCCCGTCGCCGTACGTGTGCGTGGGCGGCGACGAGGCCCCCAAGACCCGCCTGCTCCGCGATCCGGCCTCCCGGGCCAGAGCCGGCGAACTCGGGCTCGACGGCGCGGACCGGCTGCCGGAATGGTTCCTGGGCCGCGTCGGCCGCCACCTGGCCGGGCACGGCCGCCGCCTGCTCGGCTGGGACGACCTGCTCGAAGGCGACCTGCCGGCCGACGCCACCCTGCTGTCCTGGCGCGGCATGTCCGGCGCCCTCCTCGCGGCCCGCCGCGGCCACGACGTGATCAGCTGCCCCGACAACCACGCCTACCTCGACTACCGCCAGTCCGACCTGGACACCGAGCCGATCCCGCAGTCCGTCGTCCTGGACCTCGACCGCGTCTACGCCTTCGAGCCCGTACCAGGGGAGCTCTCCCCGGAGGAGGCGGAGCACGTGATCGGCGGCCAGGCGAACATCTGGACGGAGTACATGGACTCGGCACGCGTGGTCGACTACTTCGCCTTCCCCCGGCTGGCGGCGATCGCGGAAGTCCTGTGGACCCCGGCCCCGCTGCGTGATCCGTACGATTTCCGCCGCCGCATGGAGACCCACCTGTCGCGCCTTGAGGCCATGGGAATCGAGTACCGCCCGCCGCGCGGCCCGAAGCCGTGGCAGCAGCGGCCCGGGATCGCCGGACGTCCCAGGACGGACGCGGACCGCGACGCCCACATCGCCCGCATCACCGGACGGCCGCGCCGGCCCGCGGTGAGGTCATGACCGCGACGTGCTCAGACGTGATCTGAGTACTTCAGCGCTCGTGCCCGCCCGGTTCCCCGGGCGACGCTGGGACGCATGAAATGGTGGTTGTTACTCGCCTGTCTGCTCGTCACCCTGCTCACCGCCTGGCTGATCCTGTACGCGGGCGTGGCGCTGTCCACGCTCGTCTCGCTGGGCTTCGGTGCGGTCAGCCTGCTCTGGCTGCTCGTCCTGCTGACCGTCCCCTGGAATCTGTGCTTCGCCGCCCGCCAGGTCGTCCACGAGATCCGGCTGTCCAGGGAGGCCGGCATCGAGGTGGCCCGGCACCGTGAGGAGGAGGCCAGGAGCATCGCCCGCCGCATGCTCGTGCTGGCGATCTCGGGCCATGTGGTGTCGGCGCTGGTGATCGCGGTCATCACCTACTTCTCCGGCGCCGGGATCGGGTACTACTTCGCGGCGTTCTACCTGCTGGCGACCTGCTTCCGGCCGGTCAGGGCGTACACGTCGCACCTGCGCCGGCGGGTCATGACCCTGGGACGCGAGGTGCGCTACCCGCGTGAGGACGTGCTCGACCTGAAAGGCCAGGTCGTCGCGCTGAAGGTGGTGACCGAACGCCTGGAGCAGGAGTCCACGCGGCTCACGGCGGACCTCGCCGCGGCCCGGCGGGAGCTGGAGGTGGCCGACCACGATCTGGGACGCCGGATGACGCTCATGACCCGGCGTTTCGACGAGACCGTGGACGGGCTGGCCGACAACCACGAGGTCATCACGGGCTTGAAGGCGTTCCTGCGGCTCGTCAGGGCGGACCCCGCGTAGAGGCGGAATCCAATGCTTCGAAAAAGGTTGATGTGCGCTGAAAGGACGGGCTTTCGTGCTGCCGCGTGGATCAAAATGAGCAGATGCGAACACTGGTGCTGGGTGGCACGGCGTTTCTGTCCGGGGAAATCGCGCGGCAGGCGCGGGATCGCGGACACGAGGTGGTGTGCGCGGCCCGCGGGCAGGCGGGCGACCCGCCGCCGGAGGTCGAGTTCGTCCGGGTCGACCGGAGCGAGGACGGCGGGCTCGCGCCGCTGAAGGGCGCGTTCGACCTCGTCATCGACGTCGCCAGGCATCCGAGCCTGGTACGGCGGGCCGTCACGGAGCTCGCGGGCCGCGCCGGCCACTGGACGCTGGTTTCGTCGTCCAACGTCTACGCCGACTTCGGCCGGGCCGACCAGGTCCTGCACGAACCGCTGGCCGCCGACGCCGACGAGATGGACCCGGCCAACTACGGGCCGGCCAAGGTGGCGTGCGAGCGGATCGTCGGCGCGGGAGCGCTCGTCGTGCGCGCCGGGCTGATCGTGGGCCCCCGGGACCCGTTCGACCGGTTCGCCTACTGGGTCGGCAGGCTCGCCCGCGGCGGGCGGGTGCTGGCTCCCGGCTCTCCCGACGACCTCGTCCAGTGCGTGGACGTGCGCGATCTGAGCGCCTGGATCCTCGACTCGGCGGAGAGGGGGCTGGCGGGGCCGTACGACGCGACGTCCATGCCCTTCGGCAGGGGAGAACTGCTGGCGAGGATCGCCGAGGGCGTGAACGCGGCGCCGGAGCTGGTGTGGGCCGGTCAGGAGTTCCTCATCGAGCAGAAGGTGGAGCCGTGGATGGGGCCGCGGTCGTTGCCGATGTGGCTGCCACTGCCCGAGTACGCCGGCTTCCTGGCCAGGGACACCTCCGCCACGATGGCCGCCGGTCTGCGTATCCGCCCGATCGCCGCCACGGCCCGCGACACCCTGGCCTGGCTGCGCGATTCGGGCCACACGATAAGCCGCGCCGGCCTCACCGCCGCAGAAGAGACCGAACTGCTCCGTGCGCTGGGTTGATACTTCTTCCGGCATGAGAGTCTCCGACCCGGACCTCACGACCGGGACGTACACGGTCGACGTGGCCGACAAGGACTACGCACGCTTCACTTCCGCCCAGCGCCGGCAGATCGTCAGCGCCTGCTGCCAATCCCCGGCGTGGCGGGCGCGGGCGGGGGATCAGTGGTTCACCAGATCCCGCACCTCGGCCAGCAGGTCGACCTGCGCCCGCCAGTCGCCCCCCGAAATCCCGATGACCGCGTGGCTCGCCCCGGCCTCACGGTAGGCGTTCAGTTTCTCGGCGACCTCCTTGGGCCGGCCGGTCAGCGGGATGTCCATGACGTCGTCGAGCGGCCGGCCGTAAGCGCCGCTGATGCCGGCCGCCAGGTCCGCCCTGGACGGAATGCCCGGCCCGGATCCCAGCGCCGCGGCGCCCCCAATGGCGATGACCGGCACGGCCCGGCCGTGGCTCGCGGCCAGCTCCGCCAGGCGCTCCCGTCCCTCGGCGACCTCCCGGGGCGAGATCAGGGAGGGGAACCACCCGTCGCCCAGCCGGGCGGCCCGCCGGACGGCCGCCCGTGACGCGTTGCCGACCCACACGGGCGGCATCCCGGCGCCAGGGGACAGCGTGACCGCCGGCTGTCCGGGCTCGTCCCGCAGGCGAACCTCCTCGCCGGACAACAACTGGGGGAGCAGTTCCAACGCGGTGTCGGTACGGCGGCCACGCTGCCCGTACTCCACCCCGGCGGCCGCCCACTGCCCCGGCCCGCCACCCGAACCGACACCCAGGACCAGCCGGTTGCCGGACACGTACTGCAGGCTCGCGATCTGCTTGGCCGCCCACACCACGGGCCGGATCGCCGGAATGAACACCCCGGTGCCGATCCTGATGACCGAGGTGGCCGCGGCGGCGGTGGCCAGCGCGATCGGCGCGTCCAGCGTCGGCCCGCCGACGGCCAGGTGATCGCCGTGCCACACCCCGTCCAGCCCCGCCTCCTCCGCGTGCCGAGCGGCCTTTCGCAGGTCAAGGTCCTTCTCACGCTGCACGGCAACCCCGGGCAGGATGACGCCGATCTCGAAGCTCTTCATGATTCCGAGCATGCAACCTCAGGTTAGATTGAGGTCAATCCTCGTAAGTCGTCCTGGGGAGGAGAGCAGCAGATGGCAGGTGCGCCTCCGCGCCGGCGGCCGATTTCCATGAATCGCTTTCCGCGAAGCATTCGAGAACCGTCGCAGGCAATCCGGCCGGTCAGCGACTCCACCGTGAGCCCGGCGTCGGCGGGAATATCGTCAAGGCTGAAAGAGTGGCCGCATAATAGGGGGTCAATTCGGCGACGGTGCAGCCGGAAGCCATACATGATTGTCAGCCCTGTACGGCCTCCGGCGAGTTTCCGGTGAGACGCCTTATGTTCAGAGCGCCAGGAAGTCGAATCCGCCGTTCGCCAGGCGACCCGTGTTGGTGTCGTACACGTTGACCGCGACGGTGTTGTGGTGCCACCAGCACGTCGCGGACGGGTTGCGATAGGCGATGTGCGGCAGTCGCCGCTCGTCGCGCGGAGTGAGCTGGATGAGCGAGTAAGGCGCGTCCACCGAGGAGTCGAGCTGGACGCAGTAGCGGCCGGTGCTCGCCCGCCAGGACTTGCGGACGTTCGTGGCGTTGTTCAGGCTGCCGTCGGCGTTGATGATGGCGGCGGCGACGCTGCCATGCGACGCCGTCGCGGGCGTGTGCGCAGCCTGAAATTCGGCGTGCGCAGGAGAAATGGCTGCCGTGATGAGACCGGCGAACGTCAGCGCGAACGCGGCTGACACAGAACGACGGAGCATGGGAATTCCTTTCGATCGCGCCCCAAGTGGGAAGCAAGATTGAAAGTAAGTCCGCGTGGGCCGTGGCACCGCGCGCCACCCCGAACAAGAACAATCAAGAAAACTTGGGCGTTCAAACGCCAACCGATGGCTATCTCATGCGGCGACTTTCCCGGGTCCGGACGCCCGCATCCGGGACCTGATCGGGCCCGACGCGCCGGGGGCTCGCCGGGGTGGCCGGGCCACGGGTGCCCGCGTCGGGCGGTCTGTCGCGTGAGAGTTGTCTCAACACGAGATGTGGGGTGTGACTTTTCGATCGGCCCTATATATGGTGTCCCCTGCAGCTGGTTCGGCCGCTCATCCAGGGCGGCCGAGGCAAGAGGGAACCCGGTGGGAATCCGGGACTGCCCCGCAGCGGTGAGTGGGAACGACCGCCGTCAGACGCACTGGGCCAAGGGCCCGGGAAGCGACGGCCAGTAGGCGTTGAGCGACGAGCCCACGAGTCCGAAGACCTGCCGGCCGCGCCGTACACGATCATGCGTGTGCGGCTGCTCCGAGACCGCGCGGGACGGTCGACGGCACCGGCGAGAGGGCTGTGCGGCGCCCCTGCCTGGGCCTCCTGCGCGTGCTCGGACATTGACCGAGTTCACGAGGGGAGAGCGCAGTGACGGTCACCGGGGATCCGATTACCGAGCTGAGCGGCGAAGTGCCCGTGCCGAGGCGGGTGCAGATGCAGGTGCGCAAGCGCAACGGCAGCGCCGAGCCGGTCGACGTCGGCAAGATCGTGCGCGCGGTGGGACGCTGGGCGGAGGACCTGACCGACATCGATCCGATGCGGGTGGCCACCAAGACGATCAGCGGCCTGTACGACGGCGCCACCACCGCGGAGCTGGACCGGCTGTCGATCCAGACCGCCGCCGAGATGATCGGCGAGGAGCCGCAGTACTCCCGCCTGGCCGCGCGGTTGTTGTCCGGCTACATCGACAAGGAGGTCCGCGGGCAGGGCGTGGCCTCCTTCAGCCAGGCGATCCGGCTGGGCCACGCGGAAGGGCTCATCGGCGACGAGACCGCCGCGTTCGTCAACGCCAACGCGCGCAAGCTCGACGACGCCATCGACACCGCCGCCGACCTGCGGTTCGAGTACTTCGGGCTGCGCACGGTCTACGACCGGTACCTGCTGCGCCACCCGTCCACCCGGCTGGTGGTGGAGACGCCGCAGTACTGGCTGCTGCGGGTGGCGTGCGGGCTGGCCCAGACGCCCGCCGAGGCGGTCGGCTTCTACCGGCTGATGTCGTCGCTGGCCTACCTGCCCAGCTCCCCGACGTTGTTCAACTCCGGCACGCGGCACACCCAGATGTCGTCCTGCTACCTCGTGGACTCGCCGCGTGACGAGATCGGCTCCATCTACGAGCGCTACGCCCAGGTGGCGCAGTTGTCGAAGTTCGCCGGCGGGATCGGCATCGCCTGGTCGCGGATCCGTTCGCGCGGCGCGCTGATCCGCGGCACCAACGGGCACTCCAACGGCATCGTCCCGTGGCTGCGCACCCTCGACGCCTCCGTGGCCGCCGTCAACCAGGGCGGCCGGCGCAAGGGCGCGGCCTGCGTCTACCTGGAGCCGTGGCACCCGGACGTCGAGGAGTTCCTGGAGCTGCGGGAGAACACCGGCGAGGACGCCCGCCGCACCCACAACCTCAACCTGGCCAACTGGATCCCCGACGAGTTCATGCGCCGCGTCGAGTCGGACGGCATGTGGTCGTTGTTCGACCCGAACGAGGTTCCCGAGCTGCCCGACCTGTGGGGCGAGGCGTTCGAGGAGACCTACCGCGCGGCCGAGCGGGCCGGCCGGTACACCCGCCAGGTCAAGGCCCGCGACCTGTACGCCAAGATGATGCGTACCCTCGCCCAGACCGGCAACGGCTGGATGACCTTCAAGGACGCCAGCAACCGGCTGTGCAACCAGGCCGCGGAGCCCGGCAACGTGGTGCACCTGTCCAACCTGTGCACCGAGATCATCGAGGTGTCCAGCGACACCGAGACCGCGGTCTGCAACCTCGGCTCCGTCAACCTCGCCGCGCACGTGACCGATGGCGGCATCGACTGGGAGCGGCTGCGGGCCACCGTGCGCACCGCGGTCACCTTCCTGGACCGCGTGATCGACATCAACTACTACCCGAGCGAGCAGGCGGCGGCCAGCAACCCGCGCTGGCGGCCGGTCGGGCTGGGCGTGATGGGCCTGCAGGACGTCTTCTTCGCCCTGCGCCTGCCGTTCGACTCGCCCGAGGCCAAGGAGTTGTCCACCCGCATCGCCGAGGAGATCTACCTCTCGGCGCTGGAGACCTCCGCCGGGCTCGCCGAGCGCTTCGGCGCCCACCCCGCCTACGGGCAGACGTGGGCGGCGCGCGGCAAACTCCAGCACGACCTGTGGGGCCAGAGCGGCACCCAGAGCGAGCGCTGGGACGCGGTGCGCGAGCGGATCGCCGCTCACGGCCTGCGTAACTCGCTGCTGATCGCGATCGCGCCCACCGCCACCATCGCCTCGATCGTCGGCGCGTACGAGTGCATCGAGCCGCAGGTGTCCAACCTGTTCAAGCGCGAGACCCTCAGCGGCGAGTTCCTGCAGATCAACAACGCGCTGGTGGCCGAGCTCAAGGCGCGCGGGCTGTGGACCGAGCAGGTCAGGGCCGCCATCAGGCAGGCCGAGGGCTCGGTGCAGGGCATCGCGGAACTGCCCGACGACGTGCGCCTGCTGTTCCGCACCGCCTGGGAGCTGCCGCAGCGCGCGCTGATCGACATGGGGGCCGCGCGCTCGCCGTACATCGACCAGAGCCAGTCGCTCAACCTGTTCATGAGCGCCCCGACGATCGACAAGCTCTCCTCGATGTACCTGTACGCCTGGAAGTCCGGCCTGAAGACCACCTACTACCTGCGCTCGCGACCGGCCACCCGCATCCAGCAGGCCACCGTCCCCGTCGTGAACAAGACCGACGAGGCACTCGCCTGCTCGCTGGAGAACCCCGAGTCCTGCGAAGCCTGCCAGTAAACCTTCCCCGAGGAGAAACCCCGATGTTGCTCGACCCCGGCATGAGCCTGACCCTGCGCCCCATGCGCTACCCGCTGTTCTTCGACCGCTACCGTGACGCGATCAAGAACACCTGGACCGTCGAGGAGGTGGACCTGCACAGCGACCTCAAGGACCTGCAGAAGTTGTCGGCGGCCGAACGCCACCTGGTCAGCCGCCTGGTCGCCTTCTTCGCCACCGGCGACACGATCGTCGCCAACAACCTGGTGCTCAACCTCTACCAGCACATCAACGCCCCCGAGGCGCGCCTCTACCTGAGCAGGCAACTGTTCGAGGAGGCCGTGCACGTGCAGTTCTACCTGAACCTGCTCGACACCTACGTGCCCGACGAGCAGGAGCGGTTCGAGGCGTTCGCCGCGGTGGAGAACATCCCCTCCATCCGGCGCAAGGCCGAGTTCTGCTTCAAGTGGATCGACTCCATCGACGAGCTCAAGCAGCTCCAGACCCGCGACGACCGGCGGGCCTTCCTGCTCAACCTCATCTGCTTCGCCGCCTGCATTGAGGGCCTGTTCTTCTACGGCGCCTTCGCCTACGTCTACTTCCTGCGCTCACGCGGCCTGCTGAACGGGCTGGCCTCGGGCACCAACTGGGTCTTCCGCGACGAGTCCATGCACATGGCCTTCGCCTTCGACGTGGTCGACGTCGTACGCCAGGAGGAGCCGGACCTCTTCGACGACGAACTGGCCGGGCAGGTCAGGGAGATGCTCGCCGAGGCGGTGGACTGCGAGGCCCAGTTCGCCGAGGACCTGCTCGGCCAGGGCGTGCCCGGCATGTCCACCGCGGACATGCGGGCCTACCTGGAGCACGTGGCCGACCGGCGGCTGGCCCAGCTCGGCATCGAGCCGCTGTACGGGTCGAAGAACCCGTTCGCGTTCATGGAGCTGCAGGACGTGCAGGAGCTGTCCAACTTCTTCGAGCGGCGCGTGTCGGCCTATCAGGTGGGCGTGACCGGCTCGGTCAGCTTCGACGCCGACTTCTGATCCGAGTTCTGGTTCCACGGCTGCAGCTTGTCCGGGTTGCGGATCGCCCAGATGTGCCTGATCCGGTCGCCGGCGATCTCGAACGCCACGACCGACACGGTGACGCCGTCCCGCTGGGCGATCAGGCCGGGCCTGCCGTTGACCGTGCGCTCCAGGACCGTCAGGTCGTGGAACCTGTGCCCGAGCAGCACCAGGGAGCGCACGATCCGCTCGGCGCCCGCGATCGGGTGCGCCACGGTGGGGGCCCGGCCGCCGCCGTCGCCGGTCGTCGTGGCATCGGGTGCCAGCAGGCCGATGAGGGCGTCGATGTCCTTGGCCTCCCAGGCCAGCTTGAAGCCTCTGACGATCTCGGCCTGCCGGGCCGCGGAGGTCGCGGGCGCCTGCGCTTCGCGGATGCGGCGGCGGCCCGAGGAGGCGAGCTGGCGGCAGGCCGCCGGGGTGCGGCCGACGATCTCGGCCACCTCGGCGAAGGAGTAGCGGAAGACGTCGTGCAGGATGAACGCGACGCGTTCGGCCGGGGTCATCGATTCGAGCACGACGAGGAAGGCCATGTTGATCGACTCGTCGAGGGTGACGCGGTCGGCCGGGTCGGCGGTGGTGCTGTCCGGCCGCTCGCCGATCCACTCCGTGGGCTCGGGCAGTGGCTCGGGGATCCATTCGCCCACGTAGGTCTCGCGGCGGGCCCGTGCCGAGGTGAGCAGGGTGAGGCAGATGCGGCTGGCGACGGTGGTCAGCCAGGCGCCGGGGGAGTCGATGGCCTCCCGCTGCGGCGGGGACATGGCGTACCAGCGGGTGTAGGTCTCCTGGACGACGTCCTCCGCCTCGGCCAGGGAGCCGAGCAGCCGGTAGGCGAGGTTGATGAGCCGGCGCCGCTCGCTCATGATCGCGTTCAGGCTCGGATCGTACGCTTCGGTCATGGTGTGGTCGGCTCCCTTGGTTGTGTTCGGCCTTACCGGTCCGACCGGACAGCGGGGTGAAATGTCAGGTCTGACGTTTTGAGGGGCCGATTGGTCGAACTGGTGAGACCCACTGAGATCAAGAAGGGAAACCTCACCATGCCCACACCCAACAAGGTCGTCGTGATCGGCGGCGGTTACGCCGGCACGCTCGCGGCCAACCATCTGCGCATGCGTGCCGACGTCGACATCACCATGGTCAATCCCCGTCCGGAGTTCGTGGAACGCATCCGGCTGCACCAGTTCGTGGCCGGCACCGGCGAGGCCAGGGTGGACTACGGCACGCTGCTCGGCCAGGATATCGGGCTGGTCGTCGACAGTGCGACGCGCATCGACACCGCCGCCCGTACCGTGCGGCTGGCCTCGGGCGGCGCGCTGGATTACGACTACGTCATCTACGCGGTCGGCAGCACCAGGGCGATCCCGTCGTCGGTGCCGGGCGCGGCCGAGTTCGCGTTCGACATCGCGGAGCTGGAGTCCGCGCAGCGGTTGCGCGCCAGGCTCGCGGAGCTGCCGTCCGACGCCCCGATCACCGTGGTCGGCGGCGGGCTGACCGGCATCGAGACGGCCGCCGAGCTGGCCGGGCGGGGGCGCGCGGTCACGCTGGTGTGCGGCCGCATCCTGGCGCCGTCACTGAGCGTGCCGGGCCGCCGGTCGGTGGCCAAGTGGCTGTCCCGGCACGGCGTCGCGGTGCTGGAGGGCGCCGTGGTGAGCGAGGTCCGGCCGGACGGGGTCGTCCTTGGCGACGGTACGGTGCGCGCGGGCGCGCTGACCATCTGGGCGGGCGGTTTCGGGGTGCCGGAGCTGGCGGCGGCGAGCGGGCTGCGCACCGACGCGCTGGGCCGGCTGCTCACCGACGAGACGCTGACCAGCGTCGGCGACGACCGCATCGTCGCCGCCGGGGACGCCGCCGCCCCGTCGGACCGGCCGCTGCGGATGAGCTGCTACGCCGCGGGGCCGCTCGGGGCGCAGGCCGCCAACACCGTGATGAGCCGCATCGCGGGAACCGAACCGGAGGCGATCCGCCTGGCCTTCACGGGCTCGTGCATCAGCCTCGGCCGGAGCGCCGCCGTGCGGCAGTTCGCCCGCAAGGACGACACCGCGTTGAACGTCTACTTCGACGGTCGCTTGGGCGCCGCGTACAAGGAGATGACCTGCAACTTCACGATGTCGAGGATCCGCGGCGAGGCTCGCAGGCCCGGTTCCTACAAGTGGCTGAAGGGAGGCCCGCGCGCTGAGCGGCATACCGCCGTCATACCGGCGATATAGGGCGCGCCAGTAACTTTCGCGTCCGGCGGCGGGCACACAGGATGCCCGCCGCCGGACGCGAAAGGGAAGCCAGTGCGGAAGATATTACTTCGCGGCAGGAGACTCGCCGGGCTGGTCACGATGGCGGCGGTGGTGGCGGGCACCCTGGTCGCCACCTCCACCCCGGCCTCGGCCGCCCCCGACTTCCAGCTCCCGTTCCCCTGCGGGCACAAGTGGCGGCTGAACACCTACGACTCCACCCACGCGCCGGCCCTGGACATGGTCAGGGAACCGCAGTCCCAGACCGAGGGATCGCCGCTGGTGGCGCCGGCCGCCGGCACGGTGAACCGGTCGTTCTACCATGACCAGGCCGGCAACGTCATTCAGATCAACCACGGCGGCGGTCACTTCACCACCTACATCCACCTGCAGTCGCGCGCCGTGAGCGTCGGCGACAAGGTCGCGCGGGGGCAGGGCATCGGGCGGGTCGGTCACACCGGGCCCACCTCCAACGGGACCCCGCACCTGCACTATGAGCAGGGTTACGACGCCAACGGCGACGGCAGCGCCTCCTGGGGCTTCGAGGGGGCCGAGCGCGTCACGGCCAGGTTCGACGGCAAGGCGTACGGCCCGGGCACCGGCCTCGAATGGCGCAACGTCGTCAGCCGGAACTGCGGGCAGGCGGCCGGCCTGTTCGGCGCGGACTTCAACGGTGACGGCGTGGGCGACCTCTTCGCCACCGGCACCGGCAGCCTGCACATCTGGAACGGCAGGGGCGGCAACGGCTTCACCGCCCCCGACGTGGTCGGCTCCGGCTGGAACGGGTTCAGCCGGCCCATCGGCGGCGACTTCAACGGCGACGGCGTCGGCGACCTCGCCGCCGTCCGCGACGGCGTGCTGAACATCTGGAACGGCAAGGGCGGCAACCGGTTCAACGCGGCGCAGGAGATCGGCTCCGGCTGGACCCACCTCGCCCGTACCCTGGTCTCACTCGGCGACGTCAACAAGGACGGCCGCGCCGACCTCGGCGCCGTGGACGCCGAGGGCGTGCTGCACGTCTGGAACGGCAGGGGCGGCAACAAGTTCACCTCCGCCGTCCCGATCGGCGGCGGCTGGAGCAGCTTCGGCCGTCCGGTCGGCGGCGACTTCAACGCCGACGGGATCGGCGACCTCGCCGCCGTCGGCACCGACGGCGTCCTGCACATCTGGAACGGCAGAGGCGGCAACGACTTCGGCCAGGCCGAGCGGGTCGGCGGCGGCTGGACCCGCGCGATGGCGAGCACGCTGATGTCGCTGGGCGATGTCAACGGCGACGGCCACTCCGACCTGGCCGCCGTCAAGGACGGCACCCTGCACGTCTGGAACGGCAGGGGCGGCAACGACTTCACCGCGGCCGAACCCGTCGGCTCCGGCTGGGCGCCGCACTTCCCCGCCGAGTCCGGCGCCGACTTCAACGCCGACGGCCTCGGCGACATCTTCGCCACCGGCACGGGCATCCTGAACATCTGGAACGGCACGGGCGCGAACAAGTTCGCCGCCGCCGTCCCCGTCGGCGGGGGCTGGGCCGAGTTCGGCCGTCCCGTCGGCGGTGACTTCAACCGTGACGGCGTCGGCGACCTGGCCGCCGTCAAGGACGGAACCCTGAACATCTGGAACGGCAAGGGCGGGAACAGGTTCGCCCCGGCGGCACCCGCTCAGCCCGGCTGGACCGGTCTCACCCACCTGATCTCTCCCGGGGACGTCAACGGCGACGGCCACCCCGACCTCGCCACCGTGGACTCCGAGGGTGTCCTGCACCTCCGCAACGGCAAGGGCGACAACACCTTCTCCCCGGCGGCCCGCGTCGGCGGGGGCTGGAGCGAGTTCGGCCGTCCCGTCGGCGGTGACTTCAACCGTGACGGCGTCGGCGACCTGGCCGCCGTCAAGGACGGAACCCTGAACATCTGGAACGGCAAGGGTGACAACACCTTCGCCCCCGCGGTACCCGTCACGTCCGGCTGGAGCGACCTCGCCCACCGGCTCATGTCCCCCGGCGACGTCAACAACGACGGCCAGAGCGACCTCGCGGCCGTGGACGCCGAAGGTGTCCTGCACGTGCACAACGGCCTCGGCGTCAACAGGTTCGACGCCCCGGTCCGGGTCGGCCCCGGCTGGAACGAGCACTTCCCCAGCTGATCACCCCCTACCTCCGGGCCGGGAACCTCCCGGCCCGGTCGAGATGGAGCCACAGATGTCATCCTTCTCCCTCCGCCGCTTACCGGTGGCGGCCCTGGCCGCTCTCACGATCATCGGCCTGTCCGCACCGGCGCACGCCGCTCCGGAGCCGGCCCCGTCCGGCGACATCACCCTCCAGGACGTCACGGTCCAGTGGAAGACGGCCCCCTGTGACCCCGGCGGGCCGACCGGCTCGGACGCGGCGCTGGCCACGCAGTTGAACGGCGTGCTCACGGGCAGGCTGGACGGGTACATGACCGCGTACAAGGTCTCCTGCGCCCGCATGGTCGTCAAGGCGGTCCGCGACCGCGGCATGCCGAAGCACGCGGCCGTCATCGCGGTCACCACCACGATCGTCGAGACCAACATCGAGAACGTCAGCGAGATGGTCGACCACGACAGCCTGGGCCTGTTCCAGCAGCGCGCGTCGTGGGGCAGCGACAAGAACCGGCTCGACCCGATCTGGGCCACCAACGCCTTCCTCGGCACGATGGTCAGGATCTACCCGAACAACTCGTGGATGGACGAGCCGGTCGGCGAGGTGTGCCAGGCCGTACAGGTCTCGGCGCATCCGGGCCTCTACCAGCCGCAGGCGAGCGACGGCCAGAAGATCGTCGATGCCCTCTGGGCCGGGCAGCCGACCCTGCACGGGGCGGACTTCGACGGCGACGGCGTCAGCGACATCTTCGCCGCCGGAACGGGGACGCTGACCATCTGGAACGGCAAGGGCAACAACAACTTCCGCCCCGCCGACCCGGTCGGCGGCGGGTGGGGCGCGTTCAGCCGGCCCATCGGCGGCGACTTCAACGGCGACGGCGTCGGCGACCTGGCCGCCGTCAAGGACGGGGTCCTGAACATCTGGAACGGCAGGGGCGGCAACCGCTTCGCCTCCCCTGAGCCCGTCGGGTCGGGCTGGACCCAGCTGGCCGGTTCCCTGTTCTCGGCCGGCGACGTGAACAAGGACGGCCGTACCGACATCGGCGCGGTGGACCCCGACGGCGTCCTGCACATCTGGAACGGCAAGGGCAACAACAACTTCGCCGCCGCCCATCCCGTCGGCGGCGGCTGGCGCAGCCTCTCCCGACCCGTCGGCGGCGACTTCAACGGCGACGGCATCGGCGACCTCGCCGCCGTGGACGGTGACGGCGTGCTGCACCTCTGGAACGGCAGGGGCGGCAACAACTTCACCGGCGCGCAGCGGGTGGGCGGCGGATGGACCGCCCATCTCACGCGTACCCTCATGTCCCTGGGCGACGTGAACGGCGACCGTCACACCGACCTGGCCGCCATCACCCCCGAGGGCGTCCTGACCGTGTGGAACGGCAGGGGCGAGAACAGGTTCGGCCCGGCCACACCCATCGGCCCCGGCTGGAACCCGCACTTCCCCGCCTGACCCCGCATCGCCGGGCCGGGACCAAACCCGGCCCGGCCCGGGTTCCGAGCCGGTGTCAGCCGCCCGCGAGCAGCGGGTCCTCCGGCTGCGGGCGGTCGAACGTGGGCCGTTTCTCCTTCCATCGGCCGCGGGTGAAGTCGGGCACCTTGACCGGGCGCAGCCCGCCCGCCTTCAGCGACTCGTGGCTGAGCGGGATCACCGAGCACCACGCCGCCGAGTCGTAGACGTCGATGTCGGGGGTCATGCCGAGCCGCATCAGCTGGACGAGGCGGAAGATGGAGACGAAGTCGCCGCCGCCGTGCCCGCCGAACTGCTCGGCCAGCCTCTCCAGCAGGGGCCACAACCAGTGGTCGTACTGCCGCAGGATGCCGGTGTAGGCGCTGCCGGTCCGCCACGCGTGGTCGTTGTGGCCGAGCGACTCCAGGTAGACCCGGGCGTTGTCGAGCTCGACCGACCCCCTGGTCCCGGTGAGCGTGGTCTCCCTGGTGTACGGGTGCGGGGAGTTCACGTCGTGCTCGACCCGGATGAACCGGCCGCCGGCGGTGGTGACGAAGCAGGTGTGCCGGTCACCCGAGATGTACGGCCGGTCCTGCCACGACGAATGGTCCTGGCCCACCCGCGGGTCCTCCTGCCTGAACAGGGCCAGCGCCTTGGGCACGGACGCCACGGCGACCAGCTCCTCGAAGCGGTCGCCGCGGTTGATGCCCATGGCCGCCGACACCGGCCCCAGGCCGTGCATGGGGTAGTGCAGGGCGTTCATCCGGGTCTGCCAGCGCCGCCGCCAGTGCTCGGGGTGGTAGGCGCCGCCGAACAGGTACGGCCAGCGCAGATCGTGCACGTAACCACCGGAGCCGTGCTGCACGTCGCCGAAGAGCCCCGCCTGGACCATGCCGAACATCTGCAGCTCAGGCCGGAAGTAGTTGACGTTCTCCAGGAGCAGGCAGTGCTTGCGGGTCCGCTCGGAGGTGCGGACCAGGTCCCAGATCTCGTTCAGGTGCGGCGAGATCGGCAGCTCGACGGCGACGTGCTTGCCGTGCTCCATGGCCGCCTTGGCCTGGGGGTGGTGCCACTCCCATGGGGTGGCGACGTAGACCAGGTCGATGTCGTCGCGCCGGACGAGATTGACGAAGTCCTGCTCGCCCGCGGAGTATCCGACCGGTTCGACGTCCTGGAAGCCCTGCTGCATGATCCGGGAGATGGTGCGGCTGACGCGTTCGGGCCGGATGTCGCACACGGCGGTGACCGTGGCGACGGCGCCGAACCGCACGTCCTGGCTGCCGCCGCGGTTGCCGAGGCCGATGAGTCCGACCCTGACCTTCTCGAAACCCTCGAACGGCACGTTGACCATGCTTCTCTCGCGCTGGTCACGAGGGGGCTCCCAGGCGGCGGGGGAGCCGGTGGCATCCGCGATGCCGGTGGTGGCACCCAGGACGATGCCGGACTTCAGCAGGTTGCGGCGTGAGGGGATGTACTGCTTCGGAGGGGCCACAGCGATGATCACTCCCTGGGACGTGGACAGTGATTGTGCATGGCGCTTTTCCCCCGACAGTGGGCAGTATCGATCGTCCTCGGCCTGAGGGCAAGAGACGGCGGCCGAGCCTGGGAGCCCCGGCCGCCTTAAGCCGCGAACCGCCCGACCCTAGGAGCCCCGGGCGCCGGCAGCCGCGAACCGCCCGACCCAGTACGCGGTGCGGTCCAGATAGGCGGTCTGGGCCGAGGCGCCGGTGCGTCCGTAGGCCCCCTCGAAGCTCTGGTAGCCCGTCCGCGCGACCGCGGGCTCGATCACGCTGCCCTCGTGCCACTCGTTGAAGGAGGTGATGGACACCCAGGTGGGCCCGGACTGCAGGGCGTTGGACCACTCCTTGTCATAGGTGGCCCCGTTGTCCCGGGCGAGGGTGGGCGTGGTGTTGCCGGGCACCGCGCGGTCGTCCACATAGCCGGGCCCCACGGACGGGGCCCACACCAGCCCGTTCTGGCGCGCGTAGTCGGCGGCCTGCTGCCAGCCGGGCGCGGTGGCGCCGGCGATCGCGTCGTAGGTGTACATGCCGTTGAAGTTCGCGATCTTCGAGGTGTCGGTGGTCTGGGCCAGGATGACGTTGTCCCGGTTGACCTGGCTCAGCGCGGACCAGTCGGTGATGCGCAGGCTCTCGAAGACGTAGAAGGCGTCGCTGAAGGCCGGATGCGCGCCGTAGGTCTGGTTGATGTAGCGGATGTCCTCCACGGTCGAGTCGGCGGTGCGGCCGGAGTAGGGCTCCAGGTGCCAGGCCACCTTGAGCCCCTGTGCCGCCGCCGCGTCCATGATCCTTCTGGCGAGGTTGTCCTCGTAGCTGCCGCGGCCCCACCAGCTGAGCACCAGCACCCCGGTGCCCGCCTGCCTGATCCACTTCATGTGCTGGGCCACCGTGCCGGAGAAGTCACCGGAGTCGTACGCGCCCAGCGCCGGATAGAGGTCCGCGCCGATGTCGTCCGGCGGGGTGCGGCCGCCCTGCTGCCAGTGCCGCCAGCCGCCGTGGACCTGCGGCGAGCCGTACCAGGGGTAGTAGAAGACGTGCACCTTGTCCGACAGCGCCGCGCCGCCCCGCTCCAGGGTGAGGGTGTCGATGTCGAACAGGCTGCCGCTGCCGCCGGTGAAGGACAGGAAGAGGGGTCCGCCGGTGGATGCGGTCAGCGTGGTCGAGACGTTCTGGAAGTTCTCCCAGCCGCCGGTGTTCGGTACGGCCACCGAGCCGAGCAGGGGGCCGGTGGCCGACCCGGAACGCACCTGGATCGTGCCGCCGGAGCCGCCCGAGGAGATGCGGGCGGCGAACCGGGTCGCGCCCGCCGTGTCGACGTTCGCGTAGCCCGCCCAGTCGCCGTTGTCGACGTAGCCGAGCGTCCTGCCGCCGCTGGCCGGCGCGTGGGCCGCGACCTGCACCCCCGCGCTGGAGGTGTAGGACTCGCCCTCGACGGTGACCGGGCCGCCGCCCAGCTCCTTGATCCGGATGTTGCGGAAGGCGGCCTGGTCGGCGGCGCCGTGGTTCTGGATGCCGACATGGCCCTGGCGCAACGAGCGCCGGGGGTCGGTGTTGGTGAAGTCGTTGATCTTCGTGCCGTTCAGGAAGACCTGCAGGCGCTCGCCCTCCACCAGCAGCTCGTAACTGTTCCACGCTCCCGGCGGGTTCAGCGCCGCGTCGCGGGCGGCCTGGTCGGCGGCCTTGAAACCGTAGACCGACCCCGTCGTGCGGTCGGTGGCGTCGGTGGCGTCGATCTGCACCTCGTAGCCGTTGTCCACGGCGGACTGCGGGTCGGCGGAGGCGGGGAAGCCCACGAAGACGCCGGAGTTGCTGTCGCCGGTCAGCCTCCAGTCGAGCTTCAACGAGTAGCCGCCGAACTCCTTGGCGTTGTACCACAGCAGGCCCATCCCGCCCTGCGAGCTCAGCGTGGCGTCGGCGTTGGCGAAGCTGCCGGGCCCGGCCTGCGACCAGCCGCCGGTGGAGCCGTTGTACAACGTCGTGTAACCGGTCTCCGGCCGGCAGTCCGCCTTGGCGACCCCGGCCGCGTACCTGATGCCGCCCAGGAGCACGCCGCGGAAGGCGGGATCGGCATAGGACTCGGCGGTGTGGCCGAGACCGGTGTAGAACGAGCGCCCCTGGCCCTGCGGGTGGCACCACGTGATGGGGTGGTCTCCCATGTCGCCGCCGCTGTAGCTGCCCTCGTCGAGGCTCTGCAGCACGCGTACGGAAGGGCGCGGGTTGGTGCGGTAGTTGTACCACTCGTCGGTACGCGTCCAGGCCGGGCCGAGGTGGGCGGTCGCGGGGTGCGCGCGGTTCTCGGCGCGTACCGTGGCCTGCTGGATGGCGGGGTGGCTCTTGAAGTACGCGCCGGCCAGCTTCTCGTAGTACGGCCAGCCGTACTCGGTGTCCGCCGCCGCGTGCACGCCCACGTATCCGCCGCCCGAGTCCACGTAGGACTGGAAGGCCGCCTGCTGGGTGTCGTTCAGCACGTCGCCGGTGGTGTTGAGGAAGACGACGGCCTTGAAGCGGGACAGGTTGGCGCCGGTGAAGGCGCCGCCGTCCTCGGTGGCGGTCACGGTGAAGTTGTTCGCCGCGCCGAGGTCGCGGACGGCCTGGACGCCGGCCGGGATCGAGTCGTGCCGGAACCCGGCGGTCTTGGAGAAGACCAGCACCTGGTAGGCCGGGTCCGCGGGAGCGGCGGTCAGGCCCGCCGCCACGAGCACGAGGCTCAGGAGTTTGTGCAGCATCGCCTTCCCCTACCTGGTGATCGTCAAGGTGTCGATGTCGAAGAGGCTGCCGCTGCCGCCGGTGAAGGACAGGAAGAGCGGTCCGCCGGTGGATGCGGTCAGCGTGGTCGAGACGTTCTGGAAGTTCTCCCAGCCGCCGGTGTTCGGTACGGCCACCGAGCCGAGCAGGGGGCCGGTGGCCGAGTTCGAACGGATCTGGATCGTGCCGCCCGCCCCTGCCGAGGAGATACGGGCGGAGAACGTCTTCGCGCCCGCCGTGTCGATGTGCGAGTAGCCCGCCCAGTCGCCGTTGTCGATGTAGCCGAGCGTGTTGCCGCCGCTGGCCGGCGCGTGGGCCGCGATCTGCACGCCCGCGCCGGAGGTGTGGGACTCGCCCTCGGCGGTCGAGCCCGTGGCGAAGGTGAAGGCGTCCACGTCGAGCAGGTTGCCCTGTCCCGACACGCCCTTGAAGACCAGGAACAGCTTCGTCGTGCCGCCGGGGGCGTTGCCCAGAGCGGCGGAGACGTCGGTGAAGGTGTCCCAGCCTCCGGTGTTGGCCACGGTCAGCGTGCCCAGCAGGGTGCCGGTCGGAGAGCCTGACCGCACCTCGATCGTGCCGCCGGGGCCGCCGGAGGAGACGCGGGCGGTGATCCTGGTGGCTCCGGACAACACGTACGGCTCGAAGGAGATCCAGTCGCCGTTGTCGGTGAAGCCGACGGTCGCCGCGCCCTCTGCGCCGCCGTGCTGGGCGATCTGGATGCCCTGCTGCGCGCCGAAGTGCTCGGCCTGGCGGTGGGACGGCTGCAGCGTGCGCACGCTGTGGCCGGTGAGGCCGCCCTTGTCGGTGTACTCGGCGTCGAAGACGCCGTAGAGGTTGGCCGCCGCGTCGTGCTCGCCGTCGGGCGGGATGGTGATCGATCCCTCACAGCCGTTCTTCGAGGTGATCGCGTGGGTGTGGCTGTCATGACCGAGCAGGTACGTCACCTTGACGGCGGCGCAGTTCACCGTGCCGTCCTCGGGGTCGGTGACGGTGACCTTGAACGGCACCGCCTGGCCGTAGGAGAAGATGCGGCCGTTGACCGGGGTGGTCAGCGTCACGGTGGGCGCGGTGTTGCCGACCGTGATCACCAGGCTGGCGGTCCCGGTCAGGCCCTGCGGGTCGCGTACGGTCAGGGTCGGCCGGAAGGTGCCGTCGGCGGTGTAGGTGTGGGCCGGGGCGGCCTGCGTGGAGGTGGCGCCGTCGCCGAAGTCCCACAGGTAGGTGAGCGCGCCGCCCTCGGGGTCGGAGCTGCCGGCGGAGCTGAAGGCCACGGTCAGCGGCGCCCTGCCGGAGGTCTTGTCGGCGGCCGCCTTGGCGACGGGGTTGCGGTTCGCGCCGCCGAGGTACTCGATCCGGTACAGCGCCTGGTTGCCGCCGCCCGTGCCGTAGTCCAGCACGTACAGGGCGCCGTCGGGGCCGAACTCCGAGTCGATGATCTGCGTGCCGTCCCACGGGAAGTCCTCGATCACGCCGGGCGTGCCGTCGCCCTTGACCTCGATCGCCTTGATCCACTGGCGGCCGAACTCGGCGGCGAAGTAGCGGCCGTCGAGCGACTGCGGGAACTTGACCGTCGAGGAGGAGCCCGCGTCGAAGCGGTAGACCTCGCCGCCCATGGGCGACTCCGAGCCGCCGCCGAACTCCGGGGGCGAGCCGGCGTCGCCGTACTTGATCCAGCTCGGCTTGGCGGCGGGCAGCGTGGCGAGCCCGGTGTTGCGGAAGGAGTTGTTGGCCGGGCCGCCCGCGCAGTTGTACTTCCCGCCGGAGGGGCCACTGGGGAAGGTGTACTCGTTGTAGCTCTCGGCGGTCGTGTTCGTGCCGGTGCAGTACGGCCAGCCGTAGTTGCCCGGGGCCGTGATGCGGTCGAACTCCACCTGGCCGCCGGGGCCGCGGCCGGAGTCGGCGGTGCCCGCGTCGGGGCCGTAGTCGCCCAGGTAGACCGTGCCCGTCCGCTGGTCGACCGACATGCGGAAGGGGTTGCGGAAGCCCATGGCGTAGATCTCGGGCCTGGTCTTCGCGGTGCCGGGCGGGAAGAGGTTGCCCGCCGGGACGGTGTAGCTGCCGTCCGGCTGCGGCTTGATGCGTAACAACTTGCCGCGCAGGTCGTTGGTGTTGCCGGAGGAGCGCTGCGCGTCGAACTGCGGATTGCGGTCGGTGCGCTCGTCGAGCGGGGAGAAGCCGCCGGACTCGAAGGGGTTGGTGTCGTCGCCGGTGGTCAGGTACAGGTTGCCCGCGGCGTCGAAGTCGATGTCGCCGCCCACGTGGCAGCACTGGCCACGGTCGTTGGGCACCTCCAGCACGACCTTCTCGCCGGCCAGGTCGAGGGTGTTGTCGGGCTTGAGGGTGAAGCGCGACAGGTTCAGGTGGCCCTTCCAGGGCGCGAAGTCGGCCGCGGTGCCCGTCACGGGGGCGTCGCCGGGCGGGGTGCTCAGTTTGGGCGAGTAGTAGAGGTAGACGAAGCGGTTGGCGGCGAAGCCGGGATCGACGGCGACGCCCTGCAGCCCTTCCTCGTCGTGGGTGTAGACGTCGAGCTTGCCCGCCACCTTCGTCGCGCCGGAGGCGTCGGTGTGGCGTAAGGTGCCGTCGCGGGCGGTGTGCAGCACCGACCTGTCGGGCAGGACCGCGAGTGAGATGGGCTCGCCCAGCTCGGACGGCCCGAGGGCGAGCTGGACCTGTTGGTAGTCGCCGGGTGGGATGTCGATCGCCGCCGCGCCGGTGCACAGCAGCGACGCCGCGACGAGCAGCCTCGACCACGCAGACATGGGGTTCCTTCCTGACCGGGGGGACGTCAGGACTGGAGAGTGTTTGCTCCAGATTGCGCTTGACGATTTGTCTGGATATAGCGGCACTCAGGAAGATGCTTACCGCGCCGTAATGTGGCTGTCAAGACGCTCTTACTTCAGCGAGTGAACGGCGAGAACCAACGTAAGCACTGCAAGATTTGAATCATCCAGCGCAATTATTGGAATGGAACGATTCAGAAGGTGGACGTCCGCTGCGGATGTAATATCGCCGCATGCCGACCCAGCACCCCCCGGCCGGGCGTGCGCGGAAGAGGGCTGAGACCCGGCGGGCCATCGCGGACGCCGCGCTGCGCCTGTTCGCCCTGCGGGGGTTCGACGCGGTGACGGTCAGCGAGGTCGCCGGGGCGGCGGACGTGTCGGCCAAGACCGTCTTCAACTACTTCCCCGCCAAGGAGCAGCTGTTCTACGAGCATGAACCACTGCTGGCGGGCGATCCTGCCGAGGCGGTGCTCCACCGGGCGGACGGGCGGACGACGATTGTGCCGAGCCGGTTGCTGCGCGCCGGGACCACCGGGGACCTGGCCCTCTTCGGCCGGATCTACCGTGAGAGCGAGCCTCTTCGCGCCCACGGCCGCGACCTGTTCGCGGCGCGCGAACGCGCGCTCGCCGAGTCCCTGGCAGGGGTGGCGTGGGCGGGGGCGGCGGATGGTCTGCGGACACGGATCCTGGCGGCGGCGGTGTTCGGGCCGTTGCGGCAGGTGTGGGAGTCGATCCTGCTGGAGGCCGCCGACCGGGTGCCGCCCGACGAGGCCGTCACGCGCGGCGTACGCACCCTGGAGGAGGCGTACGCCGTACTGGGCGAGGCGTTCGAGAACTTCCTCCAGGGCCGCGGGACGCCGGCGCTGCACCTCCACGCCCCGCCCATCCCCGGCACGCAGCCGCACGCGGTCCGGGGCGAGCGGCCGAGCATCAGGCGGGTCGCAGAACTGGCGGGGGTGAGCGCGACGACCGTGTCCCACACGCTCAACGGCCGCCGCCCCGTGGCAGGGGAGACGCGGCGCCGCGTGCTGCGGGCCATCGAGGAGCTCGGCTACCGGCCCAACACCCTGGCCCGGGGCCTGCGCACCAGCCGCAGCCAGACCATCGGGCTGATCATCCCCGACATCACCAACCCGTTCTACCCGGCGGTGGCCCGCGGCCTGCAGGACGTGCTCGGCCCGGCCGGCTACGACCAGATCATCAGCAACACCGACGGGGTACGGCGGGCCGAGCGGACCGCGATCGAACACATGATCGCCCGCCAGGTCGACGGGCTCGCCTTCGCCGTGTTCCACACCCACGCCGAGCACCTGCTACCGGCCATCGAGGCCGGCATTCCCGTGGTACGGCTCGGCGGCCGGCAGGTCCAGCAGGGCGTGGACCTGATCCACAGCGACGACGAGGGCGGCGCGGCCGAGGCCACCCGCCACCTGCTCGGGCGCGGCTACCGCAGGATCGCGTTCGTGTGCGGCCCGGCGGCCGAGGGCCCGGCGGCCGAACGCGTCGCCGGTTACCGCGCGGCCCTCGCCGACGCCGGCCTGCCCGCCGACCGGGCGCTCGTGGCGCACACCGAGTTCAGCCGCGCGGGCGGCGCGCGGGGCGTGGCGCGACTGCTGGAGCTTCCCGAGCCGCCCGACGCCGTCCTGTGCGCGAACGACGTCATGGCGATCGGCGCCCTGGACGTGGCGGCGCGGCGCGGCCTGCGCGTCCCTGACGACCTGGCCGTGATGGGCTTCGACGACATCGACGCCGCCGGCCTGGTCTCGCCCGGCCTGACCACCATGGCCAACCCGGCCCGCGAGATAGGCCGGGCCACGGCCAGACGGCTGCTCGAACGGCTGCACGGCGCCATCGGCGAGCCGTCGACCGAACTGGTCGTGCCCACCCGCCTCGTACGCCGCCAATCCGTCTGAGACGAACTCTCCACCGGCGGCCGGGGTGCCTTCCATGGAAGATCGGGCCCGCGTGAAGATCAGGCCCGTGCCCCGGCCGGTCGCAGCCGGTGCCCCCGCTGCTCAGGGAACGGCGACGGCGCGCAGGAACGCCTCGGCGAAGACCGCGCAGGTCTCGTCCGTGCCGGGCAGGTCGAGGCCGGGGATCTGCCCGCCGGCAGGGCGCGTCATGAAATGGATCAGGACCGGGCCGATCAGCTGCTGCATCAGCAGCGGCACCGGCAGGGTACGGATCCGGCCCGCGGCCATCTCGTCGGCGAGCCACTGCCCCAGCCCGGCGAGCATGCGGGGGATGAAGTGCTGGCGCAGCGCCTGCAGGGCGGGGTCATGGGGACGGGCCAGCGATTCGGCGAGCATGGCGGGCAGCACCCGTGGCTCCCGGTTGAGCGTCTCGACCAGCAGCCGGTAGATGGCGGGGACTGTCTCGGCCAGACCGGCATGCGGGGCGGAGACCACCTTCTCCAGGTCGAGGATCGGGCTGTAGGTCTCGAAGATCACGCGTAGCAGCTCGTCCCGGCCGCCGAAGGCCCCGTACAGGCTGTGCACCGAGCACTGCGCGGAGGCGGCGACCAGCTCCAGGGTGAACGCGGCCAGGCCGTGCTCCCCGATCAGGTGCGCGCCGGCCTCGATCGCGCGCTCGCGTACCGAACGCTGCCCGCCGGGGTTGACGCCCGCGGCGCGGACCGCCTCGTCCAGCGCCTGCCGGGAGCCGCCCAGCCGGCGCAGCAGGGTGCTGCGGGAGATGCCGGCCTCCTGCGCGATGGCCAGGACGGGCACGTCGGCCACGTCCTTGCCCAGGCGCTCGGCGGCCCGCAGGGCGGCCCGCACCACCTCGTCGGTTATGCGGCTGCTGGTGTCCGGCACGTCACGGCTCCTCTCGCGTGCACCATCCTCGCACATTGACATACGAATAAATGTAACATTTAGTAGTGTCTCACTATCCGATGAAACTCTGAGAGGACATGCCGGGATCATGACCACCGCACCGAAGTCCCCGCCCCGGGCCCTGGTCGTCGGGCTGGGCATCAGCGGCATCGCCACCGCGATCGCCCTGCACCAGGCCGGCTGGAGGCCGGTCATCATCGAGAAGGCGGCCACCCGGCGCAGCGGCGGCTACTTCGTCGGCCTGTTCGGCTCCGGCCGGATCGCCGCCGACCGGCTCGGCATCCTCAAGGGCCTGCACAACCGCATCCCGATCCCGAGCGTGAACCACGAGGTCGACCGCGCCGGTCGCCGCCGGCCCGGCATCGGGTTCGCCGACCTGCCAGAAGGCCCGTGGATGGTGATGCGCGGCGACATCGAACGCGCCGCCTTCGAGGCCCTGCCCGACGAGGTCGAGGTCCGCTACGCCACCGTGCCCGAGGCGATCGAGCAGGACGCCGGCGGCGCGACCGTCACCCTGCGCGATACCACCGCCAACTCAACCCGCACCGAACGCTTCGACCTGGTCGTCGGCGCGGACGGGCTGCGTTCCACGGTGCGCAGGCTGGCCTTCGGCCCGCCGGAGAAGTACCTGCACCGGCTCAACTACATGATCGCGGCCTTCGCGCTGCCCGGCGACCTGCCCGGCCTGGCCCGAGGTGAAGGGGCCATCCTGTCCGAACCTGGCCGCTCGTTCTGGGTCTTCCCGTTCGCCGACCACCCGTCCACCGTGCTGTTCTCCTACCACACCGACGACGTGGACGCCGAGTTCACCAAGCCGGCCGCCCGGCGCATCCGCGAGGTCTACGGCCCCGAGCCGCTCGGCGACATGATGGAGGCCGCCGTACGGACGCTCGAGTCCAGCGACGAGTACCTGTTCGACTCCGTCGAGCAGGCCCGCCTCGACAGCTGGCACCGCGGCCGGGTGGTGCTGGTCGGCGACGCCGCCTGGTGCGTCACCCTGTACGCCGGCATGGGCGCCACCAGCGGCATCGCCGGCGCCGACCTCCTCGGCACCATGCTCCGGCGCCATCCCGGCGACCTGGAGACCGCGTTGACGGCATGGGAGGACAAACTGCGCCCCGCCATCGATGCCTTCCAGAAGACCGGCGTCAGCAACCGGATCGGCTTCACGGCCACCACGCCCGCCGAGCGGGTCCGCCGTGCCCTGCTGATGCGGTTCCGGCGGGTGGTCCTGGGCAGCGCCGGCCTGAGCCGGCGCCTGGCCAACAGCAGGCAGTTCCGCCTCCGCAACCAGGACATGGCCGCCGCCTGACCCCTGCGCCCAACGGCCATGGTCACCGCCTAATGGGCCCAACGGCGATGGTCGCCGCCTGATCCCGCGTGCAACGGCCTTCCGCACCCCAGCCGCCCTGTCGGCCGGTCGTGCGCCGGCAGGATGCCGATCCAGCCGTTGACCTCGGCCACCCCAGCCCCGCAGAACGGCTTCAGGCCCTTGCCCGCCAGGCGCTTCTCCAACTCGCCGGGACTGCGCGGGGCGGTGTCGGGCAGCAGGTAGTACTCCTCCAGGATGGCGCGGGCGGTGTCGTTGTCGCTGACTGCGCAGTCCCAGAGCACCTGCTCGCCCTCGACCGTGATGTCGAAGGCGAAGAAGGCACAGCAGGCCTTCTCCCTGGCGGCCAGGTCCCGTACCCACGCCGCCACGCCCGGCTCGGCGCGCAGCCGGAAGCGGATGCCCTGGCCGGTCTTCTCCCGGTCGATGAGGTGCCGGTCGAACAGGTGCCGGTATTCATCGAGGCGCTGCTGGGGGGTGTCGGGGGCAGTGGCCATGTCACAGACGACGGGGGTGGAAGCGGCGGGAATCTCCACGACGGTCTCCTTCTCGGCGGGTTGGCGGCGCCCCTTGTGGCGCCCTCACCAGAACCGTAGAGTCTGGACTTAGGTCCAGAGTCAAGAGGTGAATCGCGTGAAAATCGGGCAGGTCGCCCGCGAGGCCGGAGTCACCGTGGACACCGTGCGTTTCTATGAACGGCGTGGCATTCTGCCCGCCGCCGAACGCAGGCCCTCCGGATACCGCGTCTTCAACGCCACGGCGGTGGAACGCATCCGGATGGCCAGAGCCCTGCAGGAGCTGGGTTTCACGCTCGATGAGGTCGTCGATGCGCTGACCGCCCACGACCAGGGCGGCGCCACCTGTGACAGCGAGCGCTGGCGGCTGGAAGCAGTGGTGAACCGGCTCGACGCCAAGATCGCCGAACTGGCCAGAGCCCGGCACGCCGCCGTGCGGAGCCTGCAGGACTGCCAGGCGGGCCGGTGCAGGCTCACGAACGGCCGCTTCTGATCTCAGGAATTCGGTCGGGCAGATGCGGCGGTGGTCTCGGCCGGGCGCGTGGGCTCGTCGGCGGCGGTGCGCAGGGTGATCGGCTTGAGCAGCAGCGCGGCGACGATGCCGACCACGGCGACGGCGGCGGAGATGAGGAAGACGTGCCCGGTGGCCTCGCCATAGGCGGTGGCCGATGGCACGCCGGCGGCGGTGCCGGCGCCGACCTGGCGGGCCAGGACCGCGCCGAGCACGGCGACGCCGACGGTGCCGCCGAGGGAGCGGAAGAACACGACGGTGGCGCTGGCGGCGCCGATGTCGGTCAGCGCGACGGCGTTCTGCACGACGAGGACGAAGTTCTGCAGGGTCAGGCCCACGCCGGCGCCCACGAGCACCATCGCGCAGGCGATGAGCGGCATGGGCGTGTGCCGGTCGAGCAGGCCGAGGAGCGCGAATCCGGCGGTGAGGGCGACGGCTCCGGTGATGAGGAACGGCTTGAGCCTCCCGGTACGGCTGACCAGCCGGCCGCCGGCGATCGAGGCGATCAGGATGCCGGCCATCATCGGGATCGTGAGCAGGCCGGCCTTGGTGGGGGAGTGGCCGCGGCTGAGCTGGAAGTACTGGGTGAGGAAGACGGTCGCGCCGTACATGGCGGTGCCGGCGGCGAGACTGCCGAGGATCGCGAGGGCGGTGGCGCGCTGCCGGATGATGTGCAGCGGCACGATGGGCTCGGCGACCCGGGATTCGACCCAGAGCGCGACGCCGAGCAGCAGGATCGAGCCGCCGACCATGGCGGCGGTCTGCCAGGAGGCCCAGGCGAAGGCGTCGTCGACGAATGACACCCAGATCAGCAGGAGGCTGACGCCCGCGGTGATGAGCGTGGCGCCCCAGTAGTCGATCTTCACGTTGTCGCGGCGGTAGATCGGCAGCCGCAGGGTCAGCTGCAGGATGATCAGCGCGGCGATCGCGACGGGGATGCCGACGAAGAAGCACCAGCGCCAGCCCAGCCACGAGGTGTCGACGATGAAGCCGCCCAGCAGCGGCCCGCCGATGGTGGAGATCGAGGTGACGCTGGACAGGTATCCGGCGTAGCGGCCACGCTCCCGGGGTGAGACCAGCGCGCCGATCGCGATGTTGACCAGGGTCTGCAGCGCGCCGACGCCGACGCCCTGCAGGGCGCGGGCGGCGATCAGCTGCCCGGCGTCCTGGGAGAGGCCGGCGGCCACCGAGCCGGCGACGAAGATCAGGATGGCGATCTGGACCAGGGCCCGCTTGGAGAACAGGTCGGCGAGCTTGCCGAAGATCGGGGTGGCGACGGTGGCCGCCAGCAGGGTGGCGGTGACCACCCAGGTGTACTGGGTGGGGGTGCCGCGCAGGTCACCGAGCATGCGCGGCAGCGCGGTGGAGACCACGGTGCTGGCCAGCGTCGAGACGAACAGGGCGAGGAGGAGACCGCTGAGCGCCTGAAGGATCTGCCGGTGGGTCCTGCCGGGAGCAGAATTCACGGCGTGCTCTCCTCCGGGGCTGGAGTCCACGGCGCGTTCTCCTCCGCGGTTTGAGTTCGCGGCGCGTTCTCCCCTGGGGGCGGAGTTCGCGGCGCGTTCTCCTCCGGGAGCGGAGTTCACGGCGTGCTCTCCTGCCGGCGCAGGAGCAGGACGCTGCCGTCGCCGTTCGCGGCGATGACCAGGGAGCCGTCCGCCGTGGCAGCGATGCCGGCGAACGGCCGCGGCATCCCGGGCAGGCCGGGCGGGACGAACAGGTCGCGTTCCGGGCGGCCCAGGCCGGTGGCGGAGGCCACCGGGAGAGAGCCGGACTCGATCGCGACGTCGCCGGTGGCGAGGTCGATGGCGAGCAATCGGCGGTGGGCGGTCTCGACGACGTACGCGGTGCCGTCGTGGACGGCGATCCCCTGCGGGGCGCCGAGCCCGTCGGCGAGCGGTTCGGCCACGCCGTCCTCGACGCGGTACACCGCGCCGAGCTGCTCGTCGCTGACGTAGCAGCGCAGATCGGTGTCCACGGCCACGTCCACCGGACGGCCGAGCCCCTCGGCCAGCACGCTGACCTGGTCGTCGGGGCCGATCGCGACGACGCGACCGGCGCCGGACTCGGCGACCACCAGGGTGCCGTCGGCGCGCACGGCGATGCCCAGCGGACGGTCCAGGCCCTCGGCCCGGGTGCGCACGGCGCCGGTAACGCGGTCGTAGGTGCGTACCTGACCGTACTGGGAGGTGGTGTGCAGCAGGTCGCCGTCGGCGGCGACGCCGTGCACGAAGGTCAGCTGCTCGGTGGTGATGACGTCGTCGTCCGGCCCGCCGGCGGGCCGGGTGAGGCGGTAGTGGTCGGCCACGTGGATGCCGCCGCCTAGATCGATGCTCACCCCGAAGGGGCCGCCGAGGCCGCGGGGCACGATCTGGCGGGTACGCCCGTCGGCCGCGAGCTCGGCGACCCCGCCATGCGCGTAGCTGGAGACGAACATCCGGTTCTCGGCGTCGAAGGCGGCGTTGTCCAGGGCGTTCAGCTCGCTGACGATGGCGGACCGGTCGCCGGAGCCGTCCAGGTCGAGGCGCGTGACGATCCCGGACTCGCCGCGCGCCAGGACCAGCAGGGCCCCGCCACGGTCGAAGCGCACGGCGACCGGATCCGGCACGTCCGCCGCCACCAGCTCCGGCGCGCCGCCGTCGAGCGGGACGCGGAACACCTCGTTGGTGAGCATGTGCGGGTAGTAGAGCCGCCCGTCCGGGCCGAGTTGCATGGCGTTGCCCATGGCCAGGCCCGTGGCGAGCACCGTGGGCTCGCCGCCGGCGGGGGACAGCTCCAGCAGGCGGCCGCCCGGGATCATCTCGTTGGCGAACACCCGCGTGCCGACGCAGGCGATGCCGTTGGGCGCCGTCATCGCGTCGGTGACCAGCGCGAAGTTCCCGTCCGGGTCACGCCGCCACACCCGGCCGGGGACCAGGTCCGTCACGTACATCGCCCCGTCGGTGTCGAAGGCGAGGTCGTCGGGCGCCTGCACCGGCCCGTCCGGCGGCACGACCACCTCGACGTCGCCGGTGGCCAGGTCCACGGCGCTGATCTGCCCGGCGAGGAACTGGGCCACGTACAGGCGTCCGTCGGGGCCGAAGGCCATGCCGTTGGAACCCCACAGCGGGCGCGCCCGGACCAGCGTCTCCACCTCGCGGCGGTTCATCGGCCACCCGCCAGGACCTCGTCCATGCCGCCCTCGGCGCGCCAGCGGCGCAGCAGGTCGTGGAAGGCGACGGGGCCGGGTCCGTACGACTGGCTGCCCGGCCGGGGCTTGCCCTCGTTGTTGTAGTAGCCGGGCGTGCACTCGGCCTGGAACCGGCTGTTGTCCGGGGCCAGTTCCCCGATCGTGGCGATCCACGCCTCCTCGGCCTCCCGGGTCGGCTCGATCACGGTGACGCCACGCCGGCGGGCCTCGCCGACCACGGCGCCGATGTGGGTGGCCTGCTCCTGCAGGATGTGCACGAAGTTGACCGCGGAGGCGTTCTGCAGCGGGCCCAGGTGGAACAGGTTCGGGAAGCCGTTGCTGTAGAAGCCGTGCAGCGTGCGGGGGCCCCGCATCCAGGTGCCGAGCAGGGGCGTGCCGTCCCGGCCGTACACGGGCAGGGCGCCGGAGACGATGCCCGAGATGCCGACCTCGAATCCGGTGGCGAAGACGACGCAGTCGACCTCGTACGCCTGGTCGCCGACCAGGACCGCGTTCTCGGTCATGCCCGTGATGCCGCCGTGGTCGGCCGTGTCGACCAGCGTGACGTTGGGCCGGTTGAACGTCTGCAGGTACAGGTCGCTGAAGGTGGGCCGCTTGCACATGTAGCGGTACCAGGGCTTGAGCACCTCCGCGGTGGCCGGGTCGTGGACGACCTCGGACACGCGGGCGCGGATCTGGTTCATCTTCTGGAAGTCGGCGATCTCGTCGAGGTACTCGCGCCGCTCGGGCGTCAGGGTGGTGTCGACGGTGCCGGTCAGCAGGTTGCGCTGCAGCCGCGCGGTGCTGGTCCAGCCGTCGTCGATCAGGTCCTGCGCGGCGGGCGCGCCGGTGACGACGGTGAGGAAGTTCTCCATCCGTTCGCGCTGCCAGCCGGGCTTGAGCGAGGCGGCCCAGTCCGGGTCGGTGGGGCGGTTGTCGCGCACGTCGACCGTGGAGGGGGTGCGCTGGAAGACGTACAGGTGCTGCGAGTCGCGGGCCAGGTGGGGGATGACCTGGATGCCGGTCGCGCCGGTGCCCACGACCGCCACCCGCTTGCCGGCCAGCCCGTCCAGGCCGCCCCGCGCCGAGCCGCCGGTGTAGCCGTAGTCCCAGCGGCTGGTGTGGAAGGTGTGCCCGCGGAAGGTCTCGATGCCCGGGATGCCGGGCAGCTTCGGCTGGGTCAGGGTGCCGGAGGACATCACGACGTGGCGGGCCCGGAAGTCGTCGCCGCGGTCGGTGCGCACCTGCCATTCGGCTGCGGCGTCGTCCCAGCGCAGCTCCGTGACGCGGGTGTGGAACATCGTGTCGCGGTACAGGTCGTAGCGTTCGGCGATCGCGACGGCGTGCCGGCGGATTTCCTCGCCGGGCGCGTACCGCATGGTGGGCACGTAGCCGACCTCTTCGAGCAGCGGCAGGTAGATCGAGGCTTCGATGTCGCAGTGGATGCCCGGGTAGCGGTTCCAGTACCAGGTGCCGCCGAAGTCGCCGGCCTCGTCGAGCATCCGGATGTCCTCCACACCGGCGTCACGCAGCTTGGCCCCGGTGAGCAGCCCGCCGAAGCCGCCGCCCACCACCAGCGCCTCGACCCGGTCGCCGACCGGCTCCCGCTCGACGCGTTCGGTGTAGGGGTCGTCGGCGTAGTACCCGAACTCGCCGCGGGCTCCCCGGTACTGGGCGTTGCCGTCGGGCCGCAGCCGGCGGTCGCGTTCGTGGCGGTACTTGGCGCGCAGCTCGTCCGGGTCGAAGCCCAGCTCCGCGACGGTGAGCTGGGCGGGCGGCGTCGATGCGTGGTCCATGGATGCCCTTCCGATTCGGGAGATCAGGTGGGGAGCGGGTGACGTCCCCCTTCGCTCTTGGAGCGGAGAACCGGACAATGTTGTCCGGTAGAAATGTAGCCCGCCTGACTGATCGTTGTCGAATGGGGGCCAGGCCGATGTCGGGATCTGCGCCTTGCATCAGCGGCATAGGGTGTTGCTCATGGCGCAAGAAGATGAACAAGAGCTGGACAGCCTCGTACGCACCCGCATCCGGGCCCTCCGGGTGGCGCAGGGCTGGTCCCTCGAAGAGCTGGCCGGCCGCGCCCACCTCAGCCAGTCCTCGCTGAGCCGCATCGAGAACGGTCAGCGCCGCCTCGCCCTGGATCAGCTGGTCACCCTCGCCAAGGCCCTGGACACCACGCTGGATCAGCTCGTGGAGACCGCCGCCGACGACATCGTGATCAGCCCGATGATCGACGCCGCGAGCGGCCAGCTGCGCTGGCCCGTCAAGGGCGATCCGGGCATGAGCGTGGTACGCCGGCGCATGACCGAACCGCCGCCCGGCAATCCCGCGCGCATGCGCGCCCACCCCGGACGTGAATGGCTCGTCGTCCTGTCCGGCACCGCGGTCCTCATGCTCGGCAACCGCCGCTTCCGCATCGAGACGAACCAGGCCGCCGAGTTCCCCACGATGATGCCGCACGCGATCGGCGCCGAGGGCAGGCCCTGCGAGATCCTGGGCATCTTCGACCGCGACGCCCGCCGCGGCCATCAGCCGGAGGGCGACCTCGAATGACGCCTTGCGCGACGGGCAGCGTTTCCGGCCATCGTTTTGCCCGAACGGCAAGAAAACATGCCGCACACGCATGACGGTCCTACCGTGGAGACATGAACCAGAAGCACACCCACCACCACAGCACAGGCCATCACAGCACAGGCCACCACGGCCCAGACCATCACGGCGCAGACCATCACGGCGCAGACCACCAGGAGCATGACGCCGAGGCTCAGGCGGAGATGCTCGACCTGGACGCCGAGATCCTCGCCGACCACATCGCCTCCATCACCGAGTGGCTGCCACTGAAGGATGGCCCGCGCCGGATCGTGGACCTGGGCTGCGGCACCGGCGCGGGCACCTTCGCCCTCCTCGACCGCTTCCCCGACGCACACGTCACCGCCGTGGACGCCTCCACCGGACACCTTCAGCACCTGCGCGCCAAGGCGTGCGCCCGTGGCGTGGAGGAGCGCGTCCGCACCGTGCAGGCCGACCTCGACGACCCCGCCTGGCCCGACCTCGGCTCACCGGACCTGGTGTGGGCATCGGCCTCGATGCACCACATGGCCGACCCCGAGCGCGCGCTGCGCGACGTCCACGGCGCGCTCGCCCCCGGCGGCCTGTTCGCCGTCGTCGAACTGGCCGGCTTCCCGCGTTTCCTACCAGAGAACGCGCCTGAGGACCGGCCCGGCCTGGAGGAGCGCTGCCACGCCGTGACCGACCGCTTCCACGCCGAGCACATGCCCCACCGCGGCGCCGACTGGGGCCCCATGCTGACCGCCGCCGGCTTCACGGTCGAGGGCGAACGCACCATCGCCGTGCACATCGAGGGCTCCCGCAGCGCGGCGATCGGCCGCTACGCCCTGCTCGGCCTGCAACGCATCCGCAAGGCCGCCGCCCCCGAACTCTCCCCCGGGGACCTCGCCGCGCTCGACCGGCTCCTGGAGACCGACGGCCCGCGCAGCATCCTGCGCCGCGACGACCTGGCGGTGCGCACGGAACGCACCGTATGGGCCGCCCGCCGCACCTGATCCGGCGGCCGTGAAGTGCGGCGTTCCCCGTACGCCGGCGGCCGCCGTAGCTCATGATGACGAGACCATAACCGTACGTGAGCACACACCCCCCGAGGCCCGCATGAGCGACACCCACGACCAGCCCCCGGGCAACCTGCCGACCGAGCTGCCCCCCATCCTGGGCAGAGCGGACGAATGCGCCGCGATCGAGCGGCTGTTGCGGCTCTCCCGGGTGGTGACCGTGACCGGTGTCGCGGGGGTCGGCAAGTCGCGCACCGCGCTGGAGGTCGCCGGCCAGATCCGCCACCGCTTCCCCGACGGGGTGTGGTTCATCCCGCTGTTCTCGCTGAGCGACGGCGCGGTGGTCCCGAACACGGTCGCGATGGAGCTGAAGGTGCGTGACCAGACCGCGCGCCCGGCGATCGACCTCCTGATCGATCACCTCGCCGACCGCTCCTGCCTGCTCGTCCTGGACGCGTGTGAGCACGTCGTGGACCACTGCGCGTTGCTGGTGACGGCCTTGGTCCAGACGTGCCCCGGGGTACAGGTGCTGGTCACCAGCAGGCAGCCGCTGGCCGTCGGCGCGGAGCGGGTGCGCGAACTGCCGCCTCTGGCGGTCCCGCCGGCGGGGCTGGAGGACAAGGCGGAGGACCTGGCGCGGTGCGCCTCGGTGGAGTTGTTCGCCGAGCGGGCGCGCCGGGCCGAGCCAGGTTTCACGGTGAGCGAGGCGAACGCGCGGGCGGTCGCCGGGTTGTGCCGCAGGCTCGACGGCCTGCCGCTGGCCCTGGAGCTGGCGGCGGCGCAGCTGCGTGATCGTTCCATCGAGGAGCTGGCGCAGGGCGCGGATCCGCACGCGGAGCAGCCGGTTGTTCCCGCGTCGTTCCGGGCGCTGGCCCCGTACGGGAGCCTGTGGGCGACCATCGGGCGCAGCCACGACCTGTGCACCCCGGCCGAGAAGTTGTTGTGGGCCCGCGCGTCGATCTTCGCGGGTGACTTCACCCTGGCCGGGGCCAAGGAGGTCTGCGCCGGCGGCCCGGTGGACGACGTCGGCGGGACGCTGGCCGGCCTCGTGGCCAGGTCCGTCGTGGTCCGGCGCGGAGAACGTTTCCGGCTGCTCGACAGCCTGCGCGAATACGGGGCCTGGTGGCTGCGCGAGCTCGGTGAGCACCGCGAGGTCCGGCTGCGGCACCGTGACCGCTACCTCGGCATGGCCAGGCGGGCCTTCCCCGAATGGACAGGCCTGGGGCAGCTCGTCTGGTACCACTGGCTGGCCGGTGAGTACCCCGAGGTGCGGCGGGCGCTGGAGACCAGCCTCAACGAGCCCGACTCGACGGCGCTCGAACTCTCCGGCGCCCTGTGGTTCCTCTGGTTCTCCTGCGACTTCGAACGCGAGGGCCGTGACCTGCTCGAACGGGCCCTCGCCCACGACGGCCGCGGCGGGCCGCCAAGGGTCAGGGCGGCCTGGGCGCTCGGCCTCGTCATGATCTTCCAAGGGGACATGGACGGCATCGAACGCTGCGTCAAGGAGTGCCGATCGGCCGCGCCCGACCCGACCGCGCTGAAGGCCGCCGACTACCTGGAGGGCACCGACTGGGCCATGGGCGGCCGGCCGGAACTGGCCCTCGACCGGCTCGTCCGGCTGGCCTCCGGCGGCTGGGAGAAGGGCGTTCAGGAGGCCGTCTGGCTGCTGGCCAGGGCCGCCCTGTGCTTCGCCAGGCTCGCCATGGGAGACCACGCCGGCGCCGGTGAACTGGCCGAGCGGATCAGGTCCGACGGGGCCCGGCGGGGCGAGCACAAGTTCCGCTGCTGGGGCCTGTACATCCAGGCCCTGATCGCCCTCTCCCGGGAGGACCACGCCGTCGCCGCCCGGCACGCCCGGGAGGCGTTCGACGGCTTCGAACTGCTCGATGACAGCTCCAACATGGCGCTGTCGGTGGAGGTGCTGGCCATCACGGCCTGCGCCGGCGGGGATCCGGCGGGCGCCGCGCGACTGCTCGGCGTCAGCCGGCGGCTGTGGCATCCGGACGGCGGCCGCGCCCGCTTCACCACGCCGGAGGTGGCCGCGCTCCGCCAGGCCGCCGACCGGCGGATCGCCGCCATGATCGGGGAGGAGACGATGCGGGAACGGTTCCATGAGGGCCTGCACGCGGCCCCGCCGTACCTTTGAGCAGGAGACCGGCCGCTCCCGATGGGGAACAATCTGCTTCATGTGCCGGTCAGCGCAAGAATCAGGAGTGTGCCCATGAACCTCGATCATGTACTGGTCAAGCGCGACGCCGACTTCGTGACGATCACGATGAACCGGCCGCAGCGACGCAACGCCCTCTCCCTGGCCCACATGCATGACCTGATCGCCGCGTTCGGCGACGCCGGCGACAGCGACGCCTCGGGGATCATCCTGGCGGGGGAGGGCCCGGTCTTCAGCGCCGGCCATGACTTCGCCGACGTCGCCGAGGCCGACCTGGACGCGGCCCGCGCCCTGCTGGACACCTGTCTCCAGCTCATGGAACTGATCGAGTCCGTCCCGCAGCCGGTCATCGCCCGGGTCCACGGCCTGGCCACGGCGGCGGGCTGCCAACTGGTCGCCACCTGCGACCTCGCCGTCGCCGCCGACTCCGCCGGGTTCGCCGCACCCGGCGGGAAGGGCGGCTGGTTCTGCCACACCCCGATGGTCGCCATCGCCCGCAACATCGGCCGCAAACGCGCCGCCGAACTGGCCTACACCGGTGACACCATCACCGCCGAGCAGGCCCTGGAGTGGGGACTGGTCAACCGGGTGGTGCCCGCCGAGGACCTCGACGGCGCCGTCGATGACCTGCTCGGCAGGGCCACCCGCGGCAGCCGCGCCTCGAAGGCCCTCGGCAAGCGCACCCTGAACCAGCAACTGTCCCTGCCCCAGGACGAGGCCTACCGGCTCGCCACCAGGGTCATGGCCGAGTCCTCGCAGTCCGCCGCGGCCCGCGAAGGCATGTCCGCGTTTCTAGGCAAACGCCGGCCCGAATGGAACGACTGACGCTTCAGGGGACGGGCAGGTCACGTCGTCCGAAACCGACCAGGCCGGCCGCGGTGAGTGCCGCCGCCACGGCGGTCATGATGAGCAGGGGAGTGGCCGTAAGGTCGCCGCCGGGCAGCTTCGGCACGTGTTCGAAGACCGACAGATTGATGACCCACCGGTCGAGTCGCAGCTCACCGCCGACCCAGCCGAACAACATGCTGACCATGGCCACGGCGAACGTGCCGGCGACCAGTCTGGGCCGCAGCCCGAACAGGGCGAACGCGATCCCGGTGAACAGCCACACCACGGGCAGTTGCACGAGCGCGGCGGTCAGCAGGCGGGGCAGCTCGCGGGCGACGTCGCCGGTGTTGAGGCCGTGCGCGACACCGGCGGACGCCCCGAAGGCCAGCACGCCCAGAGCCGGGCCGAGCAGCGCGAACCCGAAGTGGCCCGCCGCCCAGCGCAACCGGTTCACCGGCGTGGCCAGCAGGGGTTCCGCCCGCCCGTCGCGCTCCTCGTTCCTGAGCAGCAGCGCGGCCTGGATCGCGAAGCCGGCGCAGACCAGCCCGAGCATGGTCATCATGGGTGCCTGGAACTGTTCGACGAGCGTGCCGGGACCGCCGAGCCGCGCGAGCGCCTCGCGCGCGGCGGCGCCGCCGTTGTCCATCAGGTTGCCGAGGCTCTGCGACATCGCGCCGACCACGAACCCGACCACGGCCAGGCCCACGGTCCGGCTGACCAGCGGGCCCCGGTGCAGCCGCCAGGCCAGCGCCAGCGGACTGCGCAGGCCGGGCGCTGCGCCGGCCCGTCCAAGCCGGGCCTGGAACAGGCCGTTGCCGAGGTCGCGCCGCGCCGACAACGCCACGGCCAGGGCGCTCAACGCGATGACGGCGACGGCCGCGAGCGCGAGCACCTCCCAGCGTTCGCCGCTGTAGGGCCGCAGCGCCTCCGCCCAGCCGAGCGGCGTCAGCCACGACAGCCAGGCGGGCCCGCTGCCGGACTGGGCCGCGACGTCGCCGGCGCCGCGCAGCAGGAGCGCGGCGCCGAGCACCGTGACGCCGATACCGCGGGCAGCGCCCGCACCCGTCGTGAGCTGCGCCGTCACGGCCCCGATCGCGCCGAACACGCAGACGGAGAGCGAGAACCCGAGCCCGAGCGCCAGCGAACCGGCGGCGGGCAGGCCCTGGCCGATCAGCGCCAGCGCCGACGCCGCACCCAGGACGAGCCCGGCCCCGCACGTGACGATCAGGGGGGCGGCCAGGCCGGCGTGCCGGGACACGGCGGTCGCCCCGATCAGTTCGCGCCGCCCCGCCTCCTCCTCGGCGCGCGTATGCCGTACGACCGTGAGCAGGGCGAACAGCCCGACCATGAACGTGACGAACCCCGACCGCCAGGCGACCAGCTCACCGAGGCCGGAACCGTTCAGCACGCCGTAGGCGACGGTGAAGGCCCTGGTGTGGACGCTGGTCTCGTAGTAGTCCTGCCGGGCCTCGGCCGTGGGGTAGGCGCCGGTGAAGGCGGCCACGAACACCACCGGGACCAGGCAGGTGAACCCGACCCACAGCAGCAGCAGCACCCGGTCGCGCCGCAGTACCAGGAGGATGAGCCTGCCGGTGCCGGCGAACGCGTTCATCGTGCCGCCTCCGTGGCGTGCGCGCGGTCGTAGTGCCGCAGGAACAGTTCCTCCAGCGTCGGCGGCCGGCTGACCAGGCTGCGCACCCCCGCCGTGCTGAGCCGGCGCAACGCCTCGTCCAGCGCGGCGGCGTCCACGCTGAACCGCACCCGGCCGCCGTCGGCGCGCAGGCCGTGCACGCCCGGCAGCCCGGCCAGCCCGTCGGGCGGGCCCGCCAACTCGGCGTCGATGGAGGTGCGGGACAGATGGCGCAGCTCCGCCATGCTGCCGGACTCCACGGTACGTCCGTCGCGGATGATCGTGACCCGGTCGCAGAGCGCCTCGACCTCGGACAGGATGTGGCTGGACAGCAGCACCGTACGGTCACCGCCGCGCCGCACCTCCCGGATCGTCCGCCTGAAGACCTCCTCCATCAGCGGATCCAGGCCGGAGGTGGGCTCGTCGAGGATGAGCAGTTCGGCGTCGGAGGCCAGGGCGGCGACCAGGGCCACCTTCTGGCGGTTGCCCTTGGAGTAGGTGCGGCCCTTCCTGCGCGGATCGAGGTCGAAGCGCTCGATCAGCTCGTCGCGCCGCCGCCGGTCCAGGCCGCCGCGCAACCGGCCGAGCAGGTCGATGGCCTCGCCGCCCGACAGGTTCGGCCACAGGGTGACATCGCCGGGCACGTAGGCCAGGCGGCGGTGCAGCTCGGCGGTCTGCGCCCAGGGGTCGCCGCCGAGCAGGCGGGCGGTGCCCGAGTCGGGGCGCATCAGGCCCAGCAGGATCCGGATCGTGGTGCTCTTGCCCGCGCCGTTGGGCCCGAGGAACCCGTGCACCTCGCCGGTGCCCACGACGAGGTCGAGGCCGTTCAGCGCCCTGGCCGGGCCGAACGACTTGAGCAGTCCGGCCGTGGTGATGGCATCGGTCCCGGTCATCGCCGGCCTTCCTCGCGCTGGGCGTCGTCCCAGGTGGCCCGGGCGGCCTTGAGCATGGTGTCGTCGGCGTACATGCCGTGGGTGTAGAGCTCCAGCATGGGCGGCCCGAGGCGCCGCAGCGCCTCGGGGCCCATCCGCTCGAAGCCGAGCGCCCGCGTCAGCGGCGGCGCCATGGTGAGGGTGGCCAGGCCGATGAGCACGTTGAGCACGGCCAGCGCCCGTATGTCCGAGGAGGGGCGGAGCGAGCCGTCGGCGATCCCGTCCGTGAAGAACTGTTCGCTCTCCTCCACCAGCGTGTCGACGAAGGTGGTGGCCGCCGGGGAGTCCTCCTCGATGGCCCGCGTCATGTACTGGACGTGCAGGCCGTACTCCTCGGCGTTGGACAGGTACTCGCGGGACAGGTCCCGCACACCGCCGGGACCTGCGGCGGTCCTGGCCCGCCGCACCAGCATCCGCAGGACATGGTCGTCACACACGCTCCGCAGCTCGTCCTTGCTGCCGAAGTGACGGATGATCAGGGCGGCGCTCACGCCGGCGGTGGCGGCGATGGCGCGCAGGTTGGTCTTCTGGAAGCCGTCGCGGGCGAAGTGCGCGACGGCGGCGTTACGGATTTTCGCCTGAGCGGTCAGGTCGTCCGAGAGTGCTGAACACACGTTTACTAGAGTAAACACATGTTCATTCCGCTGGCAAACCGCGACACCGCCCAGTTCGTCGTGCAGGCCGTTGGCGTCGGCGATCAGGAAGGTGGCAGGACTGGAGCGAACGTTCCAACCAGTAGCCTGGTGACATGACCGACACCACGGGCGCGGCGTACGGGCATCGCCGTCGGCACCCGCGAACGCCTCGCCCGTACGACGTCGCGGCTCATGCAGCGGCAGGGCTACGAGGCGACCGCGATCAAGCAGATCTCCCGGGAAGCCGGCGTCGCGCTCAGCTCCGTCTACCACTTCTTCCCCAGCGGCAAGCAGGAGCCGGCGGTCGAGGCGGTCGCCCACGCCGACCAGGAATTCGCCGACATCCTGCGGCGGGCGCTGGCCGGTGAGGAGGATCCGGCGGAGGCGATGATCGCCTGCACCCGGCTGCCGGCCGACTGTCTGCGCGACTCCGACTGGCTCGACGGCTGCCCGATCACCGCCACCGCACCGGAGACGGCCGGCCGGTCCCCCACATCCAGCAGGCCGTCCTGGCCGCCTTCGAGAACTGGCGGGGCCTGATCGCCGACAAACTCCGCCGTGCCGGCATCGCCGACCGGGACGTGCTCGAACTCGCGCACACGGTCATCAACACCCTCGAAGGCGCGGAACTCGACGCGCAGGTGTCCCGCAGCGAAGAGCCGCTGCACATCGCCGGCCGCCACCTCGCCCGCCTGATCAACTCCTACCGGGCGTAGCTCGCGGGCGGCTTCCCGGGCAAGGACGCCCCTGCCGGGCGGCGGGACTCATGGTGAAAGGCCGGTCAGATGGAAACGAACTTCGCGGAGCTGCGCGCCCGTGTCGACAGCTCTCCGATGTCTCGTACGCAGTGGTCGGTGATCGCCGTCTGCGTGCTGCTCAGCATGGTGGACGGGTTCGACGTCATGGTCATGTCCTTCACCGCCGCCGCGGTGTCGCAGGAGTGGGCGCTGCCGGACACGCTGCTCGGCCTGCTGCTCAGCGCGGGCCTGGCCGGCATGGCGCTGGGGTCGCTGCTGCTGGCCCCGCTGGCCGACCGCGTCGGGAGGCGCGCGCTGATCCTGGCCTGCCTCGTGCTCGCCTCCATCGGGATGCTGGGGTCGGCGCTGAGCCAGGACGCCGTCCAGCTCGGCCTGCTGCGGGTGCTCACCGGCCTCGGCGTCGGCGGCATGCTGGCGGCCGGCAACGTCATCACCGCCGAGTACGCCAACAGCCGCTGGCGGGGCCTGGCCGTCAGCCTGAACGTGACCGGCTACGCCGTCGGCGCCGGGGCGGGCGGCGTACTCGCGGCGGCACTGCAGGACGGCTCCGGCTGGCGGTCGGTGTTCGCCTTCGGCGGCGCCGGCACGGCCCTGCTCATCGGCGCGGTGTTGTGGCGGCTTCCCGAGTCCCTGGACTTCCTGCTCACCCGCCGCCCGCCGCACGCCCTGGACCGCCTCAACGGACTGCTGCGCGCGATGGGCCAGCCCGCCCTGCGATCCATGCCCGGCGCCCCCGCCAGGCAGGCGCCCCCGCTCCGGCGGCTCCTCACCCGGCGGCTGCGCCGCGACACGCTGCTGATCTGGACCGGCTTCCTCATCGCCATGTCCACCTTCTACTTCATCTCTGGCTGGACACCGAAACTGCTGGTGGAGGCGGGCCTGTCGGCCGCGCAGGGCATCACCTGGGGGGTGGCGCTCAACCTGGGCGGCATCTTCGGCACCCTGCTGCTGGGCCTGCTGGCCGCCCGCTTCGGGCTCCAGCGCCTGCTGGTGGTCTACACGCTCGCCGCCGCCGCGCTGCTCGCCGCACTCGTCCCGGCCATCTCCGTGTACGGGCTGCTGCTCGCGGTGGGCGTGCTGATCGGGGTGTCCGTCAACGGCTGCGTCGCCGCCGTGTACGCCCTCGCCCTGTCCGCCTACCCGCCCGAGGTACGCGCGACCGGCCTGGGCTGGGGCGTCGGCGCCGGCCGCATCGGCTCACTCGTCTCCCCGCTGCTGGCCGGCGGCCTGCTCGACGCGGGCTTGGGGGCGGGGCACCTCTACCTGGCGGCGGCGGTCGTGTTCGCGGCCGGTGGACTGCTGGCAGCGCAGGTCGCCCATCTTCCGCCCGGCACGCCGCGCTGACCGTACCTGCCGTGCGACCTGGACATATATCGAAAGCCGGATAGTAGAGCAGCCCATATCAATATTGGACACTCAGCGGCCGTCCGTGGTCTTCTGATCGCCGCCATAAAGATCAGGATGAAAGACCAGGGAGCTGACATGAGGCATATTCGTCGTGGCCGATTCCGGGCCGGCCTGGGAGGTTCCGTATTGGCCGTCGCCACGGCTTTCGCGGCCGTCGCCGGTCTGGGCGCACCCGCCGCGGCCGAGCCGCCCCCGGCCTCCGCCGCGCGGCCCTTCCCGGGTGTGGCCGAGGTCAAGAAGCAACTGCGCGAGCTGGAGATCTCCTATCAGGGACGCATCGGGGCGTACGCGATCGACACGGGCACCGGCAGGACCCTGTCCTATCGGGGCGGCGAACGATTCCCCAGCCGCTCCACCTTCAAGGCCATCCTGTGCGGCGCCATCCTGGCCAAGGCCCGGACGACCGACCCCGGCCTGCTGAACCGCACGCTGCACTGGACGGCGCAGGAGGTGGTCGTCGACTCCCCGATCACCAAACTGCCGGAGAACATCGAGAACGGCATGACCGTCGAGCGTCTGTGCCATGCCGCGATCACGGTCAGCGACAACACGGCGGGCAACGTCCTGCTCAAGCAGATCGGCGGACCCGCGGGGCTCACCCGCTACTACCGCTCGCTCGGCGACCCCGTCGGCCGGCTCGACCGCTGGGAGCCGGAGCTCAACGACTGGAAGCCCGGCGCGGTACGCGACACCATCAAGCCGGTCTTCATGGCCCGCAGCCTGCACAAGCTCACCGTCGGCGACACGTTGCACCCCAAGGATCGGCAGCGGCTGAACGGCTGGTTGCGGGCCAGCACCACCGGCCCCGAGCGCATCCGCAAGGGGCTCCCGGCCACGTGGATCGTGGGGGACAAGACCGGCGGCGCGGCCGGCGCGTACGCACCGGGCAGCGACATCGCCGTCGCCTGGCCACCCACCGGCGCCCCGCTGATCATCGCCGTCTACACCAACCGCGACGACCCGGCCGCGACCATGGACAACAGTGTGATCGCCAAGACGGCGACCCTGCTGGCCCAGGGCCTGCGCCGCCTGTAGCCGGACCTTACCTACCCATATTCGACGCCACAAGATCTGCTCTGGTCCGCCGGGCATCGATGTCCGCCTGAGCAAGATCTGTGGCCCGTGAAAGAGCAGGTGCATGCCCGTATGTCCCTCGTACAGTCCCGTCGCGCGTTGCTGGCCACCGCCGCCCTCCTGCCACTGGCAGGCCGCCCGGCCGAAGCAGCGGCCGCCACCGCCCCGAAACGCGCCCGGCACTACTACGACCGTGCGGCCGCGCTGGCCGGCGACGACCCGGTCCTGCGAGCCATCGTGAAGGCGCTCTCGCCCGACTTCTCAGTCCCGGACGCCAGGGCCACCACCAAGACCGTCGCGATGCCGGAGACGAAGGCCCTCGGCCCGCTGCGCATCTTCGACGACGTCGCCGTGGTGGGCACGAGCTTCGTCCAGGCCACGGCGCTGCTGACCGCCAAGGGCATCATCCTCATCGACGCGATGGGATCGCCGGACGACGCCGCGAACATCATCGTCCCGGGGCTGCGCGCCGTCGGCGCGGACCCCGCGCAGATCAAGTACGTGGTGGTCGCCCACGGCCACAACGATCACTTCGGCGGCGCCCAGTTCCTCGCCGACCGCTACGGCGCCCGCGTCATGATGAGCAGGACCGACTGGGACCTCATCGCCGCCGAACGCCCCGACCACGCGCCCAAGCACGACCTGGAGATCGCCGACGGCCAGCGACTCACCCTCGGCGACACCACCGTCGCCTTCCACCACACGCCCGGGCACACCCCCGGCACCGTCTCACCGATCTTCCCCGTGCACTGGAAGGGCCGCCGGCACACCGCCATGTTGTGGGGCGGCACCAACCCGCCCACCGCGATCGCGGACAAGCGCACCAACCTGTCCTCGGTGCTCGCCTTCGCCGCCACGATGCGACGGGCGGGAGTGGAGGTCGAACTGAACAACCACGGCGGCGCCGACTACGGCCTGACCCGCATCGAGCAGTTGCGCGCCGGAACGACGGGCGCGGCCAACCCGTTCGTCATCGGCCGGGCCAGGGCACAACGCTTCATGAAGGTCATGGAGATCATGTTGCGCGGCCGCATCGCCCAGGACCAGGAGACGACCCCACGCCCCTCCCCGGCCGCCGCCCTTCCCACCTGCTGCTGACGATCCCCGGCCGAGATTCCCGGGCGCGTCCACACGCTCAGCCGCCTGCGGGCAGGCGGCTGAGCGTACGGCTGAGAGCGGCACGGCCCGCGCTCAGGGCGGCGGATCCGGTGGGTGTTCCGCCCACGGCGGCCAGCACCGACGTGGCCGACGCCGTGACCGCGCGGGCCGCCACCTCGGGGGAGGTCATCCAGAACCTCACCTCCAGCGGCTCGGCCATCTCCGGGAGCAGCAGTTCGCCGCTGTAGGCGGGCACGCCTTCCGGCGGCATCCGCGTCTCCATGCTCTGCGGCCAGCACCACGCCAGAAGGGGCATGCCCGGCAGAGTGACATAGGGGGCGTCGGGGCCGTCTTCGACGACGAAGGCGCGCAGCCGGTCGGCGATCTCCTCGACCGAGGCGGCGGCCCGTGCCGGTTGCGGCAGGGTGGGCGCCATCAGCTGGAAGAGGGCGCCGAGGGTGCACATCAGGGTGACGGCCGCGGCCGCCATCCGCGGCCCACGAAGCCTGGCAAGATCCACAATGGATACGACGCGGAAGGTCCCGCCGAGGTTGACCGGACGAACCGGGGCGGGCGCGGGACTTCTGTCGATTGTTGAAGCGTCAGGATCGTGCTCGCCGGCGGCTCAGAGAAAAGGTCAGGGCGGCGCCGATGGCCAGGGGTACGGCCAGGGCGGCGAAGCCGTAGGTGAGGGTGGTGACGGTGGCGACCGCGGCGACCAGGAGGGGGCCGCCGGCGTCGCCGAGTTCGCGGCCGAGTTCGGCGGAGCCCATGGTCTGGCCGAGGCGTTCCGATGGTGTGGTGGCCGCCAGGGTGGCGAAGCCGAGCGGGGTGATCAGGCCGGTTCCGGCGCCGATGAGGACGGCGGCGGTGAGGAGGCCGGGGAGGCCGGGGAGCATCGCGGCGCCCAGACCGGCGGCCGTGAGGAGGAGGCCGGTGGACATGCCGGCGCGAGGGGTGAGGCGGCCGGCGTCCATGGCCCGTCCGGTGGCGGGCTGGACGAGGGCGGCGGTCGCGGCGAGGACGGAGACGGCGGCGCCGGTGGCCACGGGGCCGAGCCCGGCGGTCGCGCCGGAGACGGGCAGGAAGCCGACGCCGACCGACAGTGCCGCGGTGGCGGCGGCGAGGCAGGCGGTGGGGATGAGGAAGGCGCGGGTGCTCAGCCGCCGGACCAGGTCCAGGACGGTCTGACGGCCGCGTGGCAGCGGTGGCACGGCGGGCACGGCCACCGCGGCCCAGACGGCGACGGCCACGCCGAGCACCGCCATCACCGCGAAGAGCAGGCGCAGCCCGCCGCCCCAGACCAGTACGCCGCCGAGCAGCGGGCCGAGGGTGTAGCCGAGGGATTTGTAGAAGCCGTAGCCGCCGAAGGCCCGGCCGTGCCTGGCGGCCGGGTTGAGCCGGGCGACCAGCGCGGAGGCGGAAGGGGAGAAGGCGGAGGCGGCCGCGCCCTGGCCGAGGCGGGCGGCCCACAACCAGCCGGGGCTGTCGGCGAGGACGTACAGCGCCGAGGCGGCGGCGAAGGCGGCCAGCCCGCCGAGCAGGACGGGCCGGGCGCCGATGCGGTCGGCGAGCGTGCCGAAGAGCGGCTTGAGCAGCACCTCGGCGCCGTCGTAGAGGGCGAGCAGCCCGCCGAGCACGAGCAGCGAGGTGACGGCGTCGTCGGAGAAGCCGCCGAGGTTGGCGGCGATGCCGTGCGCGCCGAAGGCGGTGGTGAACCCGGCGGCGTACAGGGGCCACATCGCCCGCCGAGGCCCGTTCATGCCCCTTCTTCCTGGTTGCGGTGGAGGGCGGCGAAGACGCGTTCGGCGTAGTCCTCGCACACGGCCGCGCACCGTTTGAGCCGCTCGGCCGCCTCGGGGGCCTGCGGCGCCCCGAAGACGTCCCTGGCCGTCAGGTCGCGGTGCCAGCGGCGCAGGCGCTCCAGGCTCTGCTCCTCTTCCTCCAGTTCGGCCAGGGTGAACTTGGCGATCCGGATCTCCTTGGCGATCTCCTCCTCGAACTTGCCGCAGTCCGCGAGGAACTCGATCCAATCCTCCGAGCGCGCGGCGGTGAACATCGCCTCGAAGCCGGCCTCGTCCTCGGGGGTACGTCCGGACGCCTGGAGCGTCACCGCCTGACCCTGGGCCCGCTCGGTCAGCCGCACCGAGCGGGCCACCCCATCGGCGAAGACCGGCACGTCCGGCACCGCCCAGATCCCCTGGCCCAGCGGGAGCGCGCCGACCTTGCGCAGTTCCCGCCAGACCGCCACCCGGTGGCGCGACGGTTCGGCGGGCAGCTTGATCACCAGGATCAGCCACCGTATCCCTGCTCCGTTGTTCGTCACACCGCAGAATGTAACATGCGTTACATTCGGCTGGTTCAAGGGTCGGGCGTTGGACTGCGGCTGGTCACGTCAGGGTGATGAGGGCGACGACGGCGTACAGGATGAGCAGTGCGATGAGCTCCCGGCGCCGTTTCACAGTCCCACGTCCCTGCGCATGAGGTCGTCGAACTCTTCGCGGCGTACCAGCGGGCGGGCCGTCCCGTCGGTGACCGCGATGACCGGCGGGCGGCCGGTCTGGTTGTAGGTGGAGGCCATGGAGTGGTGGTAGGCGCCGGTGGCCGGGACCGCGACGATGTCTCCCGCCCGGATGTCGGCGGGCAGCGGCGCGTCCTCGCTGATCACGTCGCCCGCCTCGCAGTGGTGGCCGACCAGGGTGACGGGACGGATGGGCGCGTGGGAGTCGCGGCCGATCAGGCGGGCGGTGTAGCGGGCGCCGTACAGGGAGGGGCGGGGGTTGTCGCTCATCCCGCCGTCCACGGCCACGAAGGTCCTGGCCAGGGTACGTTTGACCGCGATGACCCGGTACAGGGTGAGACCGGCGGGCCCGGTGATCGATCGACCGGGTTCGACGATCAGGCGGGGGACGGGCAGGCGCAGGGCCGCGCAGCGTTCCTCGACCGCCTTGACCACGGTGCGGGCGTAGTCGGCGGGCGCGAGGTCGTGCTCGCCCGGCAGGTAGGCGATGCCCTGACCGCCGCCCAGATCCAGCTCCGGCGGCACGATGCCGTGGGTGTCGCGGATGCCGGCGAGCTGCTCGGCCATGAGGCGGGCCGCCTCCTCGTACGGCGTCGCGGTACCGATCTGGGACCCGAGGTGGCAGTGCAGTCCGGCCAGCCGCAGTTCGGGCTGGCGCAGCACCCTGGCCACGGCCGCGGCGGCGTCCCCGGAGGCGATGGACAGTCCGAACTTCTGTCCCTCACCCCCGGTGCGGATCTTCGGGTGCGCGCCGGCCTCGATGTCGGGAACGAGGCGCAGCAGCACCGGCTGCCGCCCGCCCGCGGGCACGAGACCGGCGATCCGGTGGATCTCGGCGAGGTTGTCGACGACGATGCGCCCGACGCCGTAATCCACGGCCTCGCGCAGTTCCCGCGGGGTCTTGGCGTTGCCGTGGAAGACGATGCGGTCGGCCGGGAAGCCGACGGATCGGGCGATGGCCAGTTCGCCGCCGGAGCAGACGTCCAGGCCGAGTCCTTCGTCGCGGATCCAGTCGGCCACGGCCCGGCACAGGAAGGCCTTGGCGGCGTACACGATGTGGGCGTGGGGGAGCGCGGCGCGGTAGGCGCGGCAGCGCCGGCGCACGTCGGTCTCGTCCACGACGTAGGCGGGGGTGCCGTACCTCTCGGCGAGGTCGATGAGCGGCACTCCGCCGACCCGGGCCACCGGCCGCAGGTGGGTGGTGGCCGGCCAGGGCGGACCGGCCGGGTCCTGCCGGAGGGGGTGCGTCATGACGCCTGCCGGTACGGCGCGTTCATCGTGCCGGCGGGGTCGGTGACGATGCCGATGATGTCCAGCTCGGCGGTCATGGCGCGGAGGGCGGGGGCGGTGAGCAGCACCCATGGTTGCTGCGGCCCGAGCACCCTGGCCAGTTTGAGCGGTGAGGTGAAGGCGACCGCGGTGCGCTTGCCCGAGACCGTGCGGAACAGCCTCAGGGTCAAGGCGCACGGGCCCGTCTTGACCGGGACGCACAAACGGGGCTCTGACATCTGCTTTCCTCCTGGAAAAGGCGTACAAGGCAGACGCTAGAGCCGTTTTGGGAGCCTATGGTCGTTTGCTACGCAATCTGGACGCGGGGGCCGAAAATACTGACGGGAAATTGACGAGGCCCTCAGAGGGGCCTCGGAGAGGGCTTCAGGGGAGGGCTGAGGCGATGAAGTCGAGGACGCGCTGGAGCCCCTGCCGGAACTGCTCGTCGCGGCTCAGGTGCGGCTGGCGCGCCTCCATCACGATCTTGGTGAAGATCGGGTAGTCCCCGCTCTTCACCAGCTGGTCGATGTACGGGTAACTGCGCGCCATCCACTCCGACTCGGTGAGCCCGCTGCGGCGGAACTCCTCGGCCGAGCTGATCTCCTCGCGGACCGCGCCCTCGACGTAGCCGTTCAGCACCGCCATGAGGCCGAGGTTCTCGTCGATGGAGACGAAGGGGTCGAGCACTCCCATCAGCCGCTCGATCAGGAGCAACTGGTTGGGACCGAAGCTGGGGAGTGAGCGCTGCACGCCGGCGATCCACGGGTGCCTCAGCCACATGGCCCGCAGCCCGTCGGCGTGGCGGGTCAGGTCGGCGCGCCAGTCGCCCGAGGGCATGCCGGTGACGTCGAGCTCGCCCTGCAGCCGGTCGGCCATGAGCTCGACCAGGTTGTCGCGGCTCGGGACGTACCGGTAGAGGGACATCGCGCCCGCGCCGATCTCGGCGGCGATCCGCCGCATGGTGGCGGCCTCCAGCCCTTCGGCGTCGGCGATCCGGATCGCGGCCTCGGTGATCTGCGCGCGGCTGTAGGCCGGCTTCGGCCCGCGGGCCGGGCGTTCGGGTCGCAGCCAGATGTTGACGTACTCGGCGTCGGCCACCGTGTCCTCCCTTCCCAGTTGCGTACATGGTACCCAGTAATTTAGGGTGGCCGCTCGTGAAACCGCGTACAACGTACCCAGTGGAGGGGTCATGCCTGAACCGATAGTGGTCGCCGAGGGGCTGCACAAGTCCTTCGGCGGCACCCAGGCCCTGCGGGGCCTCGACCTGAGCGTCCCGAGGGGCACGGTCTGCGGCGTGCTGGGGCCCAACGGCGCGGGCAAGACGACCGCCGTACGCATCCTGGCGACTCTGTCCGAGCCCGATGCCGGGCACGCCCGCATCGCCGGACACGACGTCGTCCGCGAGGCCGGCCGGGTGCGCGCGAGCATCGGGCTGGCCGGCCAGTACGCCGCCGTGGACGAGAAGCTCACCGGCCGCGGCAACCTGCGCATGTTCGGCCGGCTCTACCACCTGCCACGACGCCAGGCGCACCGGCGGGCCGACGAACTGCTGGAGCGCTTCGGCCTGACGGACGCCGCCGACCGGCCGGTGCTCGGCTACTCCGGCGGCATGCGCCGCCGGCTCGACCTGATCACCTGCCTCATCCTGCGCCCCCAGGTGCTCTTCCTGGACGAGCCCACCACCGGCCTGGACCCGCGCAGCCGCGGCGAGATCTGGGACAACATCCGCGAACTGGTGGCCGACGGCACCACCGTGCTGCTCACCACGCAGTACCTGGACGAGGCCGACCGGCTGGCCGACGACATCGCCGTGATCGACCACGGGCGGGTGATCGCCACCGGCACGCCGGACGAGCTGAAGGCCACCATCGGCGACCGCCTCGACGTCACCCTCGAAGACCCCGCCGCCCGGCCCGCGGCGGTGACCGTGCTGAACACCCTCACCGGCACCGATCCCACGACGACGGGCGACGACCGGCTCAGCGCCGCCCTGCCCGGCGGCCGCCTCCGGCTCGCCGACGTCGTACGCGAACTCGACCGGGCCGGAGTCGCCGCCGCCGACGTGAGCCTGCGCCGACCCACCCTCGACGAGGTGTTCCTGCGCCTCACCGACCGCCCGGAGAGTGTGCGATGACCGTACTCACCCCACCACTGGACCGCCTGCGCTGGACGCTCACCGACGGGCTGACCCTGGTCGGCCGCGAACTGGGCCGGCTGCGGCAGGAGCCGGGGCAGATCGTCGTCGCGCTGCTCTTCCCGGCCATCATGGTGGTGCTGTTCGGGTACGTCTTCGGCAGCGCGATCCAGGTGCCGGGCGGCGGCGACTACCGCGAATACCTCATGCCCGGCCTGTTCGCGATGGTGACCTTCTCCGCGGTGACGGGGGTCATGACGCGGATGGCCGCCGACGCCTCCGGCGGTGTGATGGACCGGTTCCGCTCCATGCCGATGGCGCGCCTGGCGGTGCCGTTCGGGCACACCGGCGCCGACCTGCTGACCGGCCTGCTGATGCTGGCCATCATGGTGGGCACGGGCCTGCTGGTGGGCTGGCGGCCGCACCTCGGCCTGATCCCCATGTCCCAGGCGTTCCTGCTGATGATCGTGCTGCGGTACGCGCTGAGCTGGGCGGGCGTCTACGTGGGCCTGGCGGTGAAGAACGACCGGATCGCCGACGCGCTGGTGCCGCTGGGCCTGCCGTTCACGATGTTGTCGAACGCGTTCGTCCCGACCGACGGCATGCCGGCCTGGCTGCGCTTCGTGTCCGACTGGAACCCGGTCAGCGCGCTCACCGCCGCCTCGCGGCAGCTGTTCGGCAACGCGGGAGCCCCGTCCGGCGACGTGATCTGGCCACTTGCCCACCCGGTGGCCACCGTCCTGCTCTGGTCGGCCGCGCTGCTGGTGATCTTCGTCCCGCTGTCGCTGCGCGCGTACGTGCGCAGAGGCCGCTGAAACCTGAAAGGCATCGAAATGGCGAACAACCTCCACGAAGAAGTGCGGCAGATCCTGGACTCGGCCGTCGCCGAGGACGGCGTTCCCGGCATCGTCGCCGAAGTCCACGACGCCGGCGAAACATGGTTCGGCACCGCGGGAGTCGCCGACCTCGCCACCGGGCGTCGTCGTGCGCCCGGTGAGCACATCCACGTCGGCAGCTCCGGCAAGGCCTTCACCGCCGCCACCGTGCTGGCCCTGGCAGCCGAAGGCAGGCTGAGCCCGGAGGACCCGGTGAGCACGTGGCTGCCCGGTGTCGTGGAGGCCGGCGGCTACGACGGTGGCAAGATCACCATCCGGCAGCTGCTCAACCACACCGGCGGCCTGTTCCTCACCGGCCTCGCACCGGAGCTGCAGCAGAGCATGGTCACCGATCCGGCCCGCGTCTGGACGACCTCCGAACTGCTGAAGCTCGCGGTGTCCCAGCCGCCCGTCGGTGAGCCTGGCGAACGATTCGTCTACGCCAACGGCGGCTACTACCTGGCCGGCGCGATCATCGAGCGGGTCACCGGCAACAGCTACGCCGCCGAGGTCGAACGTACGGTCATCCGGCCGCTCGGCCTGACCCGCACCTACGTACGGCCCGCCGACGCCACCGGCTACCCCCACCCGCATCCCATGGCCTACGTCGCCGGTGCCCTCAAGGACGGCGTCGACCCGGCGACGCTCACCGCGGAGAACTGGGCGTCGATGATCGACCATGACAAGCCGCCCATCGACGTCACCGCGCTCAACACCTCATGGGGGTGGGCGGCCGGCGGCGTCGTCTCCACCACCGGCGACCTGAGCCGCTTCCTCAAGGCGATCGCGACCGGCGACCTGCTGCCACCGGCTCAGCACCGCGAGATGTGGACCATGGTCGCCGGCGACGGCGTCGTCTGGCTGCCGCACGCCCGCTACGGGCTCGGCGTGATCGAGTTCGATCGCGCGGGGATGGCCGGACTGACCGTGCGTGGCGTGAGCGGCACCCTGCCGGGGTCCTTCACCCTCGCGCTGACCACCGGCGACGGCGGGCGACGCGTGGTCATCCACGCCAACACCGAGCCGAAGACCATGGACATCCCGATCAGGATCATCAAGGCGATGTACGGCGTCTCACTCGGCTGACCTGGGCGGCCGGCACGGGTCCCGGTCACGGCAGCGGCGGCTCGTCCGTCAGCACCAGGTATTCGGCGTGGGGCCGGGTGAGAACGATGCGGGAGATGTCCGAGATCTCCCTCTGGAGGCTTCCGTTCGCGGAGCGGGCCAGCGGGCGGTAGTCGACCAGGCGGGTGTGGCCGCGCGGGGCCAGGTCGTCCAGCAGGCGGGCGAGGTCGGACGGGCCGCTGATGCCGATGATGTCACCGGACAGCCAGCCGTACGCCGGCGCGGGGACCAGGACGAGCACGCGGTCGGCCGCGTCCTGCCAGCGCCGGGCCCACGAGGGGTTCGGGACGAGCAGGGCCACGAGCGACAGGTGGCCGGCCGGTTCCGGCTTCGGCGGGTCGCCGGTCAGCCAGTGCCGTTCGCCGCCGAAGGGGTATGTCGGCAGTGATATCCGGCGCCCGGTTCGGCGGTCCGCTCCCGGCCCCGCGTCCGCTCCCGGCCCCGCGTCCGCTCCCGGCCCCGCGTCCGCTCCCGGCCCCGCGTCCGCTCCCGGCCCCGCGTCCGCCCACGGCTCCGCGTCCGGCTGGGGCTCCGCGTGCGGCTGCGGTGGGATGTCGCCGGTGGCCACCTCGGCCAGCTTGGCTCGCAGGTCGTCCAGGTCGCGGGCGGGCAGGAGCACCTGGACGGGAAGCCTCTCGCGGCCCTCGCGCAGGGTGTGGGCCACGTCGGCGAGGTCGGGGGAGTGCCGGGCCAGGTGGCGGGCCAGCGAGCCCGCGACCGCACGCAACCGCTCCGGGGTCCGCGCCGACAAAACGACGATCTCGTTGCGAGCGCCATCCGGCCGGTCTCCGGGTTCCGGGCCGCTGCCGCGTTCCCGGGCGGTCCCGGGCTCTCGTGGCGGGACGGGTGGTGGCGACGCAGGGGCAGCCGCGTTCGCGCCTGCGGGCCGGTCGGCCGTCGTGTACTCCTCGACGACCAGATGGGCGTTCACCCCGCCCGCGCCGAATGTGCTCACCCCCGCCCTCCTCGGCCGGCCCACGGGCGACGGCCAGCCGGTGAGCCGGGTAGGCACGGACAGCGACGTAGCCGCGAGGTTGATGAACGGGTTGGCCGGCTCCGCGTTGAGTGTGGGCGCGACCGCCCGGTGCCGGAGCTGGAGCAGCACCTTGACCAGCCCGGCGGCCCCGGCGGCCGGCTCCAGGTGGCCGATGTTGGGCTTGACGCTGCCGACCATGCAACGCGATCCGTCGTCCCTGGCCAGGACCTTCGCCAGGGCCCGGATCTCCACGGGGTCGCCCATCGGCGTGCCGACGCCGTGCGCCTCCACGTAGTCGATGGTGGCGGGCTCCACCCCGGCCCGCGCCAGCGCCCGCGAGATCAGCCGGACCTGGCCGTCGAAGCTGGGCACGGTCACCGCCGACGTCCGCCCGCCCGAGTTGACCCAGGTCCCGCCGATCAGGCCGTACACGTGATCGGCGTCCCGCTCGGCGGCGGACAGGGGCTTGAGTAGCAGTGCCACGCCGCCCTCGCCCATCACGAACCCGTTGGCGCCCGCGCCGAACGGCCGGCACACGCCGTCCCGGGACAACATGCCCGCCTGGGCGTACTGGACGTGCCTGGCCGGGTGCAGGATGAGGTTGACCCCGCCGGCGATCGCGCCGGCGGCCGCTCCTGACCACAGGGCCTCGCACGCCAGGTGGATCGCCACGCCGGAGCTCGAACAGCCGGTGTCGACCACCATGCTCGGGCCGGTGAAGTCGAACAGGTGCGAGACCAGGTTGGCGATCTGGAAGCTCTCCGCGTACGAGGCGGGACGCGGACCGGCGGTGGCCGGGTCGGCGCTCAGCAGGCCGTAGTCGCCCGCCATGGCGCCGACGTACACGGCCACGTCCTGGCCGAGGCCGGCGCGGGTGTGACCGGCGTCCTCCAGCGCCGCGTGGGCCAGCTCCAGGAACACCCGCTGCTGCGGGTCCATCCGCGCGGCCTCCCGAGCGGAGAGGCCGAAGAAGCCGGCGTCGAAGCGTGCCACGTCGGCCAGCAGCCCCGCCCACTTCGAGTACGTCTGGCCGGGGCGCGGCGCCGGATCGAACCACCGGCCGGAGTCCCACCGCGTGTCCGGCACCCGCGTCACCGCGGTACGGCCGCCGGAGATCAGCTCCCACAACTGGTCGAGATCGTCGGCTCCCGGGAGCCGGACGGCGACGCCGACGATCGCCACCGGCTCGGGCGGCGTCCTCATCGCGACAGAGCCCGCTGTTTGTGCGAGACGAACGCGCACAACGCGTCGATGGTCCGGAAATTCGCGATGTCCAGATCGGCGTCCGTCACCTGGACGGCGAAATCGCGTTCCACCATCGCCACCAGTTGCAGCAGGAAAAGCGAATTGGCGTATCCGGCCGCGAAAATGTCCTCCTCGTCGCGGATCTCGTGACCGGGCAGATATCCGGTGATGAATTCCCTCACCATGATCCGTTCGTCGCCCATCAATGCCCTCCACCTTTCGCCGTCGGCACGGGATCGATCGCGGCCAGACAGTCGCGGGCCAGCTCGGCGGGCTCGCGCAGGCCGTCGAGCCGGACGATCGGGCAGCCGTCCAGCAACTCGGACAGGATGATCTCCTTCACCTGCTCCTGCAGCCGCTCGAAGCCCGGATAGTCGGCCCGCGGGCCGCCTTCGAACCGGCTGCACCTGCCGCCGTTGCGGCGCCAGGCCACCTCCATCGGGACGTCTATCCACACCGCCAGCTCCGGCCGGGGCAGCGTGGCGGCCAGTGACTCCAGCAGCACCGAGGTCGCCGGGTCGAGCACCCGTTCCTTGGCCCGGTAGCGGTAGTCGTAGGAGTCGCAGACCACGAGCCCGCCGGCGCGCAGGGCGGGGGCGAGGTACAGGTCGTGGGAGACGGCGAGGACGTGCGCCAGCAGGGTGGTCCTGGTGTGCGCCGGCAGGTCCCAGATCACCTCGCGGGGGTGCGTGCGTCCGGCCCACGGCACGGTCTCCGCCAGGCCGGGCAGGCCGTAGACCGCCAGCGGGTCGAGCGCGGTGGTGACCAGGCCGGCGCGCAGTGCGGCGAGCTCGCGCAGCAGCGTGCTCTTGCCCGCGCCGTCGGGACCGAGCAGGACCACGAAGCGGCTCATCCCAGCCCGACCGCGCGCATGAAGGAGTCCACCAGGTCGTCGGGGGTGCCGTTGTTGTGCAGCCACGACACCTCGACGTCCTTGAACAACCGGCGGTACCTGTCCCGCTCGCGCTCGCGGTCGGCCTCCGACAGCAGGATGAGCGAGCCGTTGTAGAACTGCTCGGAACGCTGGTAGTACGCCGAGTAGCTGCCCTGCTCCAGTACGGTCATCAGCTGGTCGGCGGAGGGCGGGGGAGCGTCGCGCGCCACGAACACGACATGGGTCAGCCGCGCGGAGTGCGCCAGCCCGTCCCGGCCGTAGACCAGGGCCGGATCGACCAGGACGCGGGTGCCGGGGTCGTCCGGGTCGCCGCTGCCCTCCATCATCGGGGTCGGGGCGTCGAAGCCCGGGTGCACGGCCAGGACGCTGCGCATCTTCATGTGCAGGCGGGACTCTCCCGTGTGCACGACCGTGCCCGTGGCCAGATCCACTGCGCCCCAGTCGTCGTTGACGATGCGCGTCCGGCCGCCGGGCGTGCGGCACAACCGCGACACCAGCGTGGTCTTGCCCGCACCCGAGCTGCCGATGACCAGCACCCCGCGGGTGCCCGCCGGGTGGTCCAGCCGGAAGGCGCAGCCGTGCGCGAACATCGTGTCCTCGCCGCCCACCGCCGAGCACACGCCGCGTACCCCGACCTTGACGATGGAGTAGGAGTCGGTGCGGAACGAGAGCAGGCTGCGCTCGCCGGGGCACCACCAGCGGGTGGTGTCGGCGGGCAGGTCGAGGCCGAAGGCGGCGGGCGGGGCCGTGCAGACGTACAGCCGGCCGGCGGGCGGGGCATCGGAGGGCGCGACCGCCCAGTTGCCGCGCGCCCAGTCGCGAAGCTTCGGGCTGTCGGTGGCGAACCCGATGACGACCGGTCCCGATCCGGTGGCGATGGACAGGTTCGTCCGGTGCAGCCTTTCGTCAGCGATGCCGTCGAAGCCCGTGAGTGGCCGCAGTACGCCGGGCAGGTCGTGTCGTTCGGCGCTCATGTCGTCCTTTCTCAAAGGTTGTTCCACGGTAGGGTCGGCCGGAATTCCGAAACAATGTCCGCGGATTTGGCGGAGCACTACTGCGGCACTTGGAGAATTCCCGGAGTTGTCACGACAGCCGCAGTTCCCCGGTGCGTTGCGCCCGTTTCTCACCGGCCCGCAGGACGATCGCGGCGAGTGCCACGAAAGCGGCCGAGAGCCCGCCCAGCAGCGCGAGTTCGGGCAGCAGGGCGCCGATCGTCGCGCCGTCCAGCGCGCCGCGCATCACGATCAGGCTGCCGGTCAGCGGCAGGACCGTCCCGCAGGCGCGCAGCCAGGAGGGCAGGGCGAACAGCGGCAGCCGTACCCCGGTGGCGAACCACAGCGGCTCCTCGATGAGGTTGAACATCATGGAGGCGTCCCTGGCGAAGATCAGGATGCTGTTGATCAGGGCGCCGAAGGCCGTCGCCGGGATGACGAGCGCGAGCAGCACCACGGCGTACATCAGTGGATGGGTCACGTGGACGGTGCCGGTGGCGGTGATCAGCGCGCTCGCCATGCAGGTGAACAGCCAGGTGTTCTGCACCATCGCGCCGGCGCCGTTGGCCAGGACGAGCACGAGCCGGTTGGCGGGGGTGAGGAAGAGGCCCTCCAGAGTTCCGGTGGCCCGTTCGTAGGAGAACCACCAGCTCGACTCCAGCACCGAGAAGAAGAACGCGTAGGCCAGCGCCCCGGTGGCCAGGAAGGCCAGCAGCCGCTCCGGCTCGGCGGCCAGTGGCCAGCGCTCGGCGATGCCCGGCGTGTCCGTGAGCGGCCGAACCGTGTAGTAGGAGGTGGCGAGCTGCATGAGCGGCCACAGGACCATGGCGAACAGCGTGGTCCTGCTGCCGAAGATCACCCGATGCTGTTTCAGGGCCTCCGCCATGAAGATCTTCAAGGCGTGCCGCACGCTAGTAGCTCCTCTCCATGGCCCTGCGCTGCGCCCGCGGGAGCAGGGCCAGGCCGGCCAGGGCGATGGCCAGGCTCACCGCCAGTGACGACAGGGCCCTGCCGTACGGGAGGGAAGTGCCGTGCATGCCGGCGCGCAGGACGTCCATGGCGGCGGTGAGCGGCAACCACTCGGCCAGCGCGCGCACCGGCCCCGGCAGCAGCCCGACGGGGAAAATGAAGCCCGACAGCGCGCCCAGGGCGTAGATGGTGGTGTTCTGGATCGCGTACAGGTCGCCCGTGACCAGCGTCATGCAGCACATCAGCACGCCCATGCCGAAGACGAACAGGGCCACGAGGACCATGCCCGCCGCCGCGAGCAGCGGGTCGGCGGGGGCGAGCGAGGCGCCGAGCGCCAGGGCCGCCACCACCAGCCCGGTCACCTCGATCAGCGAGAGCAGCGCGGCGAAGGCCGTCAGGCCGGCCAGGTGTGCCAGGCGTCCCCCTGGCGCGATCAGGCGCGCGCCGAGCGCGCCCTCACGCTGCTCCTGCACCGGGGCCCGGCCGATCCACAACAGCAGACGGACCGTGAAGACGTAGGCGGCGGTGCCGACGGCCACGAAGCTCAGGTAGTCCCCGGTGCCCGCGCGGCGGACGAACTCGGCCGAGACCTGGCCGCCGCCGATGGCCCGGTAGGCCAGGTAGGACAGGGCGAGCCCGGCCGCCCCCATGATGAGGATCGGCGCGGAGAGCGTGAGGGGGTAGGCCCGCCGGGTGGACAGCCACGTCCTGCGGAACGCCGCCGTGAACGTCATCCCAGCTCCAGCAGGTCGTACGCGGCCAGTTCGGCGGCCAGTTCCGCGACGTCATGGGCCGCGCTCTCCTCGCCGATGTCGTACTCCCCGGCCATGAGGCGGCCGATCTCGCGCAGGGTCCTGACGCCGTCGATCTGCCGCCAGACGAAGGCGGCGCTCTCCGACAGTTCCAGGGCGTGCTCGTATCCGCCGATGACCGTTGTGCCGCGGTGGTTCCTGATGCGCACGTTCATCGGCCGGCGCGGCACGGCGTCCAGGGGCGCGGCGGAATCCGGATGGGACATTCACACATCCACTTCCATGAAGATCTTCTGGCAGGCCGCGATGACCTGCTCCACCCAGGCCCTCGGGTCGGCGGGGTCGAAGGTCCGCATGGTGGCCAGCGACCAGAACTCCTCGAACGTCATGACCGCCGGATTCGCCTCCTGCCAGCGCCGCGCCCGCCACTTCGGCCACTTGCTGCCGAACTGCCCGTGGCCGGCCAGCAGCGCGTCTACCGCGTGCTCGAAGGCCAGGCGCGCGGTCAGCACCGCGCTGTGCAGGTCGCCGGTGGCGCACTGCCCCGCCGCGTCCTCGGTGTAGCTGTCGGCCATGTCCAGCGCGTACGAGACGAAGACGGAGCGGTGCGCCGACGAGCGCAGGCGCTCCCGCACCTCGTGCAGGCGATCGGCGCCCGCCACGGCCACCGCGTACGGCAGCCGCTCCAGCATCCCGATCTCGGCGGGGCTGAGCGACTTCCACACCGCGTGATCCGCCTCGAAGCTCTTCCAGGAGACCTTCTCCAGCAACTGCTCGATCTGCCCGCCGAGCCAGTATTCGACGTCCCATCGCACGCCGTCCACGAAGGCGCCCTCGTGCCGCAGTGTGCCCGGGTCCAGCGCCACGTGGGAGCTCTCCCCGCCCGTCCAGGGCTCGGCGCTGATCACGTGGAGGTCGAGATCGCTGGTGGGATTGCCCCAGCCGCGCACGACCGAGCCGCTGACGAAAACGCATTCATGGGACGCCGGGAGTAAATCCGCCGTGCGCAGCCCGGCTAATACCTGGGTGTACCGGTGGGACATGCCACGGTCCTCCCTCGATTGTCCAAGGCGCTCAAAGATAGTGCGCCGCCGACCGCCGGAATAAGCGGGAAGTGCCGTAGTCGACGCCATTCGAGGCGCGTGGGTGGGGTCGCGGGATCGGCTCTTGCGATATTGGGGAGCGAGTTGAAAGGAGGTGTGCGAATGAAGAAGTACCGCAAGCCGACGGTCAAGAAGGTCGACCCCGCCACGATCATGGCCACAGTTCGCTGATCCGATCGCGTGACACCATGCCCGAACCTCGGGCGTGGTGTCACTTATGGGAGCTGGAAGGTGTGTATGTGCGGTATCTCAGGGCTGGCCCGCATTGACGGCGGGACGCTTCCACCCGGGTCCGAGCAGGTCCTGCGCCGCATGGCGGACGCGCTGGCGCACCGCGGGCCCGACGACGAGCAGGTCCTGTGCGACGGGGTGTCCGCCCGGGCCGGACTGGCCTTCACCCGGCTCGCGCTGGTCGACCCGGAAGGCGGGCGGCAGCCGTTCGTGACCCGGGACGGGGACGTGACGCTGGTGTGCAACGGCGAGATCTACAACCACCGCGAGCTGGCGGCCTCGCTGCCGGCCGGCGCGTTGCGCAGCCGCTCCGACTGCGAGGTGCTGCTGCCGCTGTACCTGCGCGACGGGCTCGGCTTCCTCGACCGGGTGCGCGGCATGTTCGCCATCGCCATCTACGACGCCCGCAGCGAACAACTCGTGCTGGCCCGCGACAGGCTCGGGCTCAAGCCGCTGTTCTACACCAGGAACGCCGAGGTCATCGCGTTCGCCTCGGAGATCAAGGCGCTGTTCGCCCACCCCGGCTGCCCGCGCCGCCTCGACTGGGACGCCGCGCTGGCCGACCAGTCGCTGACCGCTGCCCCCGTCTTCACCGACGAGCCGCCGACCACCTGGTTCGAGGGCATCGAGCACGTGGAGGCCGCCACCGTCGTACGCATCGACCTGCGCGACGGCGCCACCTCGGCACACCGCTACTGGCGCATGCCCGAGCCCGCCGACGACTTCCCCGAGCACCCCCACCGCATGTACCTGGACCTGCTCGCCTCGTCGGTGTCGGAGTGCCTGACCGCGGACGCCGAGATCGGCCTGCTGCTCAGCGGCGGCGTGGACTCGGCGCTGATCGCCGCGCTGGCGGCCGGCTCCGGCGTGCACACCTTCACCGCGCTGCACGCCAGCACGCTGACCGGCGGCGACGCGACGTACGGCTGCCGCCTGGCCGCCGATCTCGGCCTGCCCAACCACCAGGTGATCGTGGGCAGGACGCCGTCGGCCGAGGAGTGGAAGCGGCTGCTGTGGCTCACCGAGATGCCCCAGTGCGGCCCGGAACAGTTCTTCAAGTACGAGTTGTACCGCTACGCCCACCAGGACAGACCGCTGCTGAAGGGCATGATGCTGGGCGGCGGCTCCGACGAGCTGAGCGGCGGCTACACCGGCCAGCTGGCCATGGGCGGCGGCTGGGAGGACTTCCTGGCCACGGCGCGGAACATGAACCTGCGCCGTTCCCTGGCCGGCCGGCCAGGGCTGGCCGCCTGGTGGGACCACTTCGAACGGCCGCTGCTGCGCGAGGAGACGCTCGGCCCGCCCGCCGATCCCTATGACGCCTTCCTGGCCTGGAAGTGCAGGGAGATGCAGCAGAACAACTTCTGGCACGAGGACCGCACGGCGGCGGGCAACGCCATCGAGGCCCGCGTGCCGTTCCTGGACCATCGCCTGGTCGAGCTCATGGCCGCGGTGCCCCGGCGGCTGCGCCGCGCCCTGCTGTGGGACAAGCGCCTGGTCAGGCACGCCGCGGCGGAGGTGCTGCCGCGCTACGTCACCGAACGCCCCAAGGTGGCCTTCTACGAGGGCGAGGGACGGCACCACGCGCACCGCGCCTTCGTCTCGATGCTCGCCCGTGACGGCGGCGCCCTGCTGGAGGAGGCCCTTTCCGCGCCGGGCGCCTGGCGCGTCGACGCGGGGAACGCCCGCGCCTACCTCGCCGCGCTGCTCGCCAACCCGCGCGCCGGGCACGTGGAACTGCTGCTGCGCGTGGTGAACCTCGGCCTGCTCGAACTGATGGCCACCGACCCGCCCGGCTCGGTCATGGTGGGGGAGGGGGCGCCGCTGCGGGCGGTGCGCACCCGCGCGTGGCAGGACCTGGCGCGCTGCCTGCCCGCCGAGGAGGAGATGCCGGAGGACGCCGTGCCGCTGCTGGCCGACGGCGTCATGCTGGTCGCCGGGGCCGACGGGACGTCGTACGTGGTCATGGACGGCAGCCTCGAATACGAGCTGGAGGACGAGGCATGGGAACGTTTCCTCTACGCGACGGACGGCAGGCTCACCATCGGCGAGCTGGCGGTCGCGGCCGACAGGAAGCCCGCCGAGCTGCGCCCGCTCATCAGCGAGGCCCTCACGCTGGGCGTGCTGACCCTCAGAACGCCCCGTTGACCCCGCTGCCCAGGTACGCCCGCACGTCGGGCGCGTCCGGCCGCAGCACGTGCTCGACCCAGGACCGCCGCTCGTGGCAGACGGCCACCAGCTCCCACACGCAGGCGGTCGCGCACGCGGGCGCGGGCGTCCAGGCGCCGGGCGCGTCCCACCCGGAGATCCACGTCCTGGTGTGCAGGATCAGGCCGTTGCGGCTCCACCATGCCACCAGCGCGTAGCAGCCGTCCTCGTCCTCGTGGACCACGCTGAACGCGCACGACAGGGCTCCGTCGTACGGCTCCGGCAGGCTCAGCCCGGCGGCCGAGTCGCCGGCCAGCACCACGTGGCGGGGCGGCTCGGGGCGGGTGGCGGAGATGCCATAACGCTTCACCCGCCAGCCGCGCACCTCTTTCCAGGGAAAGAAGACCAATTGCCGCGGAGAATAAGTCGCGCCGATCTCGCCGATCGTCATGGCCGGATACTAACCGCCGTTGTAGGAACGGAAAAGCCTGCGGCCGGGGCCATTCAGCCGGGCCGGACATATCGTGACCCTATTCGCGTCGCTTTTCGTTGGTGGTGAGGACAGACCATGCGTAAACTCGATGGTTTCTCCGCGGCATTGGACCGCGAGCACGGCATCCAGATCGGCCGCTGGAGCCAGTATGACGGCCTGCCGGGACTGCCGTTCGGCGCGATGTGGTGCGTGATCCCCCCGGCCTCGGCCAGCGCCGAGGACCGGCACCCGGAGGTGGAGCTCGCCGTGGTGATGAGCGGCTCGGCGGACCTGACCGTCGCCGGGCGCCGCGACACCGGCGGGCCGGGCACGGCGTTCCTGTTCGAGCCGGAGGAGCCGCACGTGATCGTCAACCCCTCCACCGACGAGCCGCTGATGGTGCTGAGCATCTACTGGATGCCGGAGGAGGCCGCGTGAGCCGTCCCGTCCTCATCGTCTCACCCCCGCCCACGCCGAACGGCCCCCTCCACGTCGGCCACCTGTCCGGCCCGTACGTCGCCGCGGACGCGGCGGCCCGCGTGGCCCGCGACCGGGGCGAGGACGTGCTGACCGTGTGCGGCGTCGACGACCACCAGAACTACGTCCCGGCCAAGGCGCGCGGGACGGACGAGCCCGCCGGGGACCTCGCCGTCCGCGAGGGCGCGCGGATCCGCGAGGCGTTCGCCCGGCTGGGCGTCTCCCACGACCTCTTCACCCGTCCGCTCGCCGACGCCGCCTACCGGGACGCCGTCGTGGCGCTCCTGGCGGAGCTGGAGGAGCGGTCGGTGGTCCGCCGCGTGGCCCGCCCGGTGCTCACCTGCTGCGGGCGCATCCTGCACCACGCCTACGTGAGCGGGAAATGCCCCTGGTGCGGCGCCGGCATGGGGGCGGGCACCTGCGAGGAGTGCGGCGGGTACGCCGACCCCGCCGACCTGGCCGCGCCGGTCTGCACGGCCTGTGGCGGCACGCCCGGGAGGAAACGCCAGAGCGTCCTGGTCTTCCCGGTGGAGGAGCACCGCGACGCGCTCGTGCGCACCTGGCTCACGGCCGCGCTCCCGGCCAGGGTACGCGCGCTCATCGCCGCCTACCGGGAGCGCCCGCTGCCCGAACTGCCCGTGGCCTACCCGACCGACTGGGGGGTGAGCACCGGGCGGGGCGACCGCGTGGACGTCTGGTTCGAAATGGGGCTGGCCTATCTGGTCGCCGTCGCCCGGCACCTCGATCCCGCCGGGCGGTGCCTGCGCGACTACGTGGGCGCGTGGCAGGAGGTCGGCGGCCTGTGGCCCTTCCTCGGCGTGGACAACGCCTTCTACTACGCGGTCTTGTTCCCCGCCCTGTTCTCCGCCGCCGGGGTCCCGCCGTCGGCCGGCCTGCGCGGCATGTCCGTCAACGAGTTCTACCTGCTGTCGGGGGAGAAGTTCTCCACCTCGCGCGGGCACGCGGTGTGGGCGCTGGACCTCCTGGACGGCGCCGACCCCGCCGTGGTGCGATGGTTCCTGCTGTGGGACCGGCCCGCGCCGGGCGCGGCCGACTTCACGCCGGAACGCTTCGCCGCCTTCGACCGGCGCTGGAGTCCGCTGCTGAGCCGGGCGGGCTCGGCCGGCGGGCCGCACGCCGAGCTGGAGCGGGCCAGGCACGCCCTGCGCCTGACCGGGTTCGACGCGCCGCTGGCCACGCGCTGCCTCATGTCCGCCGCCGAGGACTCCCATCGCGAGGCGGCCCGGTTGTTGCGGCTCCTGTGCCTGCCCGAGCTGCCATGACCGGCTGCGACGCGATCTGTCCCGGCAGGGTGCTGCGCCCCGCCGACCCCGGGTACGACGCGGCCCGGCAACTGTTCAACGGCATGCACGACCCGCGTCCCGCGCTGATCGCGATGCCCGCGGGCACGGCGGAGCTGTCCCGGCTCGTCGAGTGGGCCGCCGGCTCCGGCCTGCCGACCGCCGTACGCTCCACCGGCCACAACGTCGCCGGCACCGCCTCTGCCCCCGGCGGCCTGGTCATCGACCTGCGCCTGATGAACGGCGTCCGCGTCGATCCCGGCCGCTGCCTGGCCCGCGTGCAGGGCGGCGCCACCTGGGCGGACCTGGACGCCGCGGCGGCGCGGCACGGCCTGGCCGTCACGGGCGGCACCTTCGACACCACCGGCGTGGCCGGGCTGACCCTCGGGGGCGGGGTCGGCCACCTCATGGCACGCTACGGCCTGGCCTGCGACAACGTCGTCTCCTTCGACCTGGTGCCGCCCGCCGGCGGGCGGCTGGCCGTCACCCGCGACAACGATCCCGAGCTGGACTGGGGGATGCGCGGCGCGGGCCACAACTTCGGCGTCGTCGCCGAGTTCACCTTCGGCCTGCATCCGGTCCCGCACGTGTACGGCGGCGTGGTCGCCTACCCCGGGCACGCGATGGCCGAGGCCGTGCGGCTGTTCAGGGACCTGGCCGAGGAGGCGCCCGACGAGCTGGTCCTCATCATGCTCCTGGAGCGCTACGGCCCCCGGCAGGAGGCGGCCGCCGTCATGTCCGTGTGCTACTGCGGCGACCGGGAGCCCTACGTCCGTGAGCTGACCCGCCGCCTGCGCGGGCCGGAGCTGCTGGACTGGCGGATCGAACGGCGCTCGTACGTGTCCATGCAGCAGATCCTGGGCCGGCTGCCGTACGGACTGCGCCACTACTGGAGCCCCAGATGCACGGCGGCGCTGCCGGACGAGCTCATCGACGCGCTGGTGGCACGATTCGAGGCGGGACGCTGGCGTGGCCCGTGGAACGACACGGTCTACATCGAGGAGTTCCACGGCGCGGTGCGCGCGACACCCGGCTCGGCCGTGCCGTTCCGCCGCGCCCGGTTCAACGTGACGGGGATGGCGATCTGGGAGCCGCCCGAGTCCGACGACGAGCAGATCGCCTGGGCGAGGTCGGTGTCGGCCGCGGCGGAGCCCTGGGCGGTGGCGGGCGACGGCTATCCCAACTACCTGTCCGACCGGGCCGCCGCGGCGGGCCCGCGGCGCACGTTCGGCGCGGACGCGCATGACCGGCTGGTGGCGCTCAAGCGCCGCCTCGACCCCGGCAACCTGCTGCGCCACAACTACAACCTCGACCCGGTGGTGCACCAGTGAGCGCCGTCCACCATGCCGTCGCCGTGGGCGCGGGACCCGCCAACCTGAGCCTGGCCGCACTGTACGAGAAGGGCGGCGCGGGACGGTTACCAATCCTGGAACGCTGGCCGGGCCCCGAATGGCACGCGGGGCTGCTGTTCCCCGGCACCCGGCTGCAGACCCCGTGGATCAAGGACCTGGTCTCCCTGGTGGATCCCCGGCACGAGCTGTCCTTCCTCAACTACCTGGTCTCCTCCGGCCGGGTGTTCTCCTTCCTCAACGCCGGATTCGAGGCGATCCCGCGCGTCGAGTACGCGCGTTACCTGGCCTGGGCGGGGGAGCGCCTCGACGTGCGGTACGGCGTGGGCATCGACGGCGTCGGCTTCGACGACGGCTTCGTGCTGCGCACCGGCGAGACGGTCGTGGCCCGCGCTCAGCACGTGATCATCGGGGTCGGCACGCGCCCGGCCCTGCCGCCCTGCCTGGGCGGCGAGCCGCCGCCGGGCGCGCTGCCGGCCGATGAGCTGGCCGGGCGGATGCCAGGGATGGACAGGGAGGAACCGGTCGCCGTGGTCGGATCAGGGCAGACCGGGGCCGAGTGTGTGCTGGCCCTGCTGCACGCCGGTTTCCTGCGGGTGGCCTGGCTGGGACGCCGGCACTGGTTCGCGCCGCTGGACGACTCGCCCACCGCCAACGAGATGTACCGGCCCTCCTACACCGCCTTCTTCTACGGCCTGACCCGCGAGGAACGCGCCCGCCTGCTCCGCCGGCAGACGCTGACCAGCGACGGCATCTCCGAATCCGTGCTCAGGGAGATCTACCAGTTCCAGTACGAGCAGTACCTGCGCACCGGGCGCTCACCGCTGACCATGCTGCCGGGGCGGGAACTGGTCGGGCTCGGCGCGCGGCGGGACCGCCTGACCCTGGACTGCGTGCCGCCCACGGGCGGGCGCGAGCGGCACGAGGCCCGCCACGTCGTGCTCGCCACCGGCCGTGAGCCCGCGCCGCTGGACCTGGCCCCCGAACTGGCCGAGATGATCGAGACGGACGAGAACGGCGATCCGCTGGTCGAGGAGGACTACTCGGTGCGCTGGAAACACGCCGACCGGCACGGGATCTACCTGCAGAACCGCGCCGCCGCCACCCACGGCTACGCCGACCCCAACCTCAGCCTGCTGTCGGTGCGCGCGGCCACGATCGTGAACTCCCTCTTCCAGCGCACCGTGCACCGGATCCTGGATGAGCAGCGGGTCACGTTCTACGGGGACTGAGCTCCTCCTGAGGGCTGTGCCGGCCGAACTCCGCACGCCAGCGCGCCATCCGCTCGCCGTTCCACGCGCTGGCCGCCGCCTCCACCTCGGGCCCGTGCGCCGCCGCGTTGAAGGCGAGCGTCCACAAGGGCCGCAGCCGCGCCAGCCGGAACGCCTTCGCCGGGCTCCCCAGGCCGAAGTCGACCCTGCGCCGGCCGGTCTCGTAGGCGTAGCGGACAGGCAGGTAGAACAGCACGTTGAAGTACTCGCAGGCGTCACGCAGCCGCGGGTAGTCGAAGCCGACCATCCGCAGGTACAGCGTGTCGCCCCGCTCCAGGAACACCGAGCACCCCACCAGCCGCCCCTCGCGCCGGCAGCAGACGACCCTGGCCATGGCGTCCACGTTCTCCGCGTGCCTGCGCAACAGGGCGGTCATCTCCTCGTCGGTGACGGCGTGGCCGTACCTGCGCTCCACGTTCGCGCGCAGCGGCCCCGCCTCGGGCCAGGCGCGCGAGACCGGCTCGATCGAGACCTCGTACCCGGCGGCGTCGAACAGCGCGATCTCCCTGGCGATGCGGCCGCGGCGCGGCCCGAAGGCGGCCAGGTAGTCCTCGAACCCCGTACCGGGCAGGTCGAGCGTGGCGTTCGTCTCGGTCAGCAGCGGCACGGCCGCGCCGGCCGCGTCCATCAGCTCACGGCAGGCCGCCGAGGTCAGGTAGTAGGCGAGGCAGGCGGTGAGGCCGCCGTCCTGCATGATCTGGCCGGCCGCGTCGAGCAGCGAGCGCAGCACGGCGGCACGTTCCCGCCCGCCGAGCGCGGGGTCCAGGACCAGCTCGTGGTGGTAGCCGCGCCGGGGGCCCGCGTGCAGCGCCGCCCCGTCGTGCCAGGGCCCCGGCAGGCCCGCGAACAGGTCGGACGCGCGATACAGCTCACTGCTCTCGTCCGGCACGCAGGCCATCGGGAGGGCGCCGAGCAGCCGGTCGTCGTGGCCCCTCGCCACGGCGTACCACATGTGGCCCGGCTCCTCGAACATGCTCAGCCAGCCATGCGTGTGATAGGCGCTGCAGCCGCGCGCCATCGTGTCCCACGCGCGCGGGTCCAGCGCGTCGAGCGAGGTCACGACCTCGACCCGGGGCACGGCGCTCAGCCTCTCAGCGCGGACGCCGGGGTACGGTCCGCCAGGCGCAGCACCGCGTCCTCCAGCGTCGGCGGGCGCACGTCCACCTCCGTCACCGACACGCCGGCCGAGACCAGCGCGCTCACCAGGGCGCCGGTCAGGTCGTCGGCGTGCTGGAGCACGACCTCCATGCGGCGGCCGTCGTCCAGCTCCGTCACGGTGGGGAAGCCGCCGTGCTCGCCGCCGAAGCGGGCCAGCGCCGTGGCGACGCCGTCGCGCCGCCCCTCGGCCACCACCCGGACGCCGCGCCGGCAGCCCGCCGCCGTCATCAGCTCCGCTGGGCTGCCCTCGGCCAGGTGCCTGCCGTCGCTGATGACGTAGACGTGATCGCAGAGCTGCTCCACCTCGGCCAGGTAGTGCGAGGTGAGCAGGACGCCGCGGCCCTCGGCGGCCAGCCTGCCCACCACCTCGCGCAGATCCCTCGCGATGGGCGCGTCCAGGCCGATCGTGGGCTCGTCGAGCAGCAGGTAGGAGGGGTCGTTGATCAGGCCGCGGGCGATGGACAGCCGCTGCACCATGCCCCGCGAGTACTTCTCCACCACGGTCGCGCCCGCGTCGCCGAGCCCCACGAGCGCGAGCAGCTCGGGGATGCGCCGGCGCAGCACCGCGCCGGGCACGGCGTAGAGCTGACCGAAATACCACAGGTTCTCCCTGCCGGTCAGCCGGGCGTAGACCATGCGCTCGCCGCCCGCGATGAGGTTGATCCGCCTGCGGACCGCCTCCGCCTCGGTGACCACGTTCAGGCCGTCCACGGTGACCGTGCCGGCACTCGGGTGGAGCAGCGTCGCGATGATCTTGATGGTGGTGGTCTTGCCCGCCCCGTTCAGTCCCAGCAGCCCGGTGACGGCTCCGCGCGGGATCCGCAGGCTGAGCCCGTCGAGGGCGAGCTTGGATTCGGTACGACGGAACGGCCCGCGACGGCCGGGGAAGGTCTTGCGCAGACCGGTGACCTCGATCCCGCTCACGTGCGGACCCTTGCGCGGACCGGTGTTTCCGATCCCGCTCACGTGCCGACCGGTGCCCTCGATCCCGCTCACGTGACGACCGACACTTCCAACCGGAACACGCCCGAGCCCTTGCGCTTGACCCGGGTGGCCGCCCGGCCCACCTCGCCCGTGGTCCGCAGGTGCGTGCCGCCGCAGGGGATCGGGTCGTACCCGTCGATCTCCCACACCCACTGGTCCTCGCCCGCCTCGCCGGGATAGCGGCGGATCGGCAGGTCCAGGGTCACCAGACGGGTCAGCTCCGCGGCGACCCGGTCCGCGTCGGGCCGCGGCGCGCCCTCGGCCAGGCCGATGTCGAGCCTGGCCTTAGCCTCGCCGATGTCGCCGCCCAGCTCGCGGTGCCCGGTGCCGTACGCGGACACGAACGCGCACCACAGCAGGTGTTGCGCCGTGTGGTGGCGCATCAGGCGGTAACGGCGTTCCCAGTCGATGTCGCCGGTGACCGGGACCCCCGGGCTCAGCCCGGCGGCGTCGGCGTCGTCCATGAGGTGGAAGACACGCTGCTTACCCTCGTCGTAGTGCACGTCGAGGACCGGCAACCCGTTGAGCGTGCCCGTGTCACCCGGCTGGCCGCCGCTGCGGGCGTAGAAGAGCGTGCTGTCCAGCTCGACGCGGTTTCCGTCCACCACGGTCACCCGGGCGTCGAACCTGCGGTCGTACGGGTCGGTGCGGTGGAGTTCGACCGTGCGCGTCGTCATATGTCACCTGATCCTTGGCGTTCGGGGCGTCCGGCACGGGCAGAATAACGAGTCGCCATCCATATGTGACCGACGAACTACCGCTGTAGCACCTCAGCCGGTCCCGCTTCTTGCCACTGCTTCGAGCCGCATGCTCCCCTGGAACGGCAACTTGGCGATGAATGAATTAACGGGGAGCGATGAACCTCACCGGTCGTGAAATTGCCGTGGTCGGCATGGATTGCCGTTTCCCAGGGGCGGCCAATCCCGCGGAGTTCTGGCGGAATATCCGGGACGGCGTCGAATCCATTACTTTCTTCGACGACGCTGAATTGGCGGCGAACGGCGTTCCGCCGCATCTGCTGAGCGATCCCGGTTACGTCAAGGCGCAGGGAGTCGTCGCGGACTCCGACCTGTTCGCGGCGCAGTTCTTCGGCGTCAGCCCGCGCGAGGCGGTCGAGATGGACCCCCAGCACCGGCTGCTGCTGGAATGCGCATGGACCGCGCTGGAGGACGCCGGGTACGACCCCGGGCACACCCCCGGCCAGGTCGGCGTCTTCGCCGGTGGCTTCGGCAACGACTACGCCCGGCTGCTGGACGCCGCCGACCCCGCCGCGCTCTTCCTGCGCGAGGTGGGCAATGAGCCGGACTTCATGGCCCCGCGCGTGTCCTTCAAACTCGACCTGCGCGGCCCCTCCGTCACCGTGCGCACGGCGTGCTCCACCTCCCTGATCGCCGTGCACCTGGCGATCGAGTCACTGCTGTCGGGGTCGAGCGACTTGGCGCTGGCCGGCGGTGTGACGATCAGAGCCGGCCGCCACCCCGGCTACTTCTACCAGCGCGGCGGCATCTTCTCGCCCGACGGGCACTGCCGCGCCTTCGACGCCGCCGCGAACGGCACCGTCATCGGCGAGGGCATCGGGCTCGTGGTGCTCAAGCGCCTGGCGGACGCCTGGGCCGACAACGACACCATCCACGCGCTCATCCTGGGCTCCGCGACCGGCAACGACGGCGCCGCCAGGGTCGGGTTCTCCGCGCCGGGGCTCGACGGCCAGGCCCGCGTCATCGGCGCCGCCCTCGACCTGGCGAACGTGCACCCCGAGAGCATCGGCTACGTCGAGACCCACGGCAGCGGCACGCCCATGGGCGACCGGATCGAGTTCGACGCGCTCACCCGGGCCTTCACCGAGCGGGGCTGGAGCACGGGGACCTGCGCCATCGGCTCGGTCAAGAGCAACATCGGCCACACCCACGCCGCGGCCGGCATCGCCGGGCTCATCAAGACCGTGCTGGCGCTGCGCCACGGGGAGATCCCGCCGAGCCTCAACCACACCACCCCCAACCCGCGTCTGGACTTCGCCGCCTCGCCCTTCCGCGTCGCCACCCGGGCGGCGCCGTGGCCGGCGGGGGAGACCCGGCGGCGCGCCGGCGTCAGCTCCTTCGGGCTCGGCGGCGCGGGGGCGCACGTGGTGCTGGAGGAGGCGCCGCCGTCGCCGGTGGCGGCCCCGCAGGCCGGGCCGCAGCTCATCACGCTCTCGGCCCGGAGCCCCGCCGCCCTGGACGCGGCCACCGACCGGCTGGCGGATCACCTGGAGGGCCACCGGGCCCTGGCGCTGCCCGACGTCGCCCACACGCTGCAGAAGGGCAGGCGCGCCTGGCCGCACCGCCGCGTGCTCGTGACGGGCACCACTGAGGAGGCCGTGGACCTGCTGCGCCCGCGCACGCCGGGCCGGGTCTTCACCGCTGACGCCGATGAGCGGGAACCCGCCCGCGTCGCCTTCCTCCTGCCCGGCCTGGGCGACCACTACCCGGGCATGGGCCGCGGCCTGCTGGAGTCCCACACCGTCTTCGGAAACGTCCTGCGGGAGTGCCACGACCTGCTCGCCCGGCAGTCCGGCCTCGACCTGATGGCCACGCTGTACCCAGAGGAGACCCCTCCCCACGACGGCTCCGCACCCGGGGCATCCCCCGTACGAACCGGCCCCCGCGACAGCTCCGCCCCGGCCCGCTCCGCACCTGGGGCACCCGCCGCACCGATCCGGCCCCGCGCCGGCTCCGGCCCGGATCTGCGGGCCATGCTCGGCAGGAGAGCCGGCCCCGCGGGCGACCCGCTGGGCGGCACGCTGCGGGCGCATCCCGCCGTGTTCGCCCTGGAGTACGCCCTGGCCCGGCAGTGGATGGCCTGGGGCGTGCGGCCGGACGCGCTGATCGGCTACAGCCTCGGCGAGTACGTGGCCGCCTGCCTGGCGGGCGTCCTAGACCTGGAGCAGATGTTGCTGCTGGTCACCGAACGGGCCCGGCTGATCGAGGAGTTGCCGGGCGGTGGCATGCTGGCCGTGCCGCTGCCCGCCGACGAGGTCGCCGGTGAGCTCGGTCCTGAGCTGACCGTGGCGGCGGTCAACGGCCCCGCCCTGTGCGTGGTCGCCGGGCCCGACGCCGCGCTCGACGAACTGCGGGCCGGCCTGGCCGACCGGCAGGTGGCCAGCCGGCGGCTGTCCACCTCGCACGCGTTCCACTCGCCCATGATGGCGCCCGTGGCCGAGCGGCTCACCAAGCTGGCCGCCACACTCCGGCCGAGCCCGCCCGCGCTGCCGTACCTGTCGAACGTGACCGGGACGTGGATCACCGACGCCGAGGCCACCGATCCGGCGTACTGGGCCCGCCATCTGTGCGGAGAGGTGCGCTTCACCGAGGGCGCGGCCCGGTTGTGGGAGGCTTCGGGGCGGGCGCTGCTGGAGGTCGGCCCCGGCCAGTCGCTCTGCGGTTTCGCGCTGGCCGCCAAGCCGGCCGGCCCGCCCGCCCGGCCACTCGCCCTGAGCAGCCTGCCGGCCTCCTACGGCGGCGGCTCCGACGAGGAGAGCATGCTGACGTCGCTCGGCAGGTTGTGGTTGGCGGGCGCCGAGGTGGACTGGGACGCCGTGCATCCGGTCCGGCGACGCCGGGTGCCCCTGCCCGGTTACCCGTTCGAACGCCGCCGCTTCACCCCCGCCGCCCGCTCCGCCACGCCGCAGGCTCCACGGACGCTGGCCAGGAAGCCCGACCTCGCCGACTGGTTCCACGTACCGGCATGGGATCCGCTTCCTCCCCTGCTGGAGCCGGGACCGGCGACCGGCCGCTGGCTGCTGCTGACCGACGGCCAAGGACTGGCCGGGCAACTGGCCGAACGCCTGCGCGCACTCGGCGGGACCGTGACCATCGCCGACCCGGACCCCGCCGACCCGGATCGCGCTGAGCCTGGCCGCGCTGACCCGGACCGCGCCGACCTTGCTGGGCTGCTGGGCGATCGGCCGCGGCGGATCGTTCACCTGGCGGCGCTGGGCGCGCGTGACCACGAGGAGGTGCTGCGCCGGGGCTTCCACGGCCTGCTGCGGCTGGCCCGCGCGACGGCAGAGACGATGCCGGGCGACCGGCTGGAGGTGTCGGTGCTCACCGGGGACATGTATCCCCTGGGCGAGACGCGGCCGGCCCGCCCGGAGATGGCCACGTTGCTCGGCGCGGGGCGCGTGTGGTCGCAGGAGAGCCAGGACATCACCTGCCGCACCATCGACGTCGGACTGCCCATGGGAGAGCGCCTGCTCGACGCGCTCGTCGCCGAGCTGACGAGCCCGCCCACCGAGCCGCTGATCGTCCTGCGCACGGGCCGGCGCTGGCGCAGGCGGTTCGACGAGGTACGGGTGCCCGCGGCAGCGAGCCCGCCACGGGAGGACGGCGCACAGGTGCCTGTGGCGGCGAGCCCGTCGCGGGAGGCCGGCGTGCGGGTGCCTGCGGCAGGGAGCCCGTTGCGGGAGGGTGGCACGTACCTCATCACCGGTGGCTTCGGCGGGATGGGCCGCACCCTCGCCGCCCACCTCGCCTCCGTCTACAACGCCAACCTGGTGCTCACCGGCCGCAACCTCCCGCGCGGCGACGCCGGGCCGGACGCGCTCGGACACCTGGGCGCGCGCGTCATGACCGTGGCCGCGGACGTCACCGACCCCGTCCGCATGCGCGAGGTCGTCGCCGGGGCGGTGGCCCGGTTCGGCGCGCTGCACGGGGTGATCCACGCGGCCGGCGTCGAGGGCCGGGGCCTCATGCAGACCAAGGAGCCGGACGAGGCCGACGCCGTCCTCGCGCCCAAGGTGGCGGGCGCGCGGGCGGTACTCGACGCGATCGCCGACCTCGACCTCGACTTCGTGGTGCTGTGCTCGTCGGGACTGGCCGTGCTCGGCGGGCCCGGTCAGGCCGACTACTGCGCGGCGAACTCCTACCTGGACGCACTGGCCTGGCAGCGACAGGCCGGGGACGGCCCCCGGACGATCTCCATCAACTGGGACGCCTGGCAGACGGTCGGCATGGCCACCAGGGCCGTGGGCGACGGCTACCTGCGCGAGCACCTGGAGCAGGGGATCAGCCCCGAGGAGGGGGTGGCGGTGTTCGAGCGGGTGCTCGGCCACGACCTCGGTCCGCAGGCGCTGGTGCTCACCAAGGACTACGGGGCGGCGCTGGCCCAGGTGGAGGCCGCCGTGTCCGCGCCGCCCGAGCCGGCCGCCGCGGGCCGCGGCTCGCCCAGGCCGTACGCCGAGCCCGAGGACGAGATCGAGAAGGAACTGGCCGACATCTGGCACGACCTCCTCGGCGTGGCCCCGGTGGGCAGGCACGACCACTTCTTCGAGCTGGGCGGTCACTCGCTGCTGGGCATCCGGCTCGCCGCCCGGCTGCGCGAGCGCTTCACGCTGGAGGTGCCGCTGCGGGCGCTGTTCGCCGCGCCGACCGTCGCCGAGATGGCTCAGGTAATTAGGAAAGGAGAGAGATGACGAGCGTGAAGACCGTCGGAGTCGTCGGCGCGGGGGTCATGGGCGCGGAGGTCGCCCAGGTTCTGGCGCGGTCGGGGCACGAGGTCGTGCTGGTTGACGTCACCGACGAGGTTCTGGGGCGGGCCAGGGAGTCCATCGCCCAGAGCATGCGCATGCAGCGCCTGCTGGCCGCCGATCGCAGCGGGCTGCCCGATCGGGAGGAAGTGCTGTCCAGGATCGTCTTCACCACCGATGACGAGCGGCTCGGCGCGGCCGACTTCGTCATCGAGAACGTGACGGAGAACTGGGACATCAAACGCGGCGTGTACGAGCGGATCGACCGCCTGTGCCCGCAACACTGCGTCTTCGCCGTCAACACCTCGGTCATCCCCATCACCCAGGTCGGCTCCGTCACGCGGCGGCCCGATCGGGTGATCGGCACCCACTTCATGAACCCGCCCACGCTCAAGCCCATGGTCGAGGTCATCCGCGGCCACCACACCAGCGCCGAGACCGTCGGCATCACGGTCGGCCTGCTGGAGGCGATGGGCAAGCAGAGCATCGTGGTCAGGGACTCGCCGGGCTTCGTCACCAACCGGGTGCTGATGCTGACCGTGAACGAGGCCATGTTCCTCGTACACGAGGGCGTGGCCACGGCCGAGGAGGTCGATCGCCTTTTCACCGGCTGCTTCGGGCACAAGATGGGACCGCTGGAGACCTCCGACCTGATCGGGCTCGACACCGTCCTGTACTCGATCGAGCTGCTGCACGAGCAGTTCGGCGACAGCAAGTACCGGCCGTGCCCGCTGCTCAAGACCATGGTCGCCGCCGGACTGCACGGCAGGAAGAGCGGGCAGGGCTTCTACGACTACGGAATGAAGGGCGCATGACTCTCATGGACGACGTCAAGGCGAAGATCATCGATTTCCTCCGCGGATACCTCGCCGACCACGCCATCGACGACGACGAGAACATCTTCGCGACCGGCTACGTCAACTCTCTGTTCGTCATGCAGCTCGTCCTGATGGTGGAGAAGGAGTTCTCGGTGGTCGTGGAGGACGAGGACCTGGACATCCACAACTTCCGCACGGTCAACGCGATGGCCGCCTTCGTGCTGCGCAAGCAGGCCGTGCTCGCCGAGCGGCCGTGACGGCGCCATGGACGGCGGCATGGACGGCGGCATGGAGTTGACCCAAGCACAACGGCAGGCCAGGGACGCTTTCATGGCGTTCGTACGCGAGCGCATCGTGCCGCACGCCGAGGAGTGGGACCAGGCGGAGCGGCTGCCGCGCGAACTGGCCGGCGACCTGGCCGCCCAAGGCTGGCTGGGTGCCGCGATCAGCGCGGAACACGGCGGGACCCCGCTGGACGCGGTGACGTTCGGCCTGCTCAACGAGGCCATCGGGTACGGCTGCTCCTCGGCGCGCAGCCTGCTGACCGTGCACAGCATGGTGAGCGCGGCGGTGAACCGGTGGGGCAGCCGGGAGCTGAAGGCCGGCTGGCTGCCCCGGCTGGCCTCGGGCGAGGTCGTCGGCGCCTTCGCGCTGACCGAGCCGCACGCCGGCTCCGACGCGTCCATGATCTCCTCCACCGCCACCCGCAAGGGGCAGGTGTACGTGCTCAACGGGGTCAAGCGCTGGATCACCTACGGCCGGGCGGCCGACGTGTTCCTGGTCTTCGCGCGCTGCGAGGAGGGGCCGACGGCGTTCCTGGTGGAGCGCGACAGCCCCGGCCTGGAGGTCACGCCCATCCACGGTGTGCTCGGCACCAGGGCGTCCATGACGGCGCAGCTCGACTTCCGCGACTGCGCCGTCCCCGCCGCCAACGTGGTCGGCCGGCCCGGGTTCGGCCTGTCGGCGGTCTGCAGCGGCGCGCTCGAGACCGGCAGGTACACGGTCGCGTGGGGATGCGTCGGCATCCTGCAGGCGTGCCTGGACGACAGCCTCGCCTACGCCGCCGGCCGCGAACAGTTCGGCCGGCGGATCGCCGACCATCAGCTCGTCCGCCGGATGCTCGCCGACCTGGCCACCGAGAGCGTGGCCGCCCGCCTGTTGTGCCTGCGGGCCGGTCTGCTGCGGCAGGAGGGCGACCCCGAGTCGGTCGCCGCCACGTGGATGGCCAAGTACTACGCCTCGCGCGCCGCCTTCCGCGCCGCCTCCGACACGGTCCAGATCCACGGGGCGAACGGCTGCGCCGCGGAAAGCCGGGCCCAGCGCATGCTCAGGGACGCCAAGATCATGGAAATCATCGAGGGCAGCACCGAGATCCAGCAGTCGATGATCGCCGAAGCCGCCTACAGGAGCCGATGATGCCGGGAAAACTGGTGAAATGCGTTGTATGGGATCTTGACAACACCCTCTGGCAAGGAACCCTCCTGGAGAACGACCGGCTCAGCCTGAAGCCCGGGGTGAACGACGTCATCGCCACGCTGGACCGCCGGGGCATCCTGCACTCCATCGCCAGCCGCAACGACCATGACGCCGCCATGGCGATGCTGGACCGGTTCGGGCTGGCCGAGTACTTCCTCGCCCCGCAGATCAACTGGGGCGCCAAGTCCGCCTCCCTTCAGGCGGTCGCCAAGGAGCTCAACCTCGGCCTGGACGCGCTGGCGTTCGTCGACGACGAGCCGTACGAGCGCGAGGAGGTGGCCTTCACGCTGCCCCAGGTGCGCTGCTTCGACGCCCGCGACCTCGCCACCCTGCCGGAACGCCCCGAGCTGAACCCGCCGCACGTCACGGCCGACGCCGCCCGGCGGCGGGCCATGTACCAGGCCGACGCGCGGCGGCGCGGCGCGGAGGAGGGCCACGCCGGGCCGCAGGAGAGCTTCCTGGCCTCGCTCGGCATGCGCCTGCGCATCGCACCCGCCAGGGAGGAGGACCTGCGCAGGGCCGAGGAGCTCACCGTCAGGACCAACCAGCTCAACACCACGGGCTACACCTACTCCTACGCGGAGCTCGACGCCTTCCGCCGCTCGGATGACTCGATGTTGCTGGTCGCGGGGCTGGAGGACAAGTTCGGCCCGTACGGCACGATCGGGCTCGCGCTGGTGGACCTCAGCCCGGCCGGATGGACGCTGAAGCTGCTGCTGATGTCGTGCCGGGTGATGTCCCGCGGAGTGGGCGTCGTGCTCATCAACCACATCCGGCGCATGGCGCGCGACGCGGGCGTCCGGCTCATGGCCGAGTTCGTCCGCACCCCGCGCAACCGGATGATGTACGTGACGTACAAGTTCAACAATTTCACCGACGCCGGGCAACGCGGCGAGGTCCTCCTTCTGGAGGCCGACCTGTCCGACATCCCGCCCGACCCCTCCTACCTTGAGGTTGAGCACGAGACATGGGCTTTGACGAGCTGAAGGAGATCCTGGCCGGGCTCGGCGTGGAGGAGGACCAGCTCCGTCCGGGGCACCGGCTGCGCGCCGACCTGGCCCTGGATTCCACCGAGACCACCGAGCTGGGGCTGGAACTGGAGCGCCGCTTCGGCGCCGTCGTGGAGTTGTGGGACGTGACCGACTATTCGCTGGCCGAACTGGCCCGTCTCGTCGAAGGGAGCTCGGCCGCCGATGGGTTCTGACCTCTACCGCAGCCGGGGCTGGTGGCAGTGGGAACGCCTGGATCAGCTCGCCCTGGCCGGCGCCGCCGCGTACCCGGGCAAGTGCGCCCTCATCGACGGTGAGCGCCGCATGACGCACACCGAGCTCGCGACCGCCGTGGACCGGGCCGCCGCCGGGCTGCGGCGGCTGGGGATCGCGCGTGGCGACCGGGTGCTGCTGCAGCTTCCCAACGGGCTGGAGTTCGTGGTCGTGCTGCTGGCACTGTGCCGGATCGGCGCGCCGGCCGTGCTGGCCACGCCCGCGCTGCGCGAGCACGAGCTGGACCGGATCGCCGCCGCCGTGGAGCCCGTCGCGATGGTTGTTCCCCGCCGCGCCAGGCGGTTCGACCACCTCGCCCTCGCCCGGCGGCTGCGCGCCACGCACGAGTCGATCCGCCTGCTGCTCCTGACCGGCGAAGGCGAGTGCCGGCAGGGGGAGTACGCGCTGGAGCCGGCCCTGCTCACCGGCCCCCCGCTGGAGGCAGCCCTCGCCGGCCCCGCGCAGGAGTCAGGTCCGCTCGCCGGCCCTGCGGTGGCGCAGGCGTCCGAGCCGCCCGCGCCCTCAGACGTGGCGCTGCTCCTGCACTCCAGCGGTACGACCGGCCCGCCCAAACTGGTCCCGAGGACGCACGAGGACTACGGCTGCCTGATCAGGACCGCCCGCGAGGTGGCTGGCGTCTCGGCCGACACCGTCTACCTGGCGGTCCTGCCGATGGCGCACACGTTCACCCTGTCCAACCCCGGCGTCATCGGCACGCTGGCCGCCGGCGGCACGGTCGTCGCGACCACCCCCGACGACCCGCGGCAGGCACTGCGGGACATCGAGCGCCTGGGCGTGACGCACTCCTCGATCGTCCCCACGCTGCTGGGCCAGTGGCTGGCCGTCATGAGGGACGAGCCGCACGACACGGGCAGCCTGCGCGTGCTCCAGGTGGGCGGCGCCAAGGTCGAGCCGGCCATCGCCCTGGAGGCGCGCAAGTCGCTCGGCTGCGGGCTGCAACAGGTGTACGGCATGAGCGAGGGACTCGTCTGCATGACCAGGCTGGACGACCCCGAGGAGACGGCCGTCAGCACCCAGGGCAGGCCCATCTCGCCCGGCGACGAGATCCGCGTCGTCACCGGTTCCGGAGAATCCGCCGACCCCGGCACGCCGGGTGAACTGCTGGCGCGCGGACCGTACACGGCGACGGGGTACTTCCGCGACCCCGAGGCCACCGCCCGCGCCTTCACCGGGGACAGCTTCTACCGCACAGGAGACCTCGTCAGCGTCGACCGGGCGGGCAACGTCAGCGTGGTCGGCCGGCTGAAGAACGTGATCAACAGGGGCGGCGAGAAGATCTGCGCCGAGGAACTGGAGGCGATGGCCGCCGAACATCCGGCCGTCGCCGCGGCGGCGGCGGTGGCCATGCCGCACCCCGCCTACGGCGAGGCCGTGTGCCTGTACCTCGCCCTGCTGCCCGGAGCGGGCGGCGTGGACCTGCTTGAGCTGCGCCGTTACCTGCAACAGCGTGGCATCGCCAGATTCAAGCTGCCCGAGCGGGTGGAGGTGCTGGACGAGTTGCCGTCCATCGGGATCGGCAAGGTGGACCGCAGATCGTTGCGCGCGATGGCGTCGGAGACGTCATGACGGCCGCGCCGGACATCTGGTTGCGCCGTTTCCTGCCGACCGGCCACGCCTCGGTGTGGCTGGTCTGCTTTCCGCACGCGGGAGGCGCGGCCGGCGACTTCCGTCGCTGGGCCGGGCTGCTGCCGCCGGAGGTGGGCCTGCTGGCCGTGCGTTATCCGGGCAGGGAGGAGCGGATCGGGGAGCCGTACGCGGCGGATCTGCACCGGCTGGCCGATCAGGTCTACGCCGCGCTGGAGCCGCTGCTGGACCGTCCCGTGGCGTTGTTCGGGCACAGCCTGGGCGCGGCGGCGGCCTTCGAGGTGGGGCTGCGGGTCCAGGAGCGCCAGCCGTTCCCGCCGTCGGCGGTGGTGCTGTCCGGATGCCGCGCGCCGCACCTGCTGAGGTCCGAGGGCATCCATCTGGCCGACGACGACACCCTGATGGCGGAGGTGTACGCGCTCGGCGGGGCGGACACCGCGGTCCTTGACCATCCTGAGCTGCGCGAGCTCGCCCTGCCCGCGCTCAGGGCCGACTTCCGGCTGATCGAGACCTACCGCCCGCGGCCGGGATCGCGGCTGAACACCCGGGTCGCCGTGTGCGTGGGCGACGGGGATCCAGAGGTCTCCGCCGGGGACGCGCGCGCCTGGGAGGACTACGCCGAAGGCGATTTCGAGCTGCGGGTCTTCCCCGGCGGTCACTTCTACCTCGCCGACAGGCCCGCGGACCTGGTCGCCGAGGTGCTGCGCCAGCTCGGCTGACGGCGCTCGACGCACGCCGGTCCGGCCAGCTCGCCGGTGTCCGGTCAGCTCGGCTGGACGTGCTCCGGTCGGCTCGGCTGGACGTGCTCGACGTACTCCACCAGCAACCCGTCCGGGTGCCGGACTCTGGCGTTGCGGCCGGTCGGGACCGCTTTGGGCGGCTCGACCAGCCGCGCCCCGAGTCCGGTCGCCCGCTCCAGATAGGCGTCCAGGCAGGGCACCAGGAGAGTGGCGTCGGTGGCACGGACGGGCGCCAGCGCCGCCTCGGCGCCGGCGATGACGAGCACCGGCCCCACCCCCGCCAGTTCGAGCCGGCGCTCGGGGTAGGAGAAGCGCAGGTTGCATGGCTGGGCCAGGAGCTTCTCGTAGAACCGGACGACCGGCTCCAGCCCGTCCGGCGGCACGAGCACCCTGACCTGGAGCATCGGCAACAGGGCCGGGTCGTCGTCCATGACGGTCACCGTGTGGTTCACGACTCCTCCTCCGTCCCGGCGCCCGCCTCGCCGACCTCCCAGCGGCAGCCGTGCCCGTCGGGTGTCTCGCGCAGGGCGTGACGGGCCCGCAACCCGGTGGAGGTGATCATCGAGCTGAGCAGGTGGGTGCAGTACCTGCACGGGGAGTCCAGCGTCAGCTCCACGCCCGAGGCCCTGGCCCGCTCGCGGTAGTCCCAGATGGCGCAGTGGACGATGTCCAGCACCCCGTGCTCGCGGCTGGCCGGGCTCAGCTCCACGCGCGACTCGTAGCAGGTTGCCTGCCGCTGGATGCGCTGGATGACCTCGGACGCCCCGCCGTCCCCGGAGTGCGACACCTGCCCGTAGACGTGGCCGACGTACTCGCCGAATTCGGCGATCGCCGACATGCCGAAACGGTAGACGACGAAACGCTCCATGGCGGCCTGGCCCGCGAAGAAGGCGCGTTGCCAGTCGGCGGGCTCGGCATTTTCGGGAGGCAGGCGACGCAAAAGCGCCGCTTTCGTCTCGAGCAGCGCCTCCAGCGCCTGGGAATCCCCGCGCTCGATGACGTAAGCGGTGAGGCCCGCCTCTGTTTCCGCGAGCCGGCGCCGCCACATATTGATTTCCTGGGTTTTCGGCTTTGCCACCACGTTCTGAATTCTGTGACCCGGGCCGAGACCGCACAAGTACGCGAACAATGAGCGGTGACTACCACGGTATTTTCTGCCGGTAACTACCGCAGTAGGCGCGCGCCGGGCCGAATACATTGCCCGGGCATTGTCCGGCATAGTGCGATGGGCGGGTGAGTGGAGTGCTGACGCGCGTGCCATCGCGCAATGGAGCGCATGTCTTCGAGACCCGTCCCTCCGAGCAGCAGCCGCTGTGGGCGGACAGCCTGACGGGGCGGGAAGTGCGGCGAACGCTCGCCACCGCCCCGCCGCTGGTCTCCCCGCAGGAGGTCGCCGCCGCTGGCCGCGCCGTAGCGGCCGTCGCCGCGGGCCGGGCGCTGCTGCTGCAGGCCGGCGACTGCGCGGAGAACCTGGCCGAATGCGGCCCGGTGCACACCGCGGGCAAACTCGCCGTGCTCGACCGGCTCGCCGCCCGCATGGGCGAGATCACCGGCGGCCCGGTGGTCAGGGTCGGACGCATCGCGGGGCAGTTCGCCAAGCCGCGATCCAGGCCGATGGAGTGGCACGAAGGCAGGGAGTTGCCCGCGTTCCGCGGCCAGATGATCAACTCGCCGGAGCCCGGTGCGGCGGCCCGCCGCCACGACGCGCGCAGGATGTTGCTGGCCCACGAGGCGAGCGGCCGGATCCTGTCGCGGCTGCGGTTGTGCAGGGACCTGGCCGAGATCGCGTCGGGCAGCACCCTGCACGGACCGTGGGCCAGCCACGAGAGCCTGGTGCTCGACTATGAGACGCCGCAGGTGCGCATCGATCCGCGCACGGGGCTGCGGTACCTGTCGTCCACCCACTACCCCTGGATCGGCGAGCGCACGCGCCGCCCGGACGGCGCCCACGTCCATCTGCACGCCTCGGTGAGCAACCCCGTCGGGTGCAAGATCGGCCCGTCGGCGCGGCCCGAGGCCGTCCGCGAGTTGTGCGGGATACTCGATCCGCAGCGCGAGCCCGGCCGGCTGACGCTCATCGCGCGGATGGGTCACGCCGGCGTCGAGGAGGCGCTCGGTCCCATCGCCGCGGCGGTGCGGGCGGCCGGGCACCCGGTCGTGTGGGTCTGCGATCCCATGCACGGCAACACCGTCGTCACCGCCTCGGGACGCAAGACCCGCCACGTGGCGCACATCGTGGCCGAGGGCGTCGCGTTCGCCCGCGTCCTGGCCGGGTACGGCCTGCGGCCCGGCGGCCTGCACCTGGAGGTCGCCGACACCGGCGTGACCGAATGCCTCGGGGGCGGCATCGGTGGCGAGGCCGAACTGGAGGCCCGCTACACCACGCTCTGCGACCCCAGGCTCAATCCGCGCCAGGCCCTCGACGTGGTGGAGAAGGTGATGCCGGCATGGAACTGATCGACCGGCTCGCCGCCGAACTGCCCGACGGCAGGGTGATCAGCGACCCCGACGTGATCGACTCCTACCGGCAGGACCGCCTGCCGCTGCCCGCCGGCCAGCCGCTGGGCGTGGTGTGCGCCAAGGAGACGGCCGACGTGGTGGCCACCCTGCGGTGGGCGAGCGCCCACCGGGTGCCAGTGGTGCCGCGCGGCGCCGGGACGGGCCTGGTCGGCGGGGCGGCCGCCGTGACGGGCGGCATCGTGCTCTCGCTGGCGGGCATGCGCGCCATCCGCGAGTTGTCACCGGCGGACCAGCTCGCCGTGGCCGAGGCCGGGGTGGTCAATGCCGACCTCGATCGGGCCGCCCGGCGTCATGGCCTGATGTACGCGCCCGACCCCTCCAGCTACGAGATGTGCACCATCGGCGGCAACGTGGCGACCAACGCCGGCGGGCTGCGCTGCGTGAAGTACGGGGTCACCAAGGACGCCGTGCTCGGCCTGGAGGTCGTGCTCGCCGACGGGCGCGTGTTGTCCACCGGCGCGCGCACCGTCAAGCACGTCACCGGCTACGACCTGACCTCGCTCTTCGTCGGCTCGGAGGGCACGCTCGGCGTGGTCACGGCCGCGACGCTGCGGCTGCGTCCGGTGCCCGGCACCGTCCCCGCCACCCTGACCGCCACCTTCACCTCGCTGCGCGCGGCGGCGGAGGCGGTCAGCGCCATCATGGCCGCGGGCATCGAGCCCAGCCTGCTGGAACTGCTGGACCGCGCGACGCTGCGGGCGGTGGACGACTGGAAGAACATCGGGCTCGACGACAACGTACAGGCCATGCTGCTGGGCCAGGCCGACAGCGCCGACGCGGAGAGCACCGCCAAGAGGATGGCGCGGCTCTGCGCCGGCGCGAGCGACGTCGTGGTCACCACCGACCCGGAGGAGGCGGCTCAGCTCATCGGGCTCAGGCGGCTCACCTACCTGGCCGGCGAACGCCTCGGCGCCTGCTTCGCCGAGGACGTCTGCGTGCCGCGCTCCCGCCTGCCCGAGGCGATCGAGCTGGTCGAGGCCGCGGCCGCCCGGCACGATGTGCACATCATGAGCGTCGCGCACGCCGGCGACGGCAATCTGCATCCGCTGTTCGTCTACGACCGGGAGGCCACGCGGGTGCCCGACGCGGTGTGGGCGGCGGCCGACGAGATCTTCCGCGGCGCGCTGGCCCTCGGCGGCACCCTCACCGGCGAGCACGGCGTGGGCACGCTCAAACGGCGGTGGCTGGAGCTGGAGCTCGGCGCGGACGGCCTCGACGTGCACCGGGCCATCAAGTCGGCACTCGACCCCCTCGGCGTGCTCAACCCGGGAAAGGCCCTGTGACACCATGACGTGGGAGAATCTGACGGCCTACATCGGGGTCGTGCTGCTCGCCTCGATCAGCCCCGGCCCCGATGTCGCGCTCGTGCTGCGCAATTCGGTGCGCCACGGGTGGGCCGCCGGCTGCCGCACCGGCCTCGGCATCGCCGCCGGCCTGCTGATGTGGGGGCTGATCAGCGCGGTCGGCATCACCGCCGTGCTGGCCGCGTCGCCCGTGGCGTTCCTCGTGCTGAAGGTGCTGGGCGCGGCCTACCTGTGCTATCTCGGGGCGCGCCTGATCTGGTACGCGGTGCGCCCCCGTCCCGCGCAGCCCCTCGATCCCGGTGTCGCGCCCCCGGCCGAACGGGGGCTGTTCGCCCAAGGGTTCCTGACCAACCTGGTCAACCCCAAGGTGGCGGCGTTCTTCGTGGCCCTGCTGCCCCAGTTCATCACCGTGCGGGGAGTCGAGGCCGCGCCCGTCGTGCTGGGGATGGCCTCGATCAACGCGGTCGCCGCCGTGGCCGTCATGTCCGTCTACGCGGTGCTCGGCGGTCAGGCGACCCGGCTGGTCGGCAACCAGAGGTTCGAGCGCGGTCTCGACTCCGTGGTCGGCGCCGTGCTCGTCGTCCTGGCCGGCCGGCTGCTGTTCACCGAGCTTCCCTGAGCCGCATGGTCACCCAGGACTCCGTAACCGGCATCCCAGCAGCTCCCATGACGGAGACCGGCGTGCCGGCCGCGTCCATGACGGCGAGGTGGGCGACGTAGCCGGGGCCCGCGTCCAGCGCGTGCAGCGTGGTGCGCGCCACCAGCGGCTCCCGGCCCTGCCACGCCGTCAGCGCGGGCGGCGAGCCGGGCGGGGAGACCTCGACCCGGCCGATGGGCGTGCTCAGCCCGTCGCCCGTGGCCTTGACCACCGCCTCCTTGCGCGTCCAGTACGTGGCGAACGCCTCCTCGCGCAGCGGCGGCGGCACCGCGGACCAGGCGTCGCGCTCCGCGGGCGACAGGAACTTGCCCGCCATGCGCTCCAGATCCCCATGAGGACGCACCCGCTCCACGTCCACCCCCACCTCGACGCCGCCGGCCAGGGCCAGCACCACCCGCTCGCCCGAGTGCGACAACGACACCCGTAGGTCAGGATGCCCGGCCAGCGTCGGCCTGCCGTGAGGCTGCCCGCAGCCGCCGCACGTACGGTCCACCACCAGGGCCTCCGGCGCAGAGCCGAGGCTCCGACCGGCGACGACGCGCAGCAGCACGCAGCCCATCGCGAAACGGCGGCGGTCCGCCGTTCGGACCATGCGGTCGTGTCTGGCCCGTTCCACCTCGGTCATGACCTCGGCGTACCAGGGCGGCAGCAGCGCCAGACGGGCCCACCACACCCGCACACCGACCATGGGAGGGGACATACTGCTCATAGTTGACGCCGGCCACAAGACATGTTGACCTTCAGAAGTCGTCGGCGATGCGTCTGTGAGCGGGGGACCTGATGCAGCATCAAGCACTGCCCACCTTCAGGATCCTCGGTCCCCTGGAGATCGAGGCGGCGGGCCACCCCATCGCCGTCTCCTCGCCGAAACAGCGCATCGCCCTGGCCACCCTGCTGCTGCACGCCAACGAGGTCGTGCCGGCCGCCACCCTCATCGAACGCGTGTGGGAGCGGCCGCCGCCCCAGGCCAAGAAGACCCTGCAGGGCTACATCGCCCGGTTGCGCCGCCTGCTCGGCGACGACACCATCGGCACCCGGCCGCCCGGCTACCTGATCGAGGTCGCACCCGAGCAGCTCGATCTCCTGCGCTTCGCGGAACTGCGCGACGCGGCCAGGGCCGAGGGAACAGATCCGGAAACGGCGTCGAGACTGCTGGGACAGGCACTCAGCCTGTGGCGCGGCCCCGTCCTCGCCGACGTGCCGCCGGCGTCTCCGCTCCGCGGCGAGATCGCCGTCCTGGAGGAATGGCGGCTGCAAGCCCTCGAATGGCGCATCAGCGCCGACCTGGAGCTGGGCCGGTACGTCCAGCTCGTCCCCGAACTGCAGGAGCTGACCGCCCGCCATCCGCTCAGGGAGAACTTCTGGGGCCACCTCGTGGCCGCGCTGCACGGCTCCGGCCGCCGCGCCGAAGCGCTCAGCTCGTACGCGAAGGTCAGATCCCTCCTGGTGGAGGAGCTCGGGATGGAGCCGAGCGCCGCGCTCCAGACGTTGCAGCGAGCCATACTCAACGAGGACGCCCCGCCCGTCGCCACCGGCGGCCCCACCCCTCCGCGCTCGTTGCCCCGTGACATCCCCGACCTGGTCGGACGTGCGGAGGAGCTGGAGACCATCGCCGCCACGCTGACCGGCATGCCCGAGGCATGGCCCACCGGCGGCTACGCCTCCCCGGTCGTCATGCTGCCCGGCCAGGGCGGCATCGGGAAGACGACCATGGCCGTGCGGGTGGCCCACGAATGCGGCCGGGCCTTCCCCGATGGGCAGATCTACGTCGATCTGCGCGGCACCCGCGATCCCGTCGAGCCCGGCGCCGCGCTGGCGACCATCCTCACCTCGCTCGGCATCGAGGGCAGCGGCATCCCCGACGGCCTGGACGCCCGGGTGGCCTTCTACCGGTCCGTGCTCTCCGAACGCAGGGTCCTGCTGCTGCTGGACGACGCCGCCACCGAGGCGCAGGTACGGCCGCTGCTGCCCACCTGGCCCACCTGCGGCGTGATCGTCACGAGCAGGAAGGCGCTGCGCGGGCTGGAAGGCGTCCGGCACGTCCAGCTCGACGTGTTGTCCCACAAGGAGGCCATCGCCCTGCTCTCCGGCATCGCGGGGGAGGATCAGATCACCGCCAACTCCGCGGCCGCCGCCCAGGTCGCGCGCCTGTGCGGCTACCTGCCGCTGGCCCTGCGCATCGCCGCCTCCCGCCTGGTCGGACGCACGCACTGGACCATCGACCACCTCGCCAGGCGGCTGACCTCCGAACGGCACCGCCTCGACGAACTGGCCGCCGGCGACCTGGCCGTACGCGCGAGCATCGAGCTCGGCTACCGTGACCTCCAGCCGGCCGCCCAGCGCGCCTTCCGGCTGCTCGGCACGCTGAACATGCAGGCGGTGCCGCTGTCGATCGCGGCGGCCGCCCTGGACGTCCCGCCTCACGAGGCCGAGCACCTGCTGGAGGAGATGACCGACAGGAACATGCTGAACGCCGGCGCCGGTGGCACGTCCATCAGCTACAGCTTCCACGACCTGCTCCGGCTCTACGCGGCCGAACGCTCGCTGGCCGAGGACCCGCCGGAAGTGCGGCTCAACGTGGTCAGATGGGCCTGCGAGGCGTGGGCGCACGCCGCGACCCGGGCCCAGGAGCTGCTGGCGCTGCCCCCGGTCACCGTGGCCTGGCAGGTGCCCTCCACGCGCCGATCCACCGGCGTCGACCATCTGATCGCCGAGGTGGAGTCGGAGCCACGCCACTGGCTGGAGGACCAGCACGAGGCCGTCGTGTCCGCCTGCGTCCAGGCGAGCGAGCTGGGCCTGGGGGAGCTGGCCCACGCCCTGGCCGCGGCCGTCGCACCCTTTCTCGACTGGCAGGGCTACTTCGACCTGTGGCACCGCGTGGCGCTGGCCAGCCTGAGCGCCACGCAGTCCGCGGGCCATCGGCGTGAGATCGCCTCCAGCCTGCTGTCCCTGGGCAACCTGTACGAGGGCAAGGGCGAGTTCATCGAGGCCAAGAACCAGATGGAGCGCGCCCACGAGCTCCTGAAGGAGGCGGGCGACGAGGTGGACACGGCCAGGGCGGCCGTGGCGCTGGCCCTGGAGCTGGGGGAGGGCGGCGATCTGGCCGCTCATCAGCGGCTGTGCGAGCAGGCGCTGCCCGTGCTGCGCGCGGCGGGCGACGAGCTGGGGCAGGCCGCCGCGCTGCACCATCTGGCCCTCGCCTACCTGTTCCAGCACCACCCCCTTGCCGCCAAGCCGTACGCCGAACAATCCCTGTCGCTCTACCTCGCCCTGGGCAGCCCCTTCGGCATGACGCTCGCCCGGTCCACCCTGCTGGAGTGCGAGCAGCACCTGGGCAACGTCGCCGAGGCCAAGGCGCACGCGAAGGCACTGCTCGGGGTTGTCATGAAGCAGGGCGTGCGCCGCCTGGAGGTCTTCGCCCTGCACATAGTGGCGGATATGCACCTGAGCCTGGGCGACTTCGCCGCGGCTAGGGAGGCCATCGGCCCCGCGCTGCGCATCGCCCAGGACACGGGATGGGAGCAGGGCCTGCCGCGCCTGTTGTGCTCCTTCGGCGAGCTGTGTTACGGCGAGGGCGCGGTGGAGGACGGCACCCGCTTCCTGAAGGAGGCGCTGGCCATCTGGAACAAGAACGGTTCCCGCGTCGGCCGCGAGCGGGTGCTCGCCGCCCTGGCCAGGCATCCCGAGGCGGCGGGCATGGAGCGCGACCCGGCCCGGTTGCAGGCCCTGCTCGCCAGGGAGCTGAACGGCTGACGCGCCGCTCACGCGACCGCTTCCGCACGGCGCCCCGGCGCGACCGCGATGAGCGCGAGCGTCACGTGCCGGTGCCAGGCGGTCCAGGTCCTGACCTCGTACCCGTCGAGCCCGGCCTCCTCCGTCGCCTCGTTGAGACAGGACCTGAGCTCACGCCGGGCCTCCAGAACGCGGATCAGCTCCGGCAGCGGCGTGCGCTCGGGCGCGTGCGCCAGGTGGCACTGCGGCTCCCTGCCACCCCACCGCACCAGCAGCACGTGCTCGAAACCGAACGCGGCCCCCTCACCCGGCAACTCGACCTGTACGGTGGCCCACGATCCGCCGCCCGGCTCCAACCGCAACTCCCTGCACCGGCTGCGCGCCTTCCCGGCCAGCGCCCCCGCCATGACCTGCAGCCCCCTGCCCAGCACCAGGGGCTGGGTCGCGGGCACGGACAACAGGTAGCCGAGCCGCTGCCCCGTCAGCCAGCGCCGTAAGCGGGCGTCGCAGCCGTGCCACGCGTCGCCGGTCACCCACGCGAACGGCGTGCCCGCCGCCAGCGCCCGCCGCACCATGCCGGCCGCCAGCACGGGCTTGCTCGCCGCGCCGAGGCCGTCGGGGATACCGGCCCGCGAGCGTCGTTCCTGGCCGTTCACCCAGACCTGCGGCAGGTACAACGACCGGTCGATCAGCGCCCGGCCGTGCCGGGAGATGTAGGCGGCGAACACGCCGACCTGGCAGTTCTGCACCCGCTGTGTGGTGGTGTCGAACTGCTGCGCCACGCCGGCGGACGCGTCCCCCTTCTTGATCATCGCTAGTTCGCCCACCGCCACCACGGCCGCCGGGTCGCCGATCTGCTCCACGACGTAATCGCGGAGCACGTCCCGTACCGCGTCGGCGTCCCAGCGCGCCCGGTTGAGCAGCCGCTGCGTGCGCCAGGGCGCGGCGTCGCCGATGGATCTGGCGATCTGCCAGCCGTTGCGCTGCCCGCCCTTCTCCGCGCGCAGCGCCGCCACGTATCCCAGGGCCTGCTGGCGGGTCTCCACACGCCCGAAACAGGGCGCTATCCGCGTGGTCAGGTCGGAGCCGTCGATATTCTCCCTGAAATTGCGGACGCCTAATTCCGTTCGTCTGGAAATAGTCGCCTGGCGATCGTGAGCCATTCCCCGTACCTCTTCCGATCGTGCGCGTCCCGGTGGGTCAGGATCGATCTTGCGGTGCGTCCACAGGTGGCGTCAAGGTTGGCCGGATAGTGGCCGGAAGGATGTTTTCGCAGGTAGAAGCGGATTGATCGCAAGACGCTACCGCCGTTGCACCGTGCTGCAACCGTGCTGCAACCGCCGCGCGCACGCGATGGGAATCCCGCGCCGCCAAATGGCGCGGGAATGGCAAGAAAGGGGGCTCAAAACGAGGATGAATACCCGCTCGCCGCCGTTTCGCGCGGCGCACGACAAGGATGCGGAAGGCCGGGATCGGCTCCGCATTCCGCCGCGGCGGAAATACCGTCAGCAGCAGTGCTTGGGGCCGGCGTGCCCCTCATGCCACCAGAAGGGCGAAGCAGAGGCCGGCGCGACCTGACGCGTGTCCCGCCCGCCCGACTCCCGCGGCAGCGTGGTCAGGGCCGCCACCTCGTGGAGCACCCCGTTGACCATGACCTTGTCCACGTTGGCCGCGGCCCTGATGTCGGCGAGCGGGTCGCCCCCGACGAAGACCAGGTCGGCCAGCTTGCCGCGCTCGACGCCGCCGAGTTGCCCGCCCATCCCCAGCGCCCGGGCCGCGTCGCTGGTCGCGCTGGTCAGGGCGGCCCTCGGGGTCATGCCGTACTCGACCATCGCGCGCAGATTGTGGTGGAGGCTGATGGCGGTGAAGTCGAGCGGGGCGTCGGTCCCCGCCACGACGAGGCCGCCGGCCTCCTGGATCCGCCTGACCGTGCTCACGTTCGCCTCCAGCGCGGCGAAGAGGCCGTCGAGCGTGTCCTTCGGCAGCGAGTCGTACAGGGCCAGCCGCGCGTTCAGATCCCTGAGCTCCCAGGCCGGGTAGAGGGACAACACCCGCTCGTCGGTGGGCAGGGAACGATCCCGGGTCCACGCCACCGAGCCGAGCTGGAGGGTCGGCGTGACCGCCATGCCGGCGGCGCCGAACAGGGCGACGACGTCCTGGTAGGCACGGCCACGCGTGGTGACCGTCCGCGAGTATCCCAGGCGGCTGGTGGCGCCCAGGTGCTCCATGCCGTCCATGCCGAAGCGGGCCGCCGGATAGAGGTAGTGCGAGGTCACCCAGACGCCGGCGCGATGGGCTGCCTCGATCACCTGCCGCTGCGCGGCGGCGGGCAGCCGCACGTAGCACTTGATCAGGTCGTACTCCAGGCCGAGCGCCCGCTCCAGCTCCCTGCTCACCTCCTCGCGCCCGGTCGTGGGACGCATGAAGTCGTAGTAGACGCGTGAGCCGTCGATGGCCTCCCCGGTGCCGAAGTAACGCGGGCCGGTCCTGCGCCCCGCGGCGACCGCCTCTCGTTCCTCGATCGCCCGGTACACCGGGTCGCCGGGGGAGCGGATCGAGGTGATGCCGAAGGCCAGCCAGAGCCGCCCCTGCCTGCCGGCCAGGAATCTGCCCCGCAGGTGGGCGTGGACGTGCATGTCGATCAGTCCGGGCAGCACGGTGAGCCGGGAGGCGTCCACGTCCGCCGTGCCCGCCCGGTGGGGGCGGATCTCCGCGATCCTGTCGCGTTCGATCACCAGGTCGACGTCGTCGAGGTAGCCCGGCGACCGGCCGTCCCAGACGCGGCCCGCGTGCACGACGGTCCGTCCGGACGGCACGGCGGGAGTCCAGGTCAGGGCGAGCGGGACGGGACGCGGCGGGCCGCCGGCGGCGGCGACGAGGCGGAGCCGGCCGTTGCGCAGGTAGAGCAGCGAGCGCGAGTCGCCACTCCAGGACGGGGCGTCGCAGGTCTCGTCGCTCACCTTGCGCGCGGGGCCCGTGGGCGTCCCGGCGGCGTTCACGGGCAGCGTCCAGAGCCGGCTCGCCATGACGAACGCCAGGTGACGGCCGTCGGGCGACCAGACGGGCCCGTCGAGTCCGCGCGTGCTGATCGAGCGGTGCGGCGCAGGCTCGTGGTAGGCCATCTCGCCGGTACGCAGGTCGAGGGTCAGGATCTGACTCGTTCCCTCGCGGTACTTCCTGGAGTACGGCCTGACCGCGGCCAGGGCCAGCACGTTGCCGTCCGGCGACCAGGTCGGGCGGCCGGGCTGCCAGAGCGGGCCGAGAACCTGCCGGACCTCGCCCGGCTCGACGTCCACGACGTACGTGGCGCCGTCCTGATCCTGGAAGGCGATCCGGGCGCCGTCCGGCGACCAGGCCGCGGCCACCGCCGCGTGGGAGCGGGCGACGAGCCGCCGGTCCAGGCCGGTGTCCAGGTCGCGGATCCACAGGTCGGGACCGCCCGAGCGGTCGCTGGTGTAGGCCAGCCGGCGGCCGTCGGGCGACCAGGCCGGGTCGGTCACGAAGTGGCCGCCGCCGGTCAGCCGCCGGGGCCGCCCGCCGATGCGCATGAGCCACAGGTCGCCCAGGGCGCAGAAGGCGACGTTCGCGCCGTCGGGCGACAGGGCGGGGGAGACGATCCCGCGGGCCGGCCGCCTGCCGTCCTGCGTTGGGACCTTCCCGGGCAGGTCGCGGCGTGGGGTGACCGGCACCCGGGCGGTGAAGCGGACGTCGCGCACGTCGCCGCCGCCCAGATGGCGCACGCGCAGGCGGCCGTCGGCGGTGTACAGGATTTCCTGCGGGGACAACCAGGCGGCTCTGAACGGGAAGACGTCCTCGTCGGGGCCGGAGACGACGCGGTCGCCGGCCATGAGGAGGCTCGCGCCGACGGCGAGCGGCCCCGTCAGCCCGCCAGGGTAGGCGGCGTACACGATCGTCTCGCCGTCCGGGCTCCAGGAGGGCGCGCCGGTCCTGCCCGAGGTGACCGTGGCCAGCCTGCGCCGGTTCCCGTCCAGGTCGACCGCGTCGATGGCGGCGCCGGTCGCGGTGGTCGTGGCGACCGCGATGAGCCTGCCGTCGGGCGACCAGGCCGGTGACGTCTCCTCCGCCTCGGGCTTGCCCGGCAGCGGGACGATCTCGCCGGTGACGGCGTCGAGCAGGTGTACGCCGTACCCGCCGCCGCGGTCGGAGGAGAAGGCGATCCGCCGGCCGTCGGGGGAGAAGGCCGGCTCGCGGTGGTCGAACGGCCCGGAGGTGAGCTGCCGCAGCCCGGACCCGTCGGCGGCCACGACGAAGAGGTGGAAGTTCCCTCCGATGTAGCCCTGGAAGGCGATCGACCGGCCGTCGGGCGACCAGTGCGGCTGGGCGGCCTCCACGCTCTCACCGGTGATCGGCCGCGCCGTTCCCCCGTCCAGGGGGAGCGACCATAACGTTCCCAGCAGGTCGAAGACGACGGTGGACCGGTCGGGCGACAGCGCGGCGGAGATGTTGGTCCCCTCCCTGAGGGAGACCTCCGCGCCGCCGGCCGCGCCGAGGGCGAGGGCCTCCGGCGAGCCCGTGGAGAGCGCGGCGGCGCCGCCGGCGGTCAGGAAGGCCCGGCGGGACAGCGGCATGGCCATGAAGCCTCCAGGCTTGGGGGGTCGGGCGGTTCTCGGCGTGCCGCCGATCCTCTTGGGACTGCCTGCCGTACGCCCGCATCGGCAGTTCCTTGATCATCTGTGCGTCATGCTAACGCGGGGGGATTGCGGCGCAAAGGAATCTCCTCAGGTCGGGTCCGGCTGCGGCACATAGGGGCCCCGGCGGCGTTGACCGTTCTACGGGGTGTCGAACCGGACACGCTGAGTCCGCGTATCTCGTCATGACGACGGCCACGACCCCTTTGCGGATGCGGCCCGACGAATTTCGGGGCCGCGTCCGCAGACGCAGAGAGGTATGGGATGAGACATCTGCATAACTCCCGAACTCGCAGGAGGGCGGCGGGGATACTTACGGCCCTGACCGTTCTGAGCGGTGGCCTCACCGCCGGCGTCGCTGACGCGACGGTAAGCGGGGCCACGGCCTTCGCGCCGGTCATCTCCTGCCCAGCCGTGGAGGACGCGGTGGGTGAGGTTCCCGCTCGCGCCCAGGCCGAGGTGCAGCGGAACCTGCAGCAGTTGGAGACCCAGATCGCCGAGGCCAATCGGCGGCTGGCGTCCTCTGCGGGGCAGGGCGGGCCCAACTTCGTGCAGAACGCGATCCTTGGCCCGCTTCAGGACAAGCGGGAGGCCGTGCTCGCCCGGATCCGGACCGCCGTTCAGCGGGCGGGCGCCCAGGCTCCTGACGGCCTGAACGATCTTGCCACCTGCACGGTGGAGGACGACGGTACCGGGAACGACAACGGCACCGGTCAGGATGACGAGGGCCAGGACACCGGTACCGGGAACGACAACGGCACCGGTCAGGATGACGGCGGCCAGGACACCGGTACCGGGAATGACACCGGAAACGACACCGGGACCGGAAACGACAATGACGGCCAGGACGATGGCGCCGGGAATGACACCGGCACTGGCCAGGACACCGGCACTGGCCAGGACAACGGCACTGGCCAGGACAACGGTGGCCAGAACAATGGCGCCGGAAACGACGACGATGGCGAGAACGACGGGGGTCAGACCGGTGCCCCCGGTCAGATCAACTGCCCCTCTGTGGCGGGCCGGCTGGGTGAGGTTCCCGCTCGTGCCCAGGCCGAGGTGCAGCGGAACATGCGGCAGTTGGAGACCCAGATCGCCGAAGCCAACCGGCGACTGGAGAGCTCGGCGAGCCAGGGCCGCCCGAACTTCGTCCAGAATGCGATCCTCCGCCCGCTGAAGGCCAAGCGGGAAGCGACCCTGCAGCGCATCGTGATCGCCATCCAGCGGGCCGGCGGCCAGGCCCCGGCCGGCCTGCGGACCCTGGCGACCTGTGAGCGCCGCAGCCCGGGCGAGGGCGACAACAACGGCGGCGACGGCGACCAGGGCGGCGAGGGCCAGGCCAGAGGCCCCGTGCGTGAGGACTTCGTGGACATCCGCTCGGTGCGGCCGAACGTGAACAACCCCCGTGCGCAGCGCGGCGGCGCCAGGGGAACCTTCAGCGTCGACTGCGGGCGCAACGAGGGACGGATCTTCAACTCCGACAACGTCATCGTGGCCCCCGGCGTGAACAACGGCGCGCAGCACACGCACGACTACGTGGGCAACGAGTCCACCAGCGCGCAGTCCAGCAACGAGAGCCTGCTGGCGGCCGGCACCACCTGCCGCAACGGTGACAAGTCCACGCACTACTGGCCGGTGCTGAGGGCGCTGGGCCAGGAGGAGTTCGACGCCAACCAGCGCGGCGGCGGCCTCGACCTGAACGTCGGCAAGATCCTCACCCCGGTACAGGTGCAGATCACCTTCAAGGGCAACCCGGCCGCCAGGGTGGTGCCGGCTCCGCAGTTCCTGCGCATCATCACGGGCAACGCCCGGGTCGGCGGCGCCGATCCCAACGCCGGGTGGACCTGCACCGGGTTCGAGAACCGCGAGCTGACCGACAAGTATCCGCTCTGCCCGCGCGGCAGCAGGGTCGTACGGGTGTTCAACTTCCAGAGTTGCTGGGACGGCCAGAACACCGACAGCGCCAACCACCGCACGCACGTCACCTTCCCCCAGGCCGACGGCAGTTGCCCGCAGGGCTTCCAGCCCATCCCGGCGCTTGAGCACAGGCTCGTCTACAACGTGCCGCAGGGCCCCAATTACGCCGTGGACGGATTCCCCGAGGAGTTGCACAAACCGATCACCGACCACAGCGACTTCATCAACCTGATGAACGCTCAGCAAATGCGGCAGGTGGTCGACTGCATCAACAGCGGCCGACGCTGCCGTTGACCCGGCACGCGTGAAGCAGCAGGTCCGGTGTGGTCAGGCGACTGTCCACACCGGACCTCATCGCCATTTCAGCTAGGAGAAAGGGCAGGACCGTGACTGGCTTCTCCCGTCCGCGGCGCGCCTCGTTCAAAAGCGTCGTCCTGTCGGCGCCGGCCATCGCCTTGACGCTCATCCTCGCCGGCTGCGGTGCGGAGGGCGAGCAGAAGAACGCCGCCGGGATTTCGCGGACGTACACCGTCGAGCAACTGGCGGCCGCCGTCGGCTGCACCGCCAAGATCACCCTCAAGGCCCTGGACTATCGGCAAGGGGAATGCGCCAGGGACGGGGTCCCTTACGTGTTCCTCGATTTCCAGACCGCGCAGGGACAGCGTGAGTGGCTCGACTACGCCGAGATGTACGGCGGCCTCTATCTCGTCGGCGACCGATGGGCGCTGTCGGCGAAGTCCAAGTCCTTCATGCAGCTGCTGAGCAGGAAGCTCGGGGGCACGGTCGAAGAGCACGACACGGGCAGCCCCGTCCCGTCCCCTGGGGCCGGCTGATCCCCTGCGGGATGCGAAGATTGGTCACAACTAGTGATGTTTTGTACACCGCCCAAGCAAAACAGTCGTAAGCTCCCAAAGCGCGTCACCCATGTCTTGATCGTGGACTGATGTGACGAGTGGAACGGCGACCAGAGAGGCGGTTCATCCCGTGACCCAAGGCCCATGGCCCCAGCAGCCCCCCGCACAACCAGTGCCGACTTCGGCCGTACCACTGCTGACCAGGGACTATGACGCCGACCCCGCGCTCGTGCGGGAAAGACTGCGCAGGACCTACGGTCCCGTCGCGCCGGTCGACCTGCTCGGCGTGCCGGTCTGGTACGTCTTGGGCTATGAGGAAGTGCTCCGCGTCCTGCAGAACAACGGGGGCGTGTGGAGCAAGCAGGTGGACAGGTGGAAGGCGAACGCGGAAGGCCGGATCCCGGCCGACTGGCCCCTGCTACCCGTCTTTCAGGTCAACAACTCGGTGTTCCAGGAGGGGGCCAAGGCGCGGGAACTGCGCTCCGCCTGGACCAGCGCCCTGGCGCCCTTCCAGGACCAGAGCCGCCCGCAGGGGCAGCAGCTGGATCAGGAGATCGTGCGCCACGCCGACGACCTCATCGCCGTCCTGTCGGAGGCCGGCACCACGGGGTGGGCGGACCTGGCCGCGCAGTACGCGCGACCGCTTCCGCTGATGGTCGCCAACCGCATGCTCGGCTTCGCCGCCGCCCGCGGCGAGGACGTGGTGATGGACATCTGGCGGCTGGTCGACGCCGGTCCCGACGCGGGCGCGGCCTTCGACCGGCTGTACGCCGCCATGACCGAGCTGGGGGCCGCCAAGCGCAAGATCCCGGGCGACGACCTGCCCTCGTACATGATCAGCGCCAAGCCGGACATCACCCTGGACGAGCTGGCCCGCGAGCTCCTCATGTTGCCCGCCATGCTCGACTTCATCGCCACCCTCGTCTGCAACGTGGTCGTCGAGGTCGTCTCCAACCCCGATGTGCGCGAGAGCCTGTCGCTGGGGGCCATCGACGAGACGGTGAACAAGGTCGCCCTGCTCAACCCCCCGCTGGCCAACCTGACCTTCCGCTTCGCCCTGACGGACGTGAAGCTGGGCAACTACATGATCCCCGCCGGCGATCCCGTGATGGTCTCCGTGGCCGGGGCCCACGGCGACCCGCGCTTCGCCGGGGCGATCGACTGGCAGGCGATCCGCAGCACCCGTGCCCACATGGCGTGGGGAGCGGGACCGCACAGCTGCCTCGGCCAGCTGCTGGCGACCCGGATCGCCACCATCGCCGTGCACCGCCTCTTCAAGCGGTTCTCCAAGGTGAAACTCGCGCTCCCGGCCGACCAGCTGCCCTGGCGTTCCTCGCCGTTCATCCGGTCGCTGCGGTCGCTGCCCATCCAGTACGAGATCGCCAAGGAGCTGCCGCCGCCAAGCGCTCCCGCCGCCGGCGAGGCGCCCGCCGCGCAGGCGCCCCGGGCGAGCGAACCGGCCACGCAGTCGCTCAGGTCCCCGCTGTGGAACTTCCTGCGCGGGCTGCGCCGCCCACGATAAGAGCGGAAGTCTCACCCGTGGGTCAGGGTCGCAGGAGGACCTTGATGGCGCGGCGTTCGTCCATGGCCCGGTATCCCTCGGCCGCCCGCTCCGGCGGCAGGGTGAGGTCGAAGACCTTGCCAGGGTCGATGGCGCGGTCGCAGATCAGCTCGATCAGCTCCGGCAGCCGGTGCCCAGTACGTCGGAGGCCGCGAGCAGGCTCGGCACCAGGTCCGCGTCCGGTATGGCGGGAGTGGCGACGAGGGTGCCGTCGGCGAGCGGCACCCTGGCCGGCTCGGACTGCGTGCCGATCGTGCCCATGAGCCCCCGCTGGACGCACGCGCACTGGTAGCCCGCGCGGCACAACTCGCAGGTGTTGCCGGAGGCCCAGAACGAGCCGACCACGAACTGGCCCGGCCTGACGGTCGTGACCTGGCTGCCGACCTCCTCCACGACGCCGACGTACTCGTGCCCCATCACGGCCGGCCCGTCGAGTTTCTCCACCCCGCGGTAGGGCCACAGGTCGGAGCCGCAGATACAGGTGGCCGTCAGGCGGATGATCGCATCCGTCGGCTCGATGATCTCCGGGTCCGGGCGGTCCTCGACGCGGATGTCGCCCGGGGCGTACAGAACCGCTCCACGTATGGTGGATCTCCTTCGGATATACGTGTTCAGCGGCGGTGCCGGAGCGCGCGGCCCCATGACCGGCGTCGCTGAGGTGTCGCGGGCAGGTGGTCTCGCCGTGGCAGACCCGGCTCGTCATCCGGCAGAGGTGCCGGCTGCCGTTCCCGCATGACAACGTCCAGCCAACCGGCTCCGGGGCACGCGCGGGAGGTCGCGTTTATCGGGGGACAACCTCTGCCCCCCTCGGCAGGCAGTGATGGACGTGGGAGACTCGCCTTTGAACGACGTCACCATCACGGTGTCCGCCGGGCCGGTTACGCCCCGCTGAGGCGACGGATCTCCTCGATGATGACGCCGGGTTCGGTGAGAGGCACATAGTGGCCGGAACGTTCGGCGATGACGTGGCGGCCGTTCGCGGACCGGGCGGCGCGGTGGGCATGGGAAGCGTTGGCGTCGGCGCGGACGCGAGCGGGCATCCCTTCCCCGGCGCGCCCGCCGGAGACGACGGTGACAGGGATCTCACCGAGGCCGGGCGGTGCGCCGCGCCAGGTGGCCAGCTCGTCGAGGAAGGTACGGGCCTGGGCGGCGTGGGTGCGTACGACTCCGATGGTGAAGCCCTCACGCTCCATGTCGCGCCGCGCGTCCTCGGGCAGCGGCCGGATCGTGGACCGGTAGGCGAGCCGGAACAGGCGGGTGCGCGCCAGGAGGAGATTGACCCGGATGGCGGCGCGCTCGAAGCGGCGGAAAACTGGACTGAGCAGCAGGTCGGAGGCCTCGTCGCTCGGATCGACGAGGATGAGGCCGGCGATCCGGCCCGGATCGTCGGCGGCGGCGAGGCGGACGATCGGGCCTCCGGCACTGTGGCCGACGAGCACGAACGGCCCCGGCCCGAAGTGATCGAGCACCTCGTTCAGGTCATCGGCCATCCGCCGCAGCGTCCGCGAGGTGGGGTCGGCGGCGGAGCGGCCGAGCCCGCATCGGTCGTAGACGATCGCGCGCGCGAACGCCCCCACGGCCGGCTGGACGAGTGCCCATGAGGAGCGGGTGGCGGCGGCCCCGGCCTCGAACACGACCGTCGGCGCGTGCGGGCCGGGACCGGGCAGCACCATGGCGTGCAGGCGGCGCCCGTCCCGCGTCGTCACCCATTCCGACCGGCCCTGGATGTGGTCGCGGCTCATCATCGCCCACGCGTCCGAACGAAGCTCATTGGCCGAACCTCCCGGCGACTCCCCATGACCAAGTTAGGCAAGCCTAGCCTAATGATCGGCCGGGTGTCTTCGAGTCTTTCCGTTCCTGGCTGGTTGACACGACAGCGGAGACGGTGAGCGACTGGGGTGACGGCAGGGGATCGAGGAGGGTGCGGTGGGAACGAAGTCGCTCGCGCGGTATGACGGACTGGCCGACTGGTACGAGGACTACAACGCTCCCGCCGCCGCGGCGAACCAGGCGGCGATCGGCGAGTTGCTGGGGCCGGGCGAAGGGCCGTGTCTCGATCTGGGGTGCGGCGGCGGCTCGTACTTCGAGGCGATACGAGCGACCGGCCGTAGCGTGGTGGGGCTGGACTACTCGGCCGATCAGCTTCGCATCGCCCGTGGGAGGCGCGCCGACCTGCTGGTGAGAGCGGACGCCGCCGCGCTTCCGTTCGCCGATGCGGTGTTCCCGGCGGTTGCCGGGCTATGGGTTTCCAGCGACGTCGACAACTTCGCCGCCGTCGTGAAGGAGGCCGCCCGGGTGCTGAAGCCGGGCGGGCTGCTGGCCTACTACGGTGTGCACCCCTGCTTCAACGGCCCGCACGTCCAGGTCGGGGAGGACGGCGCCCGGATCGTGCACCCCATGACCTGTGCGGCGCTGGTGGGACAGCGTGACGACGGTGAGCAGCGGCGCCCACGCCACCAGCGGCAGGTAGAGGAGACCGACGAGCAGGCGTCCGGTGGCCGTCATGTCGCCGTGCGGCAGCGTCCACCAGAACAGGAACGGCGTCCACAGCGCGGCGAGCACCGCGACGCCGGCCCAGGCCGGGACCAGGGCGGCCGGACGCGGGATCGTACGGCCGCCGAGCAGTGGAACCCAGCGCGGCACCACCTCGCCCCGGGGCCGCACCAGGCCGAGCGTGACCAGGGCCGCGACCTCCGTCAGCACCGAGAGGAGCACCAGGTACGGCGGCCCCCACCCGCTCGTCCGCCTCCCCCGCGAGAGTTGTGACCGGGCGATCAGAGCCTGATCACCGAATCTTCCCGATCGCCGTCCGTCATCGACGCCAGAAGGCGTCATGGGCGTGCTGGTCGGCCACGTATTCCCAGCGTTCTGCGACCAGCCCTCGCTCGAAGCGGTAGACGTTGAAGTTGTCCATCTCGACACGTTCTCCGCGACGCTCCGCCGTCCAGTGGTGGAGGGTGATCGCGTAGGAGTCGTTGGCCTGCACGGAAAGCAGCCGGGTCTTGAAGGTGCCATTCGTTTCCGCGAGCGCGAGCCGGCCAAGCCTGATGATCGCGTCCTTGCCACGGTGCTCACCTGCCACGACGCTGTCACCGCCAATGTGAAAAACGGCGTCGTCGGCGATCAGGCCGAGATAACCATGGAGATCGCCGTCGTCGATCAGATCGTAGAGGCGGCGAGCCAGTACGGCGTTCGGGTGCGGATCCGGCCCCATGGGGCAACCATGTCACACCGACTGCCGGGCCGGCGGCCACCCCAACACCTGCCCGGGGAGAATTGCCGCAGCGCGAGTGCTGCTCACCGCTCGATCCGCCGTTTCCTGTCCGACCTGCTCGACTGAGCCCGGGGCGCGGGCTGCGGCGTACGGTGGCGGAGCGGAGGTGGTGCTCATGGGCACTGATGGATTGCGGCGCAAGCCGTACGAGAAGCGGTTGTTCCGGTTGCAGGCGGAGCTGGTGAAGCTGCAGGAGTGGGTGAAGGCCGAAGGCCGGCGTCTGGTGGTGGTCTTCGAGGGGCGGGACGCCGCGGGCAAGGGCAGCACGATCAAGCGGGTGGCCGAGTATCTCAACCCGCGCGTGACCAGGATCGCGGCACTGCCGGCGCCCACCGAGCGGGCGCGTACGCAATGGTACTTCCAGCGGTACGTCGAGCACCTGCCGGCCGCGGGGGAGATCGTGCTGTTCGACCGGAGCTGGTACAACCGGGCCGGCGTCGAGCGGGTGATGGGGTTCTGCACCCAGGAGGAGTACACCCGGTTCCTGCACCAGTGCCCGATCTTCGAGCGGCTGCTGGTGGAAGACGGGATCCTGCTGCGCAAGTACTGGTTCTCGGTCAGCGACAACGAGCAGGAGCGCCGCTTCCGCGCCCGGCTGGAGGACCCGATGCGGCGCTGGAAGTTGTCGTCGATGGACCTGGAGTCGATCACCAGGTGGGAGGAGTACTCCCGTGCCAAGGACGAGATGATGGTGCACACGCACATCCCCGAAGCGCCATGGTACGAGGTGGAGAGCGAGGACAAACGGCGGGCCAGGATCAACATGATCTCCCACCTGCTCTCCACCGTCCCGTACCGCGAAGTCCGGCGCACGCCACTGAAGATCCCGCCCCGGCCCGCCCCGACGGGGTACCGGCGTCCGCCACGGGTGGAGATGCTGGTGCCCCGTCGGGGCGGGCGACCTTGTCTGACACGCGGTTCGCCCGCGGTAATTTGCCGCGAGAACCAGGAAGTTCTGAAGCGTGAGGACCAATCTCCCGGCGGTGCGGGCCCGCCCGGAGATTGTCAGGGGATTTATGCTGGTTCCCGCCAAGAATTCGGCTTGATGGCGCGGCACATCGAAATCCGACCCGATGTAGCTGGCTTTTTCCTTTTCCCGGCGTCGGGGGGGGGGGGGGGGGAGCGCCGGGCGCAGCCCCCCCGGAGGATTTAAGACCCCCCCAAAAACAGCACCCCAAAAGGGAGGAAAAAACGAAGAGGAGCGAT